>JBCCHB010000091.1:0-66154 GCA_039028975.1 Chloroflexota bacterium
GCAAAGCTTGATTCCTTGACTCGGACTATTTCGGCCTCACGTTCTTTTATCGTCATCAGAGATCCCCTTTCTTGGTTTCTCTGATAAGTTTACTCTATCTTTTTACTAACTCGACACTGGCGAATAATCCGTGACACCAACCCAAACAGCAAATTGGGGTAAGCCACCTAGTAACCAAAGATACCCACGCTCCGGCCCAATTTGACGGCCTATATTAATCCGTGACGTTACCGCTAACAGTTTCTCCTGCCATACCCATACAAGCCCAGCTAAAACGATAGTGAGTCCACTAAGCAGAAGCATGGGATTAATGCCGTGCCAAAGCGAAAGTTTCACATCAATCGAGTCACCCGCTACGGCACTGGCTGCTGGGGCAATCCATTCAGTCCCCACCGTCCCGATAAAAAGTCCACTCACTAAACCAGCTCCAGCGAGTACAATGGGTCCCAACCACAGACTCATGCTTGCCTCAGAGATCTTCCCTTGCTCTGCTGTGCGCTGTCCAGTATACTTCGCCAGAAAAGTCTTGTCCCGACTCTTCCCACTCCACTCTAGGAAATTTCGAGAAGGAAGGATAGAACTTTTCTGGCTATCTATAAAGGGACGGATTACTGCCATTGCGGCGGCGACTACCGTTAATATATTGGTGACCAAGGCTGCACCAGTAAGTATCCAACCTGCACCTAGTGTATATAGGGTCGATTCATAGAAGAGTTCCTTGCTCACAAAACCTGTGAACGGCGGGATGCCACTCATCGATAGACCAGCTAGAGCAGCCGACAATGCAGTCAGGGGCATGACGCGCCATAGTCCCCCAAGTTGCCGAATATCCCGCGAGCCAGTCTGATGCTCTACTGCTCCAGCTATCATGAAGAGGGCACCTTTGTAGAGTGCATGGGCCACGAGAAAGACCATCGCTGCCTTAAGCGCAACCGATGTGCCCACACCTAACAGAAGCATTAACGTACCCAAGGCACTAATGGTGGTATAGGCCAGAATGCGCTTTAGATCTGTTTGATGCCAAGCCAGGAAAGCAGCCACTATCATCGTTATTGCGCCTACCGTAGTGAGTAAACCAAACCAGAGAGCGCTATTCCCCAACACAGGCGTCATCCGGGCAACCAAGTAGACTCCCGCTTTGACCATCGTAGCCGAATGGAGATAAGCACTCACCGGGGTCGGCGCAGCCATTGCATTGGGTAGCCAGAAGTGAAATGGGAATTGAGCCGATTTGGTAAAGGCTCCAAGCAACATGAGTAAAATGATTGCCAAGTAGAACGGATGCTCTTGAATCATCTGGCTTTGTGCAGCCAATTGATCGATCTCCAGCGTCCCAGCCACCTGTGCTAAAAGCAGTATACCTGCCAAGAATGCCAGCCCACCACCACCCGTGACTAATAGTGCCTGCAGCGCAGCCGAACGAGAGGATTGGTAGCGATGCTTATAACCAATCAACAAGTAGGAGCTAATACTAGTTAGCTCCCAGAAGATGAAGAGCATCAGCAGGTTCGCCGAGAAAACTAAGCCCAACATGGCCGCCATAAAGATCAAAAGGTAAAGATAAAAGCGTCCTAGCTGTTTATCACCAGCCAAATAGCCACTTGCATAGACAAGCACAAGCGCGCCGATACCGCTAATCAGAAGACCAAAAAGTAAGCTGAGTCCATCAATCTGCCACGAAAGCGCAACCCCCAGGCTTGGGATCCACGGTATGCTTCCTTGAATCAAATTGCCATTTACAACTTCGTTCTGAACATTCAGCAACGCTACGAAGATGGACAGCGGTAGGAGCGCAAGTATCCACCCAACTGCGCTAAATCTACCTATGCCTAACTGCTGGATTTTTGGAGCATTTTGATTAAGTAGAGTCATTTTTGTCTAAATACCACTATGGGCGCGAAGGCCATGAATCATTTCGTTTTCTGAACGAAATGATTTGCCGCCTGAATGAGTCAATCTTGAGTAAAATACACAGATATTTGTACACATTCTTAAAAATGGAAATAAAAAGACCGACATCGAACCTGATCCAAAATCAAGTACGTATGTCGGCCTACTTTGTATCTTATCCCCTTTACCTATACTGCGGTCGTTTGCAAAACCGTAGTTTTCTTAAGCTCCACTCGGGAGTTTAAACCGCGGTTTTGAAACGGAGCTTTATATAGAAGTAAAGGCTATACCCTACCTAGTCCACCTAAATTAGCTTGTTAATCACATTATACAGGATATTTAAACTTTGTCAAGCGTTTGTTCAACGTCAGGGATAAGAATTAGATTAGCGTTTCCCTTTTGCTGGTGGATACTTTTTATCTAGATCTTCATTTACAACCAGAATGATTACTCGTTCTCCAGTCTTTGTGCTCATATCTGTATGTAGGCTAACTAGTTGACAACCGATCACATTTTGCACAATATCTTCCAGCAATGGACGTGAACTTTCAAAAAGTTGTCGACGCATCTCTTTGACAAGATCCCGTCCTTCGGTACTCGCAGCTAATTTTTGTTCAGCAGGAGTCATTAACCCTTTGAGGCGCACAAGAACCATGTCGTTGAGGAAGATGGTGCGGGCATCTAGCGGACCACGCCCCAAGTGTTCCTTCTCAAATTTGATGATTGCTTTGGTAAAGTTGGCTTCAGTCATTCCTCTTGTCATAGGGTGTATTCTAACACGACCTGGCTATCTCTGCACACAGAACTTTCCCTACACAGATGGAGATCGCCCCATTTTCAAAACGACAGTTGTATCTGGCCACCTTTACAATTTGTAAAAGCCAGTGGAAAATTTTCCACTGGCTTTTAGCTGATCAATTTATCTGATAGGGCTTACTTTACCCACTTTGATTACTCATTACGGTGTCACCAAGGCTGCATCTGAGAGAACAGGTTCGTCTTCAGCCTTCTGATCTTCAATCTGATGAATGGGAGGCATCAAAAGCATCGATGAGGAAATCAGAACTGCGCAAACCCCAGCTCCAACAAAGACTGTTTGAATGCCAATCCATTCGGTCAACGGCCCGATAAGGAGGAAACCAGTTAGGGCCAAAACCTGCATCATACTACCCATAAGTGAGAAAACCCGCCCCTGCATCTCCGGTGCGATAAGCGATTGAAAGAAGGCATTAAACGAGCCATTGACAAAGGAATTCATCAAACCGCTGATGAGCATAACAACGCAGGCCAGCCAGAAAGCATAGCTTGGTACCAGCCCAACTGCCAGCAAGGTCAAACTCATGCCTATTGCCCCCATCCTGATCGATATCATCCTGTTTTGAAAGCCACCCCAAGCACCCACCAGACTAGCGCACAGCCAGCGGCCCGGCTGCCGAGTTGAGAGAGGGCTTGACCTGTCCAGATCATAAAAAACGGAATGGCCCAGTTGATTTGATTTTGTTTTGTGTGTGACATGATTGAATTCTCCTTGAATATTCATTTCTATTGACCATTCAGCAAAAAAACAAACAAGTGTCTTGTTTGAAACTGACTGACTGAACTATAGATATAGATTATCAGGCACACGCTAAGATTTCATCGTCCGAGCAGACTATTTGATCGACTATTTAGAAGACTATTGCGAACAGAGGAGATTGTTAGAAAAGACTAGTCGTGGATAATAGACTATGGTTTCCATTTTTTTGCAAGCAACATTGATCAATTACCCTAGAAAAGCTATCGAACCCAAGAAGCCGAGAAGGGTTGTTTGGTAGCTTGCGTTCAATCTGTGCTGGCTCGCCGCCAAATTAATCAATCTCAACGGCGACTCAATAGAATGTTGGGCCTCACGTCAATGGGTATTCCCTTCTCCCAAATTACTCGCATCGAAAGGTTGGGTGTAATAGTGACCCTTGCTGTCGGCGAAGAACCTGAAATTCGCCAACAGATCGATCGAGGCAACCCCGTCATCGTGCCCGTTCTCACAGGCCAGCTTGACTATTGGGATAATGAGAATACACAACACGCTGTCACCGTTATCGGCTACGACGATACCTCATTCCTCATCAATGACCCGGCTTTTGATGAATTCCCTAAACGTGCAGGCTGGATAGAATTTATGCTAGCCCGCGAAGTTTATGACGATGTTTACGCTCTCATTACGAACTAGATCCCCTTAAGGGCACTGGTAAATTACCAAGAAACTCCGCATCGTGACACTTGATCCGCTTATGTGGTCGATAATCGTAGTCCGATTTGAATCGGACGGTTATCAAGCTATCCCTGTATCCAAAGAGACCTTGCGAATTGGTCATACTTGTCACATTGCAAATGTGACCTAAGTCTACAGCCGCCAAAGATATACACTTCACTTCTCCCCATTTGACAAACAGACACCTCTTAACCTATTATTTCGTAATCGAATATTTCGTTATCGAAACATTTTCCGCAAGACGACAGTTACGTGAATAACCCAACCGAACCGCAGGCCCAAGAAGCCATCCATAAATTTCTCCAAATCAATCGCTACCTGCGCAGCTACGCCCGTCAAATACATAAGGAAGGTGTGCGGCCGCGTCAGCTTGCTGTGTTGCGTTTTCTGATGGATGCAGGCGAGGTTACCGTTGGGCAAGTACAAGCCTACCTCTACAACAGTGCCAGTACAACGTCGGCTATTATTGCCAAACTGGAAGAAGCAGGTTACGTAACCCGTTCCCGCTCGGTGGAAGACAATCGGGTTGTGGTAGTGAACTTAACCGAAGCAGGACGGTCGATTGTCGAACATGTGCCCTTAGGAGGCATTCCGCTGCTGCGTAACAAAATTGGGGAATTATCAGGAGAACGTTTGGAAACAATCAACAAAGCCTTGTCAGATTTGATGGAACTGATGGAAATTGAGGAGGACGAATGAATGCATTGCGAAGAATGAGCCAATATTTGCGTCCCTATCGTTGGCTCATGTTTATTGGCTTTTTTACCGTGGTGCTGCCAGTTGCTATGGAGCTGATTGTACCGCGTATGCTCCAATATATTGTTGACGAAGGGATCCGTGCGGGAGATATGGGGGCCGTTTGGTGGGGGACGGCAATTATGCTCGGCGGAGCGGTTGTGGGTGCGTTGACCACGGTGGGGCAGGGCGTTTGTCGCGCCCAGGTCTCCCAGGGGTTAGCCTATGATCTGCGTAATGTGCTTTTCCAGCATATTCAAGGACTCTCCTTTGCTAATTTAGACCAGATGCAGACGGGACAGCTCATGACCCGAGTCTCCAGCGATGTGGATACGGTGCGCATGTTCTTTAGCGCGGGCGTAGCTTTGCTTCTGCGTCTCATCCTCATGCTTATCGGTAGCGTGGTTATGATGCTGATTACCGATCTGCGTCTCTCCCTCATCATGATTGTCGTATTGACGTTGAGCAGCATCCTAGTCTGGAAGCTCATGCAAGCGGCCCAGCCTCTCTTTGGAAAAGTACAGCGCAAATTGGGTGCCTTAAATACGGTTGTGCAGGAGAATTTGGCGGGTGTTCAAGTTGTGAAAGCATACGTTCGGGAGCGCCATGAGATCGGGCGCTTTGACGAGCGGAACGTCGAGTACCGGGATCAAAACGTCGAAGTAGGACGACTGCTAGCGCTGGCCTCTCCTGTGCTACTGGTGTTGACCAATGTAGGGATCAGCCTCGTCATCTGGTGGGGTGGTCTCGACGTGATCAATGGTCGACTTACCCTGGGAGAGTTAATTGCCTTTAACAACTATTTGATGATTGGCATGGGGCCGATTCTCTTTTTGGGCAACATGCTCGCCATGGTCTCTCGGGCTGACGCTTCTGCAGAACGAATGTGGGCCGTGTTGGATACAGAACCGACCATCCAAGTAGCCGCAGCACCACACAAGAGAAAGATGCAAGGAAGCGTCGTCTTTGATAATGTCTCGTTTCGCTACCTGAGCGGTCGAGAGAGGGGCCAACAAGATGGAGACATCCAACCAAATGGGCGGGCTGAAAAGTGGAAAGAGTCCATTGAGAAACAGTCAGGCCAGAACGGTTCGAGCGCAGCGCCGAACACGCAGGTCATTAATGGAAGCCACAAAAGTGCAGCAGCAGTTAATGGTGCCACAGCAGATGTAAGTTCAGTTCAGCTTAGAGATAGAAATGGCAGTGTAACAGCTAATGGCGCTGGCCAGATAGATCATCCTGAAATGAGTGAATGGCTCAACGAAGAAGTCCTAGATGGCGTCTCATTTACTGTCAAACAAGGGCAACAGGTCGCCTTGTTGGGGGCGACTGGCTCCGGCAAAAGTACGCTGGTCCACCTGATCCCCCGCTTCTATGATGTGACCGGTGGTCAGATTCTTGTCGATGACGTTGACATTCGGGAGTGGGCAACGGATTCGCTGCGCAGCCAGATAGGTGTAGTTCTACAGCAAAATACGCTCTTTAGCGGTACTATGCGCGAAAACATCGCCTACGGTCGTCCAGATGCGACGATGGATGAAGTGTTAACTGCAGCCAAAGCAGCCCAGGCTCATGATTTTATTGAAGCCATGCCCGACCGCTATGAGAGCAAGGTTGAAGCTCGGGGCGCAAATCTCTCGGGCGGACAGAAGCAGCGCATTGCCATCGCCAGAGCGTTATTAATCAAACCAGCTATTCTCATTATGGATGACAGCACCAGTGCCGTGGATTTAGATACTGAGTTCAAAATTCAGCAGGCATTGGCCACCTTGATGGAGAGAACCACGACCTTTATTGTGGCCCAACGCATCAACAGCGTGTTAGATGCCGATCAGATCATTATTCTGGATGGAGGCAAGATTGTGGCAACAGGTACTCACCGTACTCTCATGGAGAGCAGCTCCATCTATCAAGAGATCTATCGTTCCCAATTTGGCGAGGAGGTGAGCGCATGAGCCAGTCCACAGGTACGACAAAGAGTATGCCAAGGCAGGGACTTCGTATGGGGCCCGGTGGCCCGGGTGGGTTAACTGGTGAAAGCGCACGCAACACGCGTTCAACCGTAGTCCGCCTCTTTAGCTATTTAAGATCTTTTCGCATCCAATTAACCTTGGTGGCCATTCTCGTTGTCATTAGTACTCTATTTCGTTTGGCCGGGCCGATTCTGCTGGGGCAAGCCATTGACAACTATGTGGCAACCAACGACAGTGGTGGCGTCATGCGCACCGCACTCTGGATGATTGCCGTTTACGTGGGTGCCGGCATTGCTGGCGTGGTCCAGGGTTTTATGATGGTCACGATAGGTCAACAGTTTGTGGCCGACATTCGCGAACAAATCTTTTCCCACATTCAAACCCTTTCTATGGCCTATCACGATCGCAATCGGGTTGGTGATCTCATGAGCCGCATCTCAAACGATTCGGAGACGATCAACCGTACTCTCTCCAATGGATTAATCGAATTTACCTCGAATATCTTACTGCTGGGTGGTATTCTGATTGCCATGTTCTTTTTGAATTGGCAGCTCGCCACAGCTGCCTTGATCATTATTCCTATTATGGTCTATATTACCGTACTGGTGACCCAATACAGCCGCAAATCCTTCCGCAAAGTGCAGCGCAATCTGGGCGAACTCAATACAGTCATGGAGGAAAATATCGCGGGTGTGCGGGTGGTTAAGGCATTTGCCCGGGAGGATGATGTCATCGACAAGTTTGAAGTGGTCAATGCTGAACAGCGCCGGGTCGGCATCACTGCTGATATCATTACAGCCGCCCTTGGTCCCATGTTCACTACCATGATGACGGTTACGATTGCCGTGACCGCGCTGCTGGGCGGTTGGTTGGCACTCCCGCCCCGCAATATTGTAGAGGTAGGCATCATTGCCACCTTTGTGGTCTACATTATGAACTTTTTTCGACCCATGCGCGGCATTGCCATGCTCTACAATCAGCTCCAATCCTCCTTGGCTGGTGCTGAGCGGATCTTCACCGTATTGGATGCTGAGCCGACTGTGCGCGATGCCGAAGGTGCGGAACTGCTTGGCCACATTCAGGGCAAAGTACACTTCGATAACGTCAGCTTTGCCTACGAACCAGAAAAGCCTGTACTGCGCAATGTCAATCTGACAGCGGAACCGGGCCAGACCATTGCACTGGTCGGGCCAACCGGTGCAGGTAAGACCACCATCATCAGCCTACTCAGCCGCTTCTATGACGTGACGGAAGGAGCCATTTCAGTTGATGATTGGGACATTCGCAAGGTACAGCAGGCTTCCTTGCGGGAACAACTGGGCATAGTTTTGCAGGACACCTTTCTCTTTTCTGGAACAGTCTTGGAGAACATCCGCTATGGTCGTTTGAATGCCAGCGATGAAGAAGTGATTGCCGCCGCGGCCATGGCCAATGCGGACCGCTTTATTCGCCTCTTACCCAACGGCTATCAGACTGAGGTGTCGGAGCAGGGCAACAACTTTAGCGAAGGCCAGCGCCAGCTAATTTCCATTGCCCGCTCAATTCTTGCCGATCCGCGCATCTTAATCTTGGATGAGGCCACCAGCAGCGTCGATACACGCACGGAAATGCAGATTCAAGAGGCTCTGCTTCGACTCATGGATGGGCGCACCTCCTTTGTCATCGCCCACCGACTCAGCACCATTCGCAAAGCCGATCTGGTTTTGGTGGTCAACGACCATCAGATCATCGAACGGGGAACCCATGAGGAATTACTCGAACAGCGTGGCTTTTATCATGACTTGTATATGAGTCAGTATCGGCGCGCTGAGGTTTCTGCTTAGGAATGGGAATTAAATAACTTGGACACAAGGTGACAGGCACTCACGAAGCCAGTCGGTTGGTAAGCCATGCCTCACGCTCACTAGGAGGTTAAGTGCCAGTCACCAACGCGCTACTTATTTATGCCCCGTTCCTTAATTCAAGGAATTTTATGTCACAGCAACGGACCATTCTCACCACCGCGGGCATTATGCTGGGTCTCTTTATGGCGTCTATGGAGATTACTGTAATTGCCACGGCTATGCCCACTATCGTTGGGGAGCTTGGTGGGCTGTCCATCTACAGTTGGGCGTTCTCCATCTATATGTTAGCTTCAACCACAACGGTGCCGATCTACGGTAAGCTTTCCGACATCTACGGTCGACGCCCCGTTTTTACTGCCGCCATGCTCCTTTTTCTGTTTGGTTCAGTGCTCTGTGGCTTTGCCCAGACAATGGAGCAATTGATTGCTTTTCGGGCCATACAAGGGCTAGGAGCTGGTGGGGTCATGCCTTTGGTCTTTATCATTGTGGGAGATATCTTCAGCTTTGAGCAGAGAGCGCGCATGCAGGGACTCTTTGCAGGCGTTTGGGGTGTGTCCTCTATTGCCGGCCCACTCTTGGGTGGCTTTTTAGTCGACCAGCTCTCGTGGCACTGGGTCTTCTGGGTTAATGTTTTACCTGGTATCATTGCCGCTATTACAGTCTGGTTGGCCATGCAAGAACCCGATTTGGATCATGTAAATCGGCCTTCTGTAGACTATCTAGGAGCGGTTCTTCTAAGCGTCACCGTGATTGCTCTTCTCCTAGGGCTATTCATCATTGATACATTGTTGGGCTGGAGTTTGCTGGGTGTGACGCTAATCCTCCTACTAATGGTCCTGTTCTGGGTTGAGCGTCGAGCCATCAACCCGATTTTACCTCTGTCACTCTTTCGAGAACGACTCTTTGTCACGGCCACAGGTCACGGTTTTCTGACTGGGTGGGCCGTATTTGGCAGCCTCTCATTTGTGCCGCTCTTTGTTCAAGCCGTTATCGGCACGAGCGCGACTGAGGCTGGCTCCACCCTTATGCCTATGCTGCTGGGCTGGGTCTTTGCCAGCATTATCGGCAGTCGCGCCCTGCTCTACATCAATTATCGGATCGTGATCATGGTGGGCGTTTCACTACTCACAATCGGCTCTTTCTTTATGGCCTACTCCACCGGCGAGATGAGTCGTACTCAAGCTATGATTAGCCTGGGGCTGATGGGTGTGGGCATGGGTTTTTCGGTTTCACCTTTTCTGATTGCCATACAGAACGCAGTGCCCAAGCGGGAGTTGGGCACTGCCACCTCGACACTTCAGTTTTGTCGTAATATCGGCGGCACCCTGGGTGTCAGCGTCATGGGCGTCGTATTGACGCAACGGCTCTCTTCTGGCTTGATCGCAGCTGGGCTAGAACCGGATAGCATCTCCTTGGACAGCTTGGTTGATCCAGTAGCCGGGAGCAGCGCGGCTGTGGCCTTGGACGGTGCGCTACGAACTATCTTGGGCAGCGCGATTCAAGGTGTCTTCGTGGTGGCATTTGTGGCCGCCGCACTTAGTTGGCTGGTAAGCGCCTTGGCCCCTGGTGGTCGACTCAGTTCGGTAAAGCCAGCAGACAACGCAGCGGTAAGTAAGACCGCCCCAGCGTTGGCGTCATCTCCTGGCCATGATTAGTCAGTATAGATGGCCAGAAAAGTTCTGTCCTCACTCCTCAAAATTCCTCAGATTGGAATGGACAAGAGCCGGGACAAGTCTTTTCGGGCGAAGTGTAACTTACAGGGTTATCGTTTGGCCCCAACCTTCACCTTCACCCCATCCCGCGGCCTCAACGTAATTAGCTGTTGTGGTACAAACTCCTGCCCAGGGGCTAGAGAAAGCCGCAGAGATTGAATCATCGTCGCCAAAACGATCTGCATTTCTAGCATGGCGAAGGCATTCCCGACACAGATTCGTGAACCAGCACCAAAAGGCATGTAGGTATAACGATCTGGCTGCTCTTGATCTGGCGCAAAGCGGTCCGGGTCAAAACGATGCGGCTCAGGATAAAATTCCTCTTGTTGGTGGAGGGTATTGATATGGATCGCTATTGTATCTTTCGGCTTAAAGTGATATCCATTGATGTCAAAGGAATTGGTCACGGCACGGGCAACTGCAGCTACAGGTGGATGAAGACGGAGCGCCTCTTTAATGACCTGACTCAAGTAGGGCATTTTGGCTAAATCTTCATAGTGAACCGCTTGATCGCCAATAACCTCGTCAATCTCTTTTGTTAATTTCTCCAAAACATCTGGGTGCTGAAGCAGCGTGGCCCATGTCCAAGTTAAGCCAACCGCTGTTGTCTCATGCCCGGCAAAGAATACAACCATACACTCATCTAGAACTTGCTTATCACTCATCATCTGGCCATCTTCATATTTAGAAGTGAGCAACATGGTCAACAGATCTGATGGGACCTCTTCTCCGTTTTGGATTCGGGCTTGTCTCTTATGAATGATAGCAAGCAGCAGTTTGTGGATACCGTCGACGGCTCGATCTTGGCGACGATAGGTGGGAAGCGGGACCCAATTGGGAACAGTGAAGGGGTAGTTAAGCTGGAACTGGGCCTCCTTACTGATTACTTTCAGGTATTCATCCATTTTGTCGATTAGACCGTCAATGTCCTCGCTAAACATGGTCCGACAGATGATCCGTAGGGTCAGTTCCATCATCTCACGACCCAACTCGTAAGTATCTCCAACCCGCCATCGATCACACATCTCTTTCGCTCTATCGGCAAAGACCGCAGCAAAATCATGAATGTGGACGGCGTGGAAGATGGGCTGAATCAGCTTTCGCTGTCGTTGCCACTTCGTACCTTCAGTTGTTAGAATGCTCTCACCGAGCCACCGTTTGAACATATGTTTGGTAAAGCGATCTTTGTGTAAATCATTGGCGTGGCGCACCAAAATCTCACGAATCATCTCAGGCTCACTGATGAAATAGATGGGAATGCCTAAAGCGCTGATGTGAGCGACGCGGCCAAGTTGCTGGGTCAGTTCGAGTACTTTGCCTATCTGGTCTCGTCGAAATTCACCCATATCACTCCAACTGAGACGGTAGGGTTTTGTCATCTGCTCATTTCCAGTTTCTAATCCTGCGCTTACCATATTCCTCTCCCCTTTGAGATTTATCATAGAAATTTCAAGCAACGCGATATACTTAAGATATACTATTTAAAGCTATATTCAGTAGTCCGCAGTCGTTTGGTCGCTTAATCCAAAGTCGGCTTTGTTAATGTCAATCCCATTGCAGTCTACTGTTACTATACTCGGCTCCGTTTGAAAACAAGTGTTTGGTCACTCTGATAGGGTATAGGAAACTCCCCGTTTTTAAAGCGACCGCGGTATAATTAAATCCAGACTATATATACAATATACTAAGCTTTCGCTAGATTCAATACACATATTCCTAAATTCGCTGCATAAGCAGCAGAAAGCCAAAAATGTCGCAAAAGTTAGACTCAACTCTGTTTGAAAACGACCGCAGAAACAATGTACAAAGTGGTGATCGAAGGGTCAAGCGGACTCAACAGATGCTTCAACAGGCCTTTATGGAACTGGTTGTTGAGGAGGGTTTTAACTCAATGACCGTTCAGATACTCGCTGAGCGGGCAATGATCAATCGGGCGACCTTTTACCGTCACTATGACGATATTTATGACTTAGCTGAAAAAGTTTTTCTCAAAATTATTGACGAGCATTTGGTCTCCGTCCAAGCCTTTATGCCCGGGCACCCGATCGAGACGCTACAACGTATGTTTGAACATTGTGCAGCTTACGCGCCATTCTACCTCTCTCTTCTCTCAGAAATGCCTCGCTTTCAAGAGCTTGTTCGGGAGACAATAGAGAAAGAGTTAGTGATCTTTTTTAAGACTATTGGAGTAGATGAAGAGGGGATGACCATCCCGCTCCCTATTTTGCTGCGATATTGGAGTACCGCCCAAATGGGAATCGTTCAATGGTGGCTAGAAAGTGGACAGACGCATACATCTTTGGAGATGGCTCAATATTTGTGGCAACTGTTTGAAAACGGTCCTGTTGAGCAATTGCAATTGCCGAAAGAGCAAGAAGATTAGGTTTTCAAATAAACAACAGCCACAGTTAAACGAGACTCTGGCTACGCTTGTTTAGATTTAAAGAACTCAGAGCCGGATCTCGATTCAACCGTTTTTACTTATTTGAGAGCAGCTACTACCACTGCTGCATTGTACCGTATAAACTCAAGGTAGCTGGCGGCTGGACCGTCAGCATTGCTGAGAGATTCTGTATAAATCGGGACGACTTGAATACCCATATCGTTGGCAATTTGTTCTATCATGGCTGGGTTGGCAGAGAAACCTACAAATATAGCTGTCACTCCCTCTGCCTTAATCTGATCCTGTAACGCTGCTAGCTCTCTCGTCGAAGGAACGGCGATTGTACTGAACGAAGGAATCACGGTACCAACAACCTTAAACTCATACTCAGCGGCAAAGTACCCAAGGACTGCATGATCGGTTATCAGAATGCGTTTTTCTACGGGTAGCTCAGCAATCATGCCATCCAACTCTTCTTCAAGAATCTTCAATTCCGCCAGATAAGCTTGGGCGTTTTCTTCGAAGATTTCAGCATTAACTCGATCCAGGTCACTCAGCACATGCTCTATATTTGTGACCCACTGCTCAACAGCATGAATACTGAACCACGTGTGGGGATCTACCCCCTCGTGTGCATGATCTTTGTCGACATGAACCTGTGCACTATGACCATCTTGGCCCAATCCAATGGTTTCAACACCAACATTGACAGAGACGATCGGATTGCCTCCATCAAGCGAATCTAGAATCGGGTCTAGCGCCTCTTCCAAATGCAGACCATTGATAAAGATTACGTGGGCATCGTTGAGTGCAATCAGATCCTGGGGTGAGGCTTCAAAGCTGTGGGAATCAGCCCCGGTCGGGATGAGTCCCGTAAGCTCGATACGGTTACCGCCGACTTGAGCAACGATGTCAGCGACAATGCTAGTAGAAGCGATAACTTGGAGTTGTTCACCATTGCTTAGATTGGCTGGTTCTATGCCAGGTAATTCACCATGCCCTTCTTCATCATGCCCTTCTTCATTGTGTTCATTTTTATGATGATCTTCATTGATATCTTCTGGCTTTGAGCTATTTAGTGTGATTTCTGGGCAGTTGTTGTCAATGTTGGTGTACCACATGCAATAACAAGTAGAAGGGCTAATAGACTCGAAAAAATCAAGTAGGTTTTTCTATCTGCTCGAATAGGCATGGTTATCTGATTTCACTTCACTATATCATTTTGTACTGCATTTATGAGGCTAAATATTAGTTAGATATAATTGAGATTCTATCTCAATTACACTTGTACTACAAATCTTCTGAGATATATTTTGGCTGCATCAGAAACCGTGAACTAAGTACTTATACTTAGCAAACCGCAACACACTTCTTCCTTAAAAAGTTGTCGACCAGCTTCATTATGATTTGACGCCTCAGAAGGAGAATTACTTGATCTGTGCCTATAGCCAAGAAGACGATTTTGAACATCATTCAATCATGAGACAACATTTCAAGGTTGCTTTATGACTGGTTTGGTGAAATATTACCAGCTTAAGTCGTATGCATTTGAAGCGTTCACTATCAACATTACTTCCAACGCAACGCTATGGTCATCAATGGTTCTTCCCTGTTTGCTAACCGCTCGTAGGCCGTATCCGCCTCTTCAAACGATACGATGTCGCTGACCAGCGGGGCTGTCTGAATCCGCTTGGTTGCCAGTAGTTTCAAAACCGTCAGTGAATCGGTACGGTCAGTGGCCAAATAGAAGAGATCTTCCGATGCAGCCCGCGTTGACTCGTGAGCACCAAAGATCGTTAACCCTTTTTTGTGAACATCTCGATAGAAGTTAACGTTATTGGTCTCGCCGCGGGACGAGGCAAGGAGAACGACATGCCCGCGCCATTTGGCTAGATGGAATGAGGAAGGGACGACCTGAGGGGCACCCGTCGCTTCAATTACCGCCTCAAAGCCTTCATAGTCCGGAGCATCCATTAGCATTTCTGCAGAATTCGTCACCGCATCAAGCCCACAACTCATAGCCAAGTCACGCCGCCATTCCACAGGATCGATGCCGACCACTTGGGCCGCTCCAGTTGCCCGGGAAATTTGTGCAGCCAAATTCCCAATCGGTCCTAATCCCAATACGGCAACCGACCAGCCCAACTGAATCTGTGCCTTGCGTACACCCTGCAATGCAATGGATCCTAGCCGATAGACAGAGGCATCCACGTCAGAAATTGAATCTGGCACCGGAAAACAGAGCTTAGCGTCCATCAGTACGTGGGTGGCATGGGGGGCTCGCGAAACCACCCGCTGACCGACTGACAATTCTTCAACCTCTTCGCCTACTTCAAGAATAGTCCCGCACGACGAGTAGCCAAACCCCATAGGATAGTTGCCGGGTGTATTGGGCATATGGTGCAAAAATGCCAGTTCCGTACCTGGTGAAATGGTCGAAATGTGGCTTTCTATTAGGACTTGACCGGGGCCAACCGGTGGCAATTCTTGGGAGTCAATATCAATTTTCCCCTTTTCTGGGGCAATAACGGCGTATGCTTGCATAAATTTCGTTCATTCCTTGCTAATTGCTGGTACATAGCGCTTTTAAGCACGCCAAATCCGGTGACTATTCTGATTGAGCAGATCATAGAGCCGGATCAGCCATGGTTCTAATTTCAGCAAGCCATACTTTGGATCCTGAGCATTCTTCCAAATCATACCCGGATCATAGCCAACTGGCTCTGGGGTACTCTTGAACAATTCCCAAATACGTTCTTTAATAGCCTGATCGTCCTCCCACAATGCACCACACTCAGCATAGACCGGTTTCATAGGATCCTTGATGTAGGCCAATGAAATATACGGATTGGCGGCTAAATGTTTGGCTTTAGGCGATTCTCGATTGACTGCCACCCAACCTACTGGGCCTTCCCATATGGGGTGAAGAACCCGAGATTGGGGTCGATTTTGGCTATCTACGGTTGCCGCATTACACCAAACGGCATCTTCAACCCGTTCGATAAATTCATCTTTGATATCTGCAAAGTCTGTGATTCGCTGAGGCATGTCATCTCCTTATAAAGTACGGCAAATTACAACGTTTCTGCAACCAAAACTTTTCCTTTGGCACCCACCGATGTAATGCCCTCACTATTTTGAATGCGCCCTCTGAGATCAACAATCAAGCCTTGGGTACGCTTGTGGGGTTTCGTGTCCACGATCAGCCACTCAAGCACAATAGTTTCATCGGCAAAGACTGGCTTCTTAAAGTAAAGGCTAAACTCTAAGCCAACCATGGCACCAAAGGTCGAAAAATGATTGGCAGTCAAACCCATTAAGAGCGCAGAAGTGTGAGTTCCACTGGCGATGAGTCGACCAAAACGAGTTGTCGCTGCAAACTCTGGATCGTGGTGGATTGGGTTTAGATCACCGGCCGCCTTGGCAAAAGAGGAGGTAATCTCTGGGGTAAGAAATATCTCTTTCTTAAATCTTTGGTGAGGTTGGATGTTCATTTAACTTAAGCCTTTATTCACGGTTTGTGACCATGGGGTGTGCCCTTCTTTTCCATATTGCAGTCGAGAGAATTCTGCAAGATCATATATGAGAATTTCACGAAAACCTCATAAAAACCTCACGTGAGTCCCCCTTTTTTCTCAAAAGGGATTGACAACCCAAAGCCAACATGATACACTCCTTACGAAGTCGTAAGGAAATTATCACACAAATTTTCTTTCAAATTAATGATGTGTAGTTCATACAGTTTGTCTCTCCGCTGACCTTCTACGACTTATTCCTAAAATTCAGCCCACCTCCTGCACATGGTAATTCCCACAAGGAATGCCGTTGCCTACCAACAGGTCAAAATCTATCACTCTCTCCCATACTCGATATGGCGTTCCCCGCGTTGTTGTATTTCCCAGCAGCGAACATTCGTCCTGGGTCACGACACAATGTGGTTACGTATCTGGCAGGGAATACATGCTTGCATGAAGGTTCCTACACATTCTGTCTAGCGGTTTCAACCTGGGCCAGTCACCAAATTGCCAGATTTTTTGTCTATTAATTATGAGAAAACGATAGACTGGTATCGTCTCCAACAAACAGCTTAAGGAGCTAATAATGCAGATTCAAGGTATTTGGAAGTATAATAATACGCAAATGGTCGTTGCTCAATTCGAAGATGCGCTCATGGGAAACTGGCTGACAGATGGTGGATGGTTTGCCAAAGGCTCAATTAGCAACAATTCAGTTAAAATGCTTTTTCAAGACTCAACCGGGTACAATGATACCCAGACCGGCACGGTAAGCAGCGATGGAAAAAGCATTAAGTGGTCGAATAGTACAACCTGGACCAGATAAAGTCCTCATTCTTGAGCGCTACATTGAGTCGAGATTATATAGAGATTCGTTGAGGAACTACAGAAAAATTATCACTTTTTATGATTTTTCTCTCCGTAGCTCTATGTCTTCTCCAAAAGGCTCTATGTACATCACAAAGGTTCCTACTAAAGCGAGGTTATGTTGGAAACAGTTGTTTCCTATGCTCGATATCAGAGTAGCTGGACTACCATTTTCCAACAGAGCTGACTATATGTAGGAGTGAAACCTTCCGAGAAGATTCGATACTCAAAGCTACGCCAGCTTAGTGAGTCCTCTCGGAAGGTTATCCATTTTTCCTTAGAAAGACAAATTCGACCTTCACCCTATCCAACCACATTTCCCGAAACATAAACCGGGCGGAAGAGCGTTTGCCGCATGGGTGGCATCTGCGCCAACTGTTCTGGATTGGGATCCCAGTTGTGCCATTTGCAGCCAATCATGTTGTAAGAGTTGAAGACGGCCAAGCGTGCCGTCTCTTCATCGGTCCAAATAGATGAACTATGGGTCACAGCTTCGGTAAAGAAGAGGACCGAGCCAGCCGGACAGCTATAATTATCCCAAAAGGGAGAGTCTATTTGGCGAATTTTCTCCTCCGGCGCGGGAAAGGCCGATTTGTGGCTGCCGCTTACAAAAAGAGTCCCCCCTTTGCCTTCTTGTACTGGATTCAATTCCCATAAAGCTCGGGTCAAGACCGACTTAGCGTGGCCAGGAAAGACGTGGTAGGTATGGTGATCGCCAGGGACTCTCATTGAGCCACCCCCATTATGAGGCGCAAACCGCCCCTCTCCATTTTGACGATACTGGGAGAAGCTGTACTCAAAGCGGAAACCGTAGCACTCCTGATTTCCCAGCGGCGGCGTTTTAGAACCATCCGTAAAGGGGTTGTAGACAAACTCGTTCATGAATCCAACCACCACTGGATGATCGATGAGCGTTTCCAATGGTCCACCCAGCGAGGAACGGTCTTTCTCTGGTATCGATTCTGGGTCAGTATGAAGCCGTTTGACGTGCTCCCGCATGGGTATCATTTCTTCCTCGGAAAGCACGCCGGGTACAAGCAGCCAGCCGCGCAAATCGAAGGCATAGCGCTGTTCTGCCGTAAGCGTTATCACTGGTTTACCGTCAGAATTGGTGCGGCAATAGGCGTCATCGTGGGGGAGTTGGGGACGTCCTAAATCCTTGTTTAGGACAAAGGGTACTTCACTATATTCGTGAGCCATTGGTTCTTCCTTATGATTGTTGACTTTACACAAGCGCCTGATAGACGGCCATCCGAAATTCCTTGCGAATGGGATAGTGCATGGATGGCATACACTGGACCATATTGATACCTATCAGATCCTCCACTGGATCGATGAAGTGGTACGTCTCGGCATAGCCACCCCAACCAAAGTCCCCCGGAGACCCCATCCATCCTCCTGCTGCTGGATTCTGCATGATCTTGACGCATACGCCATAACCAAAGCCGGTAAATGGTTCTAGCCCCTCAAAGGCAACAGGCATTTGGCTCTCGCTGAGCGCGTTGGAGCGCATGAATTCAACTGTCTTGCGTCCCAGAATCCTCTGCCCATCAAGCTCGCCGCCGTTGAGCAGACATTGGGCAAAACGGTAGTAATCTAGCGGTGTTGAAAGCAAGCCACCGCCGCCGCTTTCGAATTTTTTGTTGGCGCTATAATCTTTGCGACTTGGGTCCGCTATTTGAAGCAACGGATCTTCACCAACTTGGTAAAGCGTGGTCAACCGTTCAGCCTTCATAGGGTCCAGTTTAAAGGAAGTATCCACCATGCCTAACGGCTCAAAAATTCTTTTCTGCAGGAATTCACCAAACGACTGGCCAGAGAAGACTTCAATGAGCGCGCCCAAAACATCCATGCCCATGCTATAATGCCATTTTTCTCCGGGGTGAAAGCGCAGCGGCATAGCCGCAATCGCTGCGGAAAACTCAGCCATTGTCTGGGAAGTATCACCGATCTTAGCTTCCGTATACATCTGATCGACTGGATGATCACCGTGCAGCCCGCCGTAGGTTAACCCTGCTGTATGGCGATAGAGATCCTGAATCGTCACAGGGCGGATTGGATCGACCAGTTTGCCATCGTCCCATACTTTCACGTGGGCAAATGCCGGAATATACTTGCTCACTGGATCAACCACGTTAAACCAGCCTTCTTCCAAACAGATCATCAGGGCTGCGCCTGTGATGGGTTTGGTCATAGAGAAGATACGGAAGATGGTATCTTTCGACATCGGCTTTTGGCTGGCTTGGTCTGCATGGCCGTGGATCTCAAAGTGGACAATACGGCCATGACGAGCGACCAACGTCACCATGCCGGCCATCTTGCCCTCATCGATATAGCGTTGCATGAGCGCGTTGATTTTGTTTAGTCGATCTGGGTCGAAGCCAAGTGTAATGGGTGGGTGGAGTTGTGTCATCTGATTTCTTTACCCAATGGCCCGTTCAAACAAATTTCGAGTCTCCAACCCCGTATTAGCCGCTTCCCCATAGGCATGGCGGAAGAGCGACTGCCGTTTCTTCGGCATTGTATCTAGTAACTCTTTGGGTGGTTCCCACCAGTGGAAACGACTACCGATGCCGTTGTATTGGTTGAAGACGGGAATCCGATCCACGTTCTTGTCAGTCCATTCCTGTGCGCTGTGGGTTGTGGCCTCACTAAAGATAACCAATGAACCAGCCGGACATTCATAACTTTCCCACAATGGTGAATTCTGATCTTTGATGCTTTCAGGTAATTTATAGGCGGCTTTGTGGCTGCCGCTAACAAAGAGCGTGCCGCCACTCTCGACCGGGTTGAGTTCCCAGACGACCCGGGTCAAGCCACTGTATCCCTTGCCTGGATAAGCCCGATACTCGTGGGAATTGCCCGGCAGGCGATAGAGG
This sequence comes from Chloroflexota bacterium, assembly GCA_039028975.1. Lineage (GTDB taxonomy): Bacteria > Chloroflexota > Anaerolineae > Caldilineales > Caldilineaceae > JAHBNG01. The sequence goes on from JBCCHB010000091.1 coordinate 20,050, forward strand.
CCATTGCCATTATGCGGTCCAAACTTTCCAGTCCCCTTTTCCCGATAGAGTAAGAAGCTGGTTTCAAAGCGAAAACCATAATAATCTTCGCTAGCCAACGCTGGATAAGCCAGGAATTCGTTGCAGAATCCAACCACAACTGGATGATCCACCAACTTTTCCAGTGGCCCCGCAATAGGCGTTCGCATGTGGGGAGCCAGGGAATCAATATCATATTTGAGCGTGCGGCAGAATTCCTGCATTTCTGTGAGTTCATCTTCTGAAAGTAACCCTGGAATCACCAACCAACCTTTAGCGTCGAAGGTGAATTTTTGCTCCTCGGTTAAGGGAACGACGGGTTCGCCCTCGGCATTGGTTGTGGTTAGGGTTCGGGATTCCAGGGGGAGATTGCCCCAATGGCCCCAGTTGTTGTCGAAGATAAATGGCTCGTTGCCGTTGCTCTTTTCGTGGTCCATTGTTTGGTTCCTTATAGTTGATACTGAAGACTAAGTTTGGGCAGCCAAAACCATATTGTGAATGGTCTCAATTACTATGTCAGGGCGCTGAAGGTGTATCTCATGCCCTGACCCTTCGACCGCTATCTGCTGCCCACGGGTGGAATCTGCTGCTAGCTTCTTTTGGAACGAAGGCTCAGTTATGCTGCTAACCATCTCTAATTCTTTTGCTACTTCTGTTGGGATTTCTGGTGGGGGGCCTTCTTTTTTAGTTGCAGAAAGAACAATCAACGGTATATCACCGAGTGAACGAACAGGTTCGATCTGAGCAAACTCATAGGCCAAATCGATCGCTTCACGACTCTGTTGCCAAAACGAAGTCACCATCTTCCATGTTTTGGCTGACAATCGCTGCTGGGCTTCCTCGTGTTGACCTTCATGAGGCGCATCGATCAGGACTAATCCACCAGTTTTTGACAAATGGTTTGCTGCATAGAGTCGCACGAGCAGACCGCCAAGCGAATGGCCGACGAGTATATACGGTGGCGAAATATACGGCGGCGAAATATACGGCGGCGAAAGAGCAAGGTTATCAAGTAGATATTCAAAATCACTGCGCATTGTGTTGAGCGTACGTTGAGTCGTCAGTGGGCTACTACGCCCCAGGCCGGCTCTATCATAGACGACTGTTGTCGTAAATTCGGCCACATTCGCTTCAACATGTTGCCATGTTTCAGAATCGCAATTCATGCCAGCCTCAAATATCACGGGGGGACTCCCTGTGCCGCTGATTCGGACGTAGAGAGAGCGGTCTTCGCGAAGAATATTTTCTTCAATTGAGGTCATATTTTCATTATTCATGCTGGTTTCCGGGCCAGTAGGGAAAAGAGGAAGGGAATTCTTTCCTCATTGCTAGGCAAACGCCACCAGCCCTCTTCGTCCATCTCCATTGTGGGAAGCTGTTGATAAGCAGCAAACGGAAATTCGTGCAGAAATTGAATTTGTAACCCTGCATCAATGATCGAGGTCACAATCTCGCCGAGGCTGTGGCTCCACTGATACGTCGTTGTAGCTTGCAGTTGTTCATGTGTCTCGATGTAGCTCTGTCCACTCTCACATTTCTGAGGCCCTACATTGAAATAACTGTCGTCAATGCGAAGCTCATTCTCTTGACCAACAGAAAAGATCAGCCCGGCAGGATGACTTTCAACGATATAAAAGAGTCCGCCTGGTTTGAGCGCATCAGCGACTATTTGGGCCCACTGCGAAAGATCACCCAGCCAACAAAGTACGCCATACGAAGTATAGACAATATCGAACTTGATATCAAGGTGTTCTGGAACAGCATACACATCGCTCTGAATAAACGTTGCCTCAATCGCCAACTCAGTGGCTAGCTGTCGAGCTTGGCGAATCGCTTTCCCAGACAAGTCAACGCCAGTGACCTGAGCGCCTCGTTCTGCCCACGACAGAGTGTCCATACCAAAATGACATTGGAGGTGCAAGAGAGTTTTGCCCTGTACATTCCCCAGTTCTTGAAGCTCAAGCGGCATCAGCGAACATCGTGTTTTGCGGAATCCAGCTAGATTGTAAGACTCTGAAACCACGTGAGGAGCCACACGTCCGTCCCAGTTTCGCTGATTTGTTACTGTATATTGATCCATCTTCATCTCTTTCTATGATTCCACATTCAGCAGATCACAATCAAGTCACTCTGTGAGTTGGCCAAGCAGGGACTCTTCGTTCCGTTCCTCTGCCGTCGCAAGCGACCACTTTGTGAACAGAATGACAGCGCTGCGCTCTACTGATAATCGTTTCTCTTTTTATACGTCAGCGAGTGATGGAACGCTCTCCCCTTAAGGAACGAGAATTTAATAAAACCAGAAAGATCTCTCCGCTTCGGCGTCGCTTTGCAGCTCGGTCACGGTCGCAAAGCGGCACCGTTGTAAGAGCGGATGACACGGGCGAACTTTTGGGTTTTATTTGATCATGAGTCCTAAGGTCTGCAAGGAGTGGCCGCTGGATATAAACAGGCTCCAGAGATTTTAACTGAGCTGGTCTCATTACGTGGACTTAAATTAGAAGCTCCTGGACTAGAGGGCAGAGCAAAAAGACCAAGCGACAATCGAGACTAATCGCTTACCCGATCAACCCAAAGCGCACAGCCCCCCACAACCCCAACGCAAGCGCAAGCCCAAATCCACTCGCTAACAACACGCCCATCCCAATGCCCACTAGATTGCTGACTGGCCCACCACCATGACTCAAGCTATATTCAAAATAGCCCACGCCCCTCTCTTGCTGGAACTGAAGTTGATAAATGCCAGGTTCCATGTCTGCAACGGCAAACCGTTGATATTGGTTTGGATCAGCTTTCGTAAAGGACCAACCATCAATCTGCTGTGCGCTGCTGGCCGATTCTGGGGGTGGTTGGAGGAGCAGGTGGACCTCACCACTACCTTCTCGCTTGACAATCTGTAGAGAGCGAACATCCTCACGAATGGTTAGATCCAGTGTAAACTGAGGTGTAGAAATTGCATCTAGCCGAACCGTGCCATGCTGAATGCGAATCGCTATCTGGCTATGGAACTGACTGAACATCCAGTAGCCAAAGATACTCACTAGCAACAGCCCCATCAACACCTGGCCGACTTGAGTACTCTTGACAATCGGCGGAATGGATCCAGCGCTAGCCTGTGCTGTAACACTTTCTGGCTCAACCTGACCAAACAACCTCCCAAGCCAAGCATCCCACCGCTGCCAGACAGCCCAGAAAATATAAGCCAGCGGTAATCCAAAGATGAGGGCTAACCCAATCGTCATGCCACTGGAGCCAGCAATCAGATCACGCCAGCCGAAGGCTTCGGGTTGTTCTGCGACCAAAGCCCCAATCTCGGCCTGTTGCACCGTCAACCAGGTAATCACTGGCACAACAACAGCAATGGCGATACCCACGAAACCAATCTGCCGCCGCTTTTCAGGGTAAATTAACTGTCCAAAGCGATCAGACCAAGTCGCCACCACTCCTAACAGCCCAGCCAGCATAAACCCTATCCGATCTCGCCAAAGGCCGTTTAGTAGGCGGACAAAACTCTTGCCGAGCTGGTCTCCTACTTGGGACAAGGCTGATTCAGCACCCGTTGGGATGCTAGCCGCTTGGGTACTCAGCTCACCCAAAACCAGAAAGAGCAGTGTAACCAGCATAAATCCCAAATAGGTACCCAATACCAAAGAGAGCAAAGTCAGAATACCAGATAGGAAACCTCGAAGCGAGATTTTCATAAATCTATATTGGTAGCTGGTAGCTATACTGCGGTCGTTTTGAAAACAGGAGTTTTCCGATGCTCTACTAGAGTGATTAAACTCGTGTTTTCAAACGGAGCTGAGTATAGTTGCTGGTGATAGGCCTAGTAACGAGCTACCAGCTACCAGATACCTCTTAAAATCCTAACTCAATCGATCCATCGATCCCATCCATAGTGAGCTGCAATCCCGTCGCGTCTTCGGCGACATCAAAGACGAGAGGGCCAGGGTTGGTGATGCCAGCGCCCATGGGATTGGAGGGCAGTTGATTTGCTTTGTCGGTCCAGACATCGCTGGTCCAGATGACTGATGCATGAACGGGGCGAGGCGACATGGCATACTCGTTGCCAGCACCGTCCACCACCTTGAAGAGCTTGCCGCCGAGCATGAGCATCTCGCCAGCTTTGTTGGTTAGCTCGACGGGGACAACGAGGAACGCGCCATCGGCGATATAGGTGCCGATATCGCCAAACTCGCTGGCGCGGCCTGTAACCTCAGTCCCTTCGCCAACCTCTTTGCTCTTGTAAGGAGGGTCGACGAGTTTGACTTCCCATTCATCATTGGCTAAGGTCGCGCCAACATTAGCCCCTTCGGATGGGATAATTTCGGAATCAGAGCCACCACCGCCACATGCCGTCAATAGAAGGGAGATGCAGAGTATGAATGCAAGGATAGGAGTGTTTTTCATAGTTTACTTTTGTTGATTTATAGTTGGCCAGAAAAGTTTTGTCCTATCTCTTCGGAATTAACCAGAGTAGATTGGACAGCCGTCGGGACAGGACTCCTCTGGCAAAGTATATCGATTTTGGGGAGACTTGTGTCGACTTTCTTCTTCCTCTATAATAACCGCAATCAGCCCACCAATCAAACGAGGAAAGGAACTTGGCTATATGCAGCCTGATACGCCGCCATCCAACACCCAAGCTCGCCAACGGCTTCTTTATCTACATGCTCGCACACCCAGCGTCTTCTCGGATATTCTAGGGTATACCCCCATCGAACCGATCAAGGGCTACCGGACTGAGATCAGCGCCGAAACCTTCGAGTGGCCTTACAAAACTGTCCACGACGCCATTGTTGACGGTTGGCAGATCGTCCAGTTCCCTTACTTACAGGCACCGTTTGACGACAGAGATCTGGACGTAGTTGGTTACGAATTTATTCTGCAAAAGATCCAGCACTATTCGCCTGAAGCATAAGCCACACAAGACAAAACAATAAACCAATGTAGAACAATCCTCTCGACCAGTACACGAATCACGCACCACGCACAAAGGCTATACCATGATCGACCCACAGTATCTCCTCACAGATGTGGAGGTAGCAAAATTCATCACCTACGGATATCACATCGTCGAACTTGACCTGCCTGAGGATTTGAATGAGCAGATCGCTCTCCACCTAGATACACTTGAGTCCAACCCAGGCGATGCCATCACCGAGACCATTCCAGATCTATGGCAGGTACTGGAACATCCTTCTGTACAAGGTGTCTTGAACAGCTTGCTTGGGCATGATTATACAATCAACGCTCACCGCCACTGGCACTGCAAACAACCTGGCTCTCCTTACATGCATTGGCATCAGGACAGTACCAACAATCGCAATACAGAAATCAATCGCTTTCTGGGACTCTATTATCCTCGAACCATTAAGCCGGATATGGGACCGACGGTGATTGTGCCAGGAACCCAGTTTCGCAATGCCCCCACAGACCGGATGGCCACTTATACCAACATCCGCGGACAGGTTCCTCTAACGGTTAAGGCCGGCACAATGGCCTTTACTCACTATGATCTCTGGCATGGCACTGCGGCCAACCGTTCGTCGGTCAAGCGACACATGATCAAGTTCCTCTTCAATCGCACCCAAGAAAACAATGAACCCACGTGGAACCATGATCCTGAGGCTCTCAACAGGCCCCGAGACTGGAATCTGCGCGACAAAGCGGAAGATGTCAATAACATTCTCTCCTTTGTTAATCCGCTGGGCGTTTCCCAAAGCGATCATTACAAAGAGGCAGCCATCCGTCGTCAGTGCTGGGCCGAGTTGATGGGGCAGGTCAGCGCGGATTAACTGTCCAATCAAGATCCAGCGCTCTGATAGGCCAATAACCCCTTATTCCAAACAAATACATAGGATAAGGTAAACGATAGTATGCCCACCAACGGCGTTAGGTAAGCAAAGACTGGATGAAACAGCCCTCCAGACGTTTTGTTCAGAAAGTAGAGAGAGGGATAGAAGTTAATGAACGCAAACGGGATCACAAAGGTTAGCACATACTGGATTGGTCTGCCGTAGATGCTCACAGGGTAGAGAATATACTGCTCGTGAAATTGAAAGACGATCGAATTGAGCGCTTCCAAATTCAATATCCAGAATGAGGCCGACGACGCGGCCAGATAGACGGCCATTTCAATCAAAATACTGCCTAGGATAACCGCAACCAAAACAGCCAACTTGGTAAACGTCCACTGAAGATCGAGCAGGGACGTTGCAATCGCCAAGATAACGATGCCGCTCACAAAGTCAGTTAACCCTCTCAACTCCACCTTGTTGCCAATCAACAGCATCAATGGATTAACTGGCTTGAGCAGAAATCGGTCAAATTCACCATCAATAATGTAACTTTTGAGGCCCCATAAAATCTCTACATTAAAGACCACAAAGAGGCCATGGGACAGCAGTCGTAGGCCTAGAAGAAAGGCAATCTCTCCAAAACCCCAGCCGTTGATGGTCTGAAACTTGGCCAAGATGACCCAAATCAGCGCCAAATTGCCTAATTGCAGAAGCAGAATATGGATCACGCTCACCAGAAAATCGGTCCGGTATTCCATCTGCGCTTTTATATTCACCTTGAGCAGCTTTAGGAAGAGCTGAAGATAGAAAGTCATATTCATCCTCCATGAATCATCAACTTCTGACGCGACCGCTGCCAGATGACGCGACTCAACCAAAATAGCAGTGCCACCCAAACGAGTTGTACCCCAATACTCTGTGCTGCTTCCACCGCCTCAAGTCTACCGATATAGATAGAGAGTGGAGCATGATAGATCGAGGCAAAGGGCAGATAGGTTAGCAGGACTTTGGCCCACTCCGGGAAAAACCAGAGCGGAATAAATGAACCCGAAAAGAGCGCGATCACGAGTCTGGTCATGCCGCCGATGCCGCGGGTTTGGGTCGTCCAAAACGCAGTTAAGGAGACGAGAAAGTCTATTAGGAAGATGAGCAGATAGCTACCTAAAAGGCTAAAGCAAAAGAGACCAAAGGCGGCACCACTTGCTGGTCCATCCAAGCGGAAGATCCAAAATGCTACCAGCACAATGGGTATGGAGAAGAGCAGATTGAAGACGAGCCGACCCACCGAATGAGAAAAGAGATACATCTGAAAGTCGGTCGGTTTGAGCATGTCGGTGACGATTTCGCCGCTACGCATCTTACGCGACATCCAGTATGAGATGTAGACCTGCAAGATCCCGAAGACGTTGAGGAGTCCACCGGTTACCGCGCTTAGGATGGCGTAAGTGATCATGGCATTGAGCGGAATGCCCTCCACCTCGCTAGCATTGTCATAGAGGGCTGTCCAAAAGATCTTGAGCAGATAGAAGCTAAAGAAGAGGCCAATGATGCGAATCAACAGTTCAGTACGGTAGGCAATCTGCTCTTGAAACGATTTCTTGGCAAATTCAAGATAAGCTCGCAAGGCTACCCTCTTCATAGATATTCCGGATTATATTGTCAAGGGGGGTGTCTTCAATGGTCAAATCCAAAACCGGATACGTGGCACTCAGCCGGCTAATGAGATCGCTTGCGCTAAATTGTTTCCGGTCAAAGCGAATATGTGCGCGTACACCCTCCAGTTGTATTTCTTCAACGCCCTCAATCTCTAGCACATCCAAACGCTCTCGAAAATCGACAATGAGTGTGCTTTCGCTACCAAATCGCTGCTTGAGCGCATCGACCGAGCCGTCATAGATAATCTTGCCGTAGTCAATAATAATGATGCGATGGCACAAGGCACCAATATCCGCCAAGTCATGGGTTGTGAGAATTACCGTGGTCTGCCGCTGTTCGTTAATCTCTTGAATGAACTGGCGAATACGCTCTTTGACCACTACATCCAGGCCGATTGTCGGTTCATCCAAATAGAGAATGTCAGGGTTATGAAGCAGCGCTGCCGCGATATCACCTCGCATCCGCTGGCCGAGCGATAGCTGCCTGACGGGCCGATGCATAAAGGATTGGATATCCAGCACATCAGCGAAGAGAGACAGATTCTCCTTGTAAACTTCGTTTGGCACCCGATAAATATGTTTGAGGAGTTCCAGCGACTCAATAAGCGGCAGATCCCACCAGAGCTGGGTCCGCTGCCCAAAGACCGATCCGATCTGCATCAAGTTTTCTCTACGATCTTGAGTTGGCGATAAACCGCAAACCGTCACCTCACCACTGGTTGGATAGAGGATACCGATGAGCATCTTGATGGTGGTCGATTTCCCCGCGCCGTTTGGGCCAACATACCCAACAATTTCACCCTTGTCAATCTGAAATGAGACGTGATCGACGGCCTCAACAATCGTATGCTCGCGGGTAAAGAGGCTCCGTAACGAGCCGCCCAAGCCCTCTTTCTGCTTGCGAACCGTAAAGGATTTACAAAGCTGATTGACTTCGATGATGGCCATTACTGACTCCGCATAACCTGATCAAATGCCTGGAGTGTAAGTTTGGCCGTCTGCGTCCAGGAGAAATCTTGCGCGCGTCGCAGCCCTTTTTGGCTTAACGTATCCTGGAGCTGTGGCTCAGTGAGTACATTCTCCATGGCTTGTGCCATTTCCGTAACGTCTAATGGGTCAACCAGCATCCCATATTCGGCAACGATTTCGCTCATGGCTGGAGCCGTTGTCGTCACCACTGGTGTGCCGCAGCACATGGCTTCTAACGGCGGCAGACCAAATCCTTCATACAGAGAGGGATAAACAAAGAGCGTTGCGCCCTGATAAAACGAGGTTAGCTCTTCTCGCTCCACAAAGTCGATCACCACAATATCTTCAGTGATCTCTGAACTAAATCCCTCGGCCTGGAAGAACTCATTCATCTTTCGCACGCCACTACCTTTTTTGCTACCTGTTAAAAAGACAAGCTGGTGCTTGTGTCGGATCTCTTTGGGTAGCTGGGCATAAGCCCTTATCAGGGTTTGATAGTTCTTACGCGCGGGAAAGGTGCCGCCCACATACAGCACATAGTTGGGCTTAAAGTTGTATTTCTCTTGAATCTTCGAAACGTCTTCGGTTGTATCGGCGGGTTTCAAAGACTCTTCGGCTGCGGCATAGGTTACCGAGATTTTCTCATGTGGCAGAGTGTAGCGCTCTTGCAATAGCCGAGCCGTGTCCTGGGAGATGGTGACGATCCCCTCTGCATTTTCCGCGCAGAGCCTACCCCAAACGCCGTAGTAGCCCAATGTCTGAACGGGATAGACCTCTGGATGGGTGATAAAGATGAGATCGTGAACAGTAATCACGGCGGGACAGCTTCGTTTAAGCGGGGCCATAAAGACCGGGCCAAAGAAGAGATCGATACCGGACATCTCGACCGCTTGGCTTAGAATCTCCTGATCCCAGACCACACGGGCATCATAAAAATCTTTAAAATCTGTGGTCTCAGGCCGCTTCTCTAATGCCACAATATCCAGGTTGGATTGGGGTTGAACCGGAACATTGCTCTCTTTTTCAACAAAGAGCAGATATTCGTTTTCCGCGTCGATTTGGAGAAGGTGGTGAATTACTTGCTTGGAATAGATCGATAACCCACCATAGTTGTTACAGGCAAATAGACCGTCAATGCCAATTCGCATAAGATTTCTCATGCCCCCTTGTATATAGTCTGCCAGTAAAATTTCGTCCCGACTTTTGCTCCTTTTTGGTTAGGGATATCCAGAAAAGGCAAGACATCTCTCACCTCAATGCTTGGAATAGCGACTCATATCTTCCCTTAACCTGTCCAAGATCGTCTAAGATGAGCCAGTTTGTGTGACCCCAGTATTGCGGGTATCCGTCAAACGCGAAAAAGATCGCACCTTCAACTCGGTCATCTAATAACCAGGGGGTCACGGACTGGACTGATTCATCTAGCACAATGCTCTCCTGACTTCCTAACGACTGTTTCATATATTTTGCTATGGTAGTCGTATCTGGCAGGTCTGGTAAGGCATCTGCCGCGTTGGGCCAAACACTCTCTTGATGACGCCAACCCGTTTCAGTAATGATAACAGGTAAGTCAGTGATGCCATAGGTTGCAAGCTTAAAGAGTTCCCACTCATAGCCATTGACGCCTCGGTTGTAGAGTCCTTCTGGCGGTGGAAGATGAGCGGGATTTTCCGCGTCGTGGACCATATCTCGCTGGTAAACTTGGTAGCTTGGTTCAGCCTTGAAGGGTCCCAATGGATAGCTGTGGCTGGCCCAAGCATCCAGATGGGTAAAGACATCTGGATAGGCAGCCACCATTTCATCCATAAAGGTCTCAGCATCCATAAAGTAACCAGCCTCCAGCGGAAGGCTGCCAGTGTGGGGAGCATAGAGGTCAAAGCCTGCATTGAGTATGTACAAGTCTGGATCGGCTTTGTGTAGTGCATCCGCTACATCCAGCAGAAAACGAGCGTATTGAGGCGGGTTAGGGCGGCCACCCCATTCGTCACCCCGATTTGGCTCGTTGCCCACAATCACAAAGTTGCCGCCCGTCTCTGTAACGGGTGGCCAGGCCAAATTAGAGAGCAAATCGGTCACATCTTCTGCAACTGACTTGTAGGAACCATCCTGATCGACAGGCGGTGCAGACCAACCTTCCCCAGGCATATGAGTCGTGGCCAGACGAACGAGAGGCGTTAGCGCCAGTTCGGTGCACAAATCCATAAAGTGCTGCCATCGCTCTGGGTCCAAATCATCCAAGCGTACTAAGACAATGACATATCCCCATTCTCCTACTGCATGGCGAGCCTCCTCCAAGTGGGAGCGCCAAAGATCGATGGGCCAATCGTGAGCACCGTCAGTTAGCAACATGTGAACCCCAACTGGACTGGCGGTTTGGGGCCGTTGCCATTCTCGACGCTGGTGCTCGTTCCGGCCGGACGTCGAGCTACAGCTCAGTATTACAAAAAGAGCTAATATGATTCCTAGCCAGGAGAGACGCAAATTAGCTTCACACCAGTCACTGAATTGCCTGACCAAAGCCCAATTTTTTATTCTGTTGGCGTATCTCCTGTAGTTGTTGGGTGGCAAGATCATCCTGACTCCATAATGAGATAGAAAGATTACTACAGGACCACAAATGTTTTAAAAGAGAAAGTGCAGCTCCTTCACTTGGTGTGATAAACCAATCAGCTTGTCTATCGCCCGCCCAAATAACCATATCGCCCAGACGCCCTTTGAAGTAGTGGTTCATTCGACCTGGCCATATATATGTTCGTTTGCCTTCTTCAAATGTAGCCTGAAGAAAATTTAGATCTGCAGAAGAAAGTGGTTCTGCTTGTGCCATGAATGAAGCGCTTTCGATTGTCAAATGGTTGCGCACCACACAATAGACCCATTGGCTAAAGTGATCCGCACATCTTTGCCACTGGGGCGGTGTGCCGGAAGCCACTTCAATCAATACTTCTGGATCATCCCCCATATTTAACGGAATTGCCCAGGTGCAGACTCCTTGATTTTCGTGCATAAAAGGCAGAATATTTTCATCCAACGGGTTGTAATCGTCCCAACTATCCTTGGGTTCACTGAAATCATCTATTGGAATAGCATGTCCATCCAAATTATATTTAGCGAGGAGCTTCGGGTTGTCTTCGTAGAAGTACCACTCATAAAATGACACAGGCAGTCGAATCCCCGTCCTGTATTCGAAGCGCCACAGGGCATCGTGATTGCCAAGATAAGATGGAATAGGTTTGTTCAATAGCTCGAAGGTTCGCTTGTGATAGAGTTGTTTTGTGATATCAAAATATTTATATGGATCTCTATAGGCGCTCGAGTTGTATCCACATAGAGAACAGATATCTTTACCACCGATTGAGCGGTATGTCTTCGAACCACATTCGATACAACTTGTCATAGTTAGCTGTTTACCACATAGTCTATGGCTGCCCCGAACCTTTCCATTTTTTCGACCAAACGCGCAACATCATTCTGCGCATCATCATGGAAGATCGTCCTGAAACCCATTTTGGCTGGTACAACCAAATTATCTCGATTGTTGTCAATGAAGATGCATTCCTCAGGCTTTGCTCTAGCCAAATCTAACGCGTAGTTGAAATTCGCTTCATTATCTTTCCGGGTGCCAATATCGCCTGACACAACGAAATAGTCAAAGAGGTCAGCCAGCTTCATCTCGTCTTTGATGGCCTTAAATCGCTCTGAACTGTTATCGGTAATAATACCCAAAGAGTAGCTGGGTTGTAGCACCTTGCATAGCTGGAAGACTTTTTTATTTCCGGGCGTCTGCCGAAACGCCTCATCCAAGAGGCCCAATTCCCAATTGACACCAACACAGTCACAAAATGTCTGCCAAGTATCTCTGTGTGTGGTTCGTCCTACAAGCATCTCCGAATGGTGATCGCGATAACAGGATAGAACATGTTCAAACGAAATATGTGGCGTCAAGCTCTGGAGATATTTACAAGTCGTGTACGAGCCAGATTTGTCTGTCGTCAATACACCATCAAAATCGAAAAAGATTGTTTTGATCACCTAAAACCTACAAAAAAAAGAAGAACCCGGGTAATATTGAAATTTGGAGAGTGCTTTCTAGAATTGTGCCATTGGGGAGACACTTTCACAAACCCTTCGCCACCATCCACATTCGGTGATTACCCATATCTCGAAGGTGCAGGTAGCACGCCCACGTGCGGATTGTGTCCATCAAACCCGCACGTGGGCGTGCTACCTCCTCGGTTGTGGACTTATGGGTAATCACCGAATCCACAAAACTTGACTCAAATGCATCGACGCAGTTGGATGAGAAACGTGGTATAATAGAACCATGATCAAATTTCCTTATGGCCGTCGGGACTTCACTGAGGTAATCATCGAAAACTACCTCTATCTGGACCGCACACGGTACATCCGCTTTGTGGAAGAGTGGGGCAAAGAGCTGCTCTTTATGCGCCCGCGCCGCTTTGGCAAGAGTCTGTGGCTATCTACGTTGATGAACTATTACGACGTTGCCAAGGCCGATGAGTTTAACCGACTTTTTGGTCATTTGGCCATAGGGAAAGAACCAACGCCACTGCGCAATCACTATATAGTCATGCGCTGGGACTTCTCTCAAGTGCGCTCCCACGGCACGATTGAGGAGATTGAACGCAATCTGAATGGGCATATCAATCAGTGGGTTCAAGCCTTCATCTATGATTATCAATCCATTTTGCCTAATCTACCGCAAATGGTGAAGATTGATCCCGATGATGCCTTGTTTACCTTCCAATCTGTCGTCACTGCTGCTCGCCATTGCCCTTACCCACTCTATCTCTTCATTGATGAATATGACAACTTTGCCAATGAAGTCATGACCGGCACCCATGGCCATAATCAGCGGCGATATATTGACCTGGTCCAGGGCGAGGGGATGTTTAAGACGCTTTTCAAAAATATAAAGAGCGCGGGTTCGCGCGAAGGGTTGGATCGGGTTTTCATCACGGGCGTCTCACCCATTGTGATGAATGACTTAACGAATGGGGCCAACGTTTTTGAAGATGTCACATGGCAGGCTGAGCTGAATGCTCTCTGTGGTTTTAGCGATGCAGAGGTACGTGGAATGGTAGAAAAAGTCGCCAAACAGTGTGATTTTTCGGCCCTGCAGGTTGCAGAGATCTTGGAACAGATGGAAAGTTTTTACAACGGCTCTCGCTTTGTCACCCGGGTGCCCGGCAAAGATATTGAGGACGTTCCAAAGGTCTACAATCCTACCTTGACATTCTACTTCCTCAAGGAACTACAAGCGGGCTGCCTTTATCCAGAAGAGATGTTGGATGGCAATCTGGAACCCGATGGCAACAAGTTACGCTACGCGTCCAGCCATTCTAGTGGAAGGAAGTTGCTATTGGATGCAGTGGAAGGTCAGACCGCGGTTGATTTATCTGAATTACGCCGACGCTTTGGTGTTGCCGAGATGCTTAACCCGGATAAACAGACCCAACGCTTGGCTATTCTCCTCTATTATCTAGGTGTTTTGACCGTTGCTGGGAAGACGGCCCAAGGGAAAGTGCTTTTGGAGATCCCCAATTTGGTCATCCGAAAACTCTACGCGGAGCGCCTTTTGGGTATGATGACTAAGACGAATAGTGCCAAGTTGACTGCCGCCAGAATGGCCGCGGAAGCACTCTTTGCCCGCGGTGAAATGCAGCCCCTGGGACAGTTCATTGAACATGAATTGATGCCCCTTTACGATAATAGAGATGCGCGAGATTTTAACGAGCTGACCCTAAAAACGCTCTTTATGTCGGTCTTGCACTACAACCACATCTACGTCATGGATTCCGAACCCGCTCTCCGCAGACGGTACGCGGATCTCTTGATGATGATTCGGCCGGGTATGCGCAACTATGAGGTCTTTGATCTGCTAATCGAATTTAAGCACCTGCGTCTGAATGAGCTTACCATCCAAGAAAATAGCAAAAAGCGTGTGCCAAACGGAGAAGAGATTCAGGCAATGGATCTTGCCCAACTACAATCACTCTCTGCTGTGCAAGAAAAGCTTTCCGATGCCAAGGTTCAACTGCGAAATTATAGACAGGCACTCACCCAAAAGTATGGTGACGAGTTAAAGCTGCGGACCTATGCCGTTGTCAGCGTCGCGTTTGAGCGAATTGTGTGGGAAGAGTTAGACGATGAGTCCTGATCTTATTCTTACCCGCTCTGTAACTGCACCTTCACCACCCCATCCCGTCCTTGGGCCAACTTCATTGCCGCATGAAATTCGGTCAGCGGCAACGTCTCCGAAATCAAGGGACGTACGTCAATCCGCTTGGCTGCGGCCATCTCAATTGCCGTAGCAAAGACATTGGCAAAGCGATAGGATCCCAGATACTGTAGCTCTTTGGGCATAAGTCTGGATAACGACACGTTGGCATCAGCCTTGATGCCGCCAATCTGCACGATGGTCCCCCCGCGTCCTGCCAAGTCAAACGCCTGGTCCAGAGCAATTGATGATCCAGACGCTTCCAGGATGACACCGAAACCGCCTCCCGAGAAAGCGATACCGTCTTCAATAAAAGTGGATTCTGTGGGATCGAAGACCTGGTCGGCACCATTCCTTATCGCAAAGTCCCGCCGACTCGCAACGACTTCGCTTAGTGCCACTTTGCCTGCACCCAAGGCCCGAGCTGCCAGCTTGGTCAACTGACCGATAGGACCACCACCCGTTACCAAGACCGAGGCCCCATGCAGCGGACCCGCTCGCTTGACTGCGTGCATGGCCACGGCCAGCGGCTCCATCATGGCGGCTTCACCATCACTCATTTCATCTGGAATCGGGAAACAATTTTGCACAGGGAAGGCGAGATACTCACAAAAGAGACCGTCCCGGGTTGCTGAATAGGCACTCCCCAAGTAGCCCATATCTGGGCAGAGGTTGTAACGCCCAGACATACAATGGCGACACATGTAGCAAGGCTGGGATGGGTCGATGGCGACGCGTTGACCAACCCGAATGTTCTCCACACCAGGGCCAAGCTTGGCGACCTCTCCAGCCCCTTCGTGTCCCAAAATAAAGGGTTGTGCTAGGCCATTTCGCCCTGCAGGTCCACGGCCAAAGTAGCCCACATCCGTCCCGCAGATGCCCATGCGCTGCATTCGGATTAGCACTTGGCCATCGGCTGGCTGCGGAATGGGGCGCGCTTCAATTCGTACGTCTTGGCTGGCATAGAGAACACAGCCGATCATCTGGTTTGCCATACTTTATTGCGCCTCCAGACCAATCAGCGAAATATCACTAAAGCGAACGATATCAGCTACTTGAAGGCCCGTCTCAGAGGTCGCGCTGTTGGCTGACTTTGCCCCTCGATAGACAACCTCGATGCACCAATCATGGGTTCCTTCGCTTACCGTGTACTCTGTATCGCCTGCATAGGAGACGACCGAGTAGGAGCCACCCAGCGTTCCCATCATATGGGCCAAGTAGCGCTTGGACGTCAGCTCATACTTTTTGTTGACGGCGACAGACACGGTAATGGCCGAGGCCGGAAGCTCACCACTCCGGTTAAGCAGACAGAGCGCGGGCCGATTGAACTGGGCACTCGGATCAAACCAGTCGTATGTATTCAACAGACGTAGGGGGGATTGAGGTGTAGCCAGCAGGTACTCATCAAAGAGATCATCACCTGTCAACCCATAGGCGACCTCCCCGCGTTGTAGGCAATCATCTACACGTTGTGGGACATCCTCGCCTCGTACAGAGCGAATCTCAAGCTGGCCATAATCTTTTCCAGGGCGTTTGAACTCACCAACTTCGCTTACGCCAATCGACTGGAGAATATCTTGTACATACTCGTTGAGGCCGCTGTTCTTTGGTACATAGAGTTTGGCGCTTTTATCAGTGATAAATTGGCCGATTGCTTCTCGATACATGTACTGTTTCCTCACCTGTGATTATCATTGGCTCAACGGAGTAGAAGGCAGTTAACCTGTAGATCAGCATTCTCATTACTCTCTCGACCGATAAATGCGATGTCGCTAAGGCAGACACTGACAAGATCGCCAACCTGTTAGCCGTTCGCAACCTGCATTCCTCTTAATTTCACTCTACACGCGAACCAGATAACTATGGCAGAGACGATTGCAATGGCTAGGTAGGTTATGAAGGAGATGTTTATTCCATCAGTAAATACACTATATGCGATATGTTCAAGCGTATAGATTAGCCCCAAATATCCCAGTAAATAGATGACAAAATCGATGACTACATGAGTAACAATCACTGGCATAATTGCGTCACAACTCTCTGCAAGCAAGCTATATCCAATCGAAACAAGCATAAACGGTATCGCCAGCAACAACGGCAACCCATGGGCCAGCCAAAAGAGAATTGCAATCAGTAAGAAGGAGACAAATACTCCATAGTTCTCAGTCAACATCGTTTGTAGATAACCTCGAAACGCTATCTCCTCAATCACACCAGCACTTAATGATATCCCAAGAAAGAGAAATATGGCCATATACGGCTGTACTTGATTAAAGACCCCGATGCGTTTGGCCATTGCAAGATCTTCAAAATTTCCCAGCAACACACCTACCTGCATTAGGGAATAGGTCATTATCAATAGTGCTACACTGGCGGCTGCAATCCAAGATAGATTTTCCGTTTTTACTTCATTATGCCTCGATAGCCTCGTCCTTTCGGCGGATCTGTTAAATGGCTTAGGTTGACCAGTGGTAAAGCGCCAAAACAGCCAAAGCAAAGCAACAATCACTGGAAAACTCCAGGGGATAGATGGCAGAATGAGTTCGATATTTAAATCAATCGGTATTGCTGTCAAAATTAATGGTGGATAGAGCAGCACAACGCCAACTAATATTGCCCTGAGCCAAACAGGCATCATGCTCCATAATTCTTTCATAACGGGCTTTCCAAATGAGGTAAAACACTCCCAGCAAAGAGGAATGTACAGTCAGGTTTCGGCACATCGATGAAGTGGATAGAAAAGCGGGTCGCACCGTGCTTGGCGATCTCTAACAACGTTTCGGTAATCTGCTCTGGCGTCCCCTCAATATAGTTATCGCCTAACTTACGGGCGTCAGGCTGTTGATGATACGCCCGCACATCTCGTTCCGTTGCCCCGATATGAACACCTATGTGAACCACCTGGACAATCTCGTCATAATCCCGCCCAACATCTCGACAGTGCTCCTTGAGAACGTTCTGCTTGTGACGATAAGAGTCCAAATCCTTGTAAAGCACGTTCCACCAGTCTCCATATTCGGCCACCACCCGAAGGCCATACTTCTCACCTTGGGTACCCAGCATGATGGGCGGCAGTGGATCAGGACGGGGTTCACAATAGATATTTTCAATCTGAAAGTGTTGGCCGTGGAAGTTGGCTGGGGAATCGGTCCACATGGCCCGGATCAGCTGGATCGCTTCCGACATCTCTTCGATCCGTACCTTGGCCGATGGGAATGGATAGCCATACGCCCGATATTCCTCTTCATTCCAACCAGCCCCAAGTCCCAACACAACCCGCCCACCAGAAATTGCCTGAGCGGTGGCCGTCATTTTGGCCAACAGTGCAGGGTTGCGGAAGCTATTACAGAGGACATCGTGGCCTACGATCTTGTCTGGATAGCGGGCCAAAGCATAGGCAAAGAGGGTCCAGCCTTCAGCTACATCTATATTGCCATACTGCACGTGATCGGGCATCCAGATGGAATCAAAAGGAGCAATGACTTGGTCGAGATAAGTGAAGGTCTTCTCAACCAATCGAGACCAGATAACAAGACCGACAGGAATATTCATGGGTGCTGCACCTGTGTCATTTGGGCAAATTCCTCCTCTGTTAGGCCATACCATTCCAAATCATGGTAGGTTCCATTACTAAAGCTCATGCGTCGATTGGTGCCTTCATGCTGAAAGCCTAGGTGTTTATGCAATTCAATAGAGGCAATGTTATTGCTATGGACAGCAATCGTTACTTTTTGAAAACGCAGTTCCTCGAAATAGTACCGAAGAACGATCTGAATGGCCTCGCTGGCATACCCCTGGCGCTGAAACTCACGCGCCACATCCAAGGCATAGCTAAATGTCCCCGACATGGGATCGCAAGATTGGGTGACAATCGAACCGACCGTCTGCCCATCAAGTGATTCGATCATCCACTGGAACGCGTAGTCCTGCATTCCCTGGGCAATTTTCTTTTCAAATCTTGCTTGGATCGCTTCGAGGGAGGTAGGAGGAGTTAGCCAATCGATGAACCGAGTACGTTCCGTATCTTGGCTGAGCATCAAGAAGAACTCAGCATCGTCCGATTCGATAGCCCTAAGTCGAACCTTCTGACCTTGCCAATAGTTGGGCATAATGTAAGCTATGATTTCTTCACAGAGTGAAAAGATCACCGTGAACAGACAATTCCGTGCTCTTTTCGGTCCGTGAAGGTTGAGTCCACTGCAGAAACAAAGATTACAAAGATTTCGCAGATTTTTCAGTCAGAGAATTCCACGAAATTCATGCCACTTTACCCTTTTTGCAGTAGAGTCAAGGTTTAAAAAAACGGTATAGCTTTTGCAGCCAGTTTCTACAGATTAGTCGAAACCCAGGCTTATCGTATCGCTCGACCCGTTGAGAACCAACCGCAGCCCTGTCGCATCTTCAGCCACGTCAAAGAGGGCAGGACCTTCGCGTACCGCCTCCGCATCCTGCACGTTCTGAATAAGTTGATTTTCTCGATCTCCCCAGCGATCCGGGGCAGCTTCCCAAATTTGGGCATGATGGACGTGCCTATCGCCAATCTCGTAGGTGCGCCCCTGATCATCGGCCACAGTGATCGTCTTTTGAAAAAGCATGGCTTCTTCTTCTCCAATGTTTTTCAACTGAATGGGGACGATGATCCAGACGCCCTCCGCGGTCAGAGAGGTCAGTTCCCGATCAGACTCGATGCGAACACCGCCATCCGGCCCGTCAATTACGTAGTCTTTGATGGGTTGATCCAGCAGCGTAACCTCCCAACTGTCGGACTGGATGGTCGCGCCGACGTCCGCGTTATCGGCCACAACCGGCTCTGGCACGTCTGCTCCGCCGCCGCAAGCTGTGGCGAGGAGGATGGAGAGGAGGGTGAATATGGGAAGGATGAATTTCATCGGTATTCAGTAAGTCAGTGTTCGGTCAGCCAGTATTCGGTCAGTCGGTATTCAGTAAGTCAGTATGTTGGTATTCGGTGACTGACCTACCGACCTACTGAATACCGGCCTACTGAATTTACGCTTCGCCAGCCAGCAGCTTATTCGTATCTTCTTGCAGACCTTCCAGAGCCGCCTCAACGCCCGGCTCACCTTCTAGCAAGACTGGATCGATCCATTTGGTGTAGAGTGCGTTCCACTCCAAGCCCTCTGGGAAGAGAGGGAAGTGCTCCACATTCTGTTGACCGATCTCCCAGGCTGCGTGGCCATAGTTAGGCAGGGATTCCTCGATCTGCTGGATGTTCCACTTGCCGGACGAGATGCGACCTGGGAAGCCACCAAAGCCACTGGTTGCCATAAAGCGGGCCTGATCATCATTGGTGAGTCGCCAACGCATCAGTTCATAGGAGACCGCAGGGTGGTTACCTTCAGATGGAATAAACCAACCGACATTACCCTCGAACCCGAATCGGCTAACACCATCTGGACCAACAGGCTCTGGCGCAACACCCATCTGGAAGCTATCGCCCACAGCCTCTAACGCTGGGCGGGCTTCATCCGATAGCGTGGCCCACATGGCAATCTTGCCAGAGGTAAAGCCACCAAAGTCGCCACCAAAGACCTCTTGGTCCCCAGCCGTCGGCGTCACTTTGTGAACATGTTTCACATCGTAAGTCCACTGGAAGCAGTCAATCGTTTCTTGGTCCAGGAACTGACCTTCTGTGATCTGTTCATTAAAGAAGCGACCACCCCATTCCTTAACAATATTCCACTGACGGATCGGCCAGTGAGCCAAACCCAGGCCATACTGCATGCCGTCATCTGTTTCCTGGGTCGCCTCAATCGCGTAGTCCAGTACGTCTAGCCAGGACCAATTATCTGGAACAGGATACTCGCCGATGATCGGATCCATAATGTCGCGGTTATAGAGGATCGCGCGCGGCGCCCAATCGATGGGCAGGCCATATTGGACACCGTTAAAGGCTAGGTTATCAACGGCTGACCAGTGGTAGTCATCCGGCCAGTCTTCCGGCGGCAGAACCTCAATAAAGTCATCAATCGGTGCCATAAAGCCTTTGTCCGCAAAGACCGCGGTGCGGGTGAAGTGGGTGTAGGCGCTGTCTGGGTGATCACCAGAGGCAAGGAGGACAGGCAGTTTTGTCCAGTAATCGCCCCATGGAGCGAAAGAAACCTCATACTCCATATTGGGGTAGTAGGTGCCAAACCAGCTCTGCATATCCGCCATGTAGGAGGGGCTAACATCGCCACCCCAAATCATCTGGTGGAAGGTACCAGCCTCTTCCATAGGTGTGATATTGGTGACCATCTGCTCGCGGGGGATGTCCATCATTTGAATGCCAGCATCAGCGCCGCCACCAGAAGCAGTCTCTTGAGAACCACCCCCATCGGGTGCTACACAGGCAGCCAAGGCTAAGGTCGCTGCGCCTACCGATGAGATGCGCAAAAAATCACGACGACTGAGAGAACGTTTTTGTTCTGACATCAATTCCTCCTTTGGTGGATATTGAAATAGATTGGGGGAGATGAGCTTGTACTGTTTTGCGTAACTCGTAAAGAGTAATCCGTAACCATAGTACATTCGTTACGGATTGCCCATTATGAATTATGAATTACGCTACCCTTTCAGGCCCGTTGTTACAATTCCACGCACATAATACTTCTGCCCAAGCAAGAATACAATAACAATGGGAACCACACTAATAAATGACGCGGCCATGATCAGATGCCACGGCGTTTGGGATTGGAACCTGGACTGGAACATGGCCAACCCTAGGGGCAATGTCCATTTTTCTGGGGAGTTCAAAACAATCACAGGCCAAAGCAGCTCGTTCCAAGCCCCCATAAAGGTGAAAATCGCCAGGGTAGCAATCACTGGCTTGGAGACTGGCATGATGATCGATGCCCAAATTCGCAGGCGGTTGCAGCCATCGATCAGCGCCGCATCCTCTAATTCTGATGGGATCGTCAACATGAACTGGCGCATGAGGAATGTCCCCCATGCACTGACTAGCCCCGGCACAATCAAGGCATAGTATGTATCCAGCCAGTCAAAGGTGCGCATAATCATAAAGTTGGGGATCAGCAAGACCGCGCCGGGAATCATCATGGTGGAGAGGTAGAGCAGAAAGATCCGCTCGCGACCAGGAAACCGGATGCGGGCAAACGAATATCCTGCCAACGCCGAGCTGATCACTACCCCTACCGTCACCAAAATCGACACGAAAAAGCTATTCCACATATAGCGAGCAAAGGGTCGATCCCGAAAAACGGCGATATAATTCTCCCATTGAGGATACTCAGGTAGCAGCGTCGGCGGGAAAGTGTAGACCTCCCAGCGGGTTTTGATCGAACTCAACGCCATCCAAATAAATGGGCCAGCAAAGATAATGGCACCAATCGCCAGAAGCGCAAACACCAGGATGTCGCCCATGCGTTTACGGTCCCTGATACCAAATCGACTATACTGAGTCGACTTTTGTGCAACATTCTTTTGCTGCTGATCTGCTAACGAAGCTGTAGTCAAAATAACACCCTAATTGCCATGCTCTCTTTACCAAACCACCGACCACCGACTACCGACCACCGACTACCGACCACCGACTACCGACCACCGACTACCGACCACCGACTACCGACCACCGACTACCGACTACCGACTACCGACTACCGACCACCGACTACCGACCACCGACTACCGACCACCGGCCTACTCAAACCCATGAACCCACCGCTTGGCCCCGGTCCACTGCACCAGGGTGAACAACATAATACAGGCAAATAGGAAGAGTGCCATGGCTGATGCATACCCCATCTTGAGGTAGAGGAAGCCGTTATTGTAAATATGTAAGACCATCGTTGTCGTCGAGAAGGATGGCCCACCACGCGTCATTAGATACATGGCGTCAAATGCCTGAAATGAGCCAATCAGCGAAGTGACGAGGACAAAGAAGATGGCAGGAGAGAGCATGGGCAAGGTGATGTAGCGAAATTGTTGTAGTGCCGTTGCACCATCCACAATCGCTGCTTCATAAAGCTCGGATGGAATCCCTTGCAGCCCAGCGAGGAAGATGAGCATAGCAAAACCAATACTCTTCCACCATCCCATAAAGATCAGCGACGGCATAGACCAACTGCTGTCTGCCAACCACTGTGGTCCCTCAATCCCCACCAGATGAAGTAGCCAGTTGAGCAGGCCAAACTGGGGGTGATAGATCCAGAGCCAGATGATTGCAGCCGCGGCCATCAACGTAACGTGGGGCAGAAAGTAAATCAAGCGGAAGGACAAGACTCCGATCATTTTGCGGTTGATCATCAAAGCTAGGAGCAACGCAAAAATGATGGTTGGTATGACCATGCCCAAAGCCCAATAGAAAGTGTTGCCAAGCGTTTTCCAAAAGAGCCAATCGCCCATCATGTTGGAAAAGTTGCGCAAACCAATAAATTCGGGTGGCCAAGTCAGATCATAGTCGGTAAAGGCCAAGGCAACCGCTGCGGCCATGGGAAAAAGGCTGAAAATGAAAAAACCGAGAAAATTGGGAATCAGAAAGAGATAGCCATCAATGGCCTCTTTACGAGCCAAGCCAGATAGTTTGGTCCTCTGCGGTGTGGTTGAAATGGCAGTACTAGCCAGCGACTCACCATCCATTACAGCATTCGTCATACGTGGAATGTATCCTTTATCGCATCAGAGGTGGGGGAGGGAGCAAATGTTGTGCGATATGCTTTTTTTTTCAACTGTGATATCATCTATTATATAGCGTCTCTACACCCTTGGCAAATGGTAAAAAGGTGGGTGTGTTGGGCCTTTCGCGCTATAAAGCCGTCTGGGAATTACGTGCGCTCATGTAGGCAACTAGGTGAAAAGGGTTCGCTGGGAATCTGAATGAGATGCTGTAGGTCACTTTTGAAAAGTGACAAGCGTGGCGGGTCCCGTCAGAAACTTGATCTCCAGTAGGTCGTCCATATCTGTCAAATTGCAAACTTGTTCCCAGGAAGCTGGGGATGTGACCGACCATTCGCTTCACCCATTTTCCCTGATGAGCCATTACGTGTGATTATTGCCTGCCTTCACAATTAGAATGAACTCTTGTGGTGATATTTCGCCTTTCAAGGAACAAACGTTCTACACCTGAATCATCTATTTCACTATCTTGCAATTATTATGTCGAATGCCCTTTCTATTTCTGAACTAGCTGAGATGTGCCGAATTGAAACCGATAAAAGTCGCGAGAATCAACCTCACTCGCCTCGTTATTGCCTTGAATTGCTCCGCCTGGGTATGGTAGATGGATGTCAAAGTGCTTGGTACGCAATAGAAAATCAGTACAAGAAATTGATTCAAAGCCGAATTACAACGAAAGTAGGCCAAGAGGACTTGATACAAGATGTTTGGATTCAACTGATCAAACGATTCAAAGATGGGATACCCGATTTTCCCACTTTGCCAAGCCTTCATGCTTATATTGCTCGAACAGCTACCAACCTCGTTATTGACGCTGTACGGAAAAACGAACGTGAGGAACGTCGAGTCGCTCAGTTGGAGCAGGAGATTCAAAGCCGGGGTGAAGTCGATGAAGAGAGTCAGCTCGACATGGAGGAGTTGAAGAAATACATCCGCGAGAAATTGGTTGTACCCCCTGAAAAATTGCTCTTTCAATTGCTCTTTGAAGTCGGTCTCACGCCCAAAGAGATTGTCGAGGAGCATCCCAATGACTTTCCATCAGTACAAGAGGTTAACAAGATTCGTGAACGGATAATTAAACGGCTTCGTCGCGATCCCAAAATACACCGCTACCTTGAAGATGATTGAGGGTCAGGGAGTGTTCCATATCTCTTTAACCAATATCCGAGTCGAAAATATGCGGGTAGAAGCGTTGAATTAAACAAGAATCAGTAGAGGATGCGTTGCATCTGTGACCAAGCGCAGTGTCACTCTGTTCAGTTATGGTCGCCTGCGACGGAATCGAAGAGCCTCGCATCAACATTACGATCTACAGAGAGTGGTACATAGGC
Source organism: Chloroflexota bacterium (assembly GCA_039028975.1). GTDB lineage: Bacteria > Chloroflexota > Anaerolineae > Caldilineales > Caldilineaceae > JAHBNG01. The sequence continues at coordinate 44,690 of JBCCHB010000091.1, forward strand.
TTTACATATTTCGGAACAATTCTATTGAACACCAGCGGAAAACGATCATGCTGTCAGATCAAGAACACACATTCGAGCAATCACTGAAAACCTTGTTCTATCGGGACTCGTGCCCTGATGCAGCTTCATTGGGCGGCTATTTTGCGAATGAGCTGCGATCAGGGGAAAGGCTAGTCATCGCCCAACACCTACGTCTGTGCCCTCACTGCACTTCAGAACTCAGTCTCTATGGTGAAGGGCAGGTCCATATCACTCCACAAGAATCGCAACTGGCCAATATGATTAGTCAAGTTCGCTGGATGTTGGAGAGATCGGACCAACAACCTATCTTGGTGCGGGGAACCACCATCGATACCCAACGGATATTTTCTGATGATGATATAGAAGTGCGAATCGAGATCATACCTGCGTCCAGTGGCTACCAGCGCTTACGCATTTTTGGGCAGATCACGTCCATAGGATCTATGCATATCGAATCGACCCATGAAGTAGAGTTGTGGGACAAAATTCAAGGCAAACACGAGGAGACTGTATCCGTAACAGAGAAGTTCTTCGACTTTCCGCAAGTTCATAGAGGTGAATACCTACTTTGTCTGAAAACACCAGGCAAAGATACCTGGCTCGGGCCGCTTTATGTGAATGATGGGGGATAAGACTGGATGGATACAATCGACAGCGAGGTTGTTGATCGCTTAATTGCTATTGGTTCACCTGAAGAAAGAATCCTATTCCTCTCCTCTCTGGAACAAGCACTCAATCCCTCAGAGCTTATTGCAGCCTTCAAAGAAAAGTCAGATCCACTCATCTTCGACGATCCTATACAGGCCCAACAGATAACAATTGTGGCATTAGAGATTGCCCAGTGGTACCAAGACAAAGAAGCCATAGCCTTTGCTATCTGGGCTTCGGCAAACGCCCACTATTATCAGGGGCACCATCAGGAGTGTTTGGACCTTTACACACGGGCCTTGGAATACTTCCAGTCAGCAGAAGCGTCGACATCCCGTCATCGAATTAAAATTGGCCGTCTTCACAGCAACTGTGCGAGCACGCTAACTCAGATGGCAAACTATACTGAGGCGCTAACCCATCTAAATGAAGCCCATACCTTTTTTACCAAGAAAACTGCTGATTGTCTTGAAGAGGAGATAAGCCTCTATCTTGCCGTATTAGAACTCAACCGCTCGTGGCTATACCAACAGCTTGATCTATACAGAGAAGCCATGGATTCTGTGGTTGAGGGGAAAAAGTATGCACAGATGCTAGAGACAAGATCGTGGGAAGCCCGTCTGGATATGAATAGGGCGTTGGCCCTCCATGGCCTGCATCAATATGAGAAAGCAATTCAGCTTATCCACCAAGCACGCACCGTTTTTCACCAAGAAGATGAACAGCTAGAGATCGCACGGGCCGATCTCAATCTCGGCTTAAATCACTACTGTACTGGGCAATATCGCCAAGCGCTACTCAGCTTAGAAGACGCCCATACTCGATTTCAGACCCTCAAGAATTCTATGGAGGCCGCCACAACCGACCTACATAAAGTCAAGATCTACTTACAACTTAATCAGTTACCAGAAGCAATCTCCGTAGGCAGACGCGCCCAATCCATCGTCAAGAGTAAACATAATCTGCAAAGATATGCTGCCCTTGCTGAACTCGATGTGGGTATAGCCCTAGCTCGTATAGGCGAAAGGGATGCCGCCTGGACACATATGACGTCGGCACGGCTGATGATTGAGGGATTAGAAGACGGATTGACATTGCCACTTCAAAAAGCCCAGATCGATCTAGAGAGGGCTTGGTTGGTTGCTAATTCTCTGCATCAACCACTTCCACCCAATAGTAGACGGGCTAGAAGCGTGGAAGAACCAGAGGCTATTCTCGATCAAGCTATTGGTCGGTTAAGCAGAAGTGCAAAGCGATTGATAGAGCCAAAAGTCCAAGCGGCGCGAGCAATGATCAGGCATAGAAAAGGCGACGACAAAGGTGCGGTTGCATACTATCTGCAGGCCTTAGATGGACTTAAAGAGACAGGTTCGTTTGAGTGGCGCTATTTAGCTTACGATGGCTTGGGACGGGTTTATGAAAACCTAAATGCACCAGAACAAGCTTTAAAATCCTATCAGCAAGCCATTGAAACAGCCATGATAATCGCCAATTTACTGGGTGAGCACGAAGCAAGAACAGGTTTTTTGCACGATAAACTTAGCACGTTCGATCGAGCGATTGTGCTACACTTACGATCTGGGCGGATTAACCAGGCACTTCAACTCATGGAATATCTTCGCATGGGTCACTGGGGAAACTCAGCTTGGGAGGTACCAAAGGGCGATGAAAACCAATTAGGTAGTCGTCTTACTGAGCGGTTGCAGAGATTGCGCTCACTCTGGCATCAGGATCAACTCAAAGGCTGGTCATTAGATAGCCCCCTCCATAAGAATCCTTCAATTGAAGAACAAAGCTCTATTCAAAGAGAAGAGCAAGGGCAGAACAGGCAGAACGCCATTGAATCTGAGCTTACCGAAACGATGCGAACGTTGCGCCTCCACGAGGTAGAGCAGAGCGCCATTGAGAATGCGAACGAATTGACCGAAAAGTTGTCAGTTCATGCATTAAGCCAACAGCTACCAAAGGAAAGTTGCCTACTGCTTTACCACGTCTCCCACCGGTGTACCCATATTTTGCTCATTGATGCGGCTGGTTTTCACACAGCAGTAGCGACTATCACACAAATTGAGCTGCATCGTCTAATTGATCGGTTATTTTTTGCCTTTCGAGGGCAAGATGAAGGAGTATTGCCTCAACTTCATCACCTGTGGGAACTGCTGATTGGTCCACTTAACGTTAAGATCAGTCAATTCAAAAACCTATTTATCGTCCCCCATGAACGTCTCTACCATCTACCATTTCATGCTCTCCATGACGGAACAGATTACATTCTTGCCAACCATACCATTACGTACCTGCCAGCGGCAGCTATCTTGTGCCAAGAACTGAATGAAGCAGGTCAGCTATTCAATCGACTTTCAAACCATACACCACAGGATTTGAAGGTTAGTGTATTTGGCTGTTCAAATGGTGGCCAGCTATTAGGCACGCAGTGGGAGGCAGAGAAAATTAGTGCTCTCTTTAAAAAAGCCATAACTGCTTCAGCGGGCACATGTCATCTTTTTCTGGAGGGCAATGCGAATCAGCAAACGCTATTTGCCAATAGTCCTGATGTAGATATTTTGCACCTTGCAGCTCATGCTCAGTTTCGCCACGATAACCCTTGGTTCTCCCATTTTCATCTGGGAGATGGGCCGCTGTTGCTGGTGGATTTGGCCAAGATGAACCTTACCCGCACGCCACTTGTGACCTTAAGTGCCTGTGAAACCGGCATCGGTGATGTAAGTGGAGCAAATGTAATGGGTCTAAGTCATGCATTCATACGCGCCGGTGCCGGTGCCCTGATCGTAAGTCTATGGAAGGTGCCTGATGATGCCACGGTCCACTTCATGGAAGTTCTTTATCAACATATAGCAGCAAACATGGCGCCAGAAGATGCACTCAACCAAGCTCGCCACTCCCTCATCCAGCACCCTGATTTTGCCCATCCCTATAACTGGGCAGGTTGGATTTTCATACGCTGTTATCCAATAGGATCTTAATCAAAGTTGGATACAATTCTTCTCCAGCGCATTCTCCCCCGTATAGACCATGACTATCACGGAAAACTTCATGTCGAATTTTCCGTTCGCTGACCGTTTTATAATTAGTAAGCTACGCCACAGGGAAAGACAAAGACTATACTGGTTGGATAGAGTGATGGCAATGTTCTTCTAGAAGATTGCTCCCGATTTAATGAGAAGTAGCCAGAATTCTATGCACATCCTATCAAATACTGTTGAGGTGGATATCATGTCAAAATTTGCAACCCTTTATCGACCATTTTGGTTTGTCCTTCTACTGTTTTGGGTTCTTTACGATGCAAAGGGTATCTATGCTTATGAGCCCTGGACAATTGACGATGCAGAGCCGCTACCCAATGGCTGTACGGGTGTCACCGAATGGAAAGCTGTCCCCGTATGCTGTGCCTTTGGCTACGTTTATGATGGAGAAACAGGGAATCCCATGGATGATGTTCAGCTCCACATCCAAAGTCAATCCGGTCAGCTCACCACATCCACCCGTCCCGATGCAGACGGTTCTGCCCCTTACTTCGCCGTTAATTTGAGTTCCTCGCCCCTCTCCGTCGAGCCAGGAGAGCCTGTCACCATTACGGCCAGTTACAATGACCAAACGGTTAGCAAGTACTATGAGGTTGCCGGTGGTGGCCAGCAAATTGATCTGGTCATACCGACTTTACAAGGTGACCAAGCACCAATTGCGACCATTCATTATATCCATCCCACTTCAGAAGGCTCGTCCGCTGATTCCGTTCGCTTCTTTGGTTCGGGGGCTGATAGAGACAGCACCGATGGGACGACTTCTGGAGAGATTGTCGCCCAGCGCTGGGAGTCGAATCTGGATGGCCAGCTCAACACAGAAGGCTTCTTTACAAGACCTGTGAGCAATCTATCTGATGGTATCCATACTATCACCTACCAAGTAAAAGATAATGAAGGCGCTTGGTCTACACCCATCAGCCGTCCATTTACCAAAATGACTTATGACTTATCTGCTGGTTGGAACGTGATCAACCTACCTGTATTGCCCCAAGCCAACTACAACAGCAACGATCTGATGGACGATATTGGGGCAGCAGGTGGCTGTGCCGATACGGTGGCTACCTGGCATCGAGACAACTGGCGGACGGCCTTGCATCACGTACCCGTCGGAATTCTAAGCTTGTCGGCCCAAACACCCTATTTTGTCAAGACAAGCTGTCCATCAACGTCGACCTTGGTCAGCATCAGTCAACCTCACCAGGAGTCGACGATCACGATTCAACCAGGCTGGAACTTTGTCACCTTGCCCCACACGGCCCCCTCACTCCATGCGGAAGCAGCTTGTACCCAAATTGCCAACCAAGGCGGCCAAGTCACACAGATCGCTCAGTGGGATACCTTCATCAGCAATTGGCGGACCCACATCTGTAATACACCGGTCGGTAATTTTACTATGCAGGCAAGGGGGGATTACTTCATGCTAAGCGATCTCCAAAGCGTATGGATACCTCAAGAGGGCGAGGAGGTGGGTCAATTCAGGTCACTAATACATACTGAGAACCAAGCTGGGAAGCTCGAGTTACAGGCGCTTCAAGTAGCTCCTGACATCACCAGCCAATGTCAGCCAACCATTAGCGATGTGCGGGTGACCAACTTAAGCAGCCGAAGTGCGTCCATTACCTGGCTAAGCGACCGTGCCTGCAGCGGGGAAGTTGACTACGGCACAGCTCCGGAGGCGCTAGGCCAAACGGCCATCGATGATAGGGGCATTGGCATCCAAAGTACGGTTCACCACGTTACTTTGACTGAACTAAATCCTGAAACCACCTACTATTTTCGTGTACAGTCTGGTGATACGGAAGATGATAATGGTGGTGAGTCATATCAGCTTACGACTGGGCCAGATCTTTCTATTCCCGACATTCATGCGATTTATGGCAGGGTTATCTATACAGACGGCACGACACCCGTTGCCGACATCATTGTCTACATTACCATCGTCGATAGTGATGGTACTGGAAATGACCAATCTGCTCCACTCAGTGGTTTAACGAATGCTACTGGTTATTGGGAAGCCACCGACGGTATTGGGGCACTGAATCTTGCTTCAGCGCGTACAGAAGATGGAACCACTTATTTCACATATTCACCTGAGGGCGACCAGCTTAAGCTGGAAGCTGTAGCAGGCTCAGAGTGTAACAGCAGCATTCAGACAGATATTAATATAGTCGGGCAAACAGAATCAGTCACCTTAGATTGTTCTCCGGAATCGCCCTCGTCTGAAACCATAATCCAGGTGCAAACGATCATTCAAAACGGTTTGATCTTCCCTGATTCAGCAAATGGAGTCAACATAACAGTTGGGGATTTGACCAACAATGGCACCCAAGATCTAATCATCGCTAAAGGGTCCGATGCTCGGCTAGCGGTCTTCCAAAACGCAAGCGGCACTTGGGATGAAGGGACTATTCTCCTTGGCCCTACAGAAATCAACGCATCAAGGCCGTTTGTTGCCCCCATCCGCAATGACGGACAGAACTGGCTTGTCTATGATGAACACCGTACCGGCAATACGGGTGAATGGTTGCGCTCCCACCGTTTTGAGGGGACAAGGCGAGTCGAGAATAAGACTATCGAGACGGCGACCGTACCGGGACATTGGCCAGGATGGTTTGGTGCATCGGTGGCTGATCTGGATCAAGATGAAAAATTGGAGATTTGGGTGCAATTCAGATATGGTGTGTTCCCCGATCCGACCGATCATCTGCGACGCTATCAGTGGGATCCAGAATCCAAAGAATATGCCTATGTAGAGATAAAAGATGGCGCTGATTTAACAGGGCCTATTCGCCAACCAATAACAGGCGATTTCCTAGGTAACGGCACGCCTGGTTTAGTATGGGCGGCCCACCGCCAGCAGCTTGACTTGGTAACCTATACGCCGGGAGAAGGCGTCCACGATCATACAAGCCTGCCTATTTATAGTGCGCCTACTGACATAAGAAGCTATGCCGCAGGAGATGTAGATGGCCTTCCTGGTGCAGATGTTGCTGTGGTGGCAGTAAGAGCGGTACCATCAACTATCGCATTGATCTCGGGAAACACCTTTAGCGTTACGGAGATTATCACAGGACTCAACGAAGTTGTAGAGGTCATCCAGGTAGCTGACTTGGATGCTGATGGTCAAAGTGAAATCTACGCCGCTGGCAAAGATGGTGGCATTTACACCTATGATACATCTCAAGGATTCCGATTATTGGCCCAACATCCGAATGTATGGTGGTTGGATGGCGCAATTGCCCAATGGACCTGCGCATCCCGTGAGGAAGTGCTATTTGTAGGTCCCCTCTTAAATGAGGACGGAACTCGAAGCAATACCTTCCGCATAGTCAGCATACGGGCAATTCAGGCGGAAAGCAATAGCCCACCGTGTATCGTGGATGGTGAACCCCATGCCAGCAATGAAGGAACTGCTGTCCCCCTCTCTTACCCAACAATCTATGACCAAGATTGGGATGAGCTAACCTATACCTGGTCGATTGATACGGACCAATGCACCATTCAAGAACCGACCAATTTTTATACGGATATCAGCTGTCGTGACAATGGCAATCATCTTGCCCAATTGCTTGTCAGCGATGGTCATAATTCACCCAAGAGCCATTCCGTCCCTGTCACCATTCACAATGTTGCGCCCACCATAGATGCTCCTCAAGTCCAAGGGACAGCGGGGGATGGCTGTGGTCAGGTAACAGCTAGGGCGACTTTCTCTGACCGTGGTGAAAATGATGGTCCATTTACCTGTACGGTTGATTATGGGGATGGCTCTGGCGCAGTGGATGGAGAGGTGACCGACAATCTTTGTACAGGACCGAGCTATCGTTATCGGACCGATGCCACATATACCATCACGCTGTCTGTAACCGACAAAGATGGCGATACGGGAACCGCTGAAGCCTTGTCTATTGAAGCATCTGGATGTAGCACCAACGTTGGTGGGATCTATTTACCGTTCGTTGTGCGATAATAGCTATAGAGACTTCGAAAAGATTTTTCCATGAGTCATGAGCATTTCAGCTAGTCAGCCATGTAGCTCTCCAGCTGACACACTAACTAGCTAGAGAGCTATATGGCAAACGTTATCAGTAGACCGCAAAGGGAACAACATGAACCAAGCAGACTTTGGACTAGATGACCAAGCGACTGCGGACTACTGACCATCTATAGATTTCAACTATGAATATGCCTTATTGGTTCTCCCAATCAAAACCGACCATTGATAGAAGATGGATAAGCATCCCACCGCTATTTGTATTTGTGACGGTATTGATGCTTTGCATTGGCAATCCTTCACTCACCTCAGGAGAAGCTGAGTTCAATAGTCCGAATCCCGATTCTACTCACGGAACAACAACAGTATTCACTGGCACCCATCCCCTGCTCTTTGCTGACAACTTCACAACCGATCTGGGCTGGATTAACCGCAGCAATGGCTATATCTTTCGGGACGTGGAGAATGAACGGCTGAATTGGCGGGTCTCGCGCCGCGATAATAGACGGTTCTTTATCCCTATCAACGCAGCGTCAGATTCGATTCGGCTCTCGTTTCGCTTTAAGGTGACTAATTATCAAGGTAGCTTGGGACTCTTTGTTGGATTGCTGGAGGAGCTAACGGGAGCCGTCCACTATGCCGTCAGTTATCCCCTTGGATTCTTTGTCGGCTTTGGCCACCATTCTGCGAACATAGAAATGGCATCCCAATTGATTACCCATGCCAACCATCCCAAAGAGGGGATTATTGTGCCTTGTGGTGAGATGAGCTGTGCCGACCCGGCGACCTATGTAACCCTTGATGAAGTCAACAGTTGGCAACGTATGGAAATCGCCATCCAAGGTAAAGAATGGTCCATAACTGTCTTTGATGACGGTGGCAGTCAGTTGGATAGGCTGACAGGTACTATGCACGCCAACCACAGTCGGTATCAATATCTTATGTTCATGTATTCTAGAAGTGGCGGGCCAGATTGGATCAGCGGATACATCGATGATATTCAGGTCTACGGTCAAGCCCTGCCCACTTATGATGCCCGCGGTAGGGTGGTCAACGGGAACGATGAACCGCTCTCGAACATTATGGTTACCGCAGGTGAATATATCTCTACCACGACAGATGCCCGCGGTCTCTACACCTTAACCAACCTCATCAGCGATACATATACCATTCAACCGATAGAAGAAGAGGTAACTTTTGTACCAGGGAATTATTCCGCGGCACTGCCACCCAGCAGGATGGACCTAGACTTTGTGGGTACCCGCTCCACGGATGGGCGTATACAAGTCTCACCAGCAGAAATTAAGGTAAATCTTGACCAGGGTGGGCGCATCAATCTCCCCCTTCGCATTACTAATGTAGGCGGGGGAGACTTAGCTTTGAGCGTTATAAAAGGAGCGACACCAACTGACAGGGTGATGTCAAGCATGATGCAGCCACTCAGTTGGCCGACCCAAAAAGTTGATGAGTCGTTACGGCGTGTAGCCGAACAGAATACGAACCAAACTATGCTGGTCTATCTGAAGAAGCAGGCCGATTTAGCTGACATCAGCCAAATCCCGGGCTGGGTTGACCGAGGCCGCCAACTCTATGGACATCTATGGACCACTGCTCAGGGGAGTCAAGCCGATCTAATTACTTGGCTGGAAGAGCAAAAAGCAGCCGGAACCGTCGACAGTTACCACTCTTTTTTCATTCTCAATGCCGTTGCCGTCACCGGAGATTCTGAGTTGATTGCACAATTGGCCGAAAGGCAAGATGTAGCCCACGTGGGCGATCCGCAAATTTTACAGATGCCCGATGCGCCGAGCCAAACGCATGTAAATGCAAGCATATGTATGACAAATAGTGTAGCCTGGGGCGTACGCCAAATTGGAGCTGACCGCGTCTGGGATGAGAAAAAATACAAAGGAAGAGGCGTTGTTGTCGGACTAATCGATACGGGCGTCGAACAGAGTCATCCTGCCCTTGTTGGCCAATATCGTAAGCACCCGAAACAAGGCAGTCCCGGATCGAAGGAGTACCATAACTACAACTGGTACGATGCGACAGGAAAATCGACAGAAGAGCCTATTGATGATTCAAGCGGCCACGGCACCCACGTGTTGGGAACCATAGTCGGTAGCGCCAATGGTGCCCAAATTGGCGTAGCCCCTAAAGCTGAGTGGATTGCCGTCAAAGCATGTGACGAGGGGCTTTGTCGCACCATTGACCTGCTCAAAGCTGCCGAGTGGCTCCTGGCTCCTTGTCCAATCGGTGCAGAACCAGGCCACTCAGATTGTGATCCTGGGCTGCGCCCCCGGATCATTAACAATTCCTGGGGAGATTCGACTGATAGCCTGGCTTTTCGCAGCATTGTATCGGTTTGGCGGGCATCAGGTATGTTGCCCGTCTTTGCCGCTGGAAATTATGGTAGACAAGCAAGAAGCGCCGGTTCACTCGCTTCTCCCGCCGATCATCCAGCTGCTTTTGCCGTCGGTGCCGTCAACACACAGACTGAAATCGCTGGCTTCTCCAGCACGGGTCCATCCATTTGGACTCGGGAGATCAAGCCGGATGTGGTTGCGCCTGGGGTCGAAATATGCTCTGCTGAAGCTGGTGGCTCTTATGTGGAGAAATCTGGCACGTCCATGGCCAGCCCTCACGTAGCTGGGGCAGCCGCTCTATTGTTGGAAGCCAAACCAACCTTAAAGCCAGCAGAAATAGAGAATCTGCTCAAATTTACAGCTGTGGATTTGGATTCCAACGGACCGGACTATACTTATGGTTATGGCCTCATTAACGTCTTTGCCGCACTCACCTTCACTGGAGAAGAGTCTATTTGGCTTTCTCCGGACAAGACGACGGCAACCTTGGTCCCAGGTGAGCATATAGAGATCAATATTGCCCTCAATGCCACAGCGATGATTGGCCGCGAGTATAATGCCAGTATTCAGATACACAGCAACGATCCTGAGCAGCCGCTAGTGACTGTACCCGTTACGCTTTGGGTCAAGGAAGATATCATCAGGATCTCTGAACCAAAGATTTCCAATGTGACTGCCAGCAGTGCGACCATCACTTGGTTTACGGATCAAAAGACGGCTGGTAAGGTCTACTATGAAGAGATACCCCGATTCCCAGGTAATCCAGTATTGCAGGTAGGCGGTCCCGAATCCAAAACAAATGTCCATGTGGTTGTTCTCACAAATCTGCGCTCTAATCGTGAGCACATATTCTACACAGATTCTGGTGGTAATGTCGACAACAACGGCGGCAGGTACTACACATTCCGTACAGGTGCTTTTTTGCCAGCCAGAGAGCCCGACGAAATACGAGGAAGAATCTTGCAAGATGACGGTTCTTCCGCAGTCAACATTCCCGTCTTTCTTACCATATTTGATGGCGATGGCCGAGGGCATTTGGGAGAATCAGCCCTCATCTCCACGCTGACAGACGAATCCGGTCTGTGGCAATTGCCGTTTGAGCATCTGAGCAACCATCGGGTTACCATCCGCACCCAGGATGGGCAACAGAAATATGTCTCTTCCTCTTCAGGGGACTTTATTGATGTTGAAGCGCATGGAGGCTATCTGTGCCAGGGTCGGCAATGGATACAAGTCAGCGCCGCCAACCCTGCAACCGACATTCAACTATCCTGCTCTCTCAATGTCCCCGACCAAGGAGAACCAATTCAGGTCGGCCCGAATCAAGACCATCAAATCGAAGTGACAACCGATTGGCAGATTCTTCAATTGTCCTCATTCCCAGAGGCCCCCTACAGGGCCAGCAATTTGGCTGCCGATGCTCAAATTCACAATGGGGCCATTGCGGCAATCAGCCAATGGAACAGTGAAGAACAATCATGGCGAATCTGGTCGTCATCTACAATAACAGACGATTTTGAACTGACCACAACGCAACCCATCTTTATCCGTGGGCAGATGCCTCACTTGCTAAGCCTCCCCACTTCAACTGATATTGGGGTCCCCCCACCAATATCTCTGAAAAGGGGAGGCAACTTTATTAAGTTCAGTGGACAACTAGGCCAAGTGACTGCGGGACAGGCCTGTGCTCAAATTGAAGCCCAAGGTGGCATGGCAACTGTCATCGCCCGCTGGCATCTGGATCGCTGGGTTGTTCACAGTTGTAGTCAGCCCGAAAGTGCAGGGTTCCCACTCAGCTTGGAACAAGGCTATTTCATCCAGAGTACCACGGATAGCATGTGGGAACCGAAAGCAGGTACACTGCAAGCCGCTGCTGAACCAGTCCGTCCTCTAGCGATTCCCATTCTGGAGAGCAACTCATCGGTGGAGGTAAGCAATCTTCACTTTACCAATGTGGGTAGCAATAGCTTGGTCGTCACATGGCAAACGGCAGAACCCTATAATGGCACCATTCGTTTTGGCTCTGAACCAAACGGGCTAGTTAATCAAAGCGAGTTGATATCGGATGAGGGAAAGCATCTCCATCGGGCTGAGCTAAGCCGCCTTGCACCAGAAACCGCCTACTATGTTGACGTGCAAGACCGGGCCAACGTGGACATTGATTCAGGTCAGCTATACAGCGTAACAACCGGTACCATGCTTGATATTCCAACGGTTGATGGCTTCTATGGGCGGGTGCTCTATGACGATGGCTCTCCAGCGGTCGGCTCAATGATCAAGCTACATGTAGAGGATGTCGATGGCCTTGGTTCTCCCCAGGAATCAGCGATACTTTCGGCTTGGGTAGGGATGCAAGGCTACTGGTCCGTCAATCTGGGCGGTGTACGAACAACAGTTGGAGAGGGATACTATTCGTATAGTCCAGAAGATTGGATTGTGCTCAATGTCACCGCGTCAACCGGCGAGCAGAGCACAGAAATGTTTAAACGACAGTCAATGGAAGAGGGACTTGAGCTCGTTTTCGCGACCTCTGAGCCTGATACGATATTTTTACCGTTGATCAGTCAATAAAGTCAGCCATGGTCACAGGTTCGCCCCAGAAGAGCTGTCAGGTTTTGGAAACCTGACAGCTCTCTCCATCCAGTGATGCTTGCGTGGACACACCATGACCAACGGCATACAGCCTAAAATTCTGACTAATTCACAAATAATACAATCTTTTTCTCTCAATTCGAGGTGCCTCGATAAATTCCTCTAGTAGTTCTCCTCTCTCTACCTAATCACTGACTAACCACATATTCTGAAGCTATCTCTAACCCAGGTTCCATTTTTCCAAAATCCATGTCGAATTTTATTTAGCTGCTTCGTTCCTCTAGATAGGCAAGCAAGTTCAGCTTCAAATAACCTACAAAGGAGAAGTGTGAGACTGCCCCGTACAAACGCTTTCCCCCAATATTAGGATCTCTATACTCAGCTTACAAGGAGTTCGAACCATGAACAAAGGCCGTAAGGTTTATAGGAAATTGCATTGGGTGTTTTCTTTATTGTTGGTCTTCAGTTTGTGCATACCACAGCGATTGATGGTTGCGGGTCCTGCAAACGCCCAAGAAAGCCCTACCCAGGAAGCTCAGGAGAACCAATCGGAGCGTACGATTCAGTTTGTCATTCTCGAAGTGGAGTGCGTTGATAGAACGACGGATGTCTGGTGGGGAAAGGATGAAATTGCATTAGGCGGCGTGGCGGCAAGCAAGTTAGGGGTCGATCGGATAGCTTACCGAGATCTTGGTGAGTTCGATAGTGGCACAATAAAGGACTATGATTGGGTCTTTGCTGAAATTCCAATCGACGATGCAAACGATTATACAGGGGTACATATCTCTCTCGTCGAGATGGATTCAGGTGGAAAAGAAGAGTTCCTTGCCACGCTGACAGAAGAGATCTATCAGGTTACCCGCGACAAAATGTTGGAAGACTTTAGGGAGCGAGTCGAAGAGTTAGAGGAAGAAGGTAACGGTATCGTTCAAGCAAGCTCAGCCGATCTGTTTCGCTTATTCGGCTGGCTCCTCGGTCAAGCTTTGGAATTCGCCGTCTCAGAGGCAACTGATTACGTGGTTGGATCCATCTGGGATTGGTTAGTGGGACTGTTTAATGATGATCCCTTCGTCGTTCAATTTGTAGAAGCGCCGGTTACGGAGCTATTCGCTCTGTCCGCAGCCAGCAACCAGACGCCATTCCAAAACGAGCAACTCATCTTTGAAGAGCACGATGGTATTTATCATATTACCTATACTTGGCGCATTACTGATGATAATGTTCAGGCGAGCAGCTACTCAGCCTATGAACCCACATACAGCTTTGACCCTGAAATCAGGCTTATGAGAGGAATCTGGTTGGAAGCTTTTGGAGACAAAACATACGTACCCTTCTTTGCAGCGGAGTAATCTGATGGCAGCAATTTCGATTTTTCTAACAGTACTGGCTCAATTGCTGATGTCACAAGCTGCCACAAGTCATGATGTGACTCCGGCGCAGCGACATCAACCCGTCTCGGATACATCCCTATCAAATAGAGGACTATTGTTTGCCGACGTAAGTACCGACGCGGGGATAGACCAATCCCACACGACCTCTGACCAACGTATGACCTATATTGCAACCGGGCAAGCGTGGGGCGACTATGATAATGATGGCTGGGTTGATCTCTACCTCACCAACAATAACGGAGCAAACATCCTTTACCAAAACAACCAGGATGGAACCTTCGTGGTTTCTGCTTCGTCCAGCTCTGTCAATTTAACGAATCGAGAGAGTGGCGGTGCTGTCTTTGCAGATTACAATAACGACGGTTGGCGCGACCTCTACGTGCTGAATAACGGCCCCAATGCACTCTTTCACAATGACCAAGGTGAAGGCTTTACGGAAGTTACGTTTACAGCGGGTGTTGGCGATACGGGCAAAGGAGAATCAGCTACCTGGGGTGATTATGATCAGGATGGCTATTTGGATCTCTATGTTGCAAATTGGGGTTCCTTATGTGACGGACAGGGTTGCAGCTACAGAGGCATAGCCGGAGCCGAAGGCAATCGAGATCGCCTTTATCATAACAATGGTGACGGAACATTCAGCGATATGACCTTGACGCTTGGGCTAACGCAAACGGTGGGCGGAGGATTCGCTGCCACTTTTTTGGACTATGATAACGACGGAGATCCTGATCTCTATCTTGTGAATGATAAGTGGATTGAGCCGTCGATTGGCAACATTCTCTGGCGCAATGATGGTCGCGGCTGCGGTCATTGGTGCTTTACCGATGTGTCTGAAGAATCAGGAGCAGATCTACTCGTATTTGGCATGGGGATTGCCGTAGGAGACTATGATCGGGACAGCGATCTGGATCTCTACGTCTCCAATATATCACCAGGCGACCCCAGCGAGGTTGGAGAAGTTGGACCGATGGTGCTGCTACAGAATCAAGGAGATGGATCCTTTGTGGACGCCTCACCAAATGCGGGCTTATCTTTAGCCGACACCCGAGCTTTTGGCTGGGGAACCATCTTTTCCGACTTCAATAATGATGGCTGGCAGGATCTCTACCTGGGTATCGCAGACATGTATGGCGATGAGCGTATGCCCAACCCCCTTTTTCTAAATCGGGGAGACGGCACCTTTGAGCGGCTTAACGAAGAAAGTGGTGCCGCCCATCAGTCAGATACGTTAGGTGTCGCCTACGCCGACTACGACAGGGACGGCGGTGTTGAATTTGTCATAGGGAACTGGAACGAAGGGTATGTACTATACCGCAATCAGAGCCTACAGGATGTTGAAAACCATTGGCTTAAGGTTCATCTCGTTGGCGGTGGACCCATCAACCGGGATGCTATTGGTTCTCGGGTATATGTCAAGACTTCTGATGGTCTTAGCCAAATGCAAGAAGTCAAATGTGGTTCAAGTTTCGGTTCCGGGAATGAGTTAACCCTTCATTTTGGCCTGGGGCAATCGGCAGTAGATGAATTGAGAGTGGTGTGGCCAGATGGTCACGAGGAGGTGATGGATAGTGTTCAGATCGATCAAGAATTAGATGTTGTTTATCCGGTACAGCAATATATGTCGGTAAATAATTACATTCCTATGGTCACATTTTCAGCCCACCCAAGCATCGATGACTCTACTCAACGAATGATGGGTGAGGAATGAGTGTTCCGAAGTCAGAAGCAGTAGGCTATGGGAAATAGTTCAAATTGACAAACCAAGGAGAACAAAGTATGAACGAACAATCACGGTTAAGACGCTTTTGTATTCTGTCTATTGCGTTCCTGATCCTGCTCATACCGAGCCAGATCAATGCAAACAGCCCCACCGAGACCATCTTATTGACAGATGAGTTCAGTGGCACTTCGTTGAATACCAGCCTTTGGACCTTCTTTACCAATGGAAACGGTTCCCAGAGTGTTTCAGGTGGCGAAATCCAGATATTCGGTGGCACCATTGCAGGTGGTGGTGCTGGGATAGATTCAAACCAGACCTTTACTCAACTTCTGTATGATGGGACTGTAGAGCGCTTGGTTTTGGAGACGCGCATAAAGGTCAATATCAATAATGGTGGCGATTGGGGTTTTGTCGGTCCCAATAACAATGGCGGGGCCGGGTTTACGCATCAACCCACCGGCGGTCTGCGCGCGCGTTTTCAGCTTCGCGATGGTTTTCCAACGACCTATTATGAACTCCCTGCGATTGATTCCACCGCCTATCATATCTACAGAGTCGAAGCAGAGTTGAATGAGACGAGGTATTACTTGGATAATGTCTTGGTAGCCACCCACCCAGAGGGCATTCCTGCTGACAATGCAATGCTTGTGCGCTTGGGGCGAGTGTCGTTGGGGCAAAATGAGGTTACTACGGTTGATTCTGTGCAGTTAACATCCATTCCCATCTCCTACCCAAT
Source organism: Chloroflexota bacterium (assembly GCA_039028975.1). Lineage (GTDB taxonomy): Bacteria > Chloroflexota > Anaerolineae > Caldilineales > Caldilineaceae > JAHBNG01. The sequence goes on from JBCCHB010000091.1 coordinate 61,202, forward strand.
CGTGGAAGAGTTCGATGCACCTAGCCTATTCAACTCAACCGACCCTTCACGGGTATTCATCAATAACGGGCAAGTGATTTGGAACTTGACCCAATCGGTCCCAAATGACCAATATATCTATCGCAGCATTCCTGAATTTCAGGGAAATGTTCGCATTACCTTCCTCGGCCAGATCAATAGCCACAGCGGGAATCATCATGCTGAAATCGGCCTTGGCGATGGCCCAGGCATGGGCGTATCCATGCGGATTGGCTTCACCGGCACCGGATGTCCGACATCTTTCTATCACATCTCTGGTAGGGACAATGTCAATTTAGGTGAGGGAGAGTCGCCAGCATGTAACTTCTTCAACTGGCTTGTCATTAACAACCAAACGCCATACATCGCACAGTTAACGCTGGAGGATGGTGCGGCCACGCTAGATGTTGACGGTGTAGGGACCAATACGGGAACTACTTCATATACGGGTATTATTAACACGCTATGGATAGGAAACGGTGGCGGCAGTAATTTCCCAGGAGCATCCGGCACAATCGACTATGTCATCATCGAGCCGCTGAACGCCAACCAACCACCGAGCGCCGATGCTGGCGGCCCCTACCAAGGCGACGAAGGCTCGGCCATCCCCCTAAACAACGCTAGCGCCTCCGACCCCGATGGCGATCCCCTCACATATGCTTGGTCAGTCGATTCACCCAACTGTTCATTCTCCGACGCGACTATCCTGCAACCAGATATCACCTGTATGGACAATGGCGCCTACGAAGTCTCTCTGACCGTCGATGATGGCATAAATGCCTCAGTCGTCGGTACAGCGACCGTAACTGTTCAGAATGTAGCTCCAGTGGTAGATGCTGGCCCCGATCAGCAAGTCTTCCGCAATGAGCCTGTCTCCCTCACTGGTACATGGACCGATCCGGCGGAAGCGCTGGACAATGTCTACGCCTGGACGTGGGATCTCGACGGGGACGGTGTTACAGACGATAGCGGTTCTGCCAACTTTGGTGACGTGATTAACGCCAATTCTTCTTTCGCGGACGCCGGTGTAGTCACGCTCACATTTACCGTCACTGACAAGGATGGTGGCGTAGGGTCGGATACGGTCGACATTACGGTTGTTAACCAGGCACCTATTGCCAACAGCGACGTATACACGACCGACCAGGATACGTTGCTCAGCATTCCTGCACCAGGCGTATTGAGCAATGACAGCGATAGCGAAGGCGATCCGCTAACGGCAATGCTCGATAGCGGACCCATTAGCGGTACCTTGATGCTCAATGCCGATGGTTCCTTCGACTATACCCCCAACGTAGGGTTCTTTGGCACAGACAGCTTTACCTACTACGCCGATGATGGGCTAGACACTTCCAACATAACCACAGTGACCATCATAGTCAATAAGGTTATCACGACCTGTGGTGGCTTTAACGTCATCGAATTGGCTTCAGGAGCTGTTGCCGCACCAAGCTTCTCCGGCACGCTGATTATGGGCAGTGACGGTTACGATTGGCTTAACGGCACCAGCGGTCCCGACCTGATTTTGGGACTCAAAGGACCTGACGACATCTTCGGCAAAGATGGAGACGACGTCATCTGCGGAGGTCAAGGTGTAGACATCATCTACGGACAGAAAGGCAATGACATTCTCTACGGCGACCAACAGCCCGATTGGCTCATCGGTGGTCCAGATGACGACATCCTCTACGGCGGTCCAGGCTGGGATGATCTGGAAGGCAACGCAGGACAGGACACACTCCACGGTGAAGAGGGCTATGATGTATTGCTTGGCGGCAATTCTCATGACAACCTTTTGGGTGGTCTTGGTCCAGATGATCTCTATGGCAACAAAGGGGACGATGATCTGAGTGGTGGTCCTGGCAATGATTTCTGTAAAGGTGGACCTGGTAATGACACTATTAGCGATTGTGAAGGAGCTTCTTCTGCCAGCGTTACGGACCAGACCGCAACATCAGCTGAAGATATTGTAAACGCCAGAAGCCGAAATGATGGGGATGGCGGTGAGTATGCAATCTACCAGAGGATTCGGGAGATTTTTGTGCCAGTGATCGGTCAATAGGTTCTAGTTTCATCTGCTGCGACATGCAGCAGATGAAAGTCTCATAAACATAATGCGAAAGTCATCATCTGTCAGGCCATAACATAACTAATGTTGCACCATTCGTCCCACACCCAGTCCACATAGGAGAACGCAATGTTCCACATTATGCAAAATCATCTATTACGAACCATCGGTGCATTGCTCACAGGCATTTGCATAGTTGTAGGGCTTCTGCTAATGCCATCGTACCTTGAAACCTCTGCAAAATCTGCTCGTGTTGAGCCCAACTTAGGATTTGAGAAGATAGATGATTTTGAGAACATAGCGAGTGGTGGCTTACATGGCCAAAATGGCTGGAAGACGACTGGAAATGTGAACGTTATCTCTGACCCGCATCAAGCTGGCAACAAGGTCTTACAGACCTCTGGTCATGAAGAGAATGCATATAAGGCACTGCCTGCCCAAATTGATAATGGTAATACAGGCACTCTTTACTTTCGTATGATGCGCGACGGCGGTGTCGATGGCTTTGCAGGTGCTTCTGGCCAAAATGCACCAAATACATGGGATGCCTATGAGGCTCAGTTTGGTACGAACACCGAAAATGCCTCTTCCTTTCGCGTGCGTGATGGGAGGAGCTTCAAAGACGTTGGTCAGTTCGAGGCCAACGCATGGCATTGTGTCTGGTTAGTGATCGATAATCAGAATAATTCGTATGAGGCATATGCACAGGGCGGTTCTTATGGCAATCGGACTAAGTTGGCTGTCAATGGGCAATCTGTATTCACATTTCGTAACGGTGGAAACAATTCATTAGCCACCTTCCTGGTACGAACAGGGTATGCTACGTCGAAGAGCATCTTTGTCGATGACATATTTGTAGACGTGGACAGCGTTAACTTCAACAAACCCGCAGGTCGTTGTGATGATGGTGATCCACCTGTTCCGCCAACTGATGGCTTTGCGAAGATAGAAAATTTTGAGGGCGTGGCAAGCGGTAAATTGCATGGCAAGAATGGATGGAACGCAACCGAGAATGTGAACGTTGTCTCTGACTCGTTTCAGAATAGGAACAAAGTCTTACAGACCTCCGGTCATGAAGAGAATGCCTACAAGGCCCTTACTGCACAAATTGAAAATGGTCATACAGGCACCCTTTACTTCCGAATGATGCGCGATGGCGGCGTGGATGGCTTTGTAGGTGCGTCTGACGAGAATTCACCAAATACATGGGATGCCTATGAGGCTCAGTTTGGTACAAATACCGAAAGCGCCTCGTCCTTCCGCGTACGCGATGGTGGTCGCTTTAAGGATATTGGTCAGTTCAATGCCAACTCATGGCACTGTGTTTGGCTGGTGATCAACAATCAGGATAATACGTATGAAGCATATGCACAGGGTGGAGCTTATAACAATCGCACCAAGCTGACGAATGGCGGGCAAACAACATTTGCCTTTCGCAATGGCGGCAATAATCCACTAAAAACCTTTTTGGTTCGTACGGGTTTTGCAACGTCAAACAGTATCTTCATCGACGATATTTATATTGACGTCAGTAGCACCAATTTCGATAAGCCAGAAGGCAGTTGCTCCCCCTCATCGGTAGACCCACCGGTTGCTGATTTCCAAGGTGAACCCGTCCAGGGCCAAGCCCCTCTCAAAACCAAGTTCAGAGATACATCCATCGGCCAGATCATCTCATGGTTTTGGGACTTTGGAGACAATACCACGAGCCAGGAAGTCAATCCGGAGCATACATACACCGAGCCAGGAAACTATACGGTTAAACTTTCTGTCACCGGTCCAGGCGGCTCGTATGAGGAGGTGAAGACCAACTTTGTTATGGTCAGTCCCCTACTGCCCGCGCCACCTACAGCCGATTTTCGAGCATCACCTACTGACGGCGAGGTGCCGCTTCGCGTCCAATTCAGTGACATGTCAACCGGAGAAATTCACTCCTATCGGTGGGACTTTGGGGACGGTACAATCAGCAACAACGCAAATCCTGTTCATACCTACTTGGAGTCAGGGAACTATACTGTAAAGCTCACTGTTGCAGGACCGGGCGGAGCAGATGAGGAAATCAAGCGCAATTACATTCAGGTAAGCGCTCCCCCGCTAGAACAATGTTATCAACTCGTTGGGCAGAATGTAGGTACTGGCAGCTACCCAGTTGCATCCCCAGATCGGTCAGAAGGCTGTGAAGCTGGATATTATCATGAAGGAACCCGCATCTCATTAAGCGCTAATCCATCACCTGGCTATAGAGTTGAGCGCTGGTCTGGTACGGATAATGATGAGAGTACGTCCACCACGAATACAGTGACGATGCCAGGCCAAGGACACGTCTTTAAGGTATATTATGTTGCGTCACCAGAGCCCTGTTATCAACTGGTAAGCCGAGTAGAAGGGGAAGGTAGCAGCCTCGAAGCAACGCCAGCCCAATCCAGGAATTGCGAGGTTGGGTATTACCACTCGGGCGCCCAGATCTCTTTGAAAGCGAATCCGTCAGCTGGCTGGGAGATTGGAAGCTGGTCAGGAACGGACAGAGACAACCTAATCGCCGACACGAATTTTCTGACCATGCCTGACCGAGATCATGAAGTCACGATTACCTACATCCAGTCTTGTTATCTTCTCGTGACGCAGCCCGAAGGATCAGGTGGTATACCGCAGGTTTCGCCAGAGCGTTCTGAAGGTTGTGAGGCGAGACATTATCATTTGGGAACGCGAGCCACTTTGACGGCTAACCCATTGCCGGGCTATAAGGTCGAGCGCTGGTCTGGGACGGATGATGATGAGAGTACGTCCACCACGAATACAGTCACTATGCCGAGTGAAGGACATGTCGTTAAGGTATATTACGTTGCCTCACCCGAACCCTGCTTTCA
>JBCCHB010000092.1:0-64739 GCA_039028975.1 Chloroflexota bacterium
CTATATCCTCGAGCTGCTTCCAGCGCCACTCGAAATTTCGTTTCCGCACTATACTGTTTCCGTTTGGGTGTCATTTTTCCTCCACATGTTTGCTAGATCTTCTATCTTAACATGTGGTCCACTTATTGGGGACCAGTATAAAGTGCTGCCCAGGGCCATTTTCCTCATAGGCATCCCAGGCAAAGTCCTCATCGGTTAGACTCATGCCCTGAACATAGCGGGCCATCATACCTAGGGTCTCTACATCTAGAATCAGCTTTTCATAACCAGCGATCAGTCCACCTTCCAGCCAGCCCGCTGAATGCAGAATGAAATTAGTTCCAGCCTGTACGGTCGGCAACATGGTATAGGCCGATTCGTAGGCGGATTGGGCATCGGGAATGCGAGAGGCCGTATAATTGCCACCGGAGCGATAGGGTAGCTTGTAGTGGCGCGCCATTTGTGCACCGGCATAGAGGGCCAACGAATTTTCTGGTGTACCAAAGCAGGGCGCACCGCTGCGCATATCGATATTGGCCAGGAACGAGCCGTAGATTGCGGGCGCGCCAGGGTTGATCATCTGGGTATAGGCAATACCAAATAGCGTTTCGGCGTTGAGCTGGGCTACAGTGGCAGCCATCGTGCTGGGTGACATGGCTCCAGCAATGATGAAAGGCGTAATCATAACAGCCTGTTTGTGCCGGGCGTAGACCTCCATAGAACTCAACATCCGGTCGTCGAAACGCAGTGGGCTAGAGGCATTGAAGACCGATACCAGCCCCGTATGCTCCTGCATTGCCTCTTTGCCAAAGAGAATCTCAGCAATGGTCACGCTATCCCGCGCGTTATCGGCAAAGACAACGCTACCCATAAATGCCTTGTCATGGGTGGTAATGTGAGTGAGGAGCATGTCGAGGTGACGCTCTCTGACTGGAATATCATTCGGCTCTACCAATATGCCACCACCATGGTGCAGGTGGGGAATCATCGCGACCAATTTTGCCAACTCCTCAAAGTCGGTCATGGTAGCTGAGCGGCGTCCTCGATCCAGGTCGGCTGCGAATGGCGGGCCATAGATGGGGGCAAAAATCATATTGTTGCCACCAATGGTCAAATTATTGGCTGGGTTGCGGGCCAGTTGGGTAAAGGTCTCTGGTGCTTGGTTGACGAAGTGCATGAGCGTATCTTCATCGAGCCACACTTGATCGCCATCGACTTTGGCTCCATTCTGTCGGAAGGTTTCCAGGGCAGGAGGATAGTCCACGATGAGAAAGCCCGTTTCGCTAAGTAGACGCATGGAGGCTCTGTGCATAGTCTCCACACCGTCTGCATCCAATATTTCGGTTACGGGAAGTTTGTTAACCAGGGGCTGGACGGCAGAAATAGCGCCCGCACCAAGGCGGTTTCGACGGGTCTGTTGTCTGCGTTGGCGTTGGACAGAGCGACGTTCGGTAAGCGTCATCGGGTACCTCATTTCGAGTATGTATTGATAGTCAAGATGTGGATATACTGTTGGTCTGGCCCAGAAAATTTATTCAGCATGATGCTGAATCATTCGGGTACATATGTCTATCCATCGCCATTCTACCATATGCCTAATGGGGTACCAACGATTTGTGTGTTGATATTAATTTCAACAGCACCTTTTTCCCCATGTTGCACTCTGGTCTATCTATTTCGATACTGAAAGGGGAGGTACTGGACGGACACTTGTGAAGCTGCTTGCGTTCAACCATCTTAATGGGAGGTGATGCGAATCTATCCGGCTCATTTTGCCAGCGTAGTCGCCGCTTTCGACATCATACCCAAATGCATAATGGGTAAGTAGATCGTGTTGTTATCATCCGGTTGCTCATTATTGATAGTGACAGCCACATTGCCAGCCATATCGACAGCCTGAATATAGACCGATAGCTCATTCGTATTGGGAATTACGCCTTCCCATATGCCATTTCCATTCTGAGCGAGCACCAAGCTGTACCACATGCCATCATTGGCTGTATAGGCGGCGAGAACCGTATGGAGGTTGGATGGGTCAGTTGCCTGTACACTCACCTGTGTCCCATTGCTAATCACAGCCATTTCTACGTTGTCAATGGTTGGTGGCTCCCAGTCGTCACTGTCTGAGCGATAGAGTACAGCAGATATTTCTCCGTAAAGCCTTTCCGTTCCTTTTCCATCAGATTGGCCCTGAAATTGTCCCAAATGAAAAATTAGATCCTGGGCCGTCCCGTCACCTAGAACGCCAGGCAACCGCTGTATATTGAAGAGGGTAGCTGGGTACCAACCACCATTGGTTTGCTCTGGTTCACCTCCCGTGTCATTGTCATTAGGCGTCAATGGGTTAGCTAAGACAGGATCAAAGTTGGTTGTGTCCGTATAAATTCCACCAAGCAGGGCAATACCGTGAATGGGTCCTTTGGTCGCATAGGTATGGGTGATGTAGCGAGGCTGCAGTGGTTGCCCAGGCTCGGCCAAGACGTCACCTTGGAATGTATAGTAACGACCATTTGGCGTCGTCTGTTCTATTAAATGCTCTTCATGAAATAGATAGCGATGTTCTTCCTGCAGAGGGCCATCCGTGAACGTGGATCGTACCGATGCGGATACTGCCGCAGAACGGGCGGGAACAGCTGATGCTTCTGCTTTTGCTTCAACGAGTGAAGGGAGCTGGACTCGGGTCATAGGCAATCCATAAAGCGTTAACTCGCTTAGGACCTTCTCATCAAAGTGATCCAGATCTGGATTATTCAGGTAATAGCGCCGTTTGGCCTCCAAGAGTGCATCGCCTATCGTTGCGCCATCTCCTCGAACCAATGCCGCCGTAAAGCGATTAATCAACGTCTCGGAAAGCCCAAAGCCATCTAGAATGCCATATCCCCAGCCCGTGTTGCCAATGAGCATGGCACCTTGTTTGGCAAATGCCTGGGGCCAGTCAAGCTCAAAGGGGCTACCTGGAGGTACATTGAGACCTACCTGACAACCCAAGCTATAAAAGATCATGCCCGCTAGGGACGCGCCAGAATTGGCGATGGCATCGGCCGTGAAGTCCTGGCCTTCAGGGCGTAGATAGCTATAGTGGCTGGCATGGGTATTGACCGTGGCAATCTGAGGCGGATTGTTCAACAGATGCTCTTGCAGCCAGACCCCGTCCCATGTGTTCTCGGTTTGGCAGGTCAAGTCAAGGCGGGCGTCTGTGAAGTGGGTGCATATGGCTTGGGCCGCATCAGCAATGAAGTCACTGCCTGCGGACAGACCTCGATTTAGCGCACTCTGACCACCCGTTTGAATGAAGGCATCAATAACGGTCATCATCTCTTCTGGCGTTTCAACTAGACGGCCAACCGCTCGTGTGGGAATATAGAGGCGATGATCCTGGAATGGCTCACCATCGCCACTACCGTAGAAGTCGTCGGTCAAGGTAAGGTTACTATTCAAGGCCGATACGGTAGGGTGGGACGTATCCCATGCCCCGGAGCCGCTAGCTTCGATAGCGCTGAGATATCGATTTTCGGCAACCCAGCCGGAGCTGGCAAGACCACCATAGGGCCGGATGGGAACTCGATAGAAGGGGATGATCTCATCGCTGCCCACAATGACTACGTACCGGATAGAGGGATGAGCTTGCAAATGAGTCCGGGCAAAAGCCTTTATGGTTTTGGCCACGGTATTGGCATCGGCTGGGTTATCTTGCTCCTCGTTCCATGCTGTATAGACGGTCTGAACATTGGTACTCGTGCTCACATCAACAACGAGTCCGTTGACTGAAGGAAGCGCTGCCAACGCATCTACCTTGGTGAGAAGCATCTCTACAGACTCTGTTCCATAGCGGCTAATTAGCTGAGGCCGATGGAGCAGGATCAGGCTGCCATAGGTTGATGGTGTGTCGGGCTGGATGGTAAGTGTATAGGGTTCTGGGCTGTGGGAGCGACCAAACCCTCGCACCTGGACATAATAGGTGCCTGGATCGGAGCCAACATTGTATTTGAGCACCTCCTGAGTTTCGCCCCGGGTTTCGCCAACGTGAACGGCTTGGCCCACGTGAACGGCTTGCCCTGTATCACTAACGCAACCATCGTAGAGGGCTAATTCATAATCCTGATCAACATGGTCAAGCTGCACACGCAGGGTCGTGAAGGGTTGCTCAACCTGCACGCGATAAAAATCCGCATCACCAGGATAACTGAGGTAACCGGTAATTGGCTGCGTCAAGGCAATTTCGGTGGCATCGTTGCAGATGTTATCCGCCTCATGGGTGTCCGGATTGAGAAAAACTCGAAGTGTGTATGGATCGAGGCTGAACTTGCCGTTGTGCCCTTTGACCTCTAGGTAGTAGGTGCCGGTTTGGCTGCCAACATTGTATCCAATCACTTTTTCACCGACGTGGACGGCTTGACCAACATGGACCGCTTGCCCCGAGGAACCAACACATTGATCATGGAGGATGAGGTCGAATTCCTCGGTCGGGTGGCTCAAATAGGCCACGATGGCCGTATTGGGTTGGGAGATTTCGATTTTGAAGAAATCAATGTCGCCCTGTGGATAAAGGCTGGCAGGCGGTGCCAGCGGATCGCTGGGTAAGATAGGCTCGGCATCGTCACATGTCTCGTTGGGTTCATATTCGGTTACGGGTGGCGGCGGAGTGGGCGTAGGAGTTGGGGTAGGAGTAGGTTCACTTGTGATAGTAGGAGTAGGTGGACAGGTTGGCGTCAGACAGGTCCAAGATAAGCCATAGCTACCGCCAATCTCATCCCCTTCATGTTCAGAAGCAAGAATCGTATAGATTCCGGTTTTGTCTGGTAAGATGCATTCTGATATTTCTGCCGGTTGATTGTCAAAGTTGCCGTTGCTCGTATGGGCTTCGCATAGTCTAATCCCGTCAGGGTCAAATAGCCGGATATAGGGGTCCGGACCATCAACATTGAAGCCCATCCTCACTAATATCTTGTTACCCGTACCTGCTTCAAACGTATGAATCATCGAATCAGCGGTTGTGGTTAAACTATCCGATAAAGGCTGACCTGACAAAGATGTTGCACCTGTAGACTTGAGCCTTTGTAAAGAAAGGGTGTAACTTCCCCCATCACTATTATTACCGGCTTCAAGGTCTGAAGCGACTAAGGTATAGATTCCATCATTAGGCAAGAGGCATGTTTCAATCTCAGCCGCTTTTTTTTCAAAGTTTCCGTTGTCAATTTCGGAGCCACAAAGTCGATTCCCTTGGGGATCAAACAATCGCACTTTGGGATCCGGCCCATCGTCAACAAAGCCCATCTGTACGGACACAACATCATTGGCGGAAGCAATGAACGTATACTCATCGGAAGATGCCGTAAAGAGTGTGTTTGAAACGGTCTCTCCAAATGAAATTGTAGATTGTTGGCCGTTTAGCTGTTGCAAACTAATCGTGTATTCACCCGTCTCATTATTGCCTTCTTCTGCGGCGATGATCGTGTAGGTCCCGCTCACGGGCAGTCCACAAGCCTCAATCTCGGCTGGGGCATTATCAAAGCTCCCATTGGTTGTTTGTGCCTCACATAGAAAATTGCCTTGAGGATCTACGATTCGCACATAGGGATCAGGGCCATCAGTATGAAATCCCATTCGTACCAAAATTTTGTCATTTGCATCTGCGTTGAAGGTAAAGGTCCCTGATTGGCCTGCATTTTCTAGAAGACAGGTAATATTAGCCCCATAGGCAATACCTGATGGACAAGGCTCTGTTTGACATGGGTCTGGAAAGTCAAAATAGGAAACGCTTCCCCCATAAGGTCCAGTTGCATCGCCATAACCGGCGATAATAATAGTATATATACCATCTTCTGGTAGTGTTTGATCACGAATCTCAACATCGAGGTTACTTGACAAATGTCTGTCTGAGGCCAGCTCTGTTTGATCAGGTAATAACAGGGTGACACGCATCCCTTTTGTGCCGCTAGTCGTTAAATTATCGACAAAAGTGGTAAGTCTGTCATTACAGTTGCCCATAATTGTGTAGGCGTCTTCATCGCCCACAAAGTCAATCGTCTCGCTTAGTACATGGCCAGGACGGATGGGTGTGTTATCCTCTCGCAAATTAGAGAAGCCAAATGTATACGGACCGGTGGCATCCCCAAAGCCCTCTACATTAATGAAATACGTTCCATCTTGGGGTAGTATCTGGTCACGAATTTCGACGTCCAAGTTACCGGACAAACTTTGGTCTGTTACTAAATTCGTGGCATCCGGTTTAAGAATGGAGACACGCATGCCCAATGTTCCAGAGGTGGTTTTGTTATCCACAAATGCTGTGACAACATCTCCACTCATGCCTGTAAAAGTATAACAATCTTGTTCACCAGGCTGAGAAATTGTTCCAGAGATGGAAAACCCATCACTTATCAGCGTACAGACCTGCCCCATATCATCTACGTTGAGTGTCGATTCCGGTTCTGTCTCGCTTGCCATGAATGCCGCACTGACGGGATGATTCATGTATCCTAATAAGAGCAACGTACTCAACAGCGCCACAACCGGAATCAACGAAAAGCCCAAAAGCTGACGCCTCATCATGGCTCTATATATTGCTTGAAAGGCCCCACTGACGTTCATGACAATCTCCTTCAATCTCTTATAACATAACCTGAACAAGCCAAAATCAATATTCACAGAGTTACTCAGAGAAGGCACAGAGCTGCACAGAGAAGAGAAGAGCGGAGAGAAAAAATCTCCGTGTCTCTCTGTGAAAGGCTCAGTGAATCTCTGTGTCAATTTTCTTGCCCAATGTGCATCATCTCATTTGGTTAGGTAGTAGCGACGAGCGTCAACCCTCAAAATCGCCCTTATCCGACATAATTTCGTCAAGGATAGCCTGGGCCTCTTGGCGGTAGCGATCTGCCTCTTCTCTTCGTGACATGTCTTCAAACAGATTAGCCAACTCACGAATCGTTCGTGCCACTTCATATCTTGCTTCGATTTGGCGCAGAAGAGTCAAGCTTGCATGGAGATGCTCTTCTGCCTTTGACCAATCCAGCTGGCGACGAGCAATTTTACCCAATGTACGGAGAGCAAGCGCTTGTTCAAAACGTAACGCAAGTTCTTCCCCTTGTGCCAGCGACTCTTGTGCAAGTTTGAAGGCTGCCTCAAGATCACCAAGACCAATATTGGCTTCGCTCAATCCGTTTAGGTTTTCAGGGGTTACGTCCAAATTCATGCTTTCTGTAAAATACAGCTTGGCTTGTTCATAGGCTTGACGTTCAAGTTCCACTAGGCCCAAATTGTTAAGCGCCAGAGATTCCAACCGCTGGTGCTTGGTCTGCCGAAAGATAGTTAAGGCAGATTTCAAAAAACGTTCTGCCTCATCCAAACGACCATAGATGAGATGTATACTACTTAAGTTGAGTTCGGCGTAGCCAATTTGGTCGGTGGCTTCTAACTGTCGCCAGAGGGCCAGGTTCTGACGATAGTACTTTTCAGCAAAGGTGAACTCGCTGCGTTGGTAGTGAAGCGTTCCCAGATTGTCTGTCACCTGGGCTAGATGGTATGGATCATCGACCTGATTCCAAATTTCTCGGCTCTGCTCGAGCCATGTGACGGCCTTCTCCCCATCACCCATGGCCATATAAGCTGCACCAAGTACATTGGCTGTGGTCGCAAAGACACGATTTTTCACTTCAGACTCTAAAAGTTCCAGTGCTTGATAACAACTCCGTTCTGCTTGCTGATATTGACCTTGCAGGTAGTAGAGGGAACCCGTGTGAGTGTGAGTTAGCGCAACGATATCAAACTCGGTACTCGTTTGGGGGCTGGGCAACAGATCAAGTGCCTGTTGCATGTGCTGATGGGCCGCGTCAAATCGGCTCAAGCGGCCATAGAGGCGACCAACGCGGCGATTGTAATCTGCTGCTTTGGACTGGGCGTTAGGTATTGGCGCCCCCGTTATTGCTGCTGTAATGGCTTGCTTATATGAGGCAATTGCTTGCTCAAATTCGCCCAGAACATTATGTGCTCTTCCAAGCCCTTCATAGGCAACTACAGGGAGGGCTTCTTTGGCCTCTATTGGTAGATGTTCAAGCACCTCTAATGTTCTTTGAAAGTGGACGAGAGCCTGACGCGCGGCGTAGACCTGATTGGCCTGTCTACCAGCCAAAACAAGGTAATTAGCCGCTTGGGTTAGGTGTTCCTCTTCTGCTCCGGGCAAAATAGTTGTCGCACCACCCAATTTTCTAGGCGTTATGATGCTCTGATAAAAGTGATGGGCCAACTCAGCGTAGACTCGTGCCTCTCGTTGGTCATGTATTTCTCGTAAGGCCAAGCCGATTCGACGATGGTAGCGCCGACGCTCTTCACTCCGAATACCGCTATAGACTTCGGACCGCAATAGGGCATGGGTAAATTGATAGGTATCGTCATGCCAATGGCGATAGATAAATTCTTTGTCTTCCAACTGATTGAGTCCATCATTCAAATCGGCATCAATTCGCAGTCCCTTGCTACTTGCATGAAGCAAGGGAATGGAGAGCTGATCACCCACAACTGAGAGAAGCGGCAGAATCTTCTGGGCTGCAGCAGGCAAGGATTCTACACGTGACCAGACAACGCGGCGCAAGGTATCGGGTAGGTCGGTTGTCAGTAGCGGTCGTGCCAACTGCCATATCCCTTTTTGTAACAATAGCGCATCGGATTCGACGAGAGAGGTGACCAGCTCTCGCAAGAAAAAAGGGTTACCATCCGCAGCAGGCAAGACGATTTGGGCAATCTTATCTAGCGGGTCTGATTCTAAATCCTCTAGCTTATGGGGAAGCTCTTTGTGGGAATGGGTTTGGTGACGGCAAATCTTACCACCTTCGTCGACTGTCTCCTCATGCTCTGAAAAGTTCGAGCTGGGGAGGGTAAGCAGATCGCCCAGGAGCTGAAAGCAATCGTCATCACTAACGGGCAGAACGTGCAGAAGCTGTCGTCGGCGATGGTTTTGCCAAGGAGACTGCTGCTCAGTTTCGTCTGTGCGCCACGAACTGAGCACGAGTAGAGGAACGCGGTCTATGCGTTTCAGAAGCTGATTAAAGATCTCTAGGCTCGCCTCATCGGCCCAATGCAAATCCTCTAGGATAAGTATCTGGGGACTCGGCATGGGTCTTTGACGTGACGACTGGACCATGGGCGACGGGGGCGACAGATCAAGCAAGTAAGCCAACAGGGTTGTTAATTGCTGTTGATGAAAAGCCGCATCCTTTTCAAGGGCTGAGTCTTGCGAATCCGATATTGATAGTGTGTCAGAGAGAAGAGCCAGCTCACGGTCCAAGTCCCGATCGGCACCGTTCGATCTAGGAAGCTGACGCAAACGCTGCTCAAGCTTCTCTACAGCCACCTCGTTACTCTCTTCTGCCGTTATATTGCAAAGTATCTGCACAAGCTGCCCAACCAGCCAATATGGTCTGGGTATATAGGTTGACGGACAGGCAACCCACAGGGTGCGGACATCATCAGCTTCAAGGCTATGGCAGAACTCATAGATCAGCTGGGATTTGCCGATACCAGCTGATCCATTGATGTCCACGATTTGCCCCTGACCCCTTAGACATTTTTTCCAGGCAGCTTGAAGGAAGTGCATCTCTTCTTGGCGCCCAACCAACGTAACGTGCTGCCTTGAGAGCTGCCCAGACATGTTCTGCTTCATATGCGGCCATACAGCTTGACCCGGCTGGACCAGCTTCCGTACAAGGTAGACGCGGCGACCTTCGACATCATCTGGAGCATTTAGGGGTTGAAGATCTAAGTGAACAAAGCGACGAGCTAATCTTCGAACTGTCTCACTGATCAAGATGTCTCTGTGGGTTGCCTGGGCGGCCAACTGTTGTGCGTTGAGTATGGCGTCACCCATCAGCGAAAGATGAGGCTGCTCTTTGGAGTGAACATTGGGCTGAACATTACCCATGAGAAGATCACCAGCGCTTATGCCAATGCCTACAGCAAGGGCATCTGTTGGAGAGTCTACTGGAGGGATTGATGAAGATGGCTCAAATTTTCTACGGTCTTTAGCGAGGAGATTGCTCATCGCCCAAGCCGCATGCAACGCATGTTCAACATCATTCTGCTGCGCTGCCACCAATCCAAATGTGCAAAGCATGGTGCCATGAACAATGCTATGAACCTCTCCGCGATAGCGCTCTATGATGTCTATCATGGCAGCTAAATAATTGTCGACTATGTCCCAAGCATCTCCCGAATCGGCGTGGTTCAAAAGCTTCTCTAGACCAATCAAGCGAGCAACGAACACCGTAGCTGGTCGGCGCTGAGCCTTACGGAGCGCCCAGAGCGGACGTTGAGGATTGCCGTATAAGATGTAAGATGCCCAGAGTGGCTCGTGAATATTGTGTTGCCTACCTTCATGCCGAGCACGTCGGACAGCGGCCCCAACGGATTCGCCATCAAGTAAGTGTCGATAACATACCAAGGCAAAATCGCGTGAACTCGTATCATAGACGGGCCAGTAAGAGCCAATAAAGCCACTTGCTCCCACCTGAATGAACGCCGATGTCAAATCCTGGCCTGCCGTGCCCCAATAAGGAATGTCTTCTCCGCCTTCTCTAGGCGATCCAGAATGGCCCTGTAGCTGAGCGGACCAGCACCCATTTAAGAAAACAAACGGGGAGCCGTTAAGATGCTTTGTGATATCAGTGGCAGTTAGGCATTCCTCTCCAGCCAGAAGCAGGCCGCTAGCCGTCGGGGCCGTGGCATCGAACGTGGCATGGCCAGCGTAATGAATTACGTCATATCGATTGCTTGCTAACCGTTGTAAGATAGCCTGTTTGGTTGCACGACGGTTCATTAAGATCTGAACAGTTGTTCCAGGAACCGCATCAAAGAGATTGGCAAGTTGTTCAATCTCCTTCGCTGTTTCCGGCAGATCGCCCGTAGGATTACCGATGAGTAGAATCGTTCGATGTTGGGGCAGAATAGGGGATGCGGGCTGGTTACGTGGCATCTCTTCCACGACAATTTGCCGAGCAACTGCATATTTGAGGGCAAGATAGGCTTCCCCATCATGGCTCAGTTCCCAAGGTATATGTCTGTCATTCGTAATGAGCCTTAAAGCACTGCCTTCAGGAAGCTGTCGCAGGGCGTCTTGAATCGCCTCTGGCAGAACTTGATTGTAGAGTAGACGACCCAATCCACGCAGCGGATCCTCTTCATCTCCTTGGCTATGGTCTGAGTGAGCCTGACGCTGTTCCACCAACCTGTTGAGTAACAGGATAGTCTGTTCTGTCTGCTCGTTTAGTAATTGAACGGTAGATGAAGGCAGGTTATGATGGCAAGAGAGAGTTGCTGTACCCTGGGCACCCTCTGGTTGCTGTATCTGGAAAAGATAGGAGTCTGGTTGGGGTAATGTGAAGATGGATAGCGTAGCAGATGATGACACGGTACATACCTTTGATCGTAACGATTCACCTTGGTCAAAATAAACCGGGGTTTTCAACTGTAATGCGGACTTTGTACACAAAAACGGCTTCATTTGTCCGACAATTTACTCGGGACCGTGAAAACCCCGGTTTCTAAAGTAATCATTATCTTTTATCAATAAAAGACGGATGAGACTCAATCAACCTCTTTCAACGTAATGACAAAACGCCACTGGTTGTCGGCATGGTTAACTTGAACAGTGTATTTACCCAGCTCCAGTGAATCAAAAGCCACAAGACCGTCGGCATTGCTGGACATGCGTTCGAGTAGCCCATCCTCTTCATCATAGAGACTGATTGCAGCATGTTCGATGGGTTGAGACGGCGATAAAGTTTGGGTTTGGATGACCAACGCTCCTCTGCTTTTTACAATTGGTCCCATACTTACATGAATGCTCATATTGGCTTCTGGGTGAGGGAGTTCTAGTAATTCGTTTAGCGGCTGATTGTCTACACTATCCGGGCGTTTGTTACGCATCGCCCCGGAAGATAATGGGGTGAGCTGCGATGTTAACATTGTCGATAAACCATCAAAGATGGCAGCAGTCTGACTGACTTGGATGGAGATTTCTGAAGTCAAAGAGTAGGCGTGCTCTTGGAATCGTTGCCATATGGGTTCTCTCTCGGGTGAGTTAGTAGATGAACCAATAGATGAATCAGCGAGGGAATCACCATGGCTCCCTCCTAATAGGTCGGTAGCATCCTCCTTCATAGTTTGGGCTAGGCTATTATACTGTTCTCGAAAATCCAGATCCCGTTCTAATCGCTGGTTCATGGCCGGATTTCGTGTCGCCAGATCTTGACCCGCCATCTGATCATCTACATAGGCTGATAACTGCTCTAGTTCTTCAAAATCTAGCCCTTGATGAGTGGTGGTACCCCTATTTGTAACAGCGGTACCGACCTTGTTAGCATCTATCTTCCTCATCTCTATCGTCTCATTCTCTGCTTGTAGCCGACTAAGCAGCTCGCGGACAGATGCAGGCAGCTCGGTCACGGTATCCGTAATATTCTCGAGTTGACTCAAACAGATTGAACAAGTGACGATGTGATCCACAACCTCTGAGGGCAGGGTGTCATCTCTATGTTGCTTTGTAAAAAGAAATGTAATGGTTTGTTTAATTGCAACTGTGCAGTTCATGGAATCTTTAGCCGTAGCGACTGATTGTCTATTAAGTTGAGCATTCTCAGTAGACCGCAGTGGAGAAGTTATTCTCTAATGCCGCCCCGTTTCGCATTAGAGAACGGTAATAGCAAAAGGAAGATACAGATTGACAATTCCGTAGAGTGGAGCATCTCCCATGCGGAGTGGATCTCTGATGGGCCGCGGCCCATCGGGGGATGCTTGCTCCGCTTACCTGCTCTGGCTCTTCCTGTTGCCCCACTGTTATTGAAGGCTATTGGCGTAGTCCCTTCGTTGTGATCTACTGATTCTATCTATGTTGGTTGCAGCAGGTTGGAAAAAACCTGCATTTAATCTTCCCCAGGTTTGAAATTGATGCCTAGTATCTCAAAGAGTAGTTCAATTAACCACGAATTCTCTATAAGTTTTTTCACCGTACGAGCACGACGGGATTCAACAGCTTTATCTGACAGTTCAAGCTTGGCAGCAATTGCCTTGTCTGTCCACCTGGCCAAGTTCCTTGTCTCTGGATCAATGTAGGTCTGTTCAAAATAGTATAAATAGATAATTTGAAACGTACTCTCTTTCAATATTTCCTGTAGATAGGTTAATAGCAAGAGCCGTCTTTCTTCTAAGATTACTTTGTCTTCAGGCGTCAACCCAGAGTCAGCAAGTTGTATGTTTAAACTATCTAGCCCGTTGGCAGGGCGTTCTACTGATCGATTCTTCTTACGCAGCCTCATGAAGTAGTGATTCTCTGCAACCGAACAAAAGTAGGTCGAGAGCTTTGAGCGAAACTTAAACGCCGCTAAGGCTTTGGGCATCTGTAGGTAAATATCTTGTACCAGATCGTCGAGTTCAGACTTCTCGGCACCTTTCTTCCGCAACCACAACACAACCTGCTCTTGCCATTGCTGCCATAAGTTTTCATGTCGAGGTGCATCAGGCGTTAGCATCTCCATTACGTCCGCCCCCTCTTTCCGATAGTTGCAGATTATTTTACAAATCACCGCGTCATCGATCTCATCAATGGATTTGGCATAGGAGAATATAGCATCTGCGAAGAATTCCATCTCAGTTGCTGAGTAACGCCATTGATTTTGAGATGCAAGCATCTGCACCAGGTGAAGGCAGCGTGTACGTAGGGCGTGAGTAGTCTGCATATGTATTTCCAAATCGGGTTTGGGATATGAGGTCTTCTCTCTATCATAGCATAGGTAGCAATTGACTGTCTATGTCAAAGCGGACACCTTTAGGACATCATTCTTTAACAGAATTTATATTAGACAGGCTGATAGTGGAGAGTGCGCTTCAGCGTACGTTCTGCGGCAGACGACGGTTTCAACCGTTGACCATGTGTTCAACATCAGCCTTACCATTACATTCCTCAACAAGTTTTCCCAAAATGCAGGAATTTAGCTACGCCATGCAACAAATCGAGTGAACCGGTTCATACACATTCTCACATTCGGAATGGCCTTAACGATTTAATGACTTTACTTCCTCCAGGATCACCCCTTCACTGGATTCATCAAGGAGACCTCATGAAAATGGAAATTGGTAAAATGCCCCTCTCTTCCCGATGTTATGCGGTTGCACTGAATGAAGTTGCACTGTTACGGAAACTTGTCGCTGTACTGATGTTGTTTTGGATGTTTTTTGCACTTCAGGGTGCAGATAATGCTCAAGCCGTTGCAACCCGACAGCAGAACTGCCCCACGACTATCACCTATGGTGAAACCATTGCATGCTCAATCGATTCACCAGCAGAGACGGATGTTTACCGCTTTACGGCCAGAGCGGGCGATAAAGTAATCGTCCGCATGACCAATGCAGGTGGCCTATGGTCTGGTGTGCGAGTTCATGAGCCCAATGGGAACGAAATATCAGGTTGCAGAGAAAAGAACCCAACAACGGCGGAGATTGCCACCTGTACCTTGCCGAGCGACGGTTCTTACCAGATCCTCGCTTACGATAGCTTCAACGGTACGGGAACCGGTAACTATCATCTGTACCTCCAACGGTTAAATGAGCCAGGGAATACTGTAACACTTACATTTGGCGCAACGGTCCCCGGCGAGATAGCGACCATGGCCCAGATGAATACCTACAGCTTTACCGCTACTGCTGGTGATAAGGTACTCGCCCGTATGACCAACACAGGGGACTTATGGTCTGGTGTGCAGATTTACGATCCAAATGGGAACGAAATATCAGGTTGCCGGGAAAAGAGTCCAACAACAGCGGAGATTGCTACTTGCACATTGCCGAGCGACGGCACATACAAAATCCTGGCTTATGATAGCTTCAACGGGACAGGGACTGGCAATTACCATCTGTACCTACAGCGCCTAAATAGGGCAGGGAACGCTACTGCGCTGACATTTGGCGAAACTATCCCTGGTGCGATAATGACCATGGCTCAGATGAATACCTATAGCTTTACGGCTACGGCTGGTGATAAGGTTCTCGTTCGCATGACCAATTCAGGTGGTCTTTGGTCTGGCGTGCGGATACATGATCCGAATGGAAACGAAATAACTGGCTGCCGAGAAAAGAGTCCAACAACGGCGGAGATTGCCACCTGTACATTGCCGAGCGACGGCGTCTACCAAATCCTGGTCTATGATAGCTTCAACGGTACAGGAACTGGCAATTATCATTTATTCACCCAACGCTTAAATCGGCCCGCCAATGCACAGATGATTGCATCTGGAACAATTCAGGGCTCCATCCACACAGCGGCCCAAATGGATACTTATACGTTTATATCAGAGGCTGGCACCAAAGTAAATGTTCGTATGAGCAATACTGGTGGGCTCTGGTCTGGTATACGCATATACAACCCTGAGGGACATGAAATCAATGATTGTCGAGCCAAAAGTCCAACCACTGCGGAGATCGCCTCTTGCACCCTGACAACCGCTGGTCTCTATCAGATCCTGGCTTATGATAGCTTCAACGGAACCGGGACCGGCAGCTATAGTTTATCGTTATCTTGTTTGAGCGGAGGATGTCCGATTCAGATTCCAACAGATACGCCAACGCCCACCTTAACATTCACACCCACATTTACGCCTACACCGACACCTACTTTGACGGCCACGCCTACTCCAACATTAACGCCAACACCTACAGCAACAAATTCACCCACTCCTACGTTGACCTCCAAACCGGTGGAACCCGATACAGCCACGCCAACAGATACGGCTACCCCCATTGTCACACCTGCTGTCACACCTAGCGTAACAGATGACCCTTCCACCGGGCCAACAGTAACCGATACGCCAAGCCCGACTGTCGTTCAGTTCGACGATCTCTTTGGCTTTGACTACGAGCTTTGGACAGATCCTGTTACGCTGCGTGCCAATACCAGCGCGGAGATCGGAATCAAAGTTCATCGACTAGGAGGTAAACAGCCTTTCGCCAATGTAACCACCCGCTTCTTCTTAGGCAATCCAGCAAACGGCGGCACGTCCTTGGGTGATGGCACGATAGCATTTCTCTCGCCCAATGGCTTTGACGAAACATCCGACGTCTTCTGGACGGTTCCAGATGCAGGAGAATACCAGCTCTATGCGATCATCGATCCAGACAACCAGATTTCTGAAACAAATGAGGCCAACAACACGATCAGCCGGCCCATTACGGTCTTGCCACATCTGGAAGAAGGAACTGACCAAGCACCGCCACGGGTCGAGAATTTTACCATCAACCAAGGGGCAACTGAAACCGATAGCCAAATTGTTATGTTGGATACAGCGGTATCGGATCCGGCGCCCAGCAGTGGCGTGGATCAAATCATTTTCATCGAGTATGCCTATGGTGCGGAAGCAAATCGGTGGACCCCATCTTACGTCTCCGACTGGCTCGATTACGATGCAAACCGGGAGAATTACTCCTGGTCCTTGCAGCCAAGTGCGGGATTAAAATCCATCCAAGCTTGGGCTATCGATGGCGTAGGCAACATCTCCTCCCATCCCTATAAGGCGTTTATCAACTACATGCCACCAAGCGATACAGTTAGCCAAGGACAAACCCGACTCTATCGTCATACGCTGACGGCAGGAGACCAAATTACAGTGCAACTGACGCCTTTGAGTGGCGATCCGGATCTGTATATTTGGGCACCGGACTATGAAACCCGACCTCCGTGGGTGAGTAATTCGGCCACGGAAATAGATCAACAAACTTTTGTCGCCCCCATCAGCGGCATCTATCAGGTTGAAGTGCAAGGTTATACAGAAGCTAGATACCAGCTTACTGTTGATATCGCACCAGCCGCCACGGTGAGCGCGGCTCAAGTAAACGCAATCAGCATCGCAGAGGGGAAAGTAACCCGAACGCTTCCTGTTATTCCGGTGAATAGCTTACCTGGCGAGTATGCTTCGTTGCCATCAATAGCAACACCCACAGGTGTCCAATCCGTTACCATCTATTTGCCTTTTGTGCAGGAATAAGGTGTTCCTATTGCTATGTTGCATTTGAACGTCTCATCCAATCAAAAAATAGAGGGGGGACGTCCATAATCAGATACTGTTGGCGAATTCAAAAAATGCCCATACAATGTGGAGGTAGGCACGCCTCGTGCCGGTTTCTGGCGCATGGCCGCACGGGCGTGCTCACTCCACAATCAATTCGCCAACAGTATCATAATCAGTAGATCGCAATGTCAATGAGAGGTTCTTCTCTTTGCTTACAATGACATTGTGATCTTCTGATAGTGAGGTAGAGAGTACGATGTGTATTAGAGTGTTCCCCTGACATTGAAGAGGAGAAACCCCATGAGATCTACATTCACCCAACTGCACACGTTTGTACTGATTACTGCAATCATTCTTAGCTCAATACCCAACCCAGTACAGTCAGAAACAGATTTACACACGCCATTGACTGGAGACAATGCTTCTCCACAGGAGCATCCAGAAACCGATCACTCCTCAAAAATTTCGCCCCTCGCTCTATCAGGTAAAATCATAGATTCAATTGGTAGACCAGCAGGTAATTTTCGCGTCCAAATTGTCCTCGATACAGGTCAGATCGGTGACGAAACTTACACAGATTTGGATGGCAACTTTTACTTTGCTACACAACAGACAAAGACCTACCAGTTGTTGGTCCTAACGGATGATGGACGCCCTTTGGGCTGGGAGGGTGCTCGCGTTTTTGATGCACCGACATCGAATGAACTCTCTTCCATCAGGCATGAGATTCGCCTTCGTCAACAGATTGGCCTTGGTACAAGCATTGCCGAACTGAACACTTTGCCTCACATAGAATCCAACATTCGTTCCGAGCAAGCTATATCGTCTACCCAGGAAGCCCAGCTTATGACATCCGATTTTGCCAGCATCTCTCTTCAAGGGGCAGGACACATATCGGGGACAGTGGCGGCTGCCAACGGCAACCAACCATTGGACGATGTCAATGTTCGACTCTATGGTGCTTCCGAAGATAGGTTTGTTCAGAGTGACCGTACTGACTCAAACGGACGCTATCACTTAGACCAACTCGAGCCAGGCGAATATAAACTAGCGTTTGAACCTTCAAGCGTTGGAGACTCTCGAGATTATCTTGCTGAATATTACGATGAACAATCCTCTCTGGAGGACGCCACAGTCGTTGCGATTACAGTCGATGAAACAAGAGTGGTAAATGCCCAGTTAACCCAGGGTGGAACCATCGAAGGAGTCGTAACGGGTGAAGGTACGCCACTGGAGCGCGTCTCTGTGAGAGCATACAATGACGAGGGCAGGATCGTAACTAGTGACTGGACTGACGAAACTGGTAATTACGAGTTACAACCGCTGGTACCAGGTCAATACAGGTTAAAATTTGACCCATCAAGTTCTGGTTCAGCGAGTCAGTTTCTTGCTGAATTCTATATAGACCAAGTTGATTTAGACTCGGCCACGCCGATTACCATTTCTTCAGATGAAACTGTGACCGCGCATGCTGACTTAATTCTTGGTGGCGTTATTGAAGGGACCGTGATGGGTGAAGGGGTACCGTTAGAGCGCGTAACGGTTAGGCTATACAACGCTGAAGGTCGAAGCATAGAGAGTGACCGAACTGATGAGGCCGGCAGCTATCAATTTCAACCACTAGCTCCAGGCGAATATAGGTTGCTATTTGAGCCATCAAGCTTTGGTCCGTCCAACGCCTTTTTCTCTGAATATTATGATGATCAAGCCGAGCTAGACTCAGCCACGCCGATTACCATTCTTGCTGATGAAACTGTGACCGTCAATACTGAGCTGATTCGCGGAGGAATTATTGAAGGTATTGTGACAGCCGATGGCGCGCCACTAGAGCGCGTAACGGTTACTCTGTATGACGCCGAAGGCCAGAGTATAGAGAGTGACTGGACTGACGAGACTGGCAGCTATCAACTGAAGCCGCTGCCACCTGGCGAGTATAGAGTGAAATTTAGATCACTTAGCACTAATCCAACCGATCGGTTCTTTCCTGAATACTACGACGATCAACCCGATCTAGAGTCAGCCACCCCGATCACAATTCTTTCTGACGAGATAGTTACTGCCCATGCTGAGCTAACCCGTGGTGGCGCGGTTGAAGGGTTTGTGACTGGTGGAGGGAACCCACTAGACAACGTCTGGGTTAGAGTGTACGATGCAGAGGGCGAGCATGTGGAGAGTGACTTGACTGATGAGACAGGACACTACCAAGTACAGCCACTGAGGCCCGGTGAATATAGGGTGTTCTTTGCCCCATCAGGTGGTGGCTCGTCCAGCGATTTTCTGTCTGAATATTACGATAATCGACCGACTATAGATTCAGCTAGGCGCATCACCATAGAGGTAGATGAAACAGTGACCGTCGATGCTGACTTGACTCTTGGTGGCAAGATTCGCGGTCAGGTAACAGATGAAGAAACTGGTTTGCCCCTCCCCGGTGTTAGGGTGACGATTTACAGAAATAATGTGAGGCTCAACAAAAGCGCTACCACAGATGCATCTGGGGTCTATACGGTGACGGGACTGCCAACAGAGGGCTACCGCCTCAAATTTGACCCACTTAATTCAGGGCCATCAGCCGAGTTTATCTCCGAATACTATCTAGATAAGGAGACTCTAGCCCAGGCCGATGAGATTCAAGTGACGGCACCCAATGTAGTCGATAACGTCAATATCCAACTCAAACGTGGAGGGCGAGTTACTGGGCAGGTTAGAAGCGCGACCACAAAGAGGAATGCGGGTATTCCCCTACCCGACATTCATGTATCTCTCTACGATTTAAGCGGTAGGCTAGCCGAATCGACCACGACCGACTTGAACGGCGTCTACACCATTACGCGCTTAACCGATGGACATTACTGGCTTTATGTGAACCCCGCTGGCAATAGCTCATCATCAGCATACCTTCCAGGCCACTACCTGGATCCCATTGCAGTAAGGGCACCCGAGATCATCAGCGGAATCGATGTAGACCTAGCGCTTGGTGGACAGATTGCTGGTCGCATCACCAGTGCAAGTGATGGATCACCGCTGGCAAGTGCTACTGTTAAACTGTATGATGCACTAGAATCTTATTTTGTCCAGTCAATCAGAACAGATTCAGCCGGATACTACACGTCGACAGGTCTCTATAATGGTCAATATCAACTCAAGTTTGAATCGCCCCGTGTAGGCATCAGTGCTTCCCACATAGATGCATTTTACGGAGGAAGCCTCAATCTGGTCTCGTCAACACCAGTTGCTGTCAGCGGCACGGACCTTGTACGCGGCATCAACGGTATGTTAAATGCTAAGATTACCCAAGGAGGGCAAATAACTGGCACAGTCAGCGCAGTCGATACAGGACTGCCTCTGCCAAGCGTTCTTGTTGTGGCCTATAATGACCAAGAAGTTGATGTTCAAACAACCTATACAGACTCTGATGGGACTTATGCTTTGATTGGGCTGGCTGATGGCGACTACCGCATTCAGTTCAGACCGCGGAAGAATACAACGTACTTCAAAGCAAGCCCTTATCAAGAGGCATACTATAATGGTCAATCGGTATTGGCAATGGCCAATTCCGTTCGCGTGGTTGAGTCAACGCCGGTTGGAAACATCAATGCATCATTACACCTGGGTGGTCGCATCACAGGTACAGTCACAGCTGGCAATGATGGCCATCCTCTGTCGGATATTGAGGTGACACTCTATAACAGCGCGGGAAAAGATATTGGTTCTGTTCATACGGATGACACAACGGGCATCTACGAGTTCCGCGGATTAGCCAGCGGTCTCTACCGTTTACGCTTTAAACCGCATACACATTCCTCGGCTCAATCAAGAGGGTATCTACCTGCCTATTCAGGCGGCCAGGCTGATCTAGCATCAGCGTCTACGATCCAAATCAACGCCCCAGATGCTGGTAGGGTGGATGCCGTATTAGATCTTGGCGGACAG
The DNA here is from genome assembly GCA_039028975.1 of Chloroflexota bacterium. Taxonomy (GTDB): domain Bacteria; phylum Chloroflexota; class Anaerolineae; order Caldilineales; family Caldilineaceae; genus JAHBNG01. The sequence continues at coordinate 20,958 of JBCCHB010000092.1, forward strand.
ATTCAGGGGCAGATTGTTTATGCAATCGACGATACACCGGCTGAAGATGTAGATGTCAACATTTACTCCGCCACAACAGGCGCCTACATCGGGCAAGCCGAGACGAATGATCAAGGTGGATATCTTACCCAAGGGCTCCCTACAGGCTCTTATTGGCTCGAGATCTCACGATCTGCTGATTTAGTGGGGCCGATTGAGATCAATGCACCCCAGCTTGTAGAAAATATTAACGGGTCTCTTCCACAAGAGGGGACCGGCCGTGGTGTTGTGGCCGGGCGCGTTCTCTCTCAAGATTCTTCCCGCCCCCTTGCCGGCGTCAGGGCAGAGCTGGAAAGTTGTGCTCTTGATCCCAGCGACCGCACAAACTATCTAGGAATCTACTACTTTGATAGACTTCCCGCCGATACATATAGTCTACTGCTGGAACCGAGTAACAACTCACCTGCTGCTCCTTATCAGCTAATTCGTTCTACTATTCAACTCTCAAGTGGTGAGCAACAGATTGGCCGCTTTTCCATGAATCTTGGTGCTCGCATCGCCGGAAAAGTGACAGCCGAGGATACTGGTCTGCCGTTGAACGATGTATCCGTCGCACTCTATGATACAGAAGGCGGCTATATCGATTCTGTAGGGACTGACGCCCTGGGAAACTATATAACTGTTGGTGTCGCCGACGGCGCGTACTGGCTCAGTTTTAATCCTGATTCAGGGGGTGGTTATCTGACACGCTATTCAGGGAATCAGTCAAAATTTGAGGCAGCCCAGGTGGTTATAGTGACCAGTCCCAATATTTTCCCTAATAACAACGCGGTACTGCCACTAGGTGGGCAAATTGCAGGTGTTGTCACCGCTGCGGACAGCGAACTTCCTCTAGATGATGTGGATGTCGAGGTATATGACAGTACCGGAAACCGAATATCTCGAACGGAGACAGATGACCAGGGGCGCTACATGACTCGGGGGTTACCATCCGGCACATACCGACTCTTCTTTGAAACGGAGTACCATAACGACTCTGCGTACTATGTGTCTGCCTATTATCCGAATCAATTTGAGCTGGCTTCGGCTACGGAGATTCATGTCACTGCCCCCGCTTTGAAAACAAACATCAATATTTCTCTACAGCCTGGTAGCCAGATTGCTGGACTGGTGAGGGCAGAGCATAACAACCAGCCACTTGATGACGTCAGCATTTATGTATATGATTCTGGGGGTAACCATGTCGCAAGTGGCAATACCAACCGCGGAGGGTTTTATCGTACCAATGCCGTGCGGGCAGGTATCTACCGAGTTCGGTTCGTGCCAGAGAATGAAGAATGCCCGCCATCAACTCTCTATGCAGAGGAATATTTTGACAATCAGACGAATTTAGAATCAGGCAATACGATTCCAGCGGATGGTTCCAGCACAATTCAAGGCATTCACGCCCAATTACACATCATAGACGAAACGGCAACGCCTACGCCAACAGGCAATTCGACAGGCCCAAATGTGACAGCAGAGCCAACGAGTAATCCTACAGGGGGAGGTACAACACCTATGCCAACAAGTACTTCCCCGGCCCCTGATCCAATGGAAACACCTGTTCCACCATCCGAATCATCCAACATCTATCTGCCCCTGGCTAATTAGTAAATCTCCTCATAAATCGTTACAAAGATTGAGATGGATTGTTAGCCAGAAACAATAACGAGTTATCTGCGCAAGGATTCACGCTAAACTGTATTATTATGCAGGTACTCAGACAAGGCTCGCCTGATACCTGCATATCGGTTTTGTAATAACTCTTGGGTGGGTTAATATATCTAAATTACTCCAGTCACAATATAATCAAAAACTGAAGGAATTTCGATATGACCCATCCACAGCCCCTAGACGGCATTCTAGTCATTGATATGACAGAGGCCCTGGCTGGCCCCTACTGTGCCATGATGCTAGGCGATATGGGGGCCGACGTAATCAAGATTGAGCGAGCCGGTACCGGTGATCAGGCCCGTAAATGGGGTCCTCCTTTTGTTGAAGGAGAGAGCGCATACTACCTCTCCGTTAACCGCAACAAGCGAAGTATGGCGCTGGACATCAAGAATGCAGACGACTTGGCAGAACTACACAAACTGCTGGCCAAGGCCGATGTCTTCATCACCAATAATCCTCGAATCGAATCGCTCAAGCGCTATCAACTCGATCCGGACCATCTGCGGGAAATCAATCCGCGGCTTGTCTATGCAGCCTTAAGTGGGTATGGTCACTCTGGTCCAAAGGCCAATCGCGGCGGTTACGATCTAATCGCCCAAGGTGAGACGGGGCTAATGGCCATCACAGGGGGGCCGGATGATGGTCCCATGCGCTTCCCGACGCCGATTTCCGATATCACGGCTGGCCTGTATACCACTATTGGCATCACCAATGCCCTCTATGCCAGGGATAAAGAAAAGACTGGATCCGGGAAGGGACAATTTATTGACGTGGCTTTGGTGGATGCAGAATTGACTTGGCTAGCGAATATAGGCGGTAGCTACCTGATTGCAGGAAAAAAACCCAAAAAGCTGGGCAATGAACATCCGACCATTACGCCATACCAACCGATTCGAACCCAAGATAAAGAGATCATTATTGCCATCGGTACCGAAGCTGTTTGGGCGCGCTTCTGCAAAGTATTGGGCATAGAAGAGACCATTATGCAAGAGGCCCGTTTTGCTACCAATGCGGATCGGAACGAGTATCGCGGCGAGTTGATCCCCCTATTGGAAGAGATTCTGATGACCAAGCCTGCCGAGCACTGGATCGATGCTTTTGTAGCCAGCCAGATTCCCGCAGGCCCCATTAACTTCCCTGACGAAATCTTGGAAGATGAGCACATTCACGCCCGTGGTATGGTTGTCGATCTAGAGCACCCATCGGTCGGCCCCATTCGCAATATTGGCAACCCTATTCATATGTCAGAGACGCCCCCAACATACCGCAAGCATCCACCATTGCTCGGCGAACACAATGATGAAATCACAGGAACGAATGCAGAGGAAAATGAATCATGAGCACCCATCAACGATTTGCCGTTGCGGATCTCCACCGCTTTACCAACCAAGTCTTTGAGGCTACGGGAATTCCCAAGGAACATGCCGCAGATGCCACCGATGTGCTGCTCTATGCCAATCGTCGCGGCGTAGATACCCACGGAGTCCGCAATCTGAAGAGTCATTACTGTCGTCATCTGGCCTCTGGCGATTATCCCCGCGAGCCGAACTTTCAGATTGTTCATGAAACACCTGTCAGCGCCAGGGTAGACGGTGGCGGCGGTCTGGGGCTGGCTGGGGCGAGCTGGGCCATGAGGTTGGCAATCCAAAAAGCAGAACAGGTCGGCATGGCCATGGTCTCTATGCGCAACAGCTACCACTATGGTGCCGCCGGCCGTTATCCTTGGATGGCACTGGAGCATGACATGATCGGCATCAGCATGACGGGACGCTTCTCGCCAGCCGGTGAGTGGGTGGTGGTAAAGCCAACCTTTGCCGGGATTCCCATGTTCTCCACCAACCCAATTGCCATTGGCTTTCCGACAGACAAAGAGCCGCCTTACGTGCTCGATATGGCCACATCTACGGTCCCTTTTAACCGTATTACCATGATGGCCGCGGCTGGACAGTCGATTCCTCTTGGGTGGGGGACAGACGTGGAAGGGAATCCAATAACAGATCCTGCCCTTGTTAAGCAGCTCCATCCATTGGGAGGCAGTCGGGAGCAAGGGAGCCATAAGGGATACGGCCTTTCTATGATGGTGGAGGTCATGTGTGCGTTGCTTTCAGGAGCTTGGGATGATGGTCATCCCGAGGATGATAGACTGGCATTTGATGGTTATCGGCAGTCGACCGATGGTCACTTCTTTGCTGCAATCAAGGTCGACGCATTCCGCCCGCTGGATGAATTCAAAAAGGGAATGGATGCCATGATCCAGGCCATTCATGCCGCACCCAAGGAAAAGGGGCAAGAACGAATCTATGTTGCTGGCGAAATTGAACACGAGACGGAGCTAGAGCGCCAAGCCGATGGCATTCCTTTGCCGGATACGGTGATCGCCGACTTGCAAGAGCTGTCTGAGCAGTATAATGTACCTATGCCGGAACCGGTAGGCTAGTTGCTGGTGGCTGGTTACCAACAACCAACTACCGATTCACAGAAATCATAGGGAGCATCTCACTTTGGGGGGAAGTAAAGACAGAATCCCAAAGGTAATCGAAAGAATGGGAAAGGACGGCGGTGCGAATGGGAATCAAGCGTTGTAAACCGAGTCGAGACCAGAGCATGCCAGGGCCAGTAAAGCGCACCTTAAACTGCTTTGCGGCGGACTCGACCATACCGGAGCCGATAGGGAAGCCATCCTCGCGGAACTCCATGTATTGCATGGGTTTGTGATTATTATGAAAATAAGTGACGGCGGCGGCGGCAAGCTCGTCGTTGGCGAGGGATCTGTGAAAAAGAGTGTGTAAATGGATCGACTCATAAAAACGAAGCCAAATATTATAGATATGTCCAAAGCGATAAGAGTACGTCAACGACGAAACCAGTTCGCCCGTTCCCGCCGTAGAAGCAGAGGTTGGGGGACTGGGGGTAACTGGAGCAGTATGAGTTATCCCCAGTCCCCCAAGCCTGGTCGCTGACAAGTCAGATAAGGCGGAGTCGAACATTATGTCAACATGGTGGCCTAGAGTGGATATCGCCCCTCAAAGCGGATGGCAATCTGGTTGCGAATCTTGGCCCAGTTAGGAATGGGCATAGTCCATTTCTTGGCAATATTTTGATGAACCAGAAAAAGCAACTTACGAACTGATTTTGGTGAAGAGAAGACGCATTTGTTTTTCACCCAAAGGGTACCGCTTTGCGCATCAACCCGTTATACCCCTCGATAATATTGGTTGTATAGATAATCCGACGCAGTTTATACGGATAGTCAAAGAAAGTCGATAGTTCGCTCCAGTTCTCTTCCCATGAGTGAGATGCAATTTCGTCCGGATTGGCATGATTTTTCAGTACCGCTCTTATCGCCCTTCCCGTTGATATCTTTGCAGAGCTGACCTGCTTCCGGAAAGAGACGTTCTGCATACTGTCGCAATATCGTCTTCTCTTTCGTCAGGCTCTGACCTAGTTGATAATGCGCTTGACCATAGTTGCGTAACTCGGCATACAGCCCCTCTTGCTGTTGCGTCTCTGTATACTGTCCGTTTCGCAGCACGTGAGCTATCGTTAGCGCATCCCTATCATCGTCTTTTCCATAGTCCAACTGCGTTGCATTTCGACTTTGCTTCACCGCACACGGGTTCACCAGTCTGTATGGAACCCCTTGCTCTGATAGGTATCTTACTATCCATTGCCAGTAATCGTTGGTCGGCTCCAGACCGATTAACACTTTCGGACAGCTTGACCTGGCGTCGACTCCTAGTACGATGGGGCGTAAATAACTATACAGATAGATGGGTATTTAAGAGGGACACTTGTAGCCCGTCCTTCCAGGGCGGGGTGCTTGGTCTACCCATCTACCCCGCTACGGGAAACACGCTATCTGTATAAGGACTTACGCCTTGCTGTACTAGCCACTCTGCCAGCTTGGCATACGACTCCCGGTCATTTCCGAACACTCGTCTACCTTTTATCTGGAATTGCCTATCCATTTTCAGCGCCACATTGCGCTTTTTTCCTATGTCTATTCCTACTAACAACTCGAATTGTTCGACATATGCTATTCTTCGTGTTAACGTGCTTTTCATAGAGTTTCCTTTCGTCGGTTCTTTACTCAACGCTTCCTCATGCCGACTTTAGGTTACTCTATTTTCCTTACTTCCTAATACTAGATTGACACTGCCATCTACTGAATAACCTCACCCCAAATCCCTCCATGCATCCGCTCAACCCGCCCCAAAATCTGCTGACGAATTTCCACGTATTGACAAACCACTCATATTACGAAATAATGGGACCATAACAAAAGCATCAACCATCCTAGTCAACCCATGAATCGCTCAATACGAATCGCTCAATACGAATCGCGTCCCATGAAAACTAAAACCAACCTCCTCTTCATCCTTACAGACGACCAAGGCTACTGGGCTATGGGCTGCGCTGGCAACGCGGAGATCCGCACGCCCAACCTGGATAGGCTGGCTGCAACGGGGATACACTTTGCGAACTTCTTTTGCGCATCTCCAGTCTGCTCGGCGGCGCGAGCGTCCATTTTGACGGGGCGTATTCCGTCCCAACATGGTGTACAGGACTTTCTGCGGGCAGGCAACTCGAGCATTTTGGGCAACGGGGATCAGGGGATTGAGTATTTGGCTGGCCAAACGGCCTATACGAATCTTTTGGCCGAGGCCGGCTATCTATGTGGTCTGAGTGGTAAGTGGCACCTCGGCTTTTCAGAGAAACCACAAAAGGGCTTTGCCTACTGGGACGTTCATGCTACGGGCAGTGGACCCTACTACAATGCACCCATGATTCGAGATGGTCAACTCTATCAACGGTCGGATTACGTTAGTGACCTGATTACGGACAGTGCACTCAACTTTCTTGAGTCGCAAAAGGAGAATGAGCAACCATTCTGCTTAAATGTCAACTACACGGCTCCTCATGCCCCTTGGGGAAGGGAACACCATCCAGCAGAACTCTATGACGACTACTTCCAGAACTGCACGTTTGACTCGGTACCGGATGAGCCGATGCATCCTCTTCATCTGCACAAGGAGGGTGCGGCTGGCTCCTTAGGCTTTACAGAAGAATCTCGGCGGGCTGCACTGAGCGGCTACTTTGCAGCTACTACGGCTATGGATATGAACGTAGGGCGGCTGCTCGGCTGGCTGGAGGAGAACAATCTTCGTGAGAACACGTTGATCATCTTCACCAGCGACAATGGCATGAACATGGGGCATCACGGCATCTACGGCAAAGGCAATGGCACCTTCCCACCCAACATGTTTGATACGTCAGTCAAGGTGCCCGTGCTGATCTCTCACCCGGGCCACGTTCCCCAAGACGCGGTGACTGATTCACTCCACAGCCACTATGATCTGATGCCAACTTTGCTCGATTATTTCGGTATTGCCAACCCCAATGCGGAGGATCTACCCGGCCGAAGCTTTGCACCGTTGTTGCGGGGAAACCAGATGGCCGAACAGGAACAGGTAGTCGTCTTTGATGAATATGGTCCTACCCGCATGATTCGGACGCGAGAATGGAAATATGTCCATCGCTATCCCTTCGGACCTCATGAACTCTATGATTTGAACAATGATCCAGGTGAACGGGAAAATCTCATCGGTGAATCTGCACAGCAGGAGCTACGGGAAGGTTTGCAGGCTGAATTAGAAGGCTGGTTTGTGCGTTATGCCGATCCCATGCGAGATGGCAGCCGAGAAGCTGTGATGGGGCGAGGTCAGTTGGACGTGGTAGGACCAGAGGCGTTGGGGAAAAAGCGGTTTGCTGATGATGTGGCCTACCACGCAGATTATCTTTAATGAATTAATTTCTTCACCAACTTAGTCACTCGACCACCAATCACCCATTCAACCAAATAGATATTGCCATCGGGATCAGTGGCGACGTCGTGGGGGCTATTAAAGCGTCCAACCATAAGCAGGTCGGATGGTAGATTGGGCCAGCCATCGATCTCACAGACGGCCTCGTTCTCGCCCAAATAGCAGACAAAGTTGTCTTGGCTGTCCAAAATAGTCACTCGGCCTCGCAACTCAGGTATGATGAGATAGTCTTTGTACGAGGCAAATGCAGAGGGGCTTGTCAGAATACCTTCTCCGAAGGTGCGTAAAAAGTTCCCTTCTAGATCATAGACCTGCACTCGTCGATTCTCCTGATCTGCGATATAAAGCTCTGGTTCTAATTTGCGGTTGTCGATCCAGATATTGTGGGGGCAGCGAAATTTGCCCGCTGGGCCTTCTGTTCCATTAATACTTTGCAAATAGTTACCTTTTTTGTCATAACGGTGGAGATAGCTGGCACCATATCCATCGGCAACCCAAATGTCTCCAGAACCACCAAAACGCTCTTCGTCTACCGCCACGCTCGTTGGCTTATACGCGCACACATCGTAAATTACGCAATCTGGTGGTACAATAGATTGAATCTCCTGACCAGCAAGAGTCGTTTTGACGACTTCGCCAGTTACAGAGTCGGCTAACCACAAGAATTCTTCTTTGCCTTCTTTGACAAGGGTCAGACCGTGAGCACCAGGAAATCGATCCCCCCATCTATCGAGTAGTTCGCCTGTAGAATTGTAAATGAGTACGGCTGGATCTGCTTGATGGAAGATAATCACGTTGCCCGTTTCACTTAGGGCAATGCCATGGGTTCGTGCATCATCTTGGTTGTTGGATGTTTGGCTGGGAGTCTCAGGTAGATTTACCCAATGGTCGAGCCAGAGATAAGCCAAATCTCCTCGGCCAACATGAAACACATCTAGAAGGGTGTCGAGCGAATTTGCTCGCTCAAGTACGCAAGGTACCTCAAATGCATGGGGGGATGCCATGTTTGCACTCTCCAATTTCTATTTATGGATAAACTGTCTGTATAGGTGGCTTTAAGGAGTCGAAAGTCAAAAATTCGGGTCACTATCCGCTCTCAAAAAAGTGAGAGGGTATATTTGCGTTGTAATTTTTTAGATTGCGGTTGTTTTCAAACGGAGCTGAGTACGAACGAATGTTTTAGCCGTCATTATTAAATAAGGCTAAATTAGTTTTATATGGATCAAGTAGAACCCACGGAGGACGAAAAAGATTCTGCTATTCCATTTAATTCGTGTCCTATTTCTTAGGGCAGATTAAGCTAAATTATATGTAATAAATCGAATGGTTGTCCCAAAATTGCGTGCGATAACAATAGAGTTGGATCAATAGAAACTTGGCATTCATACTGAATTCCTCGTTTAGCAGCGGCTATTTTGTAAGGTAGCCACTGCTAAACGAATCTATGGAAACTCTTTTTGGGTAAGTAGGGCATAGGAATGACTATTGCTGAAGTAGCTGGGGCTGTGGCTCGCTAACGGGAACGATTGTACATTCTGTCAAAGCGACTGCTTCAGCACCAAGCCAGATCGATTCATCAAAGTACTCACCAGCTTCAACAAGATCAACGGGGCGACCATTTTGTAAGATAACTACCTCACCAGATGCAACAATGAAGGCTCTCTGCCCCAGACCCATCAAAGGGATGATCGTCTCACCTTTGGGATAGGTAGTGCTATTCTTAGCTGGTCTGCTCTGTTCACTCTGGTAAGGAAGGAAGGGTGTTACGTTTGTGGTTACGCTGGACTGTGCAAATCGAGTTGTTTCAGCAAATGATTTCAGTAACATCAGGAGTTCTCCTTGTATGAGCGCTGGTTTGAAAGCGCTAGTTTTGGTGCCGTTTGGGTTTAGCACGTATGGATTACGGTTTCGGATGGATTGAGCTTGATTGTCTGCTCTGTTTTGTGTATGACGCCATCATACCGGACTAGCGTTAAATCATCATTAATGGAAGATTTCACGTTTATTAAGAACTGCTTCCATTATTCTATCAGAAAGTGAATAGCCGTTACCTGTCAGGGTTCTGGCAGAAACCGCCGATTTTCTATCAGTTATCAATAAACATATGTCAACAACGCTAGTACTCAATCTTTTGGGTAAGCCTACCGCTATATTAGATGGCAAGCCTTTAATTGATCTCGGGACGAATAAGACCCAGGCGCTGCTCTACTATCTGGCGGTGACGGATGAGGTACACCCCCGCGAACATCTAGCTCGTCTTTTATGGGGAGGGGATTCGGATGACAAGGCACGCAATAGCTTGCGGGTAGCATTGGCTGCACTTCGCAAAAATCTGCCTAATCATCTGGATGTTCAGCGGCAGACCATTGCCTTCGAAGTCAACTGCGTATTGGAGCTGGATGTTCATCAGTTTGACGACTACAGCGCCAGCATTGGTGGGACATCTGGGGCAACGGAGGTCACAACACTCAAAAAGGCCATTGATCTCTACCGGGGCGACTTTCTGGAAGATTTCCATGTGGATGGTGCCCCCAATTTTGAAGATTGGCTTCTTGCAGAACGTGAATATCGGCGTCAAGTAGCCATTGATATTCTTAATGGGTTAGCAACAGCTTTTCGGGAAAGGCGTCAGTACAAAGATGCGCAGGAGGTGCTCTCACGGCTATTGGAATTAGAGCCGTGGGAAGAAGATGCCCACTACATGCTGATGGAGACACTCAGCCGGCTTGGAGACTTTAATGGCGCTTTAGCTCAGTACCAAAGTTGTGTTGAAATTCTAGCTCAAGAACTTGATGCAGAGCCGATGCCTGAAACGATTGTCCTTTATGAACGGATTCAGATAGCTCGCTCGTTGCGTCGACACAACCTTCCGGCAGAATCAACACCCTTTGTGGGGCGTGAGTCAGAGCTGACGGCGCTCTATGAGATGCTGATTTCGCCAGAATGTCAACTGATTACCATAACGGGATTGGGGGGGATGGGTAAGACCCGCGCAGCCTTGGCCAGCGCAAAAAAAATAGTTGATCGAGAGGATCTGATTTTTCTCAATGGCATTATATACAGCTCGCTCGCTTCGACTTTATCGGCAGAATTACTACCCTCTATACTAGCTGAGGGCCTTGCAATCAAGCTAGACAGCAGCGATGATCCCCTTAACCGAGTTATCCACTATTTGGCAAACCAGGAGTGTCTACTCATACTAGATGGGTTTGAAACGCTATTGTCGGAGAGCCAGAGCAAGCAGGCAACCGATACCATTATACAGATTCTAACCCATTGTCCCTCGGTCAAATTCTTGATCACCAGTCGAGAGCCGTTGAACATTCGGCAAGAGCAACGCGTCGAATTACAGGGATTAACCTTCCCTCTCACTGCCGATGAAGGCCAGTTAGAGACATATAGCGCCATTCAGCTCTTTCTACAAGGTGCTGAGCAAGTCCGTCCAGGGTTCCAAATTCAGGATGATGAAAAGGATGATGTCGTTGCCTTATGCAAATTATTGGGAGGGATGCCCTTAGGACTAAAGCTCTCGGCTGCGTGGTTGCGTGGTATGTCTGTTCAGCGTATTGTGGCCGAAATCAACCGAAATCTAGATTTTCTATCAACACGTATGAGAGATGTGGCCCCGCGTCAACGGAGTCTTCGTGCAGTATTTAATTACACCTGGTCACTATTAACAAATAGGGAAAAAGATGCATTTCGTAGTTTTTCAGCATTTCAAGGAGAATTTGGCGAAGAAGCGGCATTCGTTATTACGGGTGTGAATAAAACAACGCTCAACTCCTTGATTGCCCATTCGCTGATGCAATGCCGCACGAGACAGTGGATTACAACCAGAGATGGGGCAAACGTCACAACTGAAGTGACTAGGTACTCTATGCATCAGATGGTTCGTCAATTCGCAGCCGAGAAGTTGCAGGAGGTACCAGAACAGGAAAAGATGATTCGCTCTGCCCACTGTCAATACTATGTTACGTTTCTTAAGGAGCAGACTGCCAGGTTTAGCAGTTTTGATGAAACGGCGGCTCTTTCAGCCATCGGGCGAGAAGATGAAAATCTCCGAGCTGCTTGGCAATGGGCGATCCATTCATTTAACCCATCGGCACTAGAGAATTTGCTGAAGGGGATCTCGCTCTTCTTCCAATTAAACGGCCCGTTTCAAGAGGCGGAGGCTCGCTGTCGCGTGGTCATTGAGCAGATTCATGAGTATGTTGAGTCGGGTCAGATACGTGAGGATGAAGCCTCCCCTATTCTAGGAAAGTTGATGGTAGAACAGGCTCGGTTTCTGATTCACATGAGCCGTAATGAATCAGCTCTTCAGATAGTCGATTCTCTCTTGGCCCTTAATGAAATGCTCAAGATATCTGAAGCGGGGAACATGGCTAGATTAGAGAGTGCATCTAAATTAGAAGCAGAAGCGTATGCTCTCCAAAGTCAGGCATTAATCTTTATAGGTGATCTGGACCACTCCTACATAGCCGCCCAAAAAGCGTTACAGCTCTCGGTAAAAACCCAGCTTCTGCAGGTTGAATTAGTTAGCCATCGTATGGTTGGCTTCTATCATCTCCAGCGCAATGAATATGAACTATCCCACGCCGCTTATGAGGAAGCACTGGAGATTGCGCGCAAATTGAATGATAGACGTTCTGAAAGTACCATGTTGAGTAGCTTGGGGGTAATTTCTGTTCAGCAGAGCGACTATCAACAAGCTACCATCTTTTACGAACAGGCTCTAAACCTATCTGTGGAGATTGGTGATCGCCCTGGTGAGGTGCATCGATTGAACAATTTAGGACGAGCCTATTCAGAGCAGAGGGATTTTGTGCGGGCGGAGGCTCATCTGCGCCATGCCTATCACCTATCTCGTGAAATTGGCTATAAGATGGTAGAAAGCAACACATTGTTGAGTTGGGCACGCAATAATATGTATACTGGCAATTATGCTCAGGCAAGCGACTACCTTGAACGCTCTCTTCAGATTAAGCGTGTGATCAATGATCGGCATGGTGAAGGTGAAGTTTTAACCTATATGGGATTGCTGCATCAGTTGCAAGGCAAACATCGGGAGGCGTTAGATCTAAGTCGTCAAGGGCTGGCTATTGCCAAGGAGTCCAATAGCGCTTTCGTCGTCCACTTTGCTCAGACCAATATGGGTCATGCACTTAGTAGCCTCGGCCAACTGACGTCGGCAGCTACCTCGTATCGATTGTCGCTTGATGGTCGTCAAGCGCTGGGCCACTTAAATTTAAGCATGGAACCCAGAGCCGGCTTCGTAGAGATAGGAATACAGCAGACGGACGTGGAGAGCACTCAGAGCCATCTCTCGATTCTGACCGAACACGTGAAAAACGGTTCGTTGGATGGGACGGATCAGCCGTTTCGCATCTATTGGATTGGCTATCAAGCTCTCTTGCAGAGCAATCCACCTGAAGCTGAGCGCTTTATTCAACAAGCCAAAGAGCGTTTGAACAGCTATGCGGAACAGATTTCTGATACAAAGATGCGTCAATCTTTTTTAGAGAACGTTTCCTATCACCGTTTGATAACGCAAGCATAACTGTAGATATACGGATACTGTTTATCCAGTACGCGGACCTGATAGGTTTTCAAAACCTATTGGGTCTTTGGATAATCTTTTTCTTAAAGACTAAATTATGTTACAGATCTCTTCGCGGGTTTCAATCCCCTTCAATGAAATTGAATTAGATGCGGTACGTGCCCAAGGTGCAGGTGGGCAAAATGTCAATAAAGTGGCATCAGCAATTCACCTGCGCTTTGACATCCAAGCTTCTTCTCTGCCCGAGCTCTACAAAGAGCGGCTGCTCAAATTGACAGATCATCGCATCACCAAAGAAGGGGTTGTGATTATCAAGGCTCAAAGTAACCGAACCCAAGAAAAGAATCGAGAAGAGGCTCTAAGCAGGCTCCAACAGCTCATCAAGAGCGTCATGCAAACGCCAAAGAAACGCAAACCAACGAAGCCAAGCCAATCGGCCAAACAGAGACGACTAGAACAAAAGAAGAAGAGAGGGCAGGTTAAAGCATTACGGGGTAAGATCACAGAATAGCAAGGGGCCCAGTACTCATAACGTACCGGGCCTCTTGGATAAGAGGATGTATGTATATGTGGTATGAGACAGCGACTATCTTCGTCTACGGTCGCCGCCGCGGTCGCCACGACGATCTCCACCACGCCGATCTCCACCCCGACGATCTCCGCCTCTATCACCGCCACGTCGATCTCCGCCGCCCCGACCATTGCGACTACCACCTCGGCTCCCGCCTCGATCACGCTCCATAGCTTCCTCCGCGCTCCAACCTTCCAGCACGGCCTGCCGACTCAGGCGCACCTTGCCACCCGGATCAACGTCAATAGCCATAACGGTTAACTCGTCGCCGATGTTTGCCACATCCTCCACTTTATCTACTCGGAAGTCGGCTAACTGGCTAATGTGAACCATTCCATCGGTTCCCGGCAGAATGTTGACAAAAGCACCATAGGATTCGACTCGCACAACGGTGCCGGTATAAATTTTCCCAACGGCAACCTCTTCGGTCATGGAGCGAACTTCCTCCAGTGCCTTGTCTGCTTTGGCACCATCAAGCCCCGAGATATAGACGGTTCCATCTTCGTCAATGTCCACTTTGACTTCGTACTGTTCTTGTAGGGCGCGGACCGTCTTGCCTCCAGGCCCAATCACCTTGCCAATCTGCTCTGGATCGATCTTACAGGTTAGAATACGTGGTGCAAAGGGACTTAAGTCTGTACGGGCCTCGGGAATAGGTTCTAACATCTTGGTCATGATGTGTAAACGCCCTTCTCGCGCCTGATTGAGCGCCTGGCTCAGAATAGAGAAGTCAAGACCCTTGATTTTAAGATCCATCTGCAGAGCTGTAATCCCGTGCTCAGTTCCGGCAACTTTAAAGTCCATGTCGCCCAAAGCATCTTCCATACCCTGGATATCGCTTAGGATCTTATACTCCCCACTCTCTTGATCTTGAACCAGACCCATAGCAATGCCAGAAACCGGTGCATCCAGTGGTACACCAGCATCCATTAGCGCCAGGGTGCTACCACAAACAGAGCCCATGCTAGTCGACCCGTTGCTGCTCATCACTTCACTTACAACACGAATGGTATAGGGGAAATCTTCGGGAATCACAGGCAGAAGCGCCCGTTCCGCTAACGCACCATGTCCAATCTCTCGACGTTTCGGGCCGCGCATAGGGTACGCTTCGCCAGTGCTGTATGGGGGAAAGTTATAGTGGTGCATATAGCGCTTCTCTGTACCAGCCTGTAACGTGTCCAGTCTTTGGGCGTCGCCAATGGTTCCTAGCGTTGCAATTGAAAGGACGTGGGTTTCGCCGCGCTGGAAGAAGCCAGAACCATGTACACGAGGCAAGCGGCTTACCTGAGAGCTAATGGGTCGAATCTCGTCTGTGGCACGGCCATCTGGGCGGACACCAAGGGCTAGAATTCGTTGGCGGACTTTCTCTTTCATTAGGGCCGAGAAGGCATCTGACACATCGCTATCATTGACCTCTTCGTTTTCCACGCGTTCAGCAAATGCTTCTTTGACATTCTCCTTGATAGCATCCATGGCCACGTTACGGGCCATTTTATCTGTTTCGGTTGCAAGGGTCTCTTCCACTCCCACCCCAGCCATACTAAAGACTTCCTCCATGACATTTTCTGGGGGAAGGAAATACTCCACATCCGTATACTTTTCTTTCCCAACCTTTTCTCGCATCTCTTCGATCAACGAAATGACCGGCTGCATTGAAGAATAACATAGCTCCAGCGCTTCCAAAACCGTATCTTCTGGTAGCTCTTGAGCACCAGCTTCAACCATCAGAATGTTATCTCCGGTCCCAGCCGCTGTGATGTCAAGCAAGCTATTATCCATTTGTGACTGGGTTGGGTTTACAATCAATTCTCCATCTACAAAACCGACTGTACTGGCAGCAATTGGACCACTCCACGGAATGTCGCTGATATGCAGAGCTGCAGACGCAGCAATGATGGCCAAGGGCTCAAAGAGGTTTTCGCCGTCCGATGCTAGGGTAGAGACGATAACCTGAACTTCATTGCGGAAGCCTTTGGGAAAGAGCGGGCGGAGGGGACGATCGATCAGGCGAGCAATCAGAATAGCTTGGTCACCTGGGCGGCCTTCACGTCGTGGATAATTCCCTGGTATTCGGCCACCCGCGTAAAGTCGTTCTTCAAATTCAACGGTCATGGGGAAGAAGTTCATGCCTGGACGAACTTCCTTGCTCATGGTTGTAGAGGCAAAGAGAATCGTATCTCCATAGCGAACCGTAACCGCACCACCGGCTTGGGCGGCTAAGACACCCGTCTCTATACATAAATCGCGCCCGCCAACTTCGGTAGTAAACGTTTGCGCGCCATCAAATAGTTGCATAATTTGCTCCTGATTATTTTTACAATAGGAACGTGCTCTCTTATCTATGCCCAAACTCCAGAACAATGATGCCGGTAGATACCCTCAACAATAGCTCAAATAGAAAAAACCTAAAGAGATGGATTATCAACTGATCCATCTTTTTAGGTTATCGGCAACCCATAAACCAACAAAACCTTGTCCCGATTGTATGCTTTGGTAAAACATCGCCCAGAAAAGCGGGACTCGATCTTATTTAGCCATCTATTGAATATGTCAGGATTATCCAGGGAATCATCCTTCCCAAAGGGGGAAATTGTCTGCATTCAGACCCGAAAGCACATTTCACTACATCACCGCAGGATATAACGTTGATGTAGTATGAATCCGTAACGATTGTGGAGCGCAACCTTGCCTAAGTTGATTACCTAACTATCAGAAGATCGCAGTGAAATAGGCCAGCGCCTCATACTGCATGAAGGCGTGCTCGTCGAACGGTTGTGATCTGCTGATTGATGATAGATGGCCAGATAAAACTTGTACGCTGTGAGGCAGAACCCACCCACATGAAGATGGGGATGTCCTCTATACTCTTGAGTAGGTTACAATGTGATTCAGTCCCAATGAATGAAAAGTTAGGACAAATTTTATTGCCAGCTATATTCACGCAAGGAATCAAAAGTACGGAACTGGAGATCGGGGCGAAAACGATTTTTTGAGTGGAGCATTCTCATCTGCACCCTGTGCAGTCCATCTTCGTCACGCTCTCCAATGCCGAACTTGAGTCGTTATTCCTTACGAGGATAATCAGAAGGCTAGATTACGCTGCCAACTTACAAAACTTCATATGAACAATACATATAGCCAGAAAAACCTTGTACCCATGAAGATGGGTATGTCCTCCCAACTCAGATTTATTTTAGAGCAGATTGGGCAAAAGTCGGAATAAGACTTTTCTAGCGCAATACAACAAAAAAGGCGCTTGCCGATGACGTATGGCTGTAGCGCCCCTCTCGTTCCCTCTAATGTCGAAGACCCAGTCGTTGAATCAACTTCTGATATCGAGCTGAATCTTTGCCCTTTAAATAGGCCAAGTGACGTCTTCTCTGACCAACTAATTTCAGAAGACCACGACGAGATCCCTCATCGTGCTTATGGGTATTTAGGTGATCAATTAAGGCATTGATACGTGTTGTCAACAATGCCACTTGAACTTCTGGTGAACCAGTGTCAGTTTCATTGACTCTATATTCTTCGATTAGTTCGGCCTTCTTTGCCTTGCTAATGCTCATTTGGTACTCCTGCCTGTAAGGTAAGGCCTGCATGGTTATGTAGGCCGGCGGATAAACTTAGGGATTACTATTCACATCACAACAAACTCACGACTAGAAAACCAGCGAAATGCCTATGGGCGCTCTCTATATTTTGTGAGTGTAGTACCAAGCATCCCCTTCTGGATAATGCTTCTTACGCTCAGCTACAAAGATCTTAGAAAAACAACTCAGGTACTGAATTATAGATTTTGTATCGATTCTTTCGGGAAGAGGTCATAAGAAACTTGTCTTCTACTATACTTAGCTGCGTTTGAAAACACGAACTTGGTCGCCCTGGTGGCTCCTCGTAAAATCTCTGTTTTCAAAACGACCGCAGTATAGAAGCTTGACTTTTCCTAAAGACTTTCGACCGATTTTTCTTCAGACCTAGATAGTCTTTCTTGCCAACGAACCACTCAAGGTACCGGTTGATTACAGAACGATTATGGATAGCTGATGCTTCTTCATACAACACTGCAAACTGCAAAACAGATACAACTGTCTTTCTCCATTTGAAGCAGTGTTTTGTGTATGTTTCTCCCTTGGTTTCAAGCCAATTCACCGCTGTACCAGGCGCATGACTCAGCTTTTCGACTTATGAAAGTATACCATTAAGTTTACAATTTTCCAAACAATCGTGCTAATCATCTGATCCTAAATCGATTGACTTGCTTAGCTCTCCCGAATCTGATAGTCTACGTGTTCATAGCCGGACAAAAGGCTTGTCTTCGCGAAAATGGGTGATCTTCCTGCGAAGATGGGTATGTCCTCCCATCTTCGGACACCTTTGGCGAAATAGGGAAAAGCTGGAACAGAATTTTATCGGCGAACCATGTTTATCCTTCGCCAGAAAAGTCTTGTCCAGACTCGTGACCAATCCACTCTGGTTAATCCCGAGTAGGGATGATAGAGCTTTTCTAGCCATCTATTATGACAAATCCAAGCAAGGCGTCTTTACGGGGCGTTGTTGAACGCATCACATTTCATAACGAAGAGAACGGTTATACCGTCGCAAAGTTGCTTCCTGAGCGCAAGGACCGTACGCTTTCGGCCCATGAACGCGAAATTCCCATCATTGGCAACATGGCAGGGATCAACGTGGGCGAAAGTGTCGAGTTGCTTGGGCAGTGGACGGTTCACCCTGAGTATGGTCGTCAATTTTTGGTTGAGCAGATGCGCACGGTTTTGCCTGCCACCATAACTGGCATCGAAAAGTATTTGGGGAGCGGCCTCATTAAGGGCATTGGTCCGGTTATGGCCAAACGTATTGTCAAACACTTTGGCCACGATACCTTAACCGTTATTGAAGATGATCCGGCCCGTCTGATAGAGACACCAGGCATCGGAGGGAAGCGCGTGAATCTCATCCGCAATGCTTGGGCCGAACAAAAAGCCATCAAGGATGTCATGATCTTTCTGCAAGGGAACGGTGTAAGCACCAGCCTTGCTACTCGCATTTACAAACAGTATGGAGATGAGGCCATCGGAATTGTCAAACAGGATCCTTACCGATTGGCCCAGGATATCTTTGGGATCGGCTTTCTCACGGCAGATAAGATCGCCCAATCCATGGGAATTGCACCGGACGCACCCCAGCGGGTCGCTGCTGGTATTGCCTATGCCCTCAATCAAGCAACCGATGACGGGCACGTCCTTTTGCCGACATCAGAGCTTTTGACCCGGGCCACAGAGCTTTTGGAAGTAGCCCCGTCCCAGGCGGGGATGGGCATCGTTCACCTTCTGGGGAGTGACCAGATTCGGGTTGCGAATACGCCAGGGGGCCAGGAGATATCACCCGACGAGCTGTATGCCGCGCCTACTACAGATGGTATTCCTCAACTGCTGGCCGAACCAGGGCAGATTTATGCTGCCGCAACCCAAGATGCCGTAGAGACCCTTCTCAGCCAGGAGCGGTCTATCTATCTGACCAGTCTCTATTACAGCGAAATGGGGGTCGCCAATCGGCTTCTGCGCCTGGAGACGGCCGGGCAAAGCGCATTAGAGCGAGTCTTTCAAGGCGACTACGATTGGGAGGCAGCGTTCAATAAGGTAGAGCGGCAGAGCGGATTACAGTTGGCTTCTCAGCAGCGCGACGCTGTGCAGATGGCCCTGACCCATCGACTCACTGTGCTCACAGGCGGCCCTGGCACGGGCAAGACAACGACTGTCAATACGCTGCTGCACCTCTGCCGCGAGGCGAATGGCCGAGCGTTGTTGGCCGCACCCACCGGTCGAGCGGCAAAGCGCCTCTCTGAAACAACAGGTGAAGAGGCCAAGACCCTTCATCGGCTCTTGGAATTTAGCTTCTCAGTCGGGGAAAGCGGCGGCATTGGCTTCAAACGCAATGAGGAATCGCCTCTAGAGGCCGATCTATTGATCGTTGATGAAGCTTCCATGCTCGATACGGTGCTCACTAACCATCTGCTGCGGGCCATTCCATTGGGCATGCATCTCTTGCTAGTCGGTGATGTGGATCAGCTTCCCAGTGTGGGGGCGGGGAATGTGTTGAAGGATATTATTCGTGCCATTGAAGGAGAGGTGGGCGATCAGAGCTTTGAGGGAATAGAGAGAGAGGACACTGGAGAAGGAGTAGAAAAGGGAATGGGAGAGCCAGAAGTAGGGCTTGGTAGAGTTAATAGCCAATGGCCCAGCGACCGTCCACAAGGGCACCTTCCTGGGCGTACCATCGCTCGGACGGGCAAGGTCATTCGATTACAGACCATCTTTCGACAAGCCGCAGGTAGCTACATCATCTCCAATGCCCACCGGATCAACAAAGGCCAAACGCCTGTGATTGACAATGAGGCCGCGACCGACTTTTTTCTTTTTCGTACTGAAGATCCAGAGAGGGCAGCTAAACTCTGTGTAGAACTTGTACAGAGTCGGATCCCAAAACGATTTGCCATTCCATCCCAGGATATCCAGGTGCTAAGTCCTATGCATCGGGGCGTGGTCGGCGTAGGAGCGCTCAACGAAAGCATTCAACTTGCCCTCAATCCCCAGCAGGCAAACAAACCTGAACGTCGTGTAGGCAATCGGGCCTACCGCCTAGGTGATCGGGTGATGCAAATCCGCAACAACTATGATAAGGATGTATACAATGGGGACATGGGCATCATTCAAAAAGTCGATCCAGAGCTACAGAAGCTAACCGTTGAAATCGATGGCCGAGCCGTGCTTTATGATTATCTAGAGCTGGATGAATTGATTCATGCTTATGCCATTAGCGTCCATAAGAGCCAGGGGAGTGAGTTTCCTGCGGTGGTGATTCCCGTGTTGACCACCCACTATATGATGCTCCAACGCAACTTAATTTACACGGCTATCACCCGTGCACGACGCTTAGTGGTACTGGTTGGGCAACCAAAAGCGATTGCCCTGGCCGTCAAGAACAATAAAGTAACAGAGAGACACACTGGATTACGAGAAAGGTTGAGTGATTGAGGAGCAGATATGTCTAACCAAGCAATGTTTATCGGGCTGGTTTTTGATGAGGATGGCAATCCAGCTGATTTAAAATATGTCGGAAGCCAACCGTGTTATGTACTCGACGATGATGGCTTTCTGCGCCACATTGACGCACAAAATGTAGATCGCCAAGTCATCCGCTACATGCGAGAGCAAGTGGACGGCAATCGGGATATGGCAGTTAGCGCTATGTTAGAGATGATGGGCAAGGATGACATCTTTACCAAAGCAGCCGTCGAAACCTCCATCAATAACATGGAGGATGTAGTGGGCCAGCCCATCCCTGATCAGGCCAAGCAATGGCTAGGCATGCTCGGCTTCAAAATAACCATCGACTACGAAGGCACCGTTGTGGATGTCGCCATGCCCGCGGGTGCCATTGATGAAGATGGGGATTGGGAGTGACAATAATAATTAATTTGTGAATTCGCAAATGGTTGAATGGTTAATGATTCGGTCAGTGGGGCCTTCTTCTTTTGTGGAACGAACTCGAACGTCCGATTATAGTTCATTAATGATTCGCAAATCCTGCAATTCAACAATTAATTATGAATGCCGTGTAGCCCTATCGAATGACCTCGTATTGATCGTTGCTGACCGCTTCACTAAGGGGTACAACGACCGTCTTTTGGCCATAGCCACTAACTAAGTCATGACTACGCACCTGCACTTCGGTTACATCTAAGGGGATAGCGATGCCGCTTTGGCTCCGGCTAAACGGCATCTCATTTTCGTGGGGGTGGAGCAAAATCCGTGTGGCTAGAATCTGGCCCTCCATTGTTTCTACATGCCAGCCATCCGTGTAATCCTCCCAACCCGTGTCTGGATGATTGAGGCGCACATCAAAGGTCCATACTCCTGGGCTAGTCTCCCGAGCGCGCACAAAAAGAATCTCAGCATCGGGTAGGCCATATTGCGCTGGATTCGGCTCTGCACTCTCTGCTACCGAAAGGAACGAGATGAACTGGTGGTTCGTCTCAGGAGAATCTATTGAAGAAAGAGATTGGCCTGGGGCCAACTGTAATCGAGCCGCCTGCTGACCGCCACTTTGTAGAGGCTGCAAGAGCAATATCGTTCCATTCTGACCAGAGAGCCCTTCCCCTTGCCATGTGATGCCCCGCTCATCCACAACCTCTACATATCGATGCTCAGAGAGTGTACCCACCTCCCGTTTAATGTCGCTAATTGCATCTAAAAACGTTTGGCCCGCGGTGGATAGATCCACAATAGAGAGCTCACCTATTGGGACAAATTCATCATCGCCCATTGAAGCGGTGGTCGCTTCATCTACACTGCTTGAAAGCGCAACCGCGTTGGCCGCTGTATCCTCGTCAGCCGAATCTGTCGTTGCTAAATCCGTCGTCGACTGGGTAATAGATTCCGTCTCTTCCATCTCGGGCAACGCCGTTGCACTGATGCGGCTCTCTGCCTGCGGATCCAGGGCCTTTGGCTGCTCTGGGGCCTGCTGAAGAGGAAGCGCACAGCCGATTAGAATAAATATCAACATCGGCCAACTACCATTTTTCAAGCGGTTCATACAAACGTTTCCTTTATTCATTCTCGTTCCTAAGGAATAAGTTGTAAATAACTTGCGCGTTTTAATCGGGTGTAAGCCCTTCAAGTGCTCACGTTATTTTATTCTCGTTCCTAAGGAATGAGTTGTAAATAACTTGCATGTTTCAATCGGGTGTAAGCCCTTCAAGTGCTCACATGATTTTATTCCCGTTCCTAAAAACCCTGGAGCTGGCTCAGATCACCAATGCCAGCGGCCAACTTGGCAATGTTTTGCACCAATGCCAGCCGCGCGTTGCGGACCATCTCATCCTCGGCGTTGACCATGACTGAATCAAAATACGCATTAATTGGCTCCTGCAATGCATGAAGTTGCTCCCCTAACCGTTCGGCAGGCTCATCCCCTATGCTTAGCCCACTGACGGCTGTTTCATAAGCTCGATGGAGATCATGTTCCACGTCAGCTTCGTATGCATTCGCGTTGAGAGGCAAGTCTTCCTCCAGATTGCGCGTAATACGAGCACAGCGGGCGTAAGCGGTAAAGGCATCAGACCACCAGGGCTGGTCTACTAACATACTTAACGCTTGGCAGGCCCTTTGTGCTCCAGTCGGGTTATTCCCTCGCTGGGCCAGCACAGCGTCGACCACATCATGGGCGAACCCAATCTCTGCCAACACACCTTGCAGGCGGCGTACAATAAAGGTTTCGGTTTCAGCCAACGATTCAAGCGACACCTCGATGGCCATCAATTCAGCCGCTTTCCCCAAGGCCTCAGTGATATCGAAATCCGTTTCTGTCTCCATCAGATTGTTGACAATTCCCAACGCCGCTCGACGTAGCCCAAAGGGGTCAGTACTACCTGTAGGAATGGCCCCTGCCGCAAAAAGGCCCGCCAGGCTATCCAGCTTATCCGCTAGACTGAGGGCCAAACCGGAGCCTGAGGCTGGGTTCGCATCACCTGCAGACCGAGGGAGATACTGTTCTCGAATGGCCTGCCCTACCTCGTCTGACTCTCCGCTGACTTTAGCGTAAATCTCACCCATAATGCCCTGAAGGCTGGTCATTTCCACTACCATGGATGTGGCTAGATCCGATTTACTCAGCTCAGCCGCTCGTTGGATTACGCCTATATCAGCATCTGATGCCCCCAGCATCTCGCCGATCTGAGGAGCCAGTGTAGTCAGACGCCCCACCTTGTCTAGCATGGATCCGAGCTTTTGATGGAAAGTCAGGGTTGACAGATTGGCGGTAAAGTCGCTGAGAGACTTCTCGGTATCTTGTTTATAAAAGAATTCGGCATCCGCGTAGCGAGCACGAATGACGCCCTCATTCCCCGCCTTGACCACATCTGGGTGAGCCAGCGGGTGGCTGTCCGAGTTGGCATTGGCAATGGTCACAAAGTAGGGCAGCATATCCCCCGATAGGTGGATGACTGGAAAATAGCGCTGGTGCTTCTTCATGACAGCAATGAGCACCGGTGAGGGCAGTTGGAGATATTTCTCCTCAAAGTGGCCGAGTATAGCCTGGGGCGCTTCAACTAGGTCCGTCACCTCCTCCAGCAGAGACGGCTCATCTGGATTCACGGCGTGAACACGCTTGACTGTATCGGCCACTAGGTGGGCAATTTGGGCTTTACGGATGGCTCGTTTCAGGACTACACCCTGGGCTGAAACCGCCTCAAAATACCCATCGGCGCTCTTTATAGTGAAGGTATCAAAACTATCCGCGTCTAATTCAGCAAAGCGGGGTTTGCGGCTTTCTCGACCGCTGGAGACGTCTGCCCAACTGAACGACACCTCTTGATCGCCATAGAGGGCAACCAGCCAGCGTAGCGGTCTCGAATAGGCAATGCCTGAGCGGTTCCAGCGCATAGATTTACCCCAGCGCAAGCTCTCCAAGAGCGCAATGCAAAGCGTTGGCAGTACTTGGGCCGTTGGTTGTCCCTCTACTTTACGTACGGCATAGATATACCCATCTCGCTTTTCCAATTCAGATGGATCAACATCCTGGCCCCGGGCAAACCCTTGGGCGGCCTTGGTAGGGTTGCCATCCTCATCATAGGCTCGATCCAAAGAAGGTCCCCGCTTCTCAACCACCTCATCTGGCTGATTAGGAGCCAACCCGGTTATATAAGCAACCAGCCGACGACAGGTACCATCGACCGACAAGGTTTGGTAGGAGAGCTTATGCTCGTCCAATAGCTGGGTCATCTTCTCCTGCAGCATCTCTAGCCCATAAGGCACATCGGCTGCGGGCAACTCTTCCGAACCAATTTCTAGTAAGAAGGATTGCTCCGTCGTTACTAGAGGCATCTCAGGAGTTGATGACTGACCAGCAGCTTGCGCACCTGAAGCCGTTCCGTTTGTGCTATTGACTTCATCATCAGGCAACCAAGGATATTCGTTGCGTTCCCGCTGGGCTATGTAGAGTTCAGAAATGGACTTGGCTTGCCTACGCATTTGGCCAAACATTTTGGCCCGCTCCGTTACCCCCACAGCCCCGCGTGAATCCATCAAGTTGAAGGTGTGGCTCTGGCGCAAAACAAAATCATGGGCGGGGACAGTCAACCCACGCTCAATACAAGATTGGGCTTCCGCATTATAGATGTCAAAGAGGGTACGCAGCCGATCCACATCGGCGACTTCGTAATTATAGACGCAATGTTCAATCTCGGGATCTTTGTAGAGTTCGGCAAAAGTATGGTCCCCATCCACATCAATGTCCCATACCTGGGTCTTCTCTTGCAAGTACATGACAATGCGATCCAGCCCATAGGTGATCTCTACACTCACTGGCTCCAACGGTAAGCTGCCAGACTGCTGAAAGTAAGTAAACTGGGTGATCTCTTGTCCATCCAGCCAGACCTCCCAGCCCAAGCCCCAAGCACCCAGCGCCGGTGATTCCCAATTATCTTCCACAAAACGAATATCGTGGCGATTGCGATCCAGGCCAATAGCTTCCAGGCTGCCTAAGTATAACTCTTGGGGATTGCCCGGATCTGGCTTGAGGATGACCTGATACTGATGGTGCATCTGCATTCGGTTGGGGTTGTCGCCATAGCGCCCGTCGTCGGTACGATACGATGGCTCGGTATAGGCCACATTCCACGGCTCTGGTCCCAAAACGCGTAGCACCGTGGCCGGATTCATAGTTCCTGCGCCTACCTTTTCGCTGTATGGATGCCAGACGGTGCAGCCATTGGCAGACCAGTAGGTGTGTAATCGTTGAATAACTTCCTGCATGGAAGGATGTTGTTTGCTCATGGTAAAGTCCAGGTTGTTCAGGTGGTTGATTGGTCAATAAACGAGGGCTGAAAACCGATGTACTGATGACCAACCTACCGATGTACTGATGCCCTAAATCGGTCTCAAGGGAACCGGTGTAAAGGTGATGATAAAAATTAGGATAACCAAGTAACCAATCCAGCGGCGGCGTGGATCGAGTTCGGTCACGTCGTCCAAGGCGGGCGGATGAAAAGGGCCGATAATAAAAAAGATGAGGCCCAGCCAGAAGAACCAGCCAAAGAAGCCAATGGATTCTAAGCCTGGGATCCGCTCCTGAATAGCGGGAATACCCAAAAAGCCCAGAACGGCCATCATCACCATTGCAGCGACGTTGACTATCCGGGCGCGTTTTCCTAATAAAGCAAAGATTGTGTGGCCACCATCGAGTTGACCTACGGGTAACAGATTTAAAGCCGTGACCAGTAATCCAATCCAGGCAGCAAAGGTAACTTGGTTCATCAATACATCTTCACCCGAGATGGGGTTAGGCAGGACCTTACCAAAGACCGTGAGCTTAGCGTAGTAGTAAAGTATGCTGTTGCCTTCTAATAATCCTTGGCCTGTTGGTATGATGATAGAACTGGTACTCAACCCGACAAAGAGCAACGGGATGGCCAAGACAATCCCGGCCAATGGGCCAGCCACACCCACATCAAAGAGTTTGCGTCGGTCAGAAATGGGTTCCTTCAGGCGGATAAAGGCACCCAGCGTGCCGAAGAAACCAACTGGGGGCGGCATGGGAATGAAAAAAGGCAACGTAACAGCAATCTTATGATATCGAGCCGCAAAGTAGTGACCAAACTCATGAGCTGTTAAAATCCCCATAACGGTCAAGGCAAAGGGCCAGCCGGTAATAAGGAACTGTGGCAGAAAAAGGTCACTCAAACTGTCAATTTCTGCTCCCGCAGAACCATAGAGCGCACCGGTGGCAAATGTACTAAAGAGGGTTAACACAAAAAGGATCAAGTTGATGATGGGTTGATTGGCCGACGGTTTCACTACCCCTTGCATAATACGCAGAACGACAGATGTTCCAGCTTGGGCGGCGGTGGGTGTTGTTTCGCCAGAGGCACGGCTGCTTTCATGCTGAAGCACCGGTGTATAACCACGTTGATTGAACTCAGCCAACCAGTGGGGAAATAGCTCTTCACTTGGACGCAGCAGCCGTCCGCGCAGGACTACTGCTCCAAAGCGGGCATCTTTGGGCGTCTCCACAAACTCAATAGACATGTCTTTGCCTATTACTTCTTGAGCATCAGCCAGAATCGCATCTGAGTTGAGATTTGGCTGTTCGCCACGAATTCGAAATGGAAAGGGATTTAGATTTTCAGACATGGGTAGAATTGTACCGTAACTCTACCTTCTCTTCATAAACTGGGGCAGGCGGGTCGTCGATTGGTCAGCTAGTCGGACGGTCAGCCGGAAACGCTGCTACGCGGGCTGAATAGACGTGTATGTGAGCAGTCCGTGAAGATTGTCTGTGCGAAAGATTCTGCGTATGTGTTGGGCAGGATTTTCGTTCCGATAGAGGCGACTATAAACGGTGTCTAGCAGAGCCTCTTCACCGTAGCCCCGCGACTGCAGCCCTTCTTCAATCAAGTGTAGAATCGTGTAGAGAAATTGGGGGGACGGTTCCGGTGAACGAAGCCCATGAAGGATGACCTGTTGATGAAACCTCTGCATTCCTTCCCAGTATGCAGACCCGAGTACTTGGCGGATATATGCCCCTATGGCCTCGCCCGCTTCAATCATACCTAGTGCCAAGGCGGCTAGCGTCATATGTTGAGCCCAGGGTTGCTGGCAGGCAGGGCGAATTTCAATGGTGCTATATGCCGCGCGCAGGCGTGCGCTATTCCATATATAGTGATCGTGGAAGAGGAACGCCTCGAAATCTGGCCCGTGGGTACGCAGATATTCAGTAAAGGGCTGTGAGCCAGGAGACACGAATTGTTCATCTTGTTGGATGAGGTGCGTTGTGCCCGCAATCGTTTCCACGAAGTCGAGTACATGGTGAAAGGGACGAGCGGGCATCCCGTGACGGTATTCCTGCTCTCGTATGCGTGCCATTCGCCCTTCGCGGGCGCTGCAAAATGGACTACGTACCCCCTTAACGATGGGAGAATTTGCGCACAAGGCAATCAATACAGGAGCCATCAGATTTCCCAAGTTGAGCATCTCCACCATTTCCGCTCGGTTCAGTGAGATATGGAGTTGATCGCTGGCTGTTACTGTGTACCACAGCCAATCAAGCCCCATCGCCCGATAGAGGCTGAAATAGCGCTGCTTGGGTGACATCAATGGTAATCTGGGTGGTGTTAGGGGTTGCACGCCATAGGCCAAAACGCGGTAGCCATAGTGGGCTGCGGCTCGAACCAATTGACGCACAGATTTTTCCATGATCTGCTTAATTTCAAAGAGATGTTGGCAGGGACGAGTATTAATCTCGATAGTCCCCAATCCAACTTCAAGCATATAGGTATAGTCGTCTCCCCTCAGACCGACAATCATCTGCTCGTTACCCGAGCGAACTTGACCATAGACTGGCTCTAGCGTTGGGTTTTCCAGCAGCAGAGGCCACAAACGACGAACATCAGCGGCTTCACCGTTTTGGGTAACAATAGGAAACTCAGCCTCCCGTCCCACTGTGCGCGGATTTGCCCCCTGCACGGGAAACCGCTCACAAAATGTATCTGCAATCGATTCTAAAGAACGTTGAAGCTGATCCATATGCGCAATTGGTCACACCGAGACGATACACACCCAAAGGTGCTTGCCGATAAGACTAATTTACTCAATACCGGACGGAATCTTCAATTAGCAAAAGTGTCAGGTAGCAGGAAACACCTATCGCAATGTCTGAACCAAAACGGGTAGCTCACGGAAGTGGCGACAGATAGCGTGGGCACGCGTCTTGTGGCTCCCTCGGTCGACTATGCCTGTAAAGAGGACGGCCCGCATACCCAACGAGATGGGGCCTACCACATCATTGCTTTCTCGGTCACCGATATGCGCAATGGCACGGGGCGATACACCCAACTGGAGAGCGGCCTGACGAAAAACCTCTGGTGCTGGTTTGGAGGCACCCACCTCATCTGAGAAGATAAAGACGCTGAAATATTGAAGCAAGCCCTGGCTGTTGAGCAAGTGACGAAGTCCCCGTCCGTGGGTATGAATGGTATCAGAAATGATGCCCAGCTTGTAAGAATCCGATAAAATCTGTAACGTGTTGTGGATGCTAGGCGCAAAATCAGGCGGGATTCGGACCTCCATCGACTCGATCTCATGAACCAAGTCACCTATTTCTCGTACGAGTTGACCGTATTGTCCTGGCCTTGGTGACAAGCCTAACCGTTCATAGGCATAGGAGAGGCGTGTCATGACCCCGGGCGTTCGATGATTTCGATGCCACTCTTGGCGAAATCGTTCGTTAGCCCACCCATAAGCAGACATGGCTTCTTCCGCTGAAATGGAGGGGTACCGGGTGGTAACGTGCTGAACAAAGAGTTGGCTACGGGTCTCGGCTTTGCTGGGCAATCCCAACGCCAGTCGTTTCGATTCATCTGAATCATCTGCTGCAATAGTATCCCAAAAGTCGAACGTAATGGCTTCAATCATATAAGTCTTCGGTGCCGATACGTGAAGTGCAAGCAATTGAACATGGAATCAATGCCCCTATTCAAAGCAACCGCATTCTGCCCACCAATACAGGCGGAATTTCGCTGAATTTGCCGCTCCACCCTAAGGGAAAGCGACTCGGCTGGTTCTCTGGTGAAAAAGCTCGCTCATCCAATGCATCCATGACCAGGCCAGCAGCAAAGGCTGGTTGGAGCAACAGGTGGAGGGGACGCTCAAAGTAGCGCTGGGGTTCTGGCTGATTTGCTAATGCCAAGCCCCATTCAACAATAGGTGTCATATATTTGGTCACCTTGACACCGTAAGTAGTCATCATTTCGCCCCGATTTTCCATCTCGGCAAAGGGAGCCGCAAAGGCCTGATTGAAGCACGGATGGGCTGTGGCAAAGATAAAGCGCCCGCCAGGTTTCAGTAATTTTGCCAGTGCCTTCATTAACGGTTCAATGTCAGCAATATCCATCAAGGCCATGGTGCAAAAGGCTGCATCAAATCTTTGAGAACCGAGAGCAAGCAGGGCCTCTTCATCGGTGGCATCTAAAACGTGGTAGGTTATTGAACCGCCCGATTCAAAGGTCATCGGGTAGCGTTGGGCACGTTCGACCAGCGCATCTGCAAAATCAAAGGCATCTACATTGCCACCAAGTGTAGCCAGTCGTCTCGAATAGAGGCCATTGCCACAGCCAATATCTAGTACTCGTTCTCCGGCTTTCAAATCTAGCAGCTTTTGGGCGCTTGGCCAGATCAGTTCATTAACGAAGTCATTCCCTTCATCACCCATGCGCTTATCCCAGGCATCTGCATTGGCATTCCAAGCCGTGCGGGTCTCTTGGTTATATTGGTCTGCTTTTTCTTGCATTATCAGCTCCTCCTACTGGCCCATGGCTATTTCAGCGGCTAAATTCCAGCTCAAACGAGAATCACTTTCGGACAGGGCAACGATGATTGAGTGCGAGCTTTTGGTCGATTGATTCGCTTCATCTTGACGGATTTGGGTGATTACACCAGGCAAAACTAAGTCTGCGATTGCTGGAAACGTTACCGTTACAAGTTGACCTTGGGCTACGCTTAGTGTACCCATATCCGCCAGCCCATCTGCTACAATTTGCCAAGTTGCGATATCTCCCAGTCGAACAAGCTGTTGGCCAGGTTCAACAAATTCACCCAGCTGGACAGTAAATTCACCCACTACACCAGAGAATGGGGCGACTAGCTTTGTCTCTTCTAAGGCCACCTCGGCTTCCAACATGGCTACCTTGGCATGGGCCATTTCGGCTTGGGCCAGCGTCAATACATTGCTGCCATTCTCTTCCCTTGCCAGGGCCAAATTGGCTTGAGCTTGCCTTAGTTCGGCTTCGGCGGCATCGATAGTGTTTTGAGAAACTGGGTTTAGCACTCGCTCTAGCTCGGCTTCTGCCGTACTGACTCTGGCTTGGGCTTGGCTAATCTCGGCAGGCCCCGCCCCCTGAGTTGCCTGTTCAAATCGAGCCTTGGCTCGCTCGTGCTCGATGGTCGCCTGTTCTAATATCTGGGATTCGGGCAACATGGCAATATCATTTCGCCATTTGACCGCGTTGTAGGCATTTTGAGCACGCCGCAGAGCGGACTCTACATTCTGCAGTTCTGCTTGGGCTTCAGAGAGTACACTATTATCAGGTCCATTTAGCAGATCCTCTAGGGCCGCTTGGGCAGCTTCTAATTTGGCCACTGCTGCGGTTTCGTCTTCTACTTTTACATCGGCAGTTAGGCTATCTAATCGAGCCTGGGCGGCATCTACGGCTGCTTCAGCCGCAACAATTGTCTGATTTTTTTCACCGCTCTGAAGTGCTTCTAATCGAGATGTAATTTGTTCGAGTGTTGTGTGAGCTTGAGCTACCGCAACGACTTGACGAGCATTGTCCAATGCAAGAATCGTTTGTCCTTCTTCAACCCATTCCCCTTCAGTTACATAGATTTCTTTTATGATGCCACTAATGGGGAGTCCCAAGTTTGCCTGCCGCAGCGGCCTTACAAAGCTAGTAAGCCTTTGACTCCCAGTAGTTGACGCTGGGTTGGCTTCAGCTATAGCAGGTTTTGGCACAATTGGTTCTGCTTCGCTAGCAACGGGTGGTTGTGGAGGGAAGATCGAGCGAACGAGCGCTGTACCTTGCCCAGTACCATAAAGAAAGAGAAGTGCAGAAGAAAGAATGAAGAGGAATAATAGGACAAAGATGTTCCGTCTGCGGCGGCGCTGACGGTCCCATTTCTCTGCGGCCTGATCCGTAAGCGCTGGTGATTGGGATGGCTGTCCCCACTGGACTGG
Organism: Chloroflexota bacterium; assembly: GCA_039028975.1. GTDB lineage: Bacteria > Chloroflexota > Anaerolineae > Caldilineales > Caldilineaceae > JAHBNG01. The sequence goes on from JBCCHB010000092.1 coordinate 52,390, forward strand.
GTAAGGCATGATGACGTATTGGATATTTTGGCCACTCTCATTGGGAGGGGTGCGCAATATCTGTGGCAGTTGCGGGGCCGGAGGCGTTGCCTTTGGTCTTTCTTCCCGCTTTGCATAATACGGCTGTGATGGCCGATTGGGAATAGTCATCTATTCGATCCTTTATCCTTCTATAGGTTGTTTTCGTTTGGGTGACGAGTAGCACACACAAAGAGATGTGACGCTAGTATCTATTATAACGTAGAAGCTGGATTAATCAATTACAAAACGTTTGCATTTTTGTATACGGATGGAGTGCTGACTGCGATAGATATCTGATGTGAGGATATGTTGTTAGAGAGAAGTGTGGAATGAAGAATCTTTCAATGAGACTATGGCCCATTGATTATAAAAATGCCTTTCAATAAAAAAGCCACATCAATTAGATGCGGCTCTTTGGGTTCCTTCCGTCTATAACGTTAGTCAGCTGCTACCGCAGCTGTCTCTGTAAGGTGCGGTTCAATCTCGCTCAACAGTTGCGCTTTGGGGCGGAAACCAGTAATTCGAGTCTTCACTTCGCCATCTTTGAAGAGCAAGAGCGCCGGAATCCCCATGACGCCATAGGCCATCATTGTGCTTTGATTTGCATCCACGTCGACTTTGCCAATGATTAGTCTTCCATCCATCTCACCTGAAATATCTTCTAGAACAGGCGCGATCATCTTACATGGTCCACACCACTCAGCCCAAAAGTCAACCAGTACGGGGGTCTTCGATTCAATCACCTTCTGTTGAAAGTCTGCATCAGTAATTTCGATTGTGTTACCCATAAGAATAGTTCTCCTTATATTCAATATATTTCAATTACGGAAATATGAAGCTCGTTTTCCTGATATATTTTGATAGGTATGTAGTTTGAATGGTCTTCCCTCTACACTGCTGTAAGAATACGTACAAACTAGTAGAATACTGCGGTCGTTTTCAAATATAAGTAGCCGATCGCAACCCTTCAATGAGTACACCTTCGTATCGAAAATGCGCTCCAGTTTACGTGAAGAATATACTTCTTCATATTACCTAGACAACTGAGCGAAACAATATCTTACCCTCTCATAAGAAAAGGAGCAATTTCAATCAATTACAGCAGAGATATGGTATACTTTCTCACATGAATGCACAAGAGATTATTCAATTACTCGACTTGCAGCCATTGCCGGAAGAAGGTGGCTATTTCCGGCGCACCTATGAATCTGCAGATAGATTACAGCCAGAGCAGCTACCTCAGCGGTATCAGCGTGACCATGCCTCGGCTATGAGTTCGGCCATCTATGCTCTCTTTACGCTAGATGACTTTTCGGCCATGCATCGTCTTGATGCCGATGAGATCTACCACTATTATTGGGGCGATCCTTTAGAGTTGCTTCTACTCTATCCAAATGGTGTAGGAAAAATTGTTCTTCTTGGAACAGATTTTCAAGCCGGGATGCAACCTCAACTGATGGTGCCGAAAGGGGTTTGGCAAGGCTCGCGCCCAATGCTTGGAGGAACATACGGGTGTACGTTGATCGGTACAACCATGAGTCCAGAGTTTGTTGAAGCGGGCTTTGAGATGGCAACACGAGAAGAGCTAATTCGTGACTATCCCTCGTTTACGCCTCAGATTGAGACTAGAGTTCGTTAAGATATCTTCGCATTAAGAAAGTGAATCACTTCTGCGGCGACATCAGTCGGTGCCTTACCAGTAGTGGTGATCTGATAAAAGCGTTGATAGGCTGCCTCTCGTTCTTGAAATAACTGGCGAACCCGGTCAGCCGGATCGGGACCAGAAAGAAGAGGGCGAGGGATGCCTGTGTCATCCTGCGCAATGCGGGCGAGAATCTCCTCTGGCGTTGCGACAAGGCAAATGACCTGGCCAGTGGCACCAAGCGCTTCTGCGTTAGCTGAGTCTAACATCATCCGCCCTCCAGTTGCGATCACAAAACCCCGCTTCTCGGCCAGCTCAACGGCAATATCATTTTCCATTTGGCGAAAGGCTTCTTCTCCCAACTCAGCAAAAATTTGGGGAATGGTTCGCTCAGCCCGCTCCTCAATTAGATCATCTGTATCGACAAAGTTGTAATCCAGTTGAGATGCTATCAGCTTCCCGGTGGTCGTTTTTCCTGTTCCCATAAAGCCGGTTAGGATGATGTTTGCACGATTTGCCTGGGACGCCATCAAGAACTTTCCTCATTCATATACTATGTCTAAATTGCCCCTTTTTGGACTTCTTTTTAGGTTCTTGTCCTAGCCAAGGAACTGTTGAAGAAACGAGGGGGTCTATCATGAGCCTCCTTTTTCTAATCGGTAAATCGTATTGTCATTCCGTTGGCCCCACTCCGAGCCTGACCTAAGCACTCAGACGGGCGAGTCTGAGGAAACGAAAAATCTCTCATTACTTTAAAGTGTATTAACGTTGCGATTTCGCGAAGCTCGGGTACCGTATTGTAAATCTAGATTAAATCCCTATGCAAAGATCGAATCGGTTCGTATACTTTTCAAAACATGACCTGCGTGCATCGACTTTTCACGCTCAAGTCATCTCTTGGGTATGTTTAGAGGATGGAATGTATTATCACGCTTCTATTGTTCTATATGATATACTAGGAGCAAACATAAAGCTCTCTGGGATCTTATCTAGGATCTCGTAATTCAGTAATTTCCATTTTCAATGTGTGTCATCTCAAATATTGAGGAGTTCTTCCCAGTCCGCTAGAAGATTTCTCGTCGTTCCCCTTGAAATGACATTTTTCAACAAAATCGTGAACTACTGTAATTTCGCAATAGCGATACACGAAGCCAGTCCATCAGTACGGTGCGTGCCGACTGAACGTCTGAATGTGGTAGGTACGCTATTGTCCCAAAATTATACACTCTGTTACACACCCTATTGTGCCAACACCCAGGATGACCAAGCATTCAAATAAATGGGATTGGCATAACTGAGGAGAAGAATTGACTTTGCTTGAGACAACACCCACCTTACTCACCTTCCCCCTGCAAAATGGCTATATTCATCACTGGCTTGCTACCGAGTCTGTGTCTACTCCAGTCGAGAATCTAGCTCAATTTTCAAAACCAAACCGAAAAGCCCAAATCGCGGAATATCTCTACAGTGCCGATTCCGGCGTAAGTGACTATCCCGTCGAGTTGGCCAAATTTCAACCATCCCGGGCAGAACAAGAATTGACTTGGCGCATGACTACCTGCGACGTCGATCACTTCGTCAACCGCTCCGATTTTTTCTACACTTGCCATCATTTGAGATGTTGGGCCTACACCATTCTGGAATCGCCATCTGAACAGACTGTCACTCTTACGCTAACCACGAATGGACCAGCAGACGCCTGGATCAATGGCGAATATGTCCATCGGCAAACCCATTTTGCTCATCAAATCCCGGCTTCAGTCTCATTTGAGGTGACGCTGGCAGAAGGGCAAAATCATCTATTGGTGCGTTTTGAAGGCGTAGCGGTTCGAGAGTATCCGTATCTGATGGCTGTGAAAGTCGCAAGTAGGCAAGTGGCAAGTGAGCAGGTAGATGAGACAGGGATTCAGGTTCAAATACCGACTACCATTGGGCCGCTTGAGACGCGTGAGGCATTAGAAAAGACCTTTGCCAATGCCTGGATCGAGCGGGATGTATTTGCCCATGACGAATACATTCATGTTCGCTGGCCCATCAACGAGCCATGTACGCGCAACATCTGCCTAAGGGTGCAGACGCTATCAGGGCGCATTTACAGCGAGCAACACACCGAAGGTAAGACGATCCACGAGACAAGAACAGGACGGGCCTATCAGTTCACCGAGGGGCCACATGAATTGGTACTCATGCCCCATCCCGAGGACTATTACAGCCATGGTCTGCGGATCAAACGAGCGCTGTCCGTCCACACCGTGCGCAATCGCTATAGTGACGCGCCATATGATACCTACAGCGCCCGACGAATTGAGGCATTGAAAGATGCATCGGGGCGCAACACGGGACTATTCTCTCAGATTGCCAAGATGGCTCTCGGGTTTTGGCCACAGGTTAAAACCGAACCAATCTTGGAGACGTTAGACAAGATCAACCAGCGGGCAGACTGTAGTGACTTTGACATGGTAGGCGTTCTGGGCATGGTGGGTCGTTACTGGGAAGATGAGAACTTTCCTGTAGCATTGCGTCAACCTATCCGAGATTGTATCCTCAACTTCAAGTATTGGATCGATGAGCCAGGTGATGACGCCATGTGCTACTGGTCTGAGAACCACCAGATCCTCTTTCACACTTGTGAGATCTTGGCGGGGCAACTTATGGCTGATGAGACATTCTCCAACTCTGGATTAAAGGGCCACCAACACCAGGAAAAGGGGGAAGCCATGGCCATATCTTGGCTTCGCAAACGAGGGGCGGGAGGATTCCGTGAATGGGACTCCAATACTTACTTTGAGGAAGATGTGTTGGCGCTAACCCATCTGGTCGATTTTGCCGAGGATGACGACGTGGCTGAACTGGCTGCGGTTGTCCTGGACAAGATGTTCTTTTCCCTGGCTATGAACTCCTTCCGCGGCGTCTTTGGCTCTACCCACGGGCGGACCTACGCTCCGTACATCAAAGGCGGCTATCTGGAGCCGACGGCCGGAACCTCTCGTTTACTTTGGGGCATGGGGATCTTCAATGCCCGTATTTTGGGAACGGTCAGCTTGGCCTGCTGTGAAAACTATCAACTGCCCTCCCTCATAGAAGAGATCGCTGTTGGATTGCCAGAAGGATTGTGGAGTCGCGAACGTCACGCTGGCGAATTGGAAGAATGGTGTGATCAGGAGACAGGCGAGTGGGAAGTCAATAAAGTCATGTACAAGACCGTGGATTATATGATCTGCTCGGCCCAAGATTACCGACCTGGTGAGGCAGGTTATCAACAACATATCTGGCAGGCCACCTTTAACCAAGATGCCGTCGTCTTCGTAACCCACCCCTCGTGCATGAGCGAAGATGGTTCCCATCGCCCCAACTTTTGGCATGGCAACGTATCTCTGCCGCGGGTTGCTCAGTGGAAAGATGCGCTTGTGGCCGTCCACAACATGCCGGATGATGATTGGATGGGCTTTACCCACGCCTACTTCCCTACCTACGCCTTTGATAGTTGGAAGACCAAGAGCGGTTGGGCTTTTGCCCAAGCAGGAGAAGGATACATCGCGCTGACGGCATCCCAAGGAATAGAGCTGATCACAACCGGAAATAACGCCTATCGCGAGCTACGCTCTCACGGTACCAAAAATGTCTGGCTCTGTATGATGGGGCGTAAGGCATTAGACGGTACCTTCAACGAGTTCCAGCAGAAGATCCTGGCATTGGATATCACCCTCAATGAACAGAGTGTCCACGGTGACACGTTGCGTAATGAAACCATTGACTTTGGCTGGACTGGGCCATTATTGGTCAACGAGGTGGAGCAACCCATCAGCGGATTCAAGCACTATGACAGTCCTTTCTGCCAAGCTGAATTAGGCGATGAGCAGATGGAGATTCAGTTAGGCGACCAGATGATGCGGTTAAGATTTTAAGAACGGGAATCAAACAACTTGGCCATTTTATGGGGCTGAACTCGATTGAAACGCACGAATTGCTTACAGAACATTCCTTAATTATCAGTAGAGGGTGTATTGTGTAACCAAGCGTAATGCGCTCGATGTGAACTGAGCTGACTCTGGACCAGATGACTAAACGACTGCGGACTACAGATTATGCAGCAGACAGAACTTCCTTTTATCGATTTACATCGCCACCTCAGTGGTAGCATACGTCCCCAGACGGTCCTTGAATTGGGCCGACAGCATAATATCTCTCTGCCAGCCAATGAGCTACCAAGGCTAATTCCTCACGTTCAGGTGGTAGAAGTGCTGCCTGATCTGATCTCTTTTCTAGCCAAGATTAAGTTCGCATCGACCGTTATTGCTGATTATGATGCATGCCGCCGCATCGCCTATGAAGCTGTTGAAGATGCAGCCAACGAGGGTATCGACTACCTCGAATTGCGCTTCAGCGCCCAGTTTTTGGCCAACCCATTTGGGCTTTCACAAGTCGGTGCTGCAGAGGCTGTGATTGATGGTGCTCAAAGTGCTGCCAGTAATTTTGGTATCCGGATCAATTTGATTGGCGTCTTGAGCCGTACATTGGGGCCTGAAGCGTGTATGGAAGCCACCAACGCGCTGCTAGAGGTCAAAGAGAAGATTGTGGCTCTGGATCTGGCAGGTGATGAGAAGAACTGGCCTGGTCACTTATTTGTGGATCACTTTCATAAAGGCCGAAGTGCTGGCTGGCAGATAACCGTTCATGCTGGCGAAGCCGCTGGAGCTGACAATGTGCGTCAGGCTATCGAGGAGTTGGGCGCAACCCGCATCGGCCACGCTACCAATGCCATCGAGGATCGGGCCTTGATGGACGAAATGGCTGAACGGGGTATCGGTATCGAATCCAATTTGACGAGCAACGTTCAGACCAGTACCGTTGCTGACTTACCCAGCCATCCTCTGCGTAAGTTTCTTGAGCGTGGTCTTCTGGCAACCATCAATACGGATGATCCACAGACTAGTGACATCGATCTCCCCTTTGAGTATAATGAGGCAGCGCCTCAAGCAGGCCTTACCCCGAAACAGATTATCCAAGCACAACAGAACGCGTTGACTATTGCCTATCTATCTGAAGAAGAGAAGGGTGCGTTGGTGAAGCAAAAGCAGATATCTAACCAAATAGGGAATGAGCATTAAAAATGGAGGAACCAAATTTATGAGTAACCAATTAGACCTCGTCCGTGTCGGCATTGCTGGCCTCGGCCGCAGTGGCTGGGGTATCCATGCGAATGCTATCACTAAGGTGGGTGATCAGTTCAACGTAGTGGCTGTCTGCGATCCAGATACGAATCGTCAAGAGGAAGCCGTTGAGAAGTTCGACTGCATGGCTTACAACATTATTGATGAGCTAATTGCCGACAATGGAGTTGAACTAGTCGTTGTCGCTACCCCCAGCCAGTTTCACGTAAGCGATGCCACCAAGGCCATGCGAGCGGGCAAGCACGTCATGGTGGAAAAGCCCATGGCTCCAACGCTAGACGGCGTCAAAGAGATGATTTCCGTGGCAGAAGAGACGGGCCAACTCCTGACCGTCAACCAGAACTACCGCTATCATCCTGACTTTATGAAGGTACGAGAAGTTATTGACTCGGGCGTACTGGGCCGTATTGTCCAGATCCGCATGACGGGAAATGGCTTCCGTCGCCGTTGGGATTGGCAGACCCTCAAGGAGTATGGCGGCGGCGATTTGAACAACAAAGGGGCCCACCCTATTGACTGGGCTATTCACTTCTTTGACGATCCCAATCCCGAAATTTACTGTCACATGGAGACCACGCCCCTTTTTGCTGGTGATGCGGAGAGCCACGTCAAGCTGATCATCAAACCCAACGACGGCCCTCTCATCGATGTAGAATTGGCCAACTGCTGTGCCTACCCGCAGGATGCATGGCTTGTTATGGGAACCCAGGGCACATTGGTCAGCCGGAACCGCCGTGAAATCCAGTGGAAGTATTTCGATCCGGCAGAAGCACCACCGCTAGTCCTAGATACCAAACCAACGCCGGATCGGGGATACAATCGGGAAGAGTTGCCGTGGCAAGAAGAATCATTCACCGTAGAGGCATCCTTTGGTGACAGCATGAGTCCGCTCTATCAGGATCTCTTTGCATCGATTCGGGATGGGGCAGCCTTGACGATTACGCCAAGCAGCGTACAGAGGCAAGTGGAGATTTTAGAACGGTGCCGGGAGATGAGTCCAGTTTAAGGCTAATCCAGAAAAATATAGCTCTAGAGATCTTTAGCAGTTCAATTCGTGTGCTCACAGAAAGAAAATTTTGTTTCTGAGAGCAAAACAGGCAAACAAAATTGACCCTCTGAGGAATAGCGGGGTGGAGTTCCCGTAGCCCGTCCTTTTAGGGTGGGAGGCACCCGGTGTAACGGAGTTCCCGCCCTAAAAGGACAGGCTACAACATTGCCATGTATTGGTCTTACCTCACAAAAGCTCAGACAACCATAAACTTTTTCTCTACGTAACTCTGCGCCTACTCTGCACGTAACTCTGCGCCTACTCTGCAAACCTTTGCGATACATCATTTGGTTCTGGTGGAGGAAAAGAACACGGAGAAAGTTGGGAAGAAGAGCGTTCACAGCCGTTCCCAGAAGGACACTGACTCATCTGGGAATGTAGCAGGTCGGATAATTTGGATTATTTCACCCAAGCGAGAGGCATCGTCATACGCAGCTTTTAGCCGACGTAGTTCCTCTTCATTGGACCGCCTCAACCCGGATAGATTTCTATTGTCTGGCGCGATGTAAGGTTTGTGAGCTTGGTTGGAAAAGACATGTCCAGGTACTTCTCTATCTTCCGGCGGAATGTAAGCCTCTGCCAAAGCGATCTGCTCCTGAATATACTGTATTCTTTCCCTCTGTTGCTCAAGCATAGATTGCTTTGTTTTCTCGATAAAAAGTGGAATAAATGTGGTTGCAATGGCTTGAGCATTTTCGGAGGTATCCGCCTCAACCACGATTGACAGTCTATTCCATTCAATCTGCTTTACATGTACTTTGTAATTAGGAACAAAGGAAAGCCCGAGCGCCTGACTAATAGATTGTTGAGTTGTTGTCTGTTGACTAAGCTCCCGTATCTGTTTTGCAAAGTGCGGTCCACAATCATGGGGCGTGATAAGCGCAGCTCTGTTGGTACGCATTGGACAAAGGGCCAATTCAACTACCGATTGATAGCGAGGCGGCAATTGCCAGAGATAGACCATCCCAAGCCCTAGCAAGATGATTACCACAACCAAGTAGAACCGACGCCTGGAGATAATCGATTTTATATTGAAAGAAGAAGCGTGTGCTATATCCATTTTTACCTCTCAAATCTACTATTGAATTGATTATATAGCCTTTAAGAAAAAGATTTTCCGCCCCCTTCTCTATAGTGTAGCGATCATGGAGAAGGGGTAAGGGGATGAGGCAAATATGGCGCAAATCTTTTTCTGGACATCTATAGCATGGATATGAAAACCCAATATTACAAATAGCTTGTTCCAACGGACAACTATTCCGATAAAATTTGCACCTACCCAAAACGAAAATTAACTATGAAGTAAAGGAGATAGATGTGACTCAGAAACGCGCTTTGCTCTCTGTTGCCGATAAACGAGGTATCGTTGCCTTTGCCCAACAGCTCCATAAAGTCGGCGTTGAACTTGTGGCTAGCGGTGGCACGGCACGCCAGTTAAGCGAGGCAGGTTTACCAGTGTTGGCCGTAGAAGATCTAACCGGATTCCCAGAGATTTTGGGTGGACGGGTTAAGACGCTGCATCCCGCCATTCATGGGGGCATTCTGGCTCGCCGTACCTCCGAGCACTTGGCCGAATTGGCAGAGCAAAAGGTCGCACCCATTGATCTGGTTGTCGTTAACCTCTATCCCTTTCAGGAGACCATCAGTCAGCCCGATGTCTCATTAGCAGAAGCGGTCGAACAGATCGATATTGGCGGGGTGGCTTTGTTACGTGCGGCAGCCAAGAACCATGAATCGGTGACCGTCGTCTGCGACCCGTCTGACTATGACGCTGTAGGACAGGCTTTTGAGAACGGTCAGAGCAGCGAAGAAGAGCGTCTCCAACTGGCTTACAAAGCGTTTCAACACACGGCCAACTATGATGCGGCTATTTCAGGCTACTTGTCCCGACAGATGGCATCTTCACATTCTGAAACCGAGTCACTGGTCTTACCCGAAACCCTACACCTGACCCTGAACCGTCTTCAGCTGAATCGGTATGGTGAAAATCCCCATCAGCAAGGTGGGTTGTATGGGTATGACGGTCAACCGGTCCCCTTTACCCAACTCGCTGGCCCAGAGATGGGGTACAATAATTGGCTCGATTTGGATGGTAGCTGGCAAGCCGCCCAAGATTTCCCTGAGCCAACCGTGGCCATTATCAAACATAGCAACCCCTGTGGCTTGGCCTCTGCTGACACCTTGGCTGAAGCCTACGATGATGCTTTAGCCTCGGATCCGGTTAGCGCGTTTGGTGGCATCATTTCTGTTAACCGCACGTTCGATGGGGAGTTGGCCCAGCGGATGCGTAAGTTGCTTGTTCACGTTGTGGCTGCCCCAGCCTATGAGCCAGAAGCGTTAGAGATGTTGCGCAAAAAGAGGAGCTGCCGCATTCTGGTGGCCAATCCGGACGTGGAGAATTTGCTCAATATCCGCACCATTCATGGTGGATTGCTTGTTCAGGAGCGAGATATGAGTGAAGCCGATATGGATCCAGCCAACTGGCAGATCGTCAGCGAAGCCAAACCCGCATCGGAGCAGTTAGCCGAGATGGCCTTTGCCTGGCGAGTGGCACGTCACGTTAAGAGCAACGCGATTGTCTATGCTACGAAGCGAGCTACGGTCGGCGTTGGAGCTGGCCAGATGAGCCGAGTCGATTCGGTGATGTTAGCTGGGCATAAAGCCGGCGAGCGGGCCAAAGGGGCTGTCATGGCCTCCGATGCCTTCTTCCCCTTTGCCGATGGCATAGAAGCCGCTGCCGAACATGGCATTGCTGCTGTCGTCCAGCCAGGTGGCTCCATGCGAGATGATGAGGTGATCGAGGCGGTAAACAAACTCGGTCTGGTCATGGCCTTCACGGATACCCGGCACTTTAAACATTAGTATGCTTCGCCAGATTACGCTGAGTAGCGATTACACAGAGATTCACTGAGGCAATACCCTCTCATTGAAGCCTTGCTCCGAGAAGCGCTGTGCCTTCTATGAGAGACTCCGTGTAACGTAGAAAATTCTTGACTCAAACTACTCTGGTAAATTCCGAGGAGGGAGGCCCGCACTTTTCGGCGAATCTATATAGATTGTCTTTGACTGAACTTGGTTTTTGACCTGACGCCCTTCCTTATGTATAATGACCATAAATCGGGGAGTAGCGCAGCTTGGTAGCGCACAGCGTTTGGGACGCTGGGGTCGTAGGTTCAAATCCTATCTCCCCGACTTAAAATTAACTTAGTTTTCAGAGAGCAAAAGCCTTCTAACGTGATTTAATGAGATTGCATTAGAGGGCTTTTTGTTGTCCAAAAATATTCCTTAGTTCACAACGGTAGGGGATAGAGTATAATGTCTCTATCCCCTTCCAAATCCTCATGGTTATAATGTGTTTAACGACCTCTTTGCTTACCTCAAAACGCCCAGATGGCTTGCAGCCCACTTCGTGATCACCAAGGAGAGTATTGGTCCAGCGAATGTTGGCTGCGATGGTGCCAGACCGAGAGCGCACTGCCAACGCGACCGCCCGACAACATTGCCAAATCCAACCAGACTGATGACAGGATCCGACTTCGCCAACGAGGTTTGTTCCAAGCAGCCCCGTTAGTTGGTGCGGTTTTCTCTGTGGCTTGGGCAGGCTCGACATCATCATTAGCGGGACCAACCTCACGCCGAAGCCAAAGGACACTGACGAGATCGCCAAGGCCAAACATCACTGACGAAAACGCATCACCATGTTGGACGCCAAGTATCCGTAATGGTGCCTGTTGCCGAAAAGATGACCCTTGTTCACGTCACCAACGAGATGAAGTTGGCTAAATCCCGTAAGTTCACCACCCCGAAGCCTGAATCGTTGCCAGCGAAGTAAAGTCCACAGAAGTCCAAAACCTCAACAACCAACACCACGAGCGAAATGACCAAGCCACTTCGACCACATCAATGACTCAGGTAGATTGAAAATGGACCAAACATCTATGAAGCGAAGACATCACTTATCCATTACTGCCCCCAAAACACCTGCTCGACTTCACCGCTGTTTACTGATACATCTACGATGAGGTCACCACCACGTGTATTGATATAGTCTTTGGGACCGTAGTTGATGCGCCAATATTGAATACCGTCCTGAAAACTTTGAGTAATGGTGAGCAAGCTTGCGGCTACATCAACGCCCATTTCCGTCGCGCGCGTATTGGCTTTTGCTAGTACATTGGCAATTGCTACGGCAATATCATCTTGGTAAGCTTCTGCTGTGAGTGTTGCAGCCATAGTTAACTCTCCTCAAATAACTCTTGTCTACGTCCCATTTCGATTACTTCGCCATCTGACTGAATCAAATATATCATATGGTTGGCAATTACAAAGATATAGGTGCATTTAATCGTGGAGCGAAGGGCACCATCGGTCAACGAGTTTTTGAGTCTCTTGAGAGCGACGTCCGCGAGCAGGGGGTGGAACCCAAGGATCGGGAGGAACTCTGAACCAAAAGAGTTCAGAAACGGAC
>JBCCHB010000093.1:0-64570 GCA_039028975.1 Chloroflexota bacterium
ATGACTGGCACAATACTGGCAGTCACCACCGGAGCAAGCGTTATATCACCCTGACTTCCCTCCGTAGGCAGCCAACCAAGCGGAACGCTGACGAAATAGAGAATCACGTTAATAATTAGGGCAACGAGAATGGCGAGACCCGTAGCGCGGGCAATCTGTGCAATCGTTGGTTTAACATTGGTAGTTGTTTCTGTCGTCACAATTTCTTCCTTTCGGTTGTAGATATGTGAATAAATCTTTTTTAGAAATCGCATCTATACTCGACAGCAGCACAAATTAACATCCAGTTTCGAAGCAAAAAGGGGCCAAAAATGTTAATTTGTTGCGTTGCTGTGTATATATTCAGTGTCAGGCGTCAAGCGTCTTGGTGATGACGCTGATGACGGCCTCTTGATTTTTGGAATCCTGGATAGAGGCATGGAATTTGGCAGGTTTACAGTTGGTGTCAAAATACTGGCCGCTCTTGCCCTCCGTTTCCGGCGCATTGGCTCCCCAGATCGTGGAGCGTGCAGCCTTCTGCGCTCCCTTACCGCCATCATCCCGGGTCATGTACTGGAAGAGTGGAAAAAGTGGGCGAGCGAACCAAGGTAGGTTAGAGGGTTTGACTCCCTGGGTCATCGATGTTGACGCGGCACCTGGGTAGATGACATTGACGTAAATACCCCGTGGCTCCATCTCGCGCGCAAGGGCCAGGCTCATGGTATCCATAATCCGTTTGGAATGGCTGTAACTAGACATGCCACGAAAGCTCTTCTCCGCCTGGAGGTTAGTGATGTCGACCTTGCCAGAGGGCATACCCCCAGTCACATTGAGGACCCGAGCCGGTTTTGCTGCCTCCAGCGCAGGTGCCAACAATCGGGTAAGGGTATAGGGAGCGGCCACGTTGATAGCAAAGTTGAGCTCAAACCCATCGTTTGTGTGCGCCAACTCGGTAGCAAACATGCCAGCGTTATTGACAAGTACGTCAATTTTGTCGAAGCGTTTAATGAGGTCATCGGCGAGGCTGTGGATGCTCTCCTGTATAGCGACGTCACCAATAGCAAGGTGTACATCATCGTTGCCGCTGGCACTCTTGATCTCCTGCACGCTTGCCTCACCGCGTTCCTGGTTGCGTCCAGTGACGACGACTCGGGCACCTGTCTTTGCCAGTCCAATGGCCGAGTAGCGCCCAATGCCGCCAGTGCCACCAGTGATAACAATGGTCTTCTGAACATGATTGTCGTTCATGATAATGATCTCCTAGATGTTCGATTCACTTCTGGTTCTATTGCAAAATGCCTATTTTAACCATGAAGGGCGTGAAGGAAATGAAGGTTTACTCTGAAAGACTTCATGATCTTCAATGACTTCACGGTTAAATTCCTCTTTCTACACTGGACTCACTATCAGGCATTCTGGAAATGATTGAAATAATGCCCAGGCAAACCATGCTGATGCAGACTGAAATGGTTCGCACGATGTGCCAAAAATCCCACCAATCAAAAAGCGCCAGAGCCGCATCAGGCTCAAGAGTCCCTGACTGTAGTGAGGGATTGAAGTTGGCACCATAGATGACGAAGTTAAAGAATTGACAGATGAGCAACGTGATGAGCGCCACAAGCCAAAGCCATCGAAGTACACCTGTTTCTTTGCGATGCATCACATAAGCCGTGATTGTGGCGATAATGGACAGAATATGGACTGGTCCCATCAGAGTTCCAAAGCGTCCAAAGGGCTCCTGAAACCACGTCTGTATTTCAGTGCCAGATAGCGTCTGCCAGTACGGGACGAGCCCTATTGCCATAAATAAGTAGACGAAGCTAATAGCCGTCACCAACACAAAACATAGGGTGAATGCAGTTGTTTTGACGTTCGTATTCATAATGCGCTCCCTAAGTATTGTCAGATGAATGTCGGTGCCAGCCCATCTTGGTATTCATACCCATCGCGTGCTGATTTGTACCCACTGACCCGCGATTCAAAAAGTTCTTTGCTGAAGCCGGTTTGGGTTGTTGGGCTAGACAAGCCTGGGTTCATGCTCTTTTCGTAGTGAAGATTGTCAAGGTCATGACGCTGCGCATATAAAGCGGGTAAAAAGTTCTCAAAGGTACCGACTTCTTCCACATTATGTTGATGCCAGACGCTAAACAAGTCATCAGAAAACATCTGCTGTAACCGTCGGCGAATTATGGGCGTGAAGAGGTTCCCACTACTTGGACCAGCAATAAATTCATAGTGATAATGCACGCCAATCACCTGACTGTTTTCCACTACGTCTTTGAAGTGGACGCGCCCAAAGACAACATTCCCTACGATAGGCAGGCGTTTGTTAAGCGTCATCCCATCATGGGCCAGATAAGGAACGGTCATCGTCTGGTTTACTGTGTGGGCAAATTGGTGGGTCTTGTACTGAAGTGCTTCTTGGACAAGGATAGAGCCACCCATTTGCAAAGTGCCATCTGTCGCCAATCGTCCACGATAATGAGCACCGATGTGATCCGATGGGTGCCACAGAAAATAAGCTGGTACCTTCTCCTCTTCGTAGCCTTCAACATCAACCAGCCGTACCTGGAGGTTGCCAAAATTCTGGAACCACCAGAGCATCATCTTGGACGTGCAACCACGAACCAGTGCATGATTAAGGACAACATTCAGCTGATCATTTGACTTGGTCTCCAGCGAGAAATAACTGGATGAAACAGGTTTCAATTCCCAGCCGTACTTTCGCTCTGCAGGCATTTGTAGAGTCATTGTTTGCTCACGCTTTCTTTGATTTTGGTAATAATTCGCCATTAACGAGCGGTAACACCCGCCGGCCAATCAGCTCAAACGAGTGCATAAGCTGTTCATGGGACAGCCCAGCACCGTCCATCTGGAAATTGAAGCGAGAAATCCCGCCAAGGGCTTCACTATGGCGCACAATTTTCTCGGCAACTTCTTCCGGCCCACCAATCACAATGGCACCTCTGGGACCTGTTTGAGCCTCGAATCGAGCGCGACTTGTGGGTGGCCAGCCCCGTTCTCGCCCCACCTTGTTCATGGTTTCGGCATAACCCGGGTAGAAATCATCGATGGCTTCTTCCTTGCTGTTGGCTACGTAGCCAAAGGAGTGCAGCCCAACGGTTAGCTGTTCTGGTGAATGGCCTGCGGCCTCACCTGATTGACGGTAGAGATCGACGAGCGGGCCGAAGCGGTGGGTCTCGCCGCCGATGACGGCAACCATCAATGGCAACCCTAGCGTGCCTGCCCGCACAAACGACTCTGGCGTGCCACCTACACCAACCCAAATAGGCAATGGGTCTTGCAACGGTCGAGGATAGATTGCCTGGTTGTGGAGTGCTGGGCGAAATTGGCCCGACCAGTTAACAACCTCGTTCTTGCGAATCGCTAGTAGAAGCCCTAGTTTCTCGGTAAAGAGCGCATCATAATCTTGCAACTTCAAGCCAAAGAGCGGAAAGGATTCGGTAAACGAGCCGCGCCCAGCAATTATTTCCGCTCTCCCGTGTGAGATTAAGTCTAACGTGGCGAAATTCTGAAAGACCCGCACCGGATCGGCAGCGCTCAGCACAGTCACTGCACTTGTCAGACGAATGCGCTGGGTTTGGGCCGCAGCAGCAGCCAGAATAACCGTCGGTGCCGAATCGAGAAACTCTTCACGATGGTGTTCACCAATGCCAAACGCATCAATGCCCACTTGATCGGCAAACTTGATTCGTTCCAGCAGTTCGGCCAAGGCTTGTGCGCTATCCGTGACCGGGTTTGCGTTATCACTCGGCGGATTGGCGGCAAAACTATCGATACCTATTTCCATAGCAGGCAATTCCTTCGGGAGATAAAGTAAGGTAACTATTCGACAATCGAGTCCTTAATTTGAGCTAGATCCTGTGTGTCAAGGCTATTTTCTATCTGCTGAATTTGGCCATTTTGAGAAACAAAGATGCCGGAACCGCTTTTATATTTTTCGTCAAAGGCAGCATTATAGAGTCGTTGTGCCCCCTTTTCAGGCGCTTCAAAGACGAACGGTAGCAGGATCTTGACAAAAAAGGGCGTGCCGCTGCCAGTAACCATCTTGGTTTTGATTGCACCAGGATTTACGCTGACTATTCTGATCTGTTTATGATCTTCTGCCAGATGATTCATGAGCAGCACCAATGCTAACTTGGACTTGCGATAGGAACCGGTTAACTTCACGAATTTTTCTGGCTTTTTCAGATCAGGAATGTCGGGCGCCCAGTTGTTGATTTCGCGTGCCGTTCCAGACGCCGTGGTGACGATAAACGGTTGCTCGGCCTTTTCAAGCAAAGGCATCAATTCGAGAGACAGAATGTAAGGAACCAGCGTGTTCACCTCGAAGTGCATTTCATTGCCCTGCTCAGAATAGGTTGCTTGCTCTAGCAAAACGCCGGCATTGCTAAATAGACCATCGAGCTTATCCCACTTGGAGACGATCTCTCTAGCGACCTGCCGGACTTCGCTCTGCTTGCTGAGATCGGCAAAAAAGAATTCAACATTGTCCGTCGTTCCAATCGCTTCAATTGCATCAGCCTTGCGCTTCTCGCTCCGCAAAATTAAACCAAGGTGATGACCTTCATTTAGGAGCATTTTTGTTAATTCAAGCCCAAGTCCCGAATGACCACCGGTTAGAATAAAATGCACGGATCACCTTCCTTTCTCACTTCTATTCCTGCGCCCACTCTCTAATCTATTTTGGGTTGTAGCCAAAGACTAACTTACGATATTCTGGATGCCTTTGCATATATCCGAGCACAAAGGGGCAGGTAACGATTACTTTCTGGTTTTGGCTTTCGATCGTGTCTAGCACATGTTTTACGAGCTGTCCACCAATCCCTTGACCTTCCAATTCCGCAGGTACTTCGGTGTGTGAAAGAACAATATTTTTCCCGGCAGACATGTATTCTAAAAATGCGACCTTTCCATCTATGGTCGTTTCATATCGTTTCTTTGCTTCGTTGTTTGTTACTACAAATTCGCTCATGTAATCTCTCACTTCATGGTCACTTGACTATGTATTCCATCCACGATAGACAAAATCCGTTATGCGGGAACAAGCATAAACCGACCGTATGCCACAAAGGCTGCAAGCAAAAGAATCACAGTATTGACAACAATCGCTTGGGCGCCATCGCCTCTTTGCACATGCAACAAGATTGCGCCAATCATTGTCAAGATTAGCCCGACAGCAGCTAGTGGGGTTAGCCAGGGCAAAATGCCTGTCAACATCGGCAGAATCAGGCCAACACCAGCCAAGAGTTCCAAGATTCCAATGATCCGAACATTGGTGTCTGAAATCGAATCGACCCAGG
Source organism: Chloroflexota bacterium (assembly GCA_039028975.1). Taxonomy (GTDB): domain Bacteria; phylum Chloroflexota; class Anaerolineae; order Caldilineales; family Caldilineaceae; genus JAHBNG01. The sequence continues at coordinate 5,304 of JBCCHB010000093.1, forward strand.
CCATACGTTCGCCGCCACTCTCCTTTAGTTGGTCCTTTGATTGACTGGCTTTCATAAATCCGGCCATCAAAAACATGGCGGCCAACAGTCCTTGTAAGATCCATAGCACAATGTTCATATTTTTCACCTGTTCGTTTAGGACTCTGTCGAAAACCCGATTTTAGCGTGGGTGCCATCGCAATAGGGTTTATTCTCCGATGCACCACAGCGGCAAAGGGCTGTCTTTTGGACCCGATTCACGTTGCGCCCACTACCGGCAATAATCTCCATATTGCCGTTGACGAGTAGCGGGCCATCGAGCATGGGGTTAATAGCCAGCGGCCCGTTGCGTTCGGTCAGTGCGTCTGATTCTTGAGTTGCTGGCTCGCCAGTTGCCGTAAATTCGATTGCGTGGTGGCTTCCATCACAATAGGGTTTGTTTTTTGAGGCACCACAGCGACAAAGTGTGGCTCGATTCTCCTCGGTACCGCCCAGATCGATTTCAGCATGGACAGCAAGCGGACCGTTTTCGATGATCCGAATAGTATTGACTGGCGGCGCGCTCTCCTGCATACCATCATCGTGGCGTTGATAGGTGATGGCACCAGATGGACAGTTATGGGCCAGAGCAGCCAACTCCTCTGCCGATGCATTGTCCGGTTTGATCCATGGGCCTTTCGCATTTGCCTGAAAAACGTCAGGCTGCCCCAGCACACAGCGACGGGCGTGGATACACCGCGTACCGTCGAATGTGATCGAAATGGCTTGACCTTTGTACCTTGCTTTGCTCATCTTTTGTCCTTTTTTAGATGTCACTCTGCATTTATTTTTCCACTTCACTGACCCCAGTGAGTTCGGTGAGTACCGCCCACGCGATCTCTTGACGCTCTTCATCCACGACGTGAGGATAGACAACCTCTGTCAGCGGCCCAATAGGTGTCTTAGGCGGAGACATGTACGTCTTGCCACTCACAAACTCCTGGCCAACATTATGCAGCACATCCAGATAGCGTTTGGCACCAGCTGACGTGGGTTGGTTCATGCCCATTACAGAGCCGATGAGCGGCATGAGTGTAGACATCATAAACTTCATAAAGCCTTTCTGATGGCGGCCAACATTGGTCCCCATATTGGGACCAGGTCCTACGGTGAAGACAGAAATGCGCTCGCCAAACCGGCGTACCATGGCCGCACTCCACCAGGCCGAGAAGAGCTTGGTCGTGGCATAATAGCGCCCTGAAGTGTAAAGCTCTGGCTTCGTCCCCTTGGCAAACGCCAGCATTGCTTCATGGAGATTGTCACCAAATTCGCTTGATGCATCAGTCCCAAAATCATATACCGTCATCCCCATAAACGCAGGCGTGTCATTGTTGGCAACGCTGGAGCCAACCAGCACAACCCGAGCACCTTCTGGAAGTAGCCCAGCATCAACCAGGCGCATCGTCATGATGTGGTGTCCAATCATCGACGCGGCAAAGGTAATTTCAATCTCGTCCACACTTTTTTGCATCTCGTCGCCTGCCACCAGACCCGCGTTCAAGATTAAGCTGTCGATTGACTGCTTGCGTGCGATAAGTTCATCACTTGCGGCTGCGACCGATTCAATGCTGGAAACATCCACAGCAATTGTCTCAAATGGATTCCCACCGACACGCTCAACTAGTGCCTGTTTGGCACTCTCAGCCTTTTCTAACGATCGACAGGCTAGGATTACACATCCATATCCTGCCTCGGCAAGTTGCGCCGCCGCTTCGAAACCAAGACCAGAATTGGCCCCGGTAACTAACGCTGTTTTTGTTGCAAATTGGGTATCTGCTTCGGCTTTATTCATGTTGTCTTGTTATCCTAATTCCTCACACACTGTTAAGAATCCATAACTCACTGTTCGCCATTCGGTTAGACGTTTTGCAATCGATTGCTGGTGAAATAGGCAATAAAGCTCAAAATAATCGCCGATGCCGAGACCAGCGTCATCACAGTACCCGGCACAAAGTTGACGAAACCGCCCAAGTCGAGAAAGAGAAAGTAGCCCAAGTCCGCTAGACCACCGGTGATCGCGGCGAGGAAAATAGCATTGCCATTCTTGCGCCAAATTAAGAAAGCACAAATCAAGGTGACTAGACCAATCCAGAATAGATTAAAGCCGTGCTGTCCTAGGATAGCACCAGCCGCGTCTGGGTAGGCCATTTGTAATGTCGCTGGATCAACTGCGTCGGCGATGCCACCAACCGCTCCCGCTATGTCGCTGGACAAGATAAAGTTCATGACCATACCGCCGGCAAGCATATGTACAAGCCCCCAGATGACCCAGAGGATGGCTGCGATTCTTAAAAAGTTTGTGTTGAGATTAGACATGCGGTTTTCCTGCGTAAAAAGTGGATTTAGTTTGTTAATGCTTTGTAAATAGACTGGTCAGTATAATTTCGGCGAAAATTTTTTTAGCAGTTCTACAACTTATAATTACGCCTGATAGGTAGACTAGTCAGTATATTTTAGGTGCAAAAAATTTGGACTACTATTTACTTACGTGATGCGTTTTCAAGCAGCAATTTCATATTCTTGGCCACCGTCACCAGGACTTGTGGATCCTGCTTAGTACGGCTGAGAATCGTTCCCCCCTCGATGGCTACATTAATTGTAGTCGACAGGGCGTCGGCGCGTTCTGACGAAAAGCCACCCAGCACCAACTTGGCAGCCATCACATCCTGCAAGGCTTGATAGCCCTCTTCGCAAGCTTTACGGATGCGTGGACTTGTATTAGATGCTTCCAAAGCGACAGAGGCAATCGGTGCACCACTACAACAATTATCTTGCTCCATCTGTTTGGCCATGTGCATGATCATCTCAACTATAGCCTCAATCGGATCATCAATCTGGCTTAAAAAGTGGCGAGAATAATCGGCCATTTGGCTCATACGTTGCCGGACTGCTTCTTCCGCAATTTCCTCCTTGCCGCTGGGAAAGTAGTAATAGAGCGAACCACGTGGTGTGTCACTCTCTTTGACAATCTCGTTCAGCCCCGTTGCATGGTAGCCCTGCCGCTCAAGAAGGTTAGCTGTCGTTTCTAGAATTCGTTGACGCGTTTCGTTACTCACTATATAGCAATTATACCAACTGGTTAGTTTATTGTCAAATCGCGCTTGGTTCTGGGGTGCCTTTGGGTTTCGGGGCAAGAATGTTAGCCAGTCGAGTGCGTCGCACTGTTCAGAGACAGATCCAAGCGCCCATCCGCAATTGAACAGTGCGACGCACTCTTGTACCCCCAAACTAAAACGCACCCTGGTTCTGCCTTGGTTCTGTGGCATCTCACTGTCGTCACACACCAGGCGAGACGCCAGAAGACCATACAACTCAATCTGCTCTACGTACGCATAAGCATAACCAATATTTTCGTAAGTCGCCATGTCCATTTCGTCACAAGAATGCAGTTGATCGCAAAGTTGCAGTTGACGCCCCACGCGCTCAAGTACGAAACAGCGTACTTGACACATGCAATTACCGCTAGCTCAATAACAATTGCTCCCTCAGGTATCTCCCTCCACCTCCATCTCCGCAACGGTCTGTACCCCATCAGCTTCCTGCAGATCCTGGGCACATAACATCAGCGTATGGACACAGGCACCGTTATGAGTTAGAAGTTCGGCCGGGCCAGACGTCCGGATCAATGAGAGAGGATGGCCGTTCGCCAGCAAAAAGCTGCAAAATCTGCTCTACCACACCTTCGGACATACGCTGGCTTCCTTGAGGGGTATTGCTGGCCAAATGGGGTGTAGCAACCACGTTATTCATTTGCAGCAACGGATTATCAGCTTCCGGCGGTTCGATATCGAATACATCCAGCCCGGCACCAGCCAGATGACCATCTTGCAGCACGCGAATCAAGGCCGCTTCGTCTACCACTGGTCCGCGGCTGGCGTTGACAAAATAAGCATCGGGCTTCATCAGTCGCAGCTCGCGCTCACTGATCATGTGGCGGGTTGAATCCATCAGCGGAGTGTGAATGGTGACAATATCTGCTTGGGTTAACAGGTCGTCCAGACTATCCACCGTGCTTGCACCTTGAGGAAGCTCTATCATACTGGGCAGATAGGGATCATAGATCAGCGCCTTCATCCTTAAGCCTGACACACAGATCTCGGTGACACGTCGACCAATCCGCCCATAGCCAACCACACCAATGACGTGATCAAGTACCTCCAACCCGCGCAGGCCCATCCGTGACCACGACTCATTTTGGCGCAGCGCACGGTCGGATGCGACAATCTGTTTGGTCATCGACAACATGAGCGCCACCGCATGTTCGGCCGTGCTTTCGGTGGGGCCGTCGGGTGTATTGGCCGCCAAAATGCCTCGCTCGCTGGCGGCAGGAACATCCACCGCATTGTAGCCAATGCCGTGCCGGATTACCATCTTTAGCTCCGGACCGGCGTGATCCATAAAGTTGCCATCAATCGTGCTGCCGCCAATCACAGCCACTTCAGCACCGGGCAGGGTGTCGAGCGTACCGCCGGTTATTACGTCGGCATTGGCCTGCAAGCGGGCCAGTTCTGTAGGGAATAAGTTAACTTCTGTCCATACTTTGCGTTTCATTTTTTCCTCATTTGTTAACTGTTTTTTGTTTTATATACTCCTGCTCCTACTCGTACTCACCATCTGCATGAATAGAAGCAGAGGATGAGTACGAGTGGGAATGGGAATGGGAATAAGAGTAAGAATAGGAATCTTATCGAGACCGTTCGGGTTCAATATTCTGGCTCAAATGCATCAACCTTTGGAACTCTTGTAGTCTAATGGGCAAATGAGCCAGTGATCCACCGGCCATACACCGGATACTGGCTGCAGATGAATTCGATGTAGGCTGGCCGATCCGCTTCGTTTGCAGCCAATGCCCGCTCAAGTGCCGGAATAACTTCCGACGGCTCACTCACTCGTTCTGACCGTAGACCCATTTCGGCAATTGCCTTTGACATATCAACATCATCCGGGCCAAGTACTTCGTGAGTGTACGGATCGTGACCCTCACCCCAGAACCCGGGGCCGTATCCGGAAAAACCGCCATTGTTGATGTGGACAATCGTAATGCCAAGTTTCTCTCGAACCGCAACTTCGAGGTTGCCCAGCATATATCCCAACCCTGCATCTCCAGTGACCGCGACGCACTGTCGTTCCGGATAGGCTAATTTCGCGGCCAAAGTTGCTGCCAGGCTAAAGCCCAGGGTGGAGATATTGCCCCAGCCGAGAAAGCCGCGCGGGATCAATGTGTCATACATGGTACTTAACTGATCACGGGTGTTGCCTGATTCGTGAGTGACAAACGATTGATGTAGATCGAGCACTTTCATCATGTCGCCATAGATCCGATAGGGATTAATCGGCGTGTCGTCCGAGGCCATCGCTTCACGGTACTGAGCAAGACCGGTATCGCGTTCGGCCTTGATCTCTGAATGTACGTCTCCTGCGGGCCTTCCTTCACCAGATGTTCTGTCTGACAATTCCTCTGTCAGGGCTTGAAGCGTCAAACGCACATCGCCAATGACAGCGTGGGCGGTTGGATAAATCCTGTTGACGTGCAACTCATTCAGGTTACATTGGATGATTGTCTTATTAGCGGCATCTGGGATAGCGTGGCTAAATCGTCCTGGCGAAAGACTGGATCCTAATGCCAATATCAGGTCACTTTTTTCCAGATAATTGGCGGTGTGATCACCACGAACACCGACAAACAAGGGGTGATCTTCTGGGAATGCCCCCTTGGCCTTAAGCGTGCTGATGATGGGCGCATTGCAAAGCTCTGCAAAGGACTTTAGTTCTTCAGAAGCGCCAGCATAGATAGCACCTTCACCGACGTATAAGAGCGGGCTTTGGGCATCTAAGAGCAGATCAATGGCTGTTTTTACATCGGCTGGATCGGGGGCCGACTTCCACCCTTTTACCGGTTTATACGGGTCAATCGTCTCATCGTAGGTGCCACTAGCATCCGGTACGGCCAGAACCACAGGGCCAGGGCTGCCACTTCTAAGCATGGTAAAAGCCCGACGCATGAATTCTGGCACGCGTTCGGGCTTGTCAATGTAACCGTACCACTTGGAGACAGATTTCAGGCTGGCTGTGACATCAAACTGACTATTTTCAGAACTCCCAGCAGGTACGCCGTCGGTGATTACCAGGACCGGTGACCCATCTTCGTAGGCTTGGGCCAATCCAGCGTAGGCAACTTGTATCCCGGCGGCATTAACCCCACCTTGAACTGTGCAAACCCCAATGCGTTCACCCGCCGTGATCCGAGAGTACCCATCGGCTAAGGCAACGGCGTAGCGGTCGTCTCGCATCATAATCATGGGAACGCCTTCGTGGCCTAAGGCATTGTTTACCCGGCAGACCGGGAAGGTGGAGACCCATTCGACTCCTTCTTGCTTCAGAATGCGCGCGATTGCGCTCGCTACGTCAGTTTTCATTGATGAATCCTCCTAGGCATTCGTACCGTCTAGAAAATATGGGGATAAAGGCCTGCACGCCAATCGTACACCAGCAGATATTGTTGTTTAACATACTGTTTCTTTAATAGCATCTAATCTGCAGACCAGAGGGGAGAGATTCATCTTACGTGAGGTCGTACGGTCGCGGCAAATAAATATGGTCTCTGCGAACAAATAAAGCACCCTTCAGAAGAATCGGGCTGTTCAGCCTAGCGAAATCCAAACTTAGGTTTTCGCATCGTTATGTAAACTTTCTGAGTCGGATAACCCAATATCAACCTGGGCAGCGAGGAAACTAGTGCAATGTACTGTAAATTAGACAACATTAAAAGGTTCTGTCGTAGGCGCTGTTTTCAACTGCTCAAGCGTGGCCAACCCCTCATTTTCTAGAGAAGAGACGGGATATCCCATGCTTGTGCGGCTGCAAGCCGCACCTATGATGGGTCGTTTCTAAAGCAGCAAAATTTTGAGTACACTGCACTGGTGCGGTGTTTTCTAGGCAGTTCGGCCTCGAAATAATCTGAATATACAGGGCAGATAGAAAAAATGTGACACTTGACAAGCCAATAACATGACTCTATAATTGCTCCAGCCGTCAGAATATGGCTTATCATAGGACATGAGTGCGGATAAGATTTTCTCCCTGCTCCCCCTTTATCTAGCACCATTACCCATTTGCGTTCGTGCCCGTTCTCCGCGAGAATTTGTTTTCCTGAAGTTTATGGCACCTACAAGGAGACTTTGTCATTTTGACGAGGCGCGAGGAGAAATCGTCACTCGCACTAACGAGAGTCTAAGATTTCTCGCTCGGGTTTCCATTAGGCGCGAAATGACAGCCACTACTAAATTTGCAACTCGGGACCCATAAAACTGCATCATAATTAACTTTTCTGTGATTATCTACCCGGCTAATGCTGCCAGTAGATAAATGTCGCAAGTAGGAAAATTTTGTGAGGAACAAGATGATGCAGAAAGATAGTAAGAAATCTTGATACCAAACAAGGAGGAAATTAAATGGATAAGAACAATCTCTCACGCCGCACATTTTTACAGTTAGCAGCTGGTGTAAGTACCGGAGCCATGGTCGCTGCTTGTACTTCTGCCGTTCCAGGCGGTGGCGGGGCCACGCAGGAGCAGGCGGGCGATGCCCCAGCCGCCGAGGTGACGCAGTTGGTCACCTGGAGTTTGGGGGCTGGCGATGAGGCATTTCAGGAGGAACTGGTCGGGAAATTTAATGATGCCCACTCAGATATCCAAATTGAGTATGATCCAGCGCTGGCTGGGCTTGATTGGCTGACGGAAGGCATGCAGAAGCTGCGGATCGCGCTGGAGAATCAATCTGGCCCAGACTTCATCGGAGGTATAGATTCTGGCGCTGCTTTAGCGGCCGTTGTCGAGTCGGGCGAAGTCTTGGATCTGACGGATGCCTACCAGCAATTTGGCTGGGATGAGAAGTTCCCCCAATTGTTTGTTGATCGGCTAACCATTGACGGTAAGATCTATGCAGCACCCATTGACGTGGAGACGGTGGGTCTCTTCTACAATATAGATTTATTCGAGGAATTAGGGCTCTCCGTCCCGGAGACCTACGCCGATTATCTGACCGTTTTGGATGCCATCAAAGAGGCTGGATATTATGGCTATGCTATCGGTTTAGCCGGCGGTTGGCCCTCTGCCTTCATGGCTTCGGAATTCATGTACACCAGTGCTGGGTCCGAGTATCGAGCCGTGCTGAGCGCAGAACAGCCGTGGACCGATTGTGAAAACTGTCTCGCCGGGCTAAATGCCTTTTATGGGCTGGTCGAATCTGGCTATACCAATCCCGAAGTGCTGGGCATTGATCAAGCCCAGGCCAACGATCTCTTTTTCCAAGGCCAAACGGCAATGACCTTGTCGGGCCCCTGGACTATCGGCGATATTTGGGAGGCTGAACCAGATTTTACAACCGGTTTCTTCTATATGCCACCAGTCAACGCCGAGACCGATATTACAACCTTTGGTGGAGTGGGTGGATCCATGCTCGTCAATCGCTCCTCTGCAAATCTAGAAGCGTCCCTTGAATTCATGAACTGGTTCTTCTCGGAAGAGACCGCGCAGACCGTTTTGCGTGACGCAGGGGCCATTATGCCCATCCCCTTCACGGTGCCGGACGACATCGATCCCTTGCTGGCCCAAGTGACTGAACAGACGTTGGCCAATATCGATGGCGTAGGCTTCTGGCCCGTTACCCACTTGCCACCCCAGGTATTCCGACAGATGAACCAATTCATCCAAGGCATGATGGGCGGGCAGCTAACGCCGGAGCAGGTTCTGGTTGAAATGGAAAATGCCCATCAGACGTATCTGAAGGAAAAAGAAGGGTAGTGTTTAGTCCCTGGTCCAAGGTCTAAGGACTAAGGACTCTGGACTCCGGACTCCGGACTCCGGACTCCGGACTCTGGACTCCGGACTCCGGACTCTGGACTCTGGACTAAAGATTCCGGACAAACACCTGTACAGATTTTCCTATATGAAGAACCCTAGTACAAAGCTCAATCTGGTTCCTTATCTTTTTCTCTTGCCAGCCCTGGCCATATATCTACTCTTTAACCTTGGCCCGGTGCTGGCAACGGTAGTCTTGAGTTTTTTCGAGTGGAATCTGCTCTCGCCTTCGACTGAGTTTGTGGGCATTAAGCACTATAGTTATATCTTACAAGATAGCCTCTTTTGGAACGCCCTTTACCATAACCTCATCTTCTTGACTTTGGCGGTCTTCATTCCGGTTATGGTTGGGCTTATGTTGGCTGTGCTGATGGCAGAAATCACCAAAGGTCGGGTGATCTACCGTTCTCTGCTCTTTTTGCCTGCCATCTTCTCCGATGTGGTGATTGCCTACGTCTGGAAGTGGATTTACCATCCTTTTGCTGGCATTCTGAATCAGACATTGGCCGCAGTAGGTCTGGATTTCCTGACCATGTCCTGGCTGGGCGATCCCAATATCGCGCTCTATTCGGTCTTTGTGGCCTATGCCTGGGCCTCCTTTGGCTACTCCATGGTGATCTTCCTGGCCGGTCTGCAAGGAATCGATCCCGAAATCTACGACGCGGCCCGGGTAGATGGGGCCACATTCTGGCGCAAGTTGTTCTCCATTACCATCCCCATGCTCCATGAGGTATTCACCTTTGTCATCACCTTGCGTATCCTGACCGCCATGGGGGTTTTCAGCGTCATCTTCATCTTGACCGGCGGTGGTCCCTTCTATGCCACGGACGTGATTGGGGTCTATATCTATCGCTTGATTGGCAACTACGAGATGGGTTGGGCCACCACAGCGGCAACCATTAATGGCATCATCATTGTAAGTATGTCGGTTCTATTTATGCGCTGGCGGGAGCGAGAGACATGATCGGCTATAAGGCACAAGAACACATACGCACTCTTTTCTTCAACCTTCTGCTTATCGTCTCCAGTCTGTTGGCTGTGGGGCCTGTTGCCTGGATTTGGATAAGTTCCTTAAAGACGAATAAAGAGATTCGAGAGAGCGCGCTGGAGCTGCCGCGACGCCTGAACTTTGGGAACTATGTGGAAGCCTGGATTGAGGCTCATTTCGATCTGTACATGCTCAATAGTTTGTGGATCGGTCTGCTGACTGTACTGGTCGTCTTGGTCGCTGGCTCCCTGGCAGCTTTTGCCTTTGCCCGCATGCAGTTTCGTGGTAACCAAGTGCTCTTTTTCCTGATCTTTGCGGGGATGACCTTTCCAGTCACGGCCCGCATCGCTCCTCTGCTGACATGGATGTATCAACTGAATCTGGTGGATACACGTTGGGGATTGATACTAGCCTATGCTGGCGGGGCACTGCCCTTTGCGATTCTGATGATGCGCTCCTTCTTCCGCCAATTTCCTCAGGAGTTAGAGGATGCAGCCCGCATTGACGGCTGCTCTAACCTACAATTCTTTGGCCGGATCTTGTTGCCCCTCTCCACCCCGGCGCTATTTACGCTGGGCATCTTCACCTTTATGGGGGCCTGGAACGAATTCTTGATCGCCCTGCTGTTGATCAACCAAGATGCAATCCGCACGTTGCCGCTGGGGCTGATGGCCTTTCAGGGCGAGTTCACCACCAATTACGCGCTCTCGTTCGCTGGCATCAATATTGCGGCCGTTCCCGTCTTTGTCGTTTATGTAACATTCCAGCGCAACTTCATTGCCGGGATCACTGCTGGCTCGCTGAAGTAATATAGCTGGTCAGCATTTCAGCCAGTCAGCACTTCAGCTAGTCAGCCTTCAGCTTTCAGCTAGGTCGAATCGAGCACCTCGGTTGGAGAATGGCCACATCTTTTCGCCGATTTTATCCTTTCCTGCACTATAGTGAAATCAAATTGAGAACCGTCGTTTTAGATGTCGTAGGTGCTGATTGAAGCTGCACAGATTTGTGGAGCCTGTGCAGCTTCAATCAGCACCTACGGATAGTTAACATGTACTCGTCAACACTACCGTTTTCATTCTGACATGAGTATAATAAAATACACTTCACCTCAAACCCTCAAGTCAAATTCAGCCGCTGGTCATTAGCCCCTAGCTCTTTGCCAGAGGGCAACCAACGACCAAGGACCAGCAATCCAGAACCAGCAACCAATGACCAAGGACCAGTCACCAATGACAACCCAACCCAACCTCCTCTTTATCGTGCCTGACCACCAAGCCTTTTACGGCCATGATCGGCCGGGCGAATTCGATTATAAGTGGCCCCGATACGAAGAATTTGCCGCCCAGGGCGTGCGCTTCGATCGAGCCTATAGTGTCTGCCCACTCTGTTCGCCAGCTCGTTCCAGTATGATGTCGGGAGTCTACCCCAGCCGTCACGGTCTGCGCTGGAATACGGAAGTGGCCCATTCGTTCAACCAATCGGATTTCCGATCCGGTCAACGGCTTTACAGCCATTATCTGGCCGAGGCTGGCTACCGCAACGCCTATGTGGGTAAGTGGCACTGTGGCAGCGAGCGTTTGCCCATCGATTATGGGATCGAAGGCTGGAGTCTACCCGATTACGGCAAAATCTATATGTCTGACGCCTACCAGCGCTATGCCGACGAGCGCGGTCTGGGTGATGCTCGTGTCCAAGTCGAGTATAACCTCAATCATCCAGAGTGGAATGGGCAGACCGTAACCCTCCACGATCCATCACCCTGGACCTTTATGAACGGGACCGGCGTGCTGGAAGGACCACCCGAAGCCCACGAGGAACAGTTTGTTGCGCATCTAGCGGTAGAGAAGCTGCGAGAACTGGCCGCTACCAGCCAACCCTTTAGTCTGGTAGCTAGTTTCTGGGGGCCGCATCAGGCCTACTATCCCTCCGAACCGTATGCGGGCATGGTCGATCCGGCTTCGATCCCCGAATACCCCAGCTTCCAAGATGACTTAGGTGGGCGACCCCTACGCCATCTGACCCACCGTGAAATCTCCCACCGCAGTGCAGCAACGTGGCCAGAATGGTCGACATGGCAGCAGATCCTGGCCCGCTGCTACGAGCAGGGCTATCAAACGGACGCGGCTGTCGGCCAGATTTTGGATGAGTTGGATGAGCTAGGCTTGGCCGAAAATACCCTGGTCATCTGGTGTGCGGATCATGGCGATGCTGTCGCCAGTCATGGTGGTTTATGGGACAAAGCGTCAACCTGCATCGAGGAAGTGATGCGGGTGCCGTTGGCCGTTCGCTGGCCAGAGAGGTTTGGCGGCGGCCACCGCTCACAGGAACGGATCTCGAATATGGACATTACGGCCACCCTGCTCGATGCTGCGGGGGTTGCCGTGCCAGACGAGATGGACAGCCGCTCTCTGTTGCCCCTGTGCGAGAACCCTGAGAACGCCGAATGGCCGGAGCACCTGGTCTGTGAACATCATGGTCACGGCCATATTATCCCCCAGCGGATGATTGTCAACGAGCGCTACAAATATGTGGCGGCCCTATTCGATGGGGACGAACTCTACGACCTGGAGGCGGACCCCTATGAGATGCAGAACCTGATCGACGATCCAGCCCATGCCGTCGTCCGCGAGGATCTTCGGGAGCGAGTCATCGACCATCTGCGCACCTCTCCCAAACCCGAAGACCACTTTATGATCAATAGCGTTCGTAGCCTTTTGCTGGCATTGGAGAACGGGCGATAGTTTATAAAGAAATGTAATTTAGGCTACATGAAAGATAAGAGTAATAGGTACACTACTGTTATATTTAAGTGTACCTGTATTCGCTACATTGAAAGGATAGTTTTATGCAGCCGATACCACAAACCGCACCTATTTCTAATTTCCGAAAGTATCAGGACGACATTTTAGAGATGATGGATAAGGAACCTGTCATCTTAATGAATCGAGCAACCCCGCGCGCCGTTCTGGTTAATCCTGAAGCATGGAATGCAACAGCCCGTGAGTTGAATAAACTTCTTCTGCGTATTGAGGAGTTGGAGGATTCTGTAGAGGTCTGGCGTGGCCTTTACGAACTTGAAACTGGCAAAGATAAGATTGTTCCTGCCGATATTGAGGAATTAGAGAAGGCCGCGGGACGTGTACCAGCTTGAATTCAAAGAAAAAGCAAGACAGCAATTGAGAGACCTTGCCGCCCACAGCTCAATGTTGCACAGCGAGGCGGTCAATATCATTCTCGATCTCCACGACGATCCGTATCCGCCCGACGCCCTAGAAATGGTTGATGATTATGACGGTTTTTATCGCATCCGGTTTAACAATCACCGAATCATCTACCGCGTGATCGAGAATGAGAAGACAGTTATCATTTGGGCGATCAAACCACGCAGCCGCGCGACCTATAAGAATCTGTTTTGAGTGGAGATAACTGTAAAGTTGTTCCGAAGCGTCCATCCCCACCAATTCTACTGAATTTAAGCTAGAGAGTAAATAACATGCAGAATCCTAACATCATTTTCATTCTGGCTGATGACCTGGGCTATGGCGATGTAGCCTGTTACAACCCAGAGGCCAAAGTCCCAACCCCGAATCTAGACCGGCTTAGTCGAGAAGGTTTGCGCTTTACCGATGCCCATGCACCGTCCACCGTCTGCACGCCAAGCCGTTACAGCGTCCTCACTGGGCGGATGGCGTTTCGTACGGGGATCGGCGGCGTATTCACAGGTGCTGGCGGCCCATGCATGATCGAGGAGGGGCGACCAACGCTGCCGGGCATGTTGCGTGAACATGGATACACGACCGCCTGCTTCGGCAAGTGGCATGTCGGTCTCTCATTCCTTGATCACGATGGGAATCCGATCAATGAGAACGGATTTGAGCCGGTGAAGCGCATCGACTATGCCCAAGCTATTCCGGATGCCCCTGTCCATCGGGGCTTTGACCATTTCTTTGGTACCGCATGCTGCTCTGGAACAGATTTCTTGTATGCCTTTATTGATGGCGATCGCATTCCCGTGCCGCCCACTGGCGAATTGGATAAAGGACCACTCCCTAAGCACCCTTATGCCCATGATAACCGTCATGGTTTGATTGCGCCTGGCTTCGACATTCAGGAACTTGACCAGCTCTTTTTACAGAAGAGTGTTGCCTTCATTGAGGATCACGTTCGGAACAGCCCAGATAAGCCATTCTTCTTGTACCACCCAACCAACGCGGTCCATCTACCGTCGTTTGCCTCCAGGAAGTGCCGCGGCAAGACGGACGCCGGCCCACATGGCGACTTCATCTTCGAGTTTGATCAGGTGGTAGGCGAATTGCTAAATACGTTGGATCGGTTGGGGATTGCCGACAATACCTTGGTAATGGTCTCGAGCGATAATGGGCCGGAGGTGACCAGTGTCGTGCACATGCGTAAGGATCACCAGCACGACGGTGCACGCCCCTGGCGTGGTATGAAACGGGACCAATGGGAAGGCGGACACCGTATCCCCTTTATTGCCCGTTGGCCAGGTCAGGTTGCACCCAACACGCAGACAGATCAGACGGTCTGCCTCTGCGATATCATGGCCACCTGTGCCGCGATTGTAGGAGCCGATCTCCCGCACGAGGCCGCAGAAGACAGCTTCAATATCTTACCCGTTCTATTGGGCCAACAGCCCGAAGAGCAGCCTATCCGTGAACATACGCTACACCAGACTATTCATTTGGCGCTTAGCATTCGTAAAGGGCCTTGGAAGTATCTGGATCATCAAGGTTCAGGCGGTAACGACTACGAGAAGAATAAAGCACTGCACCAATACATTCTACCAGAGAAATCGCCGGATGCCCCTGGCCAGCTCTATAATCTTGACTCGGATCCAGGTGAGACGACAAACCTCTATTTCAAGCACCCGGAGATTGTCGAGGAGCTACGCACACAGCTACATTCATACCGCAACAGTGGCCGCAGCCACTCCTGAGAGCACACGAATCGGGAGCACATGCCCATTCGTTTGGTCTCAACCCGAGGATTTTTGCGTTGATTGGAAGGCGGTCTAGGCTGTGTTATAATACCGCAGAATTACAATAGCTTCCCCTCTCCTATTGTTGTAATTTAGGAATAAGCATTAAATAAGTTGGGCATGTCATCTCGAAGGATTGAGAGATCTTATGCACAAGTTATTTAATTCCGATTCCTTAACCGTTTCCTCCCCATCAGTTGAGCAGTGAAACTTGGTAGCATTGCAGCCTTATCGAAACCAAGGGTAGTCTGAAAGTCTATGTTGTAACATTGTCGTCAGACAATTCGGAATCCGCATTTCCCTTACATCCAAATATTCGCTTTAAAGGAGGCCCAAATGAGTAAACGTTACTTATTAATTGGTGTGTTCATTGCCATGCTGCTTCTGGCAGCCTGCGAGCCAGCTGCCACACCAGGCGGAGACGCGTCGACGTCTGGCGATGCGGTCGAACTCAGCTTCTGGACCGAGTGGTCGGGTGAGCCCGATCTAGAGGTAGGCAACGCATTGGTTGCCCAGTTCAATGAATTGCATCCCAACATAACGGTCGTCCACAGGCCGATTGAGAACGAACAGTTCTTCACCGCCCTGCGCACAGGCTTTACAAGCGGTGAACCGCCCGATATTTTCCAGCATGAAGGTCACGGTAATCTAACCCAGTTTGTGGTGCCTGGTGAAGTCGAGGATATCAGTGACTGGTGGGCCGAGAACGGTGACCGTTTCCAGGCCGGTACCGAAGCCTCGATTATGCACGAAGGCAAGCACTATGGCGTGCCGTGGACCATCCATACGGACACCCAGATTTGGTACAATGAGGCGATTCTGGAGGAGCATGGCATCGATCCGGCTTCACTGAACACCTGGAACGATTACCTGGCTGCTTTCGCACAGCTGAAGGAAGCAGGTGTGACGCCAATCGCCTTTGCCAATAAATTTGGCTGGTCCGGTTCCCAGTGGTTCTTCGCGTTTCTGGTACGCGTGGCGGGCGCAGAGAAGGCGCTTCAACTCGCTGCCCGCAACTGCGACTACTCCTGGACTGATGAGGACGTTCTGGCGGCAGCCAAACTCTATACAGATCTCAATGAGATGGACTACTTCACGGCCGGCAAGGCCAGCGATGACTTCCCCGCGGCGACAGCCCTCTTCTTTGCTGGCCGAGCTGCCTTCTTCCACAGCGGCTCTTGGTTTGTCGGTGACATCGCTGCCAATTCGCCGCCCGATTTCCGGGTCGGCATGAAGACCTTCCCCATTGTCGAAGGTGGCGCTGGCGATCCAGATGAGATTGTTATGCAGGGCTTGGGCGGTCTTGCGATTAGCAAGAAGGGTGCCGAGAAAAATCGCGAGGCAGCGCTGACCTTCATTGAATGGATGACGCAACTACCGCAAGCCCAATTCTATGTCAAAGGTGCATCCGCGATCAGCCCGGTGGCTGGTGCGGTAAATGAGGAGACCGCTAGCCCCATGCTCCAGCAGATCGTCGATGAGCAGATAGCAGACAACACGGGTTCCTTTCCGTTTCTGGAGCATATCCTGCCCAAAACTGTTGGCGAGGAAGCAATCTGGATGGGCAGCGTTGGTGTACTAACTGGCCAGCTTACGGCCGAAGAGTGGATGGCCAACGTAGAAGAAGACGCAGCAAGTCAGGATCCGATCTACACGCGCGATGCCGCCTGTGAGTAATCTGTAATTTTTCGCATTGCAATTTTTCTGATGGGAGGCTCCTCGGCAAAGGGGCTTCCCATCGGGATTGCAGAATCTGTGATTCCTGCTGAAGGACGCCACTGGGGGCACCCCTGGACTCCTGACTGGACAAAGGACGATCTATGGCCGTAAGGCAAGAAAGCGCACTGAACACTGGCCAACAGCGATTTAGAGAGTCGCTCCATACTCTCTCCAGTCGTTTTGGCCAGCAATTCTCGCGCGGGCTGATGCCCTATCTCTTCATATTGCCTGCGCTAATTTTTTACACGATCTTTTTGGCATTGCCCATCGTTGGTACGGTTTTCATTAGCCTGCTAAACTGGACGGGCATCAGCTTGAACGACGTAGGCTGGGCTGGGTTTGATAACTACGTTACATTGGCCCAGGACGAGGTCTTTTGGCAAGCGCTACAGCATAACCTGACCTTTATCGGTATTGGATCGACATCAATCGTCGTCGTTGGTCTAATTCTGGCCGTCCTACTGGAAAGAGGGCTGCCCGGGTCCAACTTCTTTCGTGGCGCCTTCTTCATCCCCACAGTTATGTCCATGGTGGTCGTTGGCATCGTATTCATGCTCATCCTTAGCCCGGAGCTTGGGCTGATTAATCCGATGCTGCGGAGTATTGGTCTGGAAAGCTGGACGCGTGCGTGGACCGGCGATCCTTCAACAGCCCTTGGTACCATTATTGCATCGGCTGTCTGGAAGAATTTTGGTTTTTCGATGTTTCTCTTCGTGGCTGGTCTCAAAAATATAGACTCAGAGCTATACGAGGCGGCCGCCATCGACGGCTCTAACGCCTGGCAATCGTTCTGGCGGATCACAATGCCTGTCCTTTGGCCGGTGACGACCCTGGTGATCATTCTTATTAGCATCAACACGCTCAAGCTCTTTGATCTGGTCTTTGTCATGACCCATGGCGGTCCTAATCACGCGTCTGAAGTACTCACAACATGGATGTACTTCCAGGGTTTTACGTACAACAACATGGGGTATGGTTCCGCCCTTGCCGTCGTATTGCTGGCGATCACGCTTGTGTTGACCCTGCTTCAGTTGAAAGTTCTGGGACGCGAGCAGTAGCCGAGAGGACATGATAGATGAGCCGCCAATTACGCCCCATGCAGGTCTTGACTGCAGCGATTACCTACTTTATTTTCGGATGCTTATTCCTAATCGTCCTTTACCCCATGATCTGGATGTTTTATACATCCTTCAAGGAGCAGTGGCAGATCTTCGCCGACCCCTTTGCACTTCCGACGGAACTGAACCTGTCGAACTACACCAATGCCTGGACCAAAGGAAACTTCAGACTCTACTTCGCCAACAGCGTCATCATTACTGTACCATCTGTATTGGGCATCCTGCTTGTATCATCATTGGCCGCCTATGCCTTTGCACGCTTCCGCTTTCGGGGCAGCAACTTCTTATTTATCTTCTTCCTGATTGGCATCATGGTGCCACCCCAGGCCATCATCATTAGCGCCTTTCAGATCGTTTCACGTTTGAAGTTGATCAGCAGTTATACGGGATTGATCTTCACTTACCTGAGTTGGTGTCCGGTAGGCATCTTCATCATGACCACGTTCTTTCGAGGATTGCCAATAGAAATCGAGGATGCCGCCAAGATCGATGGGGCCAGCGCGTTGGGCATCTTCTGGCGTGTTGCCATCCCTTTGGCCAAGCCGGCGTTGGCCACAGTCGCCATCTTCTATTTTGTATGGGTCTGGAATGATTTTATGTATCCATTGCTCTATCTACAGCTTGACACAATGAGCACCATTCCCATGGGCCTGATGCTCTTTAACGGCCGATACCAGGTAGACTGGGGCATGCAGACGGCAGCGCTCTCTATCGCTACCTTTGTCCCCATCCTCTTTTATATGATTTTCCAAGATAAGTTTGTCAAAGGCCTTACTGCGGGTGCCGTAAAGGGATAGAGCCAACGGAACGTGTGATATACGAAAAGGTGGACCGGTGTATCTTCACAGAATTTGGCGCCGATTCCCCCTTTGACAGTAGAGCCTTATGATTGACTTCATTCGATCGTAACCATTGTGAAGTATATGATGCAACATGACGAAGATGTACTGCTCGAAGTCAAAAATTTAAAGACCCACTTTAGTCTTCGCCAAGGGGTTGTCAAGTCAGTTGATGGTGTTAATCTGAAAATTAAACGCGGACAAACGTTAGGTGTTGTTGGCGAGAGTGGCTGTGGCAAGAGTGTTACTGCGCAGTCAATTCTACGGATTGTTCCTTCGCCGGGCAAGATTGTGGAGGGCGAGATCTTGCTACACACGAAGGCAGATGGACAGTCGCTTGATCTCGCCCAGCTTCCGCCCAAAGGTCAAGCGATTCGCCAGGTTCGCGGCGGCGAAATCAGCATGATCTTTCAAGAGCCAAT
The DNA here is from genome assembly GCA_039028975.1 of Chloroflexota bacterium. Taxonomy (GTDB): domain Bacteria; phylum Chloroflexota; class Anaerolineae; order Caldilineales; family Caldilineaceae; genus JAHBNG01. The sequence continues at coordinate 24,265 of JBCCHB010000093.1, forward strand.
GGCCTCGCTGAGTCCGGTATACACCATCGGCAATCAAATTATTGAGATGGTGTACCTGCATCAGTCGATCGGCAAAGCAGGGGCCAAAGAGCAGGTTCTGGACATGTTGGCTCGTGTTGGGTTTGCTCAGCCCGCCCGCACATTTGATGCTTATCCCCATGAATTGAGTGGGGGGATGCGTCAACGGGCCGTAATTGCGATGGCCTTAATGGGGCGTCCCAGTCTGCTAATCGCAGATGAGCCGACTACTGCCCTTGATGTCACAACTGAGGCTCAAATCTTACGCCTCCTGAAGCGCCTGCAGGCCGAGTTGGGTATGGCAATCATGTTCATTACCCACGACCTTGGCGTGATTGCCAAAATGGCCGATCAAGTAGCAGTCATGTATTTGGGAAAGGTCGTCGAACAGACGGATGTCGATTCGATTTTCTATCAGCCCAAGCATCCCTATCTGCGGGCTTTGCTCGATTCTGTTCCCCAGTTAGGCGGGCAGCGGGAAGCGCGGCTAAAATCAATTACGGGCATGGTCCCCGATCCATTTAATTTGCCATCTGGCTGTCCTTTTTACCCCCGTTGCCCAGACTTTATTCCAGATCGCTGTGATGTTGATGTACCTGGATATGTTGAATTAGGCCAGGGGAATCAACATGGTGTGGCCTGTCATTTGCATACATCTTAGGCTGGAGAAGTTACAATGGTGAATGGTGAAGTCAAAGAAGCTTTATGACCGAACATGCGCAAACGGAAAATTTATTGCTCAGGGTGTCCAATCTCAAGAAGCATTTTCCAATTCAGAAGGGCCTATTTCGTCGTACCGTTGGGCATGTCAAAGCGGTTGATGGGATTGATCTCTCCATTAAGAAAGGCGAGACGCTTGGTTTGGTGGGCGAAAGCGGCTGCGGCAAATCGACGACGGGGCGGTGCCTCTTACGCGGATTTGATCTGACGGCAGGCGAAATTCTCTTCAATGATCAGGATTTGGGGTGGATCGATGTCTCAACCCTTGACCGCGCCCAGATGAAGGTTTTTCGGCGGCATGCTCAAATCATCTTGCAAGATCCGTTTGCCTCTCTGAATCCACGGATGACCTTACTCGATATTGTTGGTGAAGGGCTTACGATTAATGGCATCAAAGGCGAAGAGCGTACGAACCAAGTAGCGGACCTGCTTGAAGTTGTCGGCTTACGGGCCGAATACATGGCTCGCTACCCTCATGCGTTTTCAGGTGGTCAGCGCCAACGGATCGGCATTGCTCGTGCCTTAGCCCTCAACCCGCAGTTCATCGTCTGCGACGAGCCAATTTCCGCGCTGGATGTCTCTATTCAAGCCCAGATTTTGAATCTGCTGCAGGATTTGCAAGACCAATTCGATCTCACCTATCTATTTGTGGCCCATCAATTAAACGTAGTGGAGCACATCTGTGATCGGGTGGCGGTGATGTATGTCGGCAAAATAGTCGAGGTTGCCGAAACCAAAGCACTCTATCAGACGCCTCGCCATCCCTATACTGAAGCCCTGCTGTCCGCTGTCCCTAGGCCCGATCCACGGAATCAGAGCGATGAGATCATCTTGGACGGCGAAGTGGCTAATCCGGCGAATCCGCCTTCTGGCTGCTACTTTCACCCTCGCTGCAATTACGCAATCGAGCAATGCAAACACGAAGAACCGAAGCTCGAAGAAATCGCTCCTGGACATTTTGTCAAATGCCATCGCGCGCGTGAATTGACGTTGGTGGGGGTGGAGTAAGAAGCTTTCAGCTAGTCAGCACGCTTCGCTTTCGGCTAGTCAGCACGCTTCGCTTTAGGCTTGTCAGCCAAACGCTAAGACACTGACGAACTGAAATGCTGACCAGCTATTTACAGTGGAGAAGTTGCATAATGCGTGACTTTCGAAGTATCAAGGTTTGGGAAAAGAGCCACCAACTGACGCTAGCGATTTATGCTGTTACTCGGCAGTTTCCAAATGAAGAACGTTTTAGTTTAACGGATCAAATGCGTCGCTCAAGTAGTTCAATTCCAACGAATATTGCTGAGGGTTGTGGGCGAGATGGAGACGCTGAATTGCGACGCTTTATGCAAATCAGCATGGGATCGGCTAGTGAGTTAGAGTATCAACTATTGTTAGCACAAGATTTAGGATACTTACCGTCAGGTGACTATCAAAACCTAATGGATCGAACTACAGAAGTAAAACGCATGTTATCATCATTTATCAAACGATTGAGAAAGTAACCAGTCAGCAAACCAAAAGCTGAAATGCTGACAAGCTGAAACGCTATATCCGGAGACCAAATGGCCGCCTATATAATCCGTAGGTTATTACTGTTTATCCCAATGCTGTTCGCAGTCAGCATTATCGCCTTCATCTTGATCCAGCTTCCACCAGGCGATTATCTGACCAGCGAGATTATGGCCATTGCCGCCCGCGGCGAAGAAGTTGATGAAGCAGTTATTGCATCGCTCAAGCTGCGGTATGGCCTCGACCGACCCATGGTCGAGCAGTACTATCGCTGGGTTACCAACATCATCACCGAAGGGGATTTTGGTCGCTCCTTCCATTGGAAAAAGCCGGTTTCCGAACTCATTTGGGAACGCCTGATGTGGACGATGATCATCTCGTCCGGTAGTCTGCTATTTACCTGGATGTTGGCTTTTCCGATTGGCATCTATTCTGCAACCCATCAGTATTCATTTGCCGATTATCTGGTTACTTTTCTGGGCTTTCTTGGCAAAGCAACGCCCAATTTTTTGCTAGCCCTCATCTTGATGTGGTTGGGATTTATCTACTTTGACATTAACATGGGGGGATTATTCTCATCCGAGTACCAGAACGCCCCGTGGAGCTTTGCCAAGTTGGTGGATCTGTTTCAGCATTTATGGGTTCCTCTGGTAGTTTTAGGCACAGCGGGTACCGCCGATCTCATCCGAACTTTGCGCGCCAACTTGCTCGACGAGTTAAGCAAGCCATACGTCACGGCTGCCCGAGCCAAAGGGATGTCTGAAGTCAAGCTTATTTGGAAATATCCGGTGCGTATCGCAATTAATCCGTTTATCAGCAGCATCGGAGGCGTTTTGCCCGAGCTGATATCGGGCGCAGCCATTGTATCTGTGGTGCTCAGCCTGCCAACAACCGGGCCGCTTATGCTAAATGCCTTGCTCACCCAAGATATGTTTCTGGCAGGCAGTTTTTTGATGATGCTAACCTTTTTGTCACTGCTAGGAACGCTGATTTCAGATATCTTGTTAGCGATTTTAGATCCGCGTATTCGACAAACGGTTTAGGGAGAATTTATTGAATGGCTACGGGAGCCAACTTATCCGAAGAAACAGCAGACCATAGGATCGATACTGCTTCGCAGTGGCAACTGGTGCGTTGGCGTTTTTTGAAACACAAAGCAGCTGTGGTCAGTTTGTACATTTTGGGATTTCTCTATCTGATCGCGATCTTTAGCGAAGTGGTGGCACCTTATGCCACCGATACCTATAACATCAAGTATATTTTGGCACCGCCACAGCGTGTTCGTTTTTTTGATGAGTCTGGCCAATTTCACTTGCGTCCTTTTATCTACGATTATACGACAGGGCGCGACCCAAAGAGTCTGCGTATTATTCAAGTGGTTGATACGGAAACCATTCATCCCATCTACTTTTTCATTCGCGGCGATGACTATCGCTTTTGGGGAATCTGGAAAACGGATATTCACCTATTCGGTATCAAAGATCAAGAGGCGCTCATTCTGTTATTTGGGGCAGATGAGCAAGGCCGTGATCTATTCTCGCGGGTTATCTACGGTGCGAGACTGTCCTTATCTATCGGCTTCGTCGGCGTCATGTTGAGCTTGGTGTTGGGCATATTGCTGGGCGGGATTTCGGGCTACTTTGGGGGGGTAATTGACATGATCATCCAGCGGGTGATCGAATTGCTCCAGGCAATTCCGCGTATCCCGCTCTGGTTGACCCTATCGGCAGCGCTGCCCCGGGATTGGAGCACGATTCAAGTCTATTTTGGCATCACGATTATTCTATCTATTTTGGGGTGGACGGATCTTGCCCGAACCGTACGCGGTAAATTCCTGGCTTTACGCGAAGAGGAATTTGTCCACGCTGCGAAATATCTGGGGGCCAGTGAGTTACGCATCATTCTGCGTCATATGGTCCCATCATTTAGCAGCCATTTGATAGCCGTATTGACTCTGCGCGTACCCGAGATGATCCTGGCGGAAACCAGCCTCAGCTTTCTTGGTTTGGGCTTGCGTGAGCCAGTCATCAGCTGGGGGGTTTTGTTAGCCGGTGTGCAAAACATTCGGGCAGTTGCCTTAGCACCCTGGCTCTTTCTCCCTGGAGCCGCCATAATTATTACTGTGCTGGCCTTTAACTTTGTGGGTGATGGGTTACGCGATGCTGCAGATCCGTATGCGCAGTAGGGAGTAATGCGTAATGAGTAGTGCGTGATTCGTAATGCGTAATCCGTAGGTAGTAAAAGGTATGCAGTCCCCGATGACCACCGATGACAGTTTGCTATAGAGAGTTAATGTTTTTATCCCTAAATTCTAAACTTCCAAAGGAGGAAGAACTTGTGAACCGAACAACGAAGAGACGTACCAACCTATTGTTAGGGCTATTTGTGATTATGGCCTTGATGGTGGCTGCTTGTGGTGGTAGCGCGGCGACTACACCTACTGATGAACCAGCCGCGCCTGAGCCTGCTGCGGGTGAGCGTATCGAAGGTGCACCTGATACAACGTACAATGAATCGCCCATGTTGGCAGAGCGGGTCGTTGCGGGTGACTTATCCTCTGTTGATGAACGTTTGCCTAACAACCCAGCCATTATCGAACCATTAGAGCGAGCAGGCGAAACCATCGGTCAATATGGAGGCAAACTGACTGTAACTGGCCTTGACCCCAATGGAGATTCGTTTGGGGGCGACTGGGGTGATGGAGGCGGTTTCCGCGCCGAAGGTCTGGCAACCTTCGATATTGCCGATCGAACCTTTGTCCCCAACATCGCAGAGTCGTGGGAGGTATCTGACGATTTCACCACGCTAACTGTCCACCTCCGTGAAGGCATACGTTGGTCGGATGGGGAATTGTTGACCACAGAAGACGTCGAATTTTGGTGGAACGACATTATGCTCAACGAAAACCTAACCGCCAAATTGCCCAATTACTTTGCCCCCGACGACCAGCCAATGACGGTCAATATCATCGATGATTTTACCTTTAACTTCCAGTATGCAGAACCCTATTTGGCGCTCGCCGATCAGATGGACCGGTTACAGCCCTTTAGCCCCAAGCACTACATGGAGAAGTGGCACATAGACTATAATCCCGATGCTGGTACAGAGGCCGATGCCGAAGGCTTTGGCGAGTGGTTTGAAGCGTTCCTGGCCCGTCATGAAGATAGTCGCAGCATTGTCTATGCCGGTGAACGACCGTTCTTTGGACCGTTCATTCCTGGCGTTGCCGATTCAGTGGGTACCCGCCTCTCTGAGCGTAACCCCTACTACTGGAAAGTAGATTCCGCAGGCAACCAGCTTCCGTACGTGGATTACTATGAGCGTATTTTGGTTGGGAGCCGCGAAATTTTGGAAGCCAAAGCCATTGCGGGTGAATACAACATGGGTGGTGCCTGGGCAGACTTAGCCAACTTCCCGCTGCTGGTAGAAAATGCGGAACAAGCTGGCTATACTGTACGTATGTTCCCAGGTCTGCTGTGGGGTGGTAGCGTTAGCTGGGCCTACAACTACACCAGCAACGACCCAGTTTTACGCGAAATCTTTAATGACTTGCGCTTCCGCAAAGCCATGTCTTACGCGATCAACCGCGTGGAGTTTGGCGAAGTCTTCAACTTGGGCCTAACGGAACCACGCCAGGCTGCCCCGCCGGCGGACTGGAGCTTTTATGATGAGAGCATGGGACGCAACTATCTCGAATATGATGTTGAGTTGGCCAACCAACTGTTGGATGAGATGGGGCTTGAATGGGATGCTGATGGCGAGAGGCGCCTCCGCCCCGATGGCGAGCCGCTGATCCTCAACACCGAAATCGGCGAAGAAGGACACCGCCCCGGCGAATGGGAATTCATCGTCCGCTATTGGCTGGAAATTGGCATTGAGGTCAAATTTAAGCAGGTTGATCAAGGTCTCTATGCTCAACGACTACTGGCTAACGAACTCGATATTGGCACCTGGGGCGCAGGCGGCCCACCCGAGTCAGTCAGCCACGCTATATTCCCGATTCGGCTGGTTCCGCCCTGGCACTGGCGAACCTGTTGTGCGCTGGGCGGCATGGCTTGGCACGATTGGTGGGATAGTGGTGGCGAGCTGGGTGAAGTACCACCAGAGGAAATCCAGGAGCTATTCGGTATTTTGGATCAATGGCGAGCCGAGCCGATTGGATCACCCGAATATGAGTCGTTGGCCAAAGAGATGGTCCGTATGAACGATGAAAATATCTGGTACAACGTGGTAACCGGTTCGCCACCGAGTATCAGCCATGCCGTTGTCGTCAGCGCGATTGATAACAGCGTCAAGAACGTCCGTGATCCTGATTCAGACAGTGGCTGGTGGATGATCGAACGACTTTGGATTGACGAATAAGTATAAAGTTACTTATTTGAGCGAATAGATGTATAGCGGTTTGGTCCGCTATACATCTATTCGTTTTCTTTTTGGAACATAGTTGACCAAAGGGTTGTTTGGGCGGTGTGCAATAAGACCGACAAGCTTCACATCTGTTCTGTCCTTCATCTTATCCATATAGGCATTGGAAAGCGGACGGTAGTTTCAGTAGGGCACAATGCCTACTGTCCTCATAAGTCTTGTAAAATGCGCTGAGTCCACGGCGAAATAATAGGAACACGATGAACAATGACTCATTTGATGTGATTGTGATGGGTGGTGGTCCGGCTGGCTCAACAGTCTCTACGCTTGTTGCCATGCAAGGACATAACGTGCTTTTGCTAGAGCGGGAGCAGTCCCCCCGCTATCAAGTCGGCGAATCGCTGCTGCCCTCAACGATTCATGGCATTTGCCCAATGTTGGGCGTTGCCAAAGAGATACAAAACGCCAACTTCACCTATAAACGGGGGGCAACACTACGCTGGGGGAAAAATCCTGACTTGTGGCACATTCAATTTGATAACTCTTTCATTAAAGAGAGTGCCGTTGGATACGCCTATCAGGTGGAACGCACCAAGTTCGATCATATCCTGCTTCAGAATGCTCGCACAAAAGGTGTCAATGTACGCGAGCAGCATCGGGTTCGAGAGCTACTCACAGAAGGTGACCGTGTGGTCGGTGTGCAGGTTCAAGATCATGAAGGCACAACATACCAAGCACGCGCCAAGGTCGTGGTAGATGCCGCAGGCCATAGCAGCCCCCACTATCGACAAGTGGGAGAACGTGTTTATTCTGAGTTTTTCAAGAATATTGCGCTATATGGCTACTACAACGGTGGCAAACGCCTGCCTGGAGAACTTGAGGGTAATATTCTTGCGGCTGCCTTTGAATGGGGATGGTTTTGGTATATACCACTAGCAGACGATTTAACAAGCGTTGGTGCGGTCATAGCCCAGGAGTATGCCCACCGCTTGAATCAGCAGGGACATGAGTCGGTGATGCATGAGTGCATTGATGCCTGCCCAATCATTCGAGAATATTTGGCCTCTGCAGAACGCATTACCGATGGCTTATACGGTGAACTGCGGATTCGCAAAGATTACTCGTACTGCAATACCAAATTTTGGAAGCCCGGGCTGGTCCTCGTGGGCGATGCGGCCTGTTTCATCGATCCGATCCTCTCCTCCGGCGTGCATATGGCAACCTATTCAGCCCTCTTGGCGGCACGCTCCATCAATAGCCTGCTGAGGGGCGACTTTGATGAGGAGCGGTGCTTTGCAGAATTTGAAGCCCGCTATCGCAACGAATTCGCCAAGTTCTACCAGATGCTCATCGCCTTTTACGACACCAATCAGCACGAGGATTCCTATTTCTGGTCGGCCCGGTCCATATTGAACACGACCGAACGGGATAACTCGGCGCTCGTCACCTTAGCATCGGGCGTATCCAGTAGCGAGCTGGTTGATGGTCAATTGTTTTTCGATACCCGCGGCGAATTGGGGAGTACATTCCAGATGATCCTCGACGAACTGGGCAAAGGCCCACCGCCGCCTGAGGCAAGTGCCGCGCGTCGCGTCGATGATATTGATGACTATTCGGGAATGTACTGCCAGATTCCAGGGTTCGAGAACGCACCGCTTCAAGGAACGGGACTCGTTGCTTCGGAGGATGGTTTTTATTGGCGAGAGTCAACATCCTAATTGGGGGAACCTACAATCAAGAAGTAACGCGGATACGGGATGAAACTAATGGTAACGACTCAGCCGTAGCCTGAGCTTGTCGAAGGCGGAGGCGGGTTTCGGCAAGCTCAAACCTCGAGCGCCTGAGTAGTTACTACTAAAGTTCGTTTGGCGATTTCTCTCTGAAAAGCCCATCCTTGCCAAGAATGCTATTGTGTGGTCAATGGCAGGAATAAATTCACATTCAGAACAGTTCCGGTTGGGGTTGGAGTTGCTGTTGGCGTTTGAACAGATGTAGGTGTCTGACTCGGCATGGGCGTGCTGGTTGGCGATACTGGCGTTGGCGTCGATGTCTCTGGCACTGTAATGCGCGCTTGCCCCGAATTTGCCTCGACCATAAGCGACGACACATCAACAGCCTCAAAATCGATCCCTTGGACTTGGCGAAGCTCACGCAGCACATCATTGTTCCAACGCTCGTCAGGCGCGCCAGAGATAAACCAGGCCGATCCATTATCGGCCAGAATCATGCCGTAGCTCTTTAGCGCCTGTAAAATCACCTGCACATCTGCCGAGAATCCAGAGGTGTCGAAATCGGAGCGTAAACGAAATCGTTGGCCCATAGGCGGGTACTGTTCTCCAGTCAGATCAGAAGCAAAGTGACGCGCGGGCCAGACATAGTCACGACGGGTCTGCGGCACTGTAAAGCGTAGCGCGTGTCGAATTTCGCCGCTAGCCACCTCATCATAACGCACCAGCCCCGGCAGAATGGGCAATCCCGCAGCATCAGCCGAAGTCCACGTATCCGGTCGCAGCGCGTGCGAACTCAGATCGAAGACCGCACCGGAATCCCCTCGCCAACTGCCGTCAGCCTGCGGATAGGAATTGAAGACTTCGTAGAGAACACAGTTATCCCGATCCAACACCAAGACGTGCCGATCTCCATCGCTGGCTGGACCACCTTCAATGGGCGCATCTGGGGGAATTCGGGTAGGGACCAGGATCGCTTTCGTCGTCATACCTGAATGAGACCGAGACACCCGGTTGGCTACCCGATACGTCCACATACGGGATACCGATCGGCCCTCCGTTCCATAGCCCTGAGCCAAAATCGGGATGGACGTTGGTATTTGCGCCGATGGTGTTGATATAGGCGTCAGAATTGGGGTCAACGGGTAGGGTGTTGACAGGTGTATTCCAGATATTATCGTTAGGAAAGACTGGACAACCTGCCACGGTAGGTGGTGTCTGTGCTCCGCTGGTCGCCTCGATATTTGAGCCGGTCGCCAAGCTTGCTGTGGCGACTGGCCGTTGATGTTCGGACAGAAGTAGGCTGACGCCAAGCAAGATGGCTGCTAAATTAATTCGCTGTAGAAAGGTGTAGAAATGGGGTGTGGGCATTGCTCGATTCTCCGTCGGGTTCACAAAGAGCAGAAACAATCTGGGGGCGCTTTATCTTATCACGCCAATGCTTAGAGCACTTGACTTTGGTACGCTGTTATAGTTTTTAAGATAAAGATTTTCCGCACTTCCCCTGAGCTTGTCGAAGGGAAGTGCGGAAAATCTTTATCTGGATATCTATATATAACATTTATGATTCGTTTAAATGCGGGTATTCCTCTTTTTTACCAAATTCAAAACGCCTTAAGGCAATCGGAATACTGTGATCGACATTCATTGAGGGATCAAAAACTCCTGTGGCTAGAAGCAAAGTCTCGAAAGCGTCTGTTAAATCAAAACCCAGCTTTTCTGCCAACTTGGCAGATAGGGTGCTGGTTGTATTCCAGATCGGTGCGATTCCATTTTCTACACAATCAATTATGAAAGCGGCAGCAACAATTGTGGCAAACCCCTTACCTTGTACTTCCGGCCTTGTCTCAATATCAATTTCAACATCAGTGGGAGAACTGCTTGGATAGCTTGCCGAGATACGAGAAAACACCTTGCTTTCACTTCTAATACAAAAACCATAGCTGCGACTGACGAAATCTTCTGCAGAATTGAATTCAGAAGGGATACAGCAATAGTCATCGTCAGGCGTTTCCTGTTGCTCCATCACACGCGCTGAGTCCAAATCTATCCTTGCAAGCCTTAATCCTTCGGGCAACGGATGGTTTGACAACCTGCTAAGGTGCTCTAAATTTGGATGAGGAATCTTAAATTGGAAACAATGACTCTTTTTGAGCTGCCCGTTATACGCATCAAACAAGAAGTGCGGCCATTGACTATTGCCAGAGAAGAGCATGTGGTAAAGACCGGGCAACTTGGGCATGATAATTTTGGCATTGGCGTGGGACACATTCCCGCCGAAATAATTCTCCATTCCATACCAAATTCTTCCTACGCTTGGCTTATGATAATCATCAATTATCATACCTCCACAGAAGCCATCTATTATTGCCTCGGCCATTAAGAACTTACGAACACTATCTGAGAACAGGTCCTTATAGTTCTTCCTGGCACATGGCATAACATAGTTGATCGTCTGCATATTATTCAAATCACCTTTCAATTACTTAGGAATCAGAATAGAATAAATTCAAAAAATTCGGGCAAGTCATCTCCAGGAACCGAGAGATCTTATGCCCAAACTTTTGAATTTTCTGTCCACTACAACTTTTTGAATTTTCGTTCCTTATCACCCTGAAATCGAGTGTATAATTATGGACAAGACGATCAGCTCGGTCGCCGTTCATTGATGTCGTCAAGGATGATGTCAAGCTGGTCTTTGGGTTCGTAGTACGCGCCGGGCGCGCGATTTGGACCGATGTCACCCATCAGGCGTCGCTGACGCGGCGTCATGCGCGCCAGCACTTCGGGCGGTGCTTTCTCGTAGTCCCATGGGCGTGACCATAGCTGCCCATAGCGAAAGGTAACGCTGCGCCGCACTTCGTTGCCCTCGTTGGGGGCCACGGCATGCCACAGGTTGTAGGCGAAGAGTACAGCATCACCAGCGTCGGCAATCAACTGAACGCCGCCCTCGGGCCATTCTCCTTTGGCCAAACCCGCATCAGGAAAGTCGCGGCGATGACTGCCAGGCACCAAGCAGAAGTTGGCCCGGTTCTCTTCCGGGATGTCGGTCAAGAAGTATTGGATCTTAAAGTTGAGCGGACGGCTGCTTGGCTCGACGCGGAACTCGCGTAACGAGGGGCCTCCGTCGGTATGCCAGTCGAAGGGCATGTCCGCACTTGGATAGCGCACGTAGATCACTGTGCCCATAATCTGGAGATAAGGCCCCATGAGGTCAACGATAACGCCAAAGGTGCCAGGGTGGTCGATTAGCGAATCGAACTCCAGAGAATGCTCGACCGTCTGGACGATGTTGAAAGCGTCCTTTGCACGGGCTTCGGGGTGGATCTCGCGATAGTTGGCGATCACCTCGTCCGTTGCGGCCAGATAGTCTGCGACCTGGTTTGGGGTGAGAGCGCCCTTGAGGTGAATATAGCCCTTTTCCATCCAGTCGCGTCTCAGATCGTCGGTCAAGCGTCGAACGGGAGCTTCGGTCGGTAGGTTCATCTATTTCCTCCACAAGATAGTTTTCATTGGTTAAACCGCGTACCCATCCCGATTATCCTTCCGCCAGTCCGGCCGGTACCCTAGCGTGCTCCCAAAGCCATACGAGCGCCCAATCTGGTTCGGACTAGACCACGGCCATGCCTGCCCGCCAATGACGCGAAATTCATCGCCCTTTCCGCAAAGCCAGTAGAACATGTGGGCCACGTAGCGCGCCTGATTGTGTCCGCCATAGTAGGCGGTTTGGAAGTCAAAGTCCGGTTCCGTATTCCAATCTCTTTGCGGATCGACGGAGCGCCAGTAGTTGTACTTGAGCATATGGCGCGTCCCCGTGGCGGTAGACAGACCGCGGCGATGCAGAATGCTCTGATGATGGATGCCGATGGTGCCTGCCGGACCGTCCGTAAAGACGCCAGCTTCGTCTTCCTTGCGTTGGCTTGGCGCGATGTGAGTACCAGGAACGAGTTCAGTCGGCCCCAACTCCACCGGTGTATCCTGGGGAAAGTAGAAAACCTCGACCGAATTGAGCTCGGGGCCGAAGATGTGGTCGGCGTCGTGGTGCCAGCCTTGGGCAGGCATAGGGCAATCCACGTGGTGATGGCTGGCCAGAATGGGCAGCCCCACATGACGCCCTAGCAGCGAGCGCATGATGCCCGTCACCTGGGGATGAAGGAGCACGTGCTCAATAAACCACTCTTCTAAAAAGATTGTGCTCGGTTCATGGGATGCGCGAATGCGTTCCAGATCGGCTTGGGCCATTCCGTCTGGGATGTAGACGGGATTGGCTGGGATTTTCCCCTCCAGGTAATCGCAGGTGCGCTGATTGACGTCGTCCGGTACAACACCCCGCAACAGTACGTATCCGTCTCGGCAGAATTCGAGCACTTGGGTGTCGGTCATAGTTGGATCACAGTCAAAGGTGTGGTTGTTCTGATCGTATTTCATGGTCTATCGTTGCTATTTCGGATGATCATACAGGCAAAATGTCTGGCCCTTCGACTGTAGCCGCTTGGTCCAATGCGCCAGATGCCGCCAACTCACCCATCGTAGCGAATGTGGCACCATTCTGCTGACCCACATGCTCTATCACAGCGTCGATGAGACGGAAGGTATGCTCATAGTCGTCGGCAATGCCGTGGGTATGCATGAGAATCACGACGATGGGACTTTTCTGGCGGATATGGTCCAGGTCTTGCTTGGCTAAATCGATAAATTCGGCGCTGCGTTGCCCGGCACCCTTCCAGGTATACTCGTTCAGGATCGGTATTTCAACAATGCCGTCATACCAGCGGTAAGGTTGATGGGGAATCTCATCCACCCACTTCTGTGTAATCTCTCCGTCGTTATGGGGCAAGTGAGCGTAACCAGTACCGCTAATATACATACAGGTATGATAGCCGATGCCCACCTCGCGCAGCGCGGCAAACATGGGTTTGGATATAGCCCCACAGGGCGCGCGAAAGACGGTTGGCTCGACGCCTAAGTCGTTGGCAAAGATCGCCATGCCTTCTTCAATACGGGCACGAAGATTTGTCACGGTATAGCGCGGCATCAACTCGTCGCTTCGCTGAACAAAGTCAGATTGGAGCGTCGGCAGGATACTCGTTGCCGGCCACACAGGGGGGCCGAACTCGTAGCAGTCGGCGTGGGTCAGGCCATGCAGTTGCAGATCGTGGCCAGCATCGCGCGCAGCAATGAGCGCCTCTTTCCATGCCGCAGAAAGGGGTCTGTCGCCAGCCTTGGGCACCGTAAACCAGGTAGACCCTACCCCGCGCGAGCTAAAAAACTGAGTCGCCTGACGCAGCGATTCCACCATCTTACTACCGCCTGAACCGGCATCGTCAATACTCCATACATATGTTGTCATTGCTATGACCTTCTCCTGTAAAGTTCGGGTAATATTAGGGGCCTACCAACTCGCTCAACTCTTCATCAATCGTAATGGCAAATCTGCCCCCAGGACCCTCGATTTTGTTGACCATGAGGGGGTTAAGTTCCTTTTGCTCTAACACCGTCAGCTCTTTGACCAGGGAACTTTGCAGAAACGCTTTGTATGGTCGACTGGTATCCGTTTTGGGCATGATATACATGGGAAGCACTGCTTGCAACAGAGCGGCGCGTTTCTGCTGCGTACGATTCACACCCGCACGATGCCAGAGCCTGGAATCGTAGACAATATAGGTTCCCACTGGTGCTTCAATATTCCTAAACGACAACACCCACCTGTGTACGCCAGGCATCCAACAGCCGCATATTCCCTAGAGAGTCATCCCAGGACATGGCGGGGGCTTGCCGATCCCCAATATGATTGGCCACCATTTCGGCTTCTAAAGTGAACAGATCTTTCTGCGCCGAGACCAAAATCTCAGATGGCTCTTCCCGACCAAGTTGTAGGAGGATCGTTGCTGGCGGGATGCTAGTATCGGGCGACAATGGCTCTTTGGCGCGACGGCAAGGTGACGAAGGCAGCCAGGGATCGGTTATGGTGATTGTGCCGGCTGAACCATAAATCGATACGCTGGACCCAACGTTGCACTCAATCGTGGCAATGATCTCGGCGACGATACCATTTTCAAATTGTAGGGTGGCAACGCCCAACTGATCAACGCCGGTGGGGCCAACGGTGCCGCTGGCTTTTACCGACGTCGGATTCAAGAAGGGTTTGTTGTCGGCAGCACCCGCCATACGACGCGCCATGGAGGCCGTATAACAGCCCAAATCGAGAATGCCGCCACCGCCCATTTCATGGTTGAACATGCGGCTGTTGGGATTGAAGTCGAGGTGGAAGCCCATGGTGGCCCGAATGAGGTGTACCTGGCCAATCGTGCCATCTTGGATAAGTTGGGCTACACGCGCGATTTGCGGATGACAGCGATACATAAAGGCTTCCATCAGGAAGACGTCATTGTCGCGGGCCGCCTGGATCATGGCCTCGGCTTCTCCAGCGTTCATACCGATGGGTTTCTCGACCAGAATGTGCTTTTTCGCTTCGGCCGCCTTGATCACCCACTCGGCATGAGAGGGGTTCAGGGTGGCAATATAGACGACATCGATCTCGTCATCTGCCAGCAGCGCCTCGTAGCTTTCATATTGGCGGGGGATGGCAAAATCGTCAACCAGTTTGTCTACACGTCTTTGGGTGAGGCTGGCAACCCCAAGAATCTGCCCCGACTCTGTAAAACGCATCCCGTTGCAGAAGACATAGGCGATGCTGCCTGCGCCAATAATTCCCCATTTTAACATAATTCTATTTTCTCCAATATCTTTCCGTCAGTGGCAATCACAGGGTATTCTGCGCGTATGTACATTCATACGATAGAATACCCAAACTTCTCCAAAAAGTCGTCGTGAAGCATCTGCTCATAGGTGGTGATCTCGCGTATCGGTAGCTCGACTGGCGTCATGCCCAAAATGGACGACTCATAGACGGCCATACACATCTCCACATCCTTGCGACCACCAAGTCCATATTCGGGTTCCTGATCATAGAGCGCCGCGTTGGCCAGGCTCATAATCTCCTCGGCATGACCAACGCACCAATCGTCGATGGCATACTCTCTGAACGGATTCTCATAGACGATCTCTGGCTCGGTATGGACGACGATCCTGGAGAGTACATCTACCCCGTCGACGGTGTGTCGCTCGATCTCTACGGGGATATCTTGCATCTCGCCGTTGACCATGAGGCGCAGTGGAATATGTGGCCCCCGATAATCAAGATCCATGATTCGCCCTTTGGTTCCGGTAATCTGCGAGTACTTGATGGTCTCCTCACCAGCCATCGAGGTCTCATAGATGCCCACGGCCCCACTGTCAAAGTCAATCATGGCGTGCAGCCAATCTTCGAAGACTTTATCGGGGCCTGGTACAAACTGTTTGGTCATCGCGGCGATCTTTCTCGGCTCGCTGTTGGCATAGAGCCGAATCTGGGACAGACGATGGGCACCCATGTCCATACAGACGCCCGAATAGGAGCCGAAAGTGGAGACGGGGCGCTCTATCCCGCGCGGCTTGCCCACATTTGGATCAAAGGGCGCAAATCTATATGGTTCGATAAAGTGAACGCGCAGGATATCGCCGAGTATACCTTCACGAATCAGCTTGAGAATCATGCGCTCTTTGGGCATGCGAAAGTAGTTCTCGGCGACTTCAAAATGCACACCGTTTCTGCGACAAGCGTCTACGATGACATCACAACAGGGCAGGGTCAGCGCCATTGGCTTTTCGACCATGGGGTGCATCTTGTGTTCTGCCACTATTTTGGCTATCACATGGTGGGTTGGATCGCCGGTAATAATATCAACGACCAGGATGTCCTTGTGGGTCTCCAGCATCTGCTCGATGTTCGTATAGTAGGAGACGCCGTACTGCCCACCCATCTGGGCGGCAAGCGTTTCATCGAGATCGCAGAGTGCCACGAACTCTATCTTCCCCTTTTTGGCCAGCTCCGCGATGGTGGGCAAGTGCCATTGTCTGGACGGCGGTCCACAACCGATTACGGCAATCTTGGCTTTTTGCATGTCATTGGTCCTTAGTCATTGGTCCTTAGTCATTGGTCCTTAGTCATTGGTCCTTAGTCATTGGTCCTTAGTCATTGGTCCTTAGTCATTGGTCCTTAGTCGCTGGTTCCGTATTGTCAGACCTTTGTCACTTGAGATTTGTAGGCTGGATTGCTAAGATGGCAACTGATCTGACTAAAAATGTTTGTTGATACATAACATGGCAGAAAGAATCGTAGAGATGGCGAAGATACATGGATTTGAACAATTGCGGGTCTACCAGATGGCAGAGGAATTGACCGACCGCGTTTGGGATATCGTCCAGACATGGCAATCTTTTGCGAAGGATACGATTGGGAAACAGTTCGTCCGTTCCGCCAATAGCGTTGGTGCTAATATCGCTGAAGGCCCAGGCCGTGGTAGCTATCAAGACCATCGACGCTTTGTACGTATCGCTCGTGGTTCGCTCTATGAAACAAAACACTGGCTCCGCCGCGCTTACAAACGTAACCTCCTGACAGAAGAACAAGTCAATTCCTTAAAACCCCTTCTCGATGAACTTCCTCCTAAGCTCAATGCTTACCTCAATTCGATTGGAGATTACTCGCTGGTCATTCGTCTTTGGTCATTTGTGACCGTCGCGACCGCATAGCGAATAATCTGGGACCAGGAACCAATGACCAATAACAATTTTACGCTTTCACCACTTCGGCCAGCTTTCCTCTTAGTGGATGCATCACGCCAGCACCGGCAGGCCACACCCCAGGATCGGCCTTGATGGTGCGGCAGATATGTTGTCCGTGGGGCGTTAGCATTTCCCACATCTCATGAGGCATGCTCTGGGTAAAGTGATCCAACGTGCGCCAGGGCGGTGCATATTCAACGTTTGGCATGGCTCGTATCTCTCTGGATAGATTGGGCGTCCCGCCGTGCCAACACCGATTATCTCGAAAAACGCCTGTACCGGCGGGGACCCCAACCAGGGTGGAGCATCTCATCCAATCGGGTTCTTCAGAGGGTGTGGGCGGTGGCTGCTGCAAGACTTGGGTTCCTGGAATCTGACGGATAGGACCATTTTCCCAGGTAAGATCGCACATCATGAAGTTGACGATAACCATGGGGGGCGTCATTTCCGCAATCAGCTTCTGGGTTGGTACATCCAGATGGCCTTCGCTATCCCTCTTGAGTTCAACACCAAGAGCCTCTGCGCACGCTATCCGGCTTGGGGAAAGCTCGCCGACCTCCCTGCCATCTGAATGCGCATGTTGATACTCGATGGCACCGGGTAGAGAGAGGTCGCCGCCTGATCCCCACACCCGATAATCGGACGAACCAAAGATCTCCTGGAGAATGGGGGTAGTTGTCGGTAGATCGACCATGCTGGCCCAGGCCGGATCATGCAACATATGCCTGGAACCAGAAGAGGTGCCAAAGCTGTAGCGATGGGGCAGCCGGAAGGTTTCGGTGATATATTTTCTATCGCCTTGACCGGGTAGCTCCAGGATTTTCTTAAGGGCTTGGGCGCAACCCTCTCGCCACTGGGCCAGTTGTTCGGCATTGAGCAGATCGCGCACCACAACGAAACCATCGCGGTGGAAAATTCTGGCCGCTCTTTTGACTTCATGAGGCGAGCAGATTTCCAGCCCGCGAATCCCATTATTTTGACGTAGGTGCGCCCGCAACGCTTCGACCTCGGGATCGTCATAGGCTCTGCGGCTGGGTGCGCGCGGATCGGGCACGCCAAAGCCCCTATTTTCCGGAAAGGGGCGGCCCTCCTCGTCTAATGTCTCATTGGGAGGGATATTCTCATCCCATCCAACGAGCGTGTCACCATAGACTTGAAGGTCTGCCAACTCTTCTTGTTTATTGATTACCGCCATGAGGAATAGCTCCTTTTTCGCTACGAATTCCGCCTATGCTTTTGATTTGCCAACAAGTAAGCAACTTTGTCACATTTTAGCCAAGATCACTCGTACGCCACAACTCATCCATATAGCTGGCCGTCAATTGTGCCGCCTCCAGCGGATCTTCAATGGCATTGACTCGCTTGCTAAAGGGTTCGCATGTGACTGGTCCTGTATACCCGATGTTGACCAGCTTTTGCATGAATTCGCGCAAGGGCAGCCCACCTTTCTCCATGGGCAACCCGCGGTCAAGGTCTTGATAGTCGGCTACATTCAGCGTCTTGTCGACGTCGTTCACGTGAGTGGTCACAATGTCATCAGCGGATAGGCTATCCAGGTCATCAATGTTGCCACCCGATGCACAGAGATGAAAGATATCAAGCATCAAGCCAAGATTGCCTGTGCCGATCGACTCAAGCAACGCCAGCATCCCTTCTAAGGTATAGATAAAGGTGTGTCTTTCAGGGGGACGCATATTTTGGGGCCCCAGGAATTCGAGACCGAACCGTATACCGTGATCGCTTAATACTTGGGCAATGGGACGCAGGCGTTCAATATGCCAGGCGTAGTTCTCGTCAAAGGGGCGCTGGTCAGAGCTGGGGGAGCAGGCACTCGTGGTACGTAAGCAACCTAACTCACGCCCTAATGCAGCGAAGGCGGGTAACTCTTTTAGCTCTTCCTGCCATTGATCTTTACGCCAAGCCACGGGCAGACTCCATAACGCGGGTTTAATGTCTGCGTCTCTAAACAGGTCACGCACGTACCCCACGCCATGTTCATCGGCCAGGGCAGCAGCTTCACGGATGTTAAAATCAATGCCAGCAAAGCCCGTCTGCCGGGCCAGTTGGATGGATTCGGGCAAGGAAATATCGCGAATCCCGATTGCGCTGGGCCACAAATTCTTGAACATCGTAACTCTCCTTCGATCCTTTACGAACTAAGAGGGCTCGGGACTTTTAAGGGTATAAAATTTCTCTCACGCCGCTTCATTCGCGTTAGAGAAAAGATCCTTGAATAAATCTGCCACAATACCCTGTGCGTGCCTTATCGCAAATTCCGTAACAGAATAGGGCAAAATCGGACGATCCGCCAGACATTGTTGATAGGTAGCCAGTTGGTGCGCAAAATGAAGGGTCCAGTGCAGGATTCGCAGCCGTTCGGTGAGTTGATACAACTCTTGGAGCCGTTCCAGCGGTTCGTAAGCAGTCCACTCTGTGAGGTAGGCATCTCGTAGCCGGGCCTTGACGTCAGGCACATTGGGCAGATTCTCAGAAAGCAAAAGCTCCACCAGGCTAAAGAAGGGATGTGAGATCGAACTTTCCGCCCAGTCATAAAAGACAGGCCCCTTTTCCGTTACCCGAATATTCATTCCATCGTGAAAGTCACCGTGTTCCAACGTACAAGGGATATTATAGCCACTGGCTGCGACACACACCGCTTTGATATCTGGCAGAAGCTTTTGCCAATGTGCGAGATCGGCCTCGCTTGGACACATGGGATGATCTTGCAACAGCAAAGGAGCTTGTGCGACAACAGTCTCAATTGTATTTTCCATTGGTTTCAAACGCCAATCACAAAGAGGCACACTGAGCAGTTGATCCATGAATGCCAGAGAGCGCATTTGCAACTGGGCATAGGCTCGCAATGTCTCCTCCCAGGCAGCTATCTCTGAGGTTTCTCCGAGATCACGGCCACCAATATCCTGCATTAATATCCAGTGTCGTTCGGGTTCAACTGCCAGTATGTTGGGAATACGCTCCGGTTGCCATCGGGCGATCATTTGCATCAGCTCTGCCTCCTGTGCGAAGGTATGAGCCACGGCTTTGAGATAAACATCGCCAGCATCGGTCGTGACGCGCAAGATGGTCGAGCCATGCCAGATTCTCACTTGCTCAACCGGAGCAGTGATGCTTATCCCCATCCCGCGGAGTTGCTCCGTCATCCACGACGTCACTTCTGCAAACCAGCCGATGCCCCACCACGGTACAAGCGGTTCTGCCTTCGCTTCAGCAAACCAGCTTTCCAACAGCGACCGATGCAGGGGCCGAATGAACGTCAAACTGTCCAATTCATTCCGGTCAATCCAACGCCCGTCATTGGACAGTTCCCAATCGGGGCTGTGGTTCTCCAAAGTAAATACGATGACCACATCGTCGATCTCAGGGTCAGGCCAATCGGTTAAATAACGGATTGTTACATCGATACCAAGCTCAGCCTTCAACACGGTATTGAAGTAGCCCATTCCCGCCGCTTCGCTGCCATCGGGCCGTGTTATCTCACAAGCGAGAAGCGACCAGCCATCAGATTGTGACATCAAGAGCGCGCGTTGGTTAGCGTGGTCTGGCAAGATGAACAAAGGTTTCAGATTGGTTGACATGGTCGAACGTTTCCTCTCATCCGTTCTTGAACGAAGGCAGAACAGGGATACATGGAATCATCTTTGAGTCTTAGGCGTACAGCTCATCTTAACTATTGACGTCAGCTATTCGTGGTTAGCGAGATTCAGAGCGAGCGTACTCGCCGCGCGGCACGCGGAAATAAACCCAGAAAAGTACCGAGCCAAATGCGACCAATCCGGCACACGTAAAGAAAAGACCGGCATATCCCAAAATAGGGATAGCATATCCTCCACCTAACGCGACCAGGCCATACCCCGTACCCATCGCCATTGAGGCTACGCCGGACGTCGTGCCTCGCCACCGCGGCGGCACAATCTCCATTTGAACAACATTGACAATAGGATGTGTGATGGACTGCATGCCAACGACGCCCACAAAACCCAAACCCACAATGGCCCAATGAGGAACCAGCCCCATCAGAACCAAGCCAACTGCCGAGGCCAGCGTCGATAAAACAATCGCCGCCATTTTGCCAACCCGCGCAACCCAAAATGGTGCCACCAACGCCGCAGGAGCGCCCAGAAGCTGACCAAAGGCTGTCAAAAGCCCAATTCTGCTGGTCGACTCACCCAAGACAACATCAAGATAGACATTAAAAAATGTCCGCGCCGCCCCCTCGCCTGCCACACGCAGCAGTCCTGTCAAAGCCAAAACGCCGATAAGTATATACGGGAGAGTACCTGCCCCGAGGTTGCGGCTATCCTGCGGATTCGACCTAGCTTCAACATCAGGTTCATTCTCTTTTGAATGATTGGCCGCATCAATATTTTGTGTAGCCACAATATCCTGTGTCGTCAGGAGAGCAAAAATTGCTGGGGTAAGCAACAGTCCAGCCAGTATCAGGGGGTAGCGGAAAGGTGCGGGCTGGTCCAGCGTCAACCCCAAACTAGCCACAAAAATACCAGGCAATATCCCAGCAATTAAGCTACCCACAAATCCACTCAGGGGACTCACCGCTACCTGTATGGAAAAAGCATAATCTCGCTCTTGTGGGTCAGTGGCCGCTATCAAGTAGGGATTGGTGTTGACAATGTACAAGGCAAAGCCCAAACCAGTCAGCAAGCGGGTCACCAAGATGCCGATATCCTGTCCGCTGCCGGGCAAAAACTCGGTCAGCGGTAAAGCGATTGTGCCGATGCTGATTAGCGTCACCCCTGTAACGACCGTGCGTCGGTATCCCCAACGGTCACCAATCGCCCCAGCCGGCAGCGCGGATAGCGCAAATACCAGCGCCGTCCCCCCATTGACCAAGCCAATAAACGCCGACCCGTAATCCAGCCGCAACAAATAGAGGTTTAGCAATACGCTGACAAACCCGGTGAAGCTCAGCCCAATCAGTGCGGCCGCCAGCAAGTACATTCTTATATCGTGACTGAACAGACGCAGAATGCGCAGATAATCGGCAATAAAACTCATTAGGCGTTATGGGTTTGAAGGGATGGTCATGAAGAAATTACTCTGTTAAAAACCACCTCGCTAAGAAGAGGTCGGCAGCCCCTTCAGAAACGCAACACACCCGTCCACCTGCTCTTCCTTAAGACCATGCAGGATCACCGGCACGTCAAAGTCCAGCCCTTCAAGTAATCGCCAATAGCGCTCGTAATCCAGTAATCCTTGCCCCGCGGCCAGATGGCCCGCATCGCCATCATGATCCAAGTCTTTGGCGTGGGCAATGGCAACGTGTTCACCGAGCAGATCAAATGCCTCATCCAGGATTTCGGCCATGCGCGGCAATTGTCCCTCATGGAAGATATTGGCCCCATCCATGACGATCTTGAGGTTGGGCGACTGCATTTCATCGATCAGGCGACGGCTCTTTTTAGCCGTATTCGCCACATTGTTGACTTCAGGCTCGAAGGCCAACGTGACGTCGTATTTCTCGACGCTTCGCAGCGCCTGCTCCATGGCGGCCGACAGATCCTGCCAGGCCTCCGGCGAGTCATTTTCGGGATGGCTGCGCCACATGCTTTCAGAGCTGCGTGTTCCTGTACAGGTCGCTATGATCGAAGTCCCCAGCTGACCACAAGCAGAGGCCAATATCTCCAGCCGCCGCAGGCCATCCTGTCGTTGCGCCATATCAGGATGGATCATATTAAATTCGCCATTCAATGCGGCTATCGTTACATTTTTGGCTTCTGTTGCTTTGCGGATCGTATCGCACAGATTCAGGTCAATACTGTCTGGCATATTATCTAGCCCAGCCGAGCTCAAGCCAAATTGAACGTGGTGGATCCCGTGGCTGACTACCGCATCCAGAGTCTCTTCAAGCGTGGGTCGAGGGAAGTGGCCCGTCATAATGCCAATTTGCATGGTGGTTCTCCTTTGTGAATGTGGATCAAGATTGCAGGTCGCAAGTGGCAGGTTGCTGGTAGATTCCTTGTTACCGCGACGTTCATTTTTTCTTCCATATGGTTTCTCCTGGCTGAAGGGCAAAAGAGACGGCCATATGGGGGGAATAAGCGAAACTAGAGGATCGGCTTGAGCTTACTAAATTAGGCACGCTCTGTCAAAACGAAGAGTAAGTTTATCTGTTGACATTCATTGGTTGGTGTATACTGACTCTATATATATTACAATTAACCTGATATTCCGAATCCTAAAACCAGTAGTTCGCAACAGTACGGATACAGTCATTGCGCACAAACGGAGAAATCTTCTGCTACGAACCTCATGGTAGACACATCTCGCCCTGCAAAAGATGAATCAGTAAATGGCAGCGTCCTCGTTGGGCTGATAGCACCGGCTATACTGCTTGCTCTGGACGGCCACATGTTCGGTGTGGCTCTGCCAACGATACGCGAAGATTTTGCCATCCCAGCTGATATGGCCGCGTGGGTAGCGACTGTGTACTCGGTGCCTTACATGATCTTCACCCCATTTTATGGACGATTGGGGGATGCGCTGGGAAAACGGCGGCTGCTTATCGCTGCCATGCTAATCTTTCTAGCCGGGACAACGATTATCCTTACGGCTACGAACTTGGGCTGGCTGATGGCCGGACGTGCCGTTCAGGGGCTGGGAAGTGCTGGCCTCCTTCCACTTTGCCTAGCCATCATCTCGCAAATCTTTGCCCCCAATG
The DNA here is from genome assembly GCA_039028975.1 of Chloroflexota bacterium. Classification (GTDB taxonomy): domain Bacteria; phylum Chloroflexota; class Anaerolineae; order Caldilineales; family Caldilineaceae; genus JAHBNG01. The sequence continues at coordinate 47,959 of JBCCHB010000093.1, forward strand.
AGCGCGGCAAAATGCTTGGTAGATGGAATGCCACACTCCCATTGATGGGTGCCATTGCCCCGCTGCTCAGTGGCTTGCTGATTGTTTACCTGAGCTGGCGCTTCATTTTTCTGCCGATCCTGGTTCTGGGGCTGGTTGCGTTGGTTGTCGTTCGGCGCAGCGTGCCAGAGTTGCCTGGTGTCATGCCCCCCGACTTCTTGCGCACATTCGACTGGGCAGGCGTTCTTCTTCTGGGGGGTGTCGCCATCAGCTTTCTTTTCTATGCCTCCAGCCGGCCCATCACCGGTGTCGCTCCGCTGCAAGATATGCGTTTGTTGGGTGGCGGTCTGCTCTTGCTCGTTGGCCTGCTGCTCTGGGAGCGCCATCGCCGGCAACCCTACCTTGATCTGCACCTTTTCACCAACCGCACCTTCACCCTGACGTCGTTGTGCGCGTCAATCCGCATGTTCCTCATCGGTAGCACCATGTTTTTGATTCCACTTTACCTGACCGATGTTCATGCACTGCGCGCTGATTGGATCGGTCTGATCCTGGTCTTAAGCAGCGCTAGCAAGTTCGTAGGCACGCGTAGCGGTGGCCAGGTCGCCGATAGTTGGGGTAGCCGTCGGCCTGTCGTCGTGAGCCTGCTCACCCATGCCAGCGGTACAGCCTTGCTGGCGCTCTTGCCCGCAACCGCGCCCGTATGGGCTGTCGTCATTGGGGTACTGGGGCTTGGCCTTAGCACGGGATTGAGCCAAGCACCGCTACACCGTGCCGCCATGAATAACACCGAACAGGAGAAGATGGGCATGGGGGCTGGTCTGTACACAATGATCCGTTTTGCTGGTCTCGTGTTCGGGACAGCACTGGCGGGCGTTGTTCTACAAGGTGGCCTGGATCGCGGGGTATCAGAGATCGCAGCATACCAAGCGGTCTTCTGGCTCGCTTCTGGTGTTGCCCTCATGGGGATATTCACTGGCTGGGGTATTCGTGAATGATATCGCCTTGCCTGCCTTGATGAATGATTGAACAGTAGAAAACTTGAACATACCAGGAGGATGATAATGCGAGTACTCATTATGTGTGACATGGAAGGCGTGAGCTAATGTCTATACTAAATCTCAACGTCAGATACTTTCAAGACAGTACGCCCAGCAATGTTCCCTGTCGCGAAGAGAATTTCGTCCGGCGCGAAATCCCCATGGCACTGCCTGTCGCACAGACCGCGCTTGTGCTGGTCGATGTGTGGAACATCCACTTTATCGAGAGCTGGCTGGAACGTGCCAAACAAGTTACAATCAAGTCGGTTGTGCCAGTTTTGGATGCGGCACGCACATTGGGATTGACAGTGATACACGCACCATCGCCTCCTGTCGCAGAGCAGTTTGCGCAGGTGGAGCGCCATGAATCGCCACCGAAACTTCCCGATCCCACCTGGCCACCGCTCGCGTTTCGCCGACGGAAGGGTGAATACACCGCCTTTCGCGGACCGCGCGACCAGCCCCCCAGCATCGGTATCCATTGGGATAAGCTCGCTCCCCAGTTGAGCATCTCCTCTGCGATTCAGGTTCTCGACCACGAGTGCATGGTTGCGACCGGCCAACAGCTTCACGACTTCCTGGAGGAGCGCCGCATCCTGCACCTAATCTACGCTGGTTTTGCCACCAACTGGTGCATCCTCAATCGAGATTACGGGATGCGAGCCATGGCCCAGCGCGGCTATAATTTGATCCTACTGCGGGATGCCACAACGGGAGTTGAATTCCCCGACACGCTCTACAACCTGTTTACAACCGAGATGGCGATCCGCGAAGTAGAGCAACAGTGTGGCTTCTCGGCCTCTAATGATGATTTTTTCGCAGCATGCAAAACATAAATAGTAGGCCACAGTTCACTAGGTAAGCCTCGAACCACACGTGGGCGTGCTCGCTGTAGGGTTGCGGTATACTGATAAAGAGAACCTCATGACTCCTGAAACCCAAACAAACATTCCTATCAAGATCACGAACGTAGAGACGATCCCCATCAAAGGGACACGTGGATATCCCGCTTGGGTACTCGTGCGCATCCAGACCGACCAAGGCATTGAGGGCATGGGGGAAGGGTTTACGTGGTCTGGCCATGCGACCACGATCCGCAGCCACGTCGAGATGATCGGCCAGCAGCTGGTGGGCACCAATCCTCTTGAAATCCAGGCATTTTTGACAAAGTTTTTGCCCATGGCCACAGACCGAAATGGGTTCGCTGCGATTTCCGCCATCGAAATCGCGCTGTGGGATGTCCTGGGCCAGGTGGCGGGGCTTCCCGTCTATGCGCTGCTTGGCGGGCAAGTTCGGGAAAAGATTCCTCTGTATGCCAACCACGGCATCTTTGGCGGTGCAAAAAGCTGGGAAGAGTGTGTAGAGCGCATCGTTGGCGCTAAAGAGTCGGGCTTTGGTATGTTCAAATGGGATCCGTTTTCCGGACAGGGTACCCCGGAACCGGCTGAACTCAACGCACAGATCCAAAAAGTGGAGATGGTGCGTGCGGCTGTGGGGCCTGACTATCCCCTGGCCATTGACGCGCACAACCGCTTCAGTGTCGAAGGTGCCATTATGGCGGCCCAGGCGCTCGAGCCCCTGAATATTCTGTTTTTTGAGGCGCCCACAGAGGATAAGCCCGAGCTGGTGCAGAAAGTAGCCGAAGCGACCGAGATTCCTCTGGCCACCGGCGAACTCACCTGTACGCGTAAGGAAGCCAAAGCACTGCTGGATAGCGGCGTGCTGAACGTTTTTCAGCCCGAGGTGGGTACCAACGGCGGGATCCTCGAGAGTGCGAAAACGGCTGCCCTGGCCGAGACATACGATGTCAAGATCGCCACCCACAACTGGTGCGGCCCCATTGTCACGCGCGCTGTCTCCCACCTCTGCGCCGCCATCCCGAATCTACTCTACCAAGAATATGCTAGTACGGCTCCTCAGGATGAATGGGAGCAAGATTTGCTGGAACCGGCCACCCAAATCAAGAACGGTCACATCATTCTGTCCGATGAGGCAGGACTCGGTTCTAAACTGAATGAGAAGCTTCTGACTTCCAGAAGGCTGGATTGAAACAGAGAAGTTCAATCCAACGACAGTATCATGTCATAACTGGCTCTGCCTGTCCCTTCATCGAAGCCTCCTAACTTTGCGAAAGCTATCCTTTTGAAGAAGTGAACCGTCTGCGGATTCCTGACCAGTATCCCTATGAGCATCATGCGCTGGTAGCCAAACTGGTGGACGACCACTGAAGAAACCGCCGCCAAGAGGGCCTCACAATAGTTGACGCGCATTGCACGGGGAAGACATCGCGAACGGTTTGTGGCCGACCAGCGACTGTATGCGCGATCCTGATGTCGGTGAAACCGAGCCTGCGGTGTAATACAATCCGCTCCTGCTATTTGATCTCGAGAAGGAGATAAGTGAGTCGACCAACATTGCGAGGGATAGCCCATATGTACTGGAACGCATATTGGCGATTTCATCTTCATATCACTGCGCGGCGATGAGTATGCGCTCTTGTGGCGTCATTTGGCGATAGATATTCACACGCATCTGTTCTGTTTTGCATCGCGGATTGCCATTCAATAGCTCGTATTATATATACCATGGATGTTGATTATTATTTAATCCTCAGGACAGGATAGTCCCAGCGACTAACAGAGCACCCATAGGGATGATTGCACATAGTACGTACACTCGCGCCCCTCGCTTGTTATCAACCAGATAAGACTGAACAAAGTTACGACCTGGTTGCCACCGCGCCATGATGGCGAAGAAAACGGTGGCGATTGCCAACAGGCACCCCGCCACAAATATTAGGTTCGGCCATGTTTGCCATGAACTGGCTATCACCACAGTGGTGACCATTATGCGCACTATATCTAATTTGAGCGTAGCCCAGTCGCCAAAAAATTGCTCACCAAATGCAGGCCGTACCAAAATGACAGCGCCGATGATGAGGGCGACCATACCAAATAAACCAATAAGATAAGAAATCATGTTGTTCTCCTGACGGTTTGTTTGCAGTGCATATCACATGTTCGGGGACACTCTGGTAGACAAATCATACCTGCTTGACTGATCCCCAAAATGGGACACATCCGTTTGTCTGAGTGAATTTGTGAATGGTGTTGCTTTGTGTACATCGTACGTTTATGAACACCGTTGCTTACTATGCAAGGATAGCATATACTTTCCTCAAGTGGATTTCAACTGACAAAACAGCGGATATGAACGATAAGCGACAGAATGGCAATAATGACCACAAACTCAGACGATGATAGGCGTGTACGACGCACACGACGACAGTTACAGGCTGCGCTGAAGACACTTTTGTCGACAAAGCCTTACGAGAAAATCAAGGTGAGTGAACTCGTTCAAGAAGCTGACATCGCCCGAACAACGTTTTATAAACATTATGAGACAAAAGACCATCTTTTGTTTAGCCTGTATGATGATATTTTCAAGGTATTTCAAGAAGAAGTTTTGGCCGAATTCGAGGCGGGAAGTGCAAACGACTATTTGCTCATGACGCGCTTCTTTCAGCTTTGGGCACTTCATGCAGAGACGTTTGCTCTGCTGATAGATGCTGGACTCGATTTGCTGCTGCTCAATCATATCAGGCAATTTTTAGAGCAAACACTTGTCCATCTGAGAAGAATAGAAGAGAGTAGAAGCATTGTTGCTGAAGACAGTCATTTTGCACCGTATGCCATCGATAGTACGGCTGGCAGTTTGTTTATGGTGCTCAAGCGCTGGGTGCAAGAGGGAATGGTGATTCCGGTCGAAGATCTTGCTCAGTTTTTTGATGACTATGCAGCGTTCGCTCGCCAGTGGCTAGAGCAATCAGTGTCCAAGTTGTAGATGTTGGCTACTTTGCCAGTGACCGCCGAGGCTTGGTAAGGCACGAGGAACAAATTAGTCACATACCGCTAACGACTTTCTAACTTTTCGTCATCGCCTAGGTGAAAGCGAATCGTTTTGAGCAGGTTCAGTAGCTGCGCTTGCTCCTGCTCTGTCAAACCTATGTCCAGATCTTCAAAAAAGTGGGAGTAAAGCTGATGAATGACTGCTTCTTTTTGTGCTTGACCTTTCGTCGTGGCCGTGACCAAGAAGCTTCTTGCATCGTTTGGATCGAGATGCTTTTCTAGCCATCCCTTGGCTTCTAGCCTCTTGATTAGACGGGAAACGCTATGCTTATCTTTGAGGGTTAGCTGTGTGATATTCTGTTGATTCAAAGGTTTATCGCCGTTCCAGATGACGGACATAATCTGCCACTGCTCTGGGGTAAGGTCATATTCTGCAAGTGCCAGAGTGAGTTCTCGACGAAATAATTTGGCAACACGGTCGATGTTGAATCCCAAAGCGTCGTTCAGTACGGCAGGTATTTCTTGCATCATATAATTTTACTGCCACCATTTTGGTTATCTCGACAACTGTCATGTTCCAATGTTGTAAAGCTCACACACTGTTCAGGTAGCACGCCTTGTGCGAATTAAGTCCCGTGTGTGAGTTTTATGCTACCACGTTTTGTCGTTATTGTATCAGAGTTCGTTTTGGTTATCAAGACAACTAAATATATTTATGCTTGGAGGATCACCACCCGCTGAGCAGTTGTGTGAATCTACGGCCAGCAAAGAAAACATGAGTTCCATTGTACTGTTGCATCAGTTCATGTATCTGGTCCCGCTGGGCTTCACTGCCATCAGTAGAAACAAGAACAAGATATTTGCCACTGGTTAATGCTCCTTCAACCGCCCCAAGCGTGCGGTCATCTACCTCTGTCGTGAGTCTTTGAAAAGTGCGGATGAGTCGAGCCATGCCGCTGTGATAGCTCCCATCGGGGTCCACAATTTTGAGCCACTCCTCACCATGACCTATCGACACGCTATCTTCTCCATTGTATCCCCTCTCTGAGAGTACACTCTTTAATTTGTTTACGTCAGACTCGTTTGCCACGACGCAAATTACTGAGTTTTCTGGTGCCTGTAGTTGGAATGGTTGTTCAGACATGATGCCTCCTTTTATGAATACGCTTGAAGATTGTTCAGATGAATTTCGTTGTCAGAAATCTCTTGTTGTTATCCTTTGGGTGATTGTAGAGGTACCCCCATACGCGCCAAGGTATTGCCCTTTGTAAGGTGATAGCTTACCACGCCGCCGATATGCATCAGAAGCAGCACAATGAAGATTCTTGATAGCACCGAATGCGTTTGCTGAGGACCCGCAGCAGTAATTGCCTCAGGTGGTACAGATGTCGGTGGCAAACTAATGCCGCTACCTAGCAGCATAGCGATGCCGCTAACCGATAGGAGAAGTAACCCAATGTAAAGTAGCCGATGGTTCCAGGTAAACGCTCGCTTGCGCCACGGCTCTATATTCACAGGTGGCTCAGGATGCTTATCGATAAATAGCCAAACAAGCCGCAGGACAGTCAGGACAAGAATAACCATTCCTAAGCCAACATGGACTTGATAGAGCTGTGCCGCTGAATCCTCAGAGATGCGCGTCATGACAACGCCCAACGGCCACATAATGAGAATCAACATGGCACTCAGCCAGTGAAATGCTTGGGCAATTCGCCCATATCGATTGGATACACTTCTTTGAGTCATAATATTCTTCCTTGGATAATGATACTTTTACGATTCCACATTTTGGGTGTTTTCTTGTGTAGGTGTTGAGCACCCCGTCAGCTTCGACAAGCTCAGCCAACGGGGTGCTCAACACCTACCTTCTTGTCATAGAGGAACAGATTCTCATCTATTTTTCAAAATACGCCTACACTGCCAACAAAATTATCATGGTTTTCATGACGCTCTTGACGGGCCACAATGGTTGTCGAGACAACTATTTTGATGCCACCTTAGCACAGGTCAACTTAGTTGTCAAGACAACCAAATGCGTTTGAACTTGATTTTCGATTTGGCCTATTGTCGGTGGCAGCGGAATAGACAAGTATAAGCAAAACTGCCTGCTGGTCGCGATTGTTGTATAATCGGTACAATGCCTAAACCGATTCTGACCACCAAATTGTACATTCCCTCGCCACGTCCCAGTGTGGTTCTGCGTTCGCGCTTGACTGAGCGGTTGAACGCGAGTTACCATCGTAAACTGACTCTCATCTCTGCACCCGCCGGCTTTGGCAAAACAACGTTACTTAGTGCATGGGCCGTAGTCTGTAATCAGCCAGTGGCTTGGCTATCCCTCGACGAGGAGCACAATGATCCAACGCGCTTTCTTGTCTATTTTGTGGCTGCATTGCGGACTCTCGATCTAAATGTCTATCCGAAAAGTTCTGTGGTTGTGCCTCCTCGCCCGACCGAGGGACTGAAGCTACAACCACTTTTTGAACATGCTCCAAACTATGTTGAAGGAGCTCCTCAGCTTGGAGAAAGTGTATTAGGCGCATTGCACTTACCCCAACCACCGCCCCTGACCGCACTGCTGACAACCCTACTCAATGAGCTAACAACCGTTTCTCAAAATTTCATCCTCGTCCTTGATGACTATCATTGTGTTGAGTCTCAGGTGGTGAATCAGGCATTGATTTTTATACTGGAACACATGCCGCCGCTTATGCACCTTGTCATTGCCACCCGCGAAGTGCCGCCGCTACCCCTGGCCCGATTTCGGGCGCGTGATCAGGTGACCGAACTCCGTGCCCAGGATTTGCGCTTTACCCAAGTCGAAGCGACCGAATTTCTGAACCAGGTGATGGATCTGAACCTTTCGATAGCGGATATTGCTGCCCTTGAAAGTCGCACCGAAGGGTGGATCACCGGGCTGCAATTGGCGGCGATATCCTTACAGGGGCATCAAGACGCGACTGACTTTATCCAATCTTTCTCCGGTAGCCATACTTTCGTACTGGATTATCTGGTTGAAGAAGTGCTGCAACAGCAGCCTGAACCTATCCGAAAATTCTTACTCTGTACATCCATTCTAGAGCGCCTATGTGGCTCGCTTTGTGATGCCGTTTTACCTCAATCGTCACCATCTGGCCAAGAGATGCTCGAGTATCTCGAACGCGCAAACCTGCTGCTCGTCCCGCTCGATGATAAGCGCGCGTGGTATCGCTACCATCATCTCTTCGCGGAGGCGCTACAGGCACGCTTAACCAGGGAACACCCCGACTCTGTTAAGGAACTCCATCTACGAGCATGTGGCTGGTACGAGCGGCATAATCTTCGGTCTGCCGCGATTCAGCACGCACTTGCTGGCCAGGATTTTGAGCGAGCAGCGGAACTCATCGAACAAGAATGGTCGGCCAATAGCGGTACCTATTTTCAGAATGCCGTCTGGACTGGATGGGTGCAGAGGCTGCCGGACGCGCTGATACGAAGCCGACTCACGCTTAGTCTTGGATTTGCCTGGGCGTTGCTCTTCTCTGGGGATCTACAGGCGGCTGCGGATCGACTGCGGGACGCCAATCGGTTGTTGGAATTGACGACCAACGGGAATGGTTCTTTACAAGCTTTATTAGCCATTGCTTGGGCATTTCATGCGCAGGCCATCGGCGAGAATGCGAGTACGATCAAACATGCCCATCAAGCAATCACCTGCTTATCCGAGGAAGACCCTTATATCAGTGGACTCGCCAGTTCCTTGCTGGGACTTGCTTATTGGACAAATGGGGATTTGGATGATGCGATCAAGTATATGTCCGACGCAACCGTTCGCCTGCGCATGGCAGGCCATTTCCTTTACGCAATCAGCGGGACTTATGTTCTAGCGAGCATCAAGATTGCCCAGGGGCATCTTTTTGACGCCGTCAACACTTACAAAGAAGCCTTGCACTTTGTGGCCACATTGGGCGAACCACCCTTGCTAGGGACAGCAGACTTGCATTTGGGGTTGAGCAGGCTCTATCGTGAACAAGGCAAAGTGGAAGATGCTAGAGAGCATCTTCTAAAAGGCGAATCGCTCGGAGAGCAAGCAGCATTACCAGAATGGCCTTATGGCTTGTATCTGACTCAAGCCCAATTCAAGGTGGATCAGGGAGAATTCGATGAGGCTCTCCACTACCTCGAAGAGGCAGAGAAACTCTACCGTGGCGGGCCTGTGCCTAATATACGCCCAGTGGCGGCGTTGAAGACACAGATATGGCTCCGGCAAGGCAGATTGGCAGAAGCCCTTCACTGGGTTCGCAGTAGGGGCCTTTCGGTAGAAGACGATATCAGCTACCTATACGAATTTGAACACACCATCCTCGCAAGGGCACTCATCGCTTGCTATGAGATTGATCGGGCAGAGCAGGCGATTCGTGAGGCAGTAGCGCTGCTGGTACGCCTCCTAAAGGCCGCGGAAGAAGGGGGAAGTAAGAGCAGCATGATTGAAATTCTTGTGCTGCAAGCGCTTGCTTACAAGGTACAAGGTAACACCGCACTTGCTCTTCTGTCATTAGAACGATCCCTGAGCTTGGCCGAACCTGAAGGCTACGTTCGGATATATATTGATGAAGGGATGCCGATGGCAGAGCTGCTGCGTACAGCCGCGACTCAAGGCATAATGCCTGATTATACGGGCAAGTTGCTGGCTGCGTTTGACGTAGAAAGGCAGCAGCATTCAGGTCAAACGGCCTCGCCCCATACCCAGCCTCTCGTTCCTCACCCCGAGCCACTCAGTGAACCGCTGAGTAAACGCGAATTGGAGATCCTCTCTCTGATAGCCGCGGACAAAAAGAATCAAGAGATCGCCAACCAACTGTTCATTAGCCTCAACACCGTACGCTATCACACCAAAAATCTCTATGGCAAGCTCGGCGTCAACAAACGGACCCAAGCAGTGGCCAAGGCGCAAGAACTGAACTTGATCTAACACTCCGTCATCTAAATCAATCTCTGTACGAGACCATAAGCTTTACTTGCTTTGGTATGTAGTCGAACAACCTATGGTCTAGTCATAACCGCGGTATAATAGGCCCAATTCCTTCACCCTCAACATTTCTACCCCTATATCTTTCTCGCCCTCAACTACATCTTTTCCCTGTACTGACTACATGCCAATGTGGGGACTTTGTGCGCCCAAGCCCTTATACTTTGGTTATGAGCAAGACAAGCGATGAGACAAGAGATAAGGACATGAAATCCTATCAGATCAGGCTCCAATGTCATTTGCATGTGCAATGGGCCGACTGGTTTGGTGGCTAGAGGCAAAGAGAGATTGAAATGACAAACCACAACACCGAACCATCACCACAAATCTATGCAAGGGCTGCGGGACTGTTGTATTTGAGTATAATCCCATTGGGGGCTTTTTCACTAGCGTATATACCCTTCTACCTTGTCGTAGCTGGCGATGGTGCAGCCACAGCTAGTAACATCATAGCGTCTGCACCGATCGTCCGACTCAGCATTGTGGCTGCCCTCGTTAACCAGCTTGTCAATATCATTTTGGTTCTCGTTTTTTACAAGCTACTCAAGCCAGCGAGCAAAACTCATGCGTCGCTGATGGTTGTCTTTTTTCTGGTCTCTGCGCCTATCACCATGTTCAATGAGCTCAATAACATTGCTGTTGTCCTTCTCGCGGAAGGCGGTGACTATCTGACCGTATTCACGCCAGAGCAGTTGCATGGGCTTATGCTCTTCTTTCTTGAATTGCATGAATATGGGATCAAGATTGCCACAATCTTCTGGGGGCTTTGGCTCTTTCCCATGGGGTATGCGATCGTCAAATCGGGCTATATGCCTAAATTCGTGGGGATCCTATTGATCATTGCCTGTTTTGGCTATCTATCCGACGCGTTTACGGCGCTCCTCCTCCCCGACTTCGGTGTGACGATTGAACAATTTACGTTTGTTGGGGAAGTAGCAGTAACGTTGTGGCTTTTGTTCAAAGGTGTTGATGTTGAGCAGTGGCAAAAACAGGCACTAAAATTGGTATAAGTATATTCAAATATTAAGGAGCCCATATAATGCACGGAGCACCAGATGTACATCATCATTTTGAACCAGATTTACATAGGAGAGATAGCCACATGCAGGCCATTATGTATTACAAATATGGATCGCCAGACGTACTTAAATTGCAAGATGTCGAAAAACCCGCGCCCATGGAAAATGAGGTGCTTGTCAAAGTTCATGCTGCAGCCGTAAATCCAATTGACTGGCATACGATGAGAGCGGAACCATTTTTGGTTCGTCTGGGGAATGGCTTTTTTGGACCTAAAAAGAAGACGCTCGGCGCTGACATTGCTGGTCGAGTTGAGGCAGTCGGTAAAGGTGCGACAGAATTTCAACCTGGGGATGAAGTCTTTGGCGACATCTATGCCGGTCGCATGGGCGGATTTGCTGAATATACCTGTGCGGCTGAAAGCGCACTCACAGCGAAGCCGGACAATCTGTCGTTCCAAGAAGCTGCTGCTGTTCCTGTAGTCGCATATACCGCGCTCCAAGGTCTACGCGATAAAGGAGAGATCCAATCAGGGCAGAGAGTGCTGATTAACGGTGCTTCTGGTGGCGTGGGTACATTTGCTTTACAGCTTGCCAAATATTTTGGTGCAGAGGTGACCGGTGTATGTAGTACAAGAAATTTAGAGATGGTGCGCGCAATTGGCGCCGACCATGTGATCGATTACACGCAGGAGGACTTCACAAAGAGCGGTCGACGTTATGACCTGATTTATGATGCAGTCGGAAATCGTTCTGTATCAGAGTACGCAAATGCACTCAACCCCCAAGGCCGATGTGTTGTCGTTGGGATGACGACACTGTGGCGCTTATTCCATGTTTTAACGGTGGGAGCATGGGTGTCAAGGAGAAGCGACAAAACGATCGGGTTTATGGGCTTTGCACAGGCCAACAAGGATGATCTCAACTACATCAGAGGACTGCTTGAATCGGGCGAAATCCGCCCCACTATTGATCGAAGTTATCGACTGGCCGAGTGTGCTGAAGCGATAAGGTATCTTGAGACGGGGCGCGCCCGCGGCAAGGTGGTTATTTCCATAGACGCTGACGCCCATACCTCGTAAGGCGCTGCCCACTTAGGGCATAAAAAGGGAAATGTAGTCATCACTGGTAACCGTTCACGCCCCCTGAGCTTATCGAAGGGGAAACCTGGCTTCGACAAGCTCAGCCTACGGGGGGAGGTGAATGACTACCATCACTGTTGATGCGAATCAACAAATGAACTAAATAGGAAGCACAACAGATGAGAATGGTAACCACAAAGTATATATTGAAGAAAATCCTATTCTTTTTTATTGCCATAGCAATTCTTATGAGTGCACTCCTTAGTTACGTAATTGCAACACGTCACAAAGGCGTATCCCCTTCTGGTTCAGTGGTGAATGCGTTTTATAAGGTCGTGAAACCGAAGAACTTTCTACAGTCCATGCTTGATAACCCAAATCGAATAGATGTGGCTCTTGCGCCATCAAATTGGTTTGCAGCTAAATACGAAATTTCTTATAAGAATTTGAACGGTGACGAGTTAATCACAGCGAGTGCAACTGATCATAACGACATCCACTTAATCTATTTGCATGGTGGAGCTTATATCTTAGGCAAAGAAGGAATGGAGAATCGAGAACAAGTGATCGGTCGTTTAATTGAAAACACAAAGGCGAAAGTCACCTTCTTCGATTATCCAGTTGCGCCTGAATCTCAATATGAAGAAACGCTTGAAGCGATGGAACGTGCCTATCACTACCTACTCAACACATACCCCAATGATCGGTTTATGATGATTGGCGATAGTGCTGGGGGAGGGCTGGCATTATCTTTTAGTCAGATGATCAAAGATAGGTCTATCAAACAACCAGAAAAACTAATTCTTTATTCCCCATGGCTTGATCTCTCTATGACAAATCCAGAGATAGAACCTTTGGAATCCTATGATATGTTGTTACCGAAAGAAGCACTGATTGATGCTGCTACGAAATATGCGGGAGCAGATGACTTGAAAAATCCATTAGTCTCACCAATCTATGGTGATTTCAATGATCAGGGGGAAATCTTAATGCTCTATGGTACACATGAATTATTTTACGCAGATGCTTTAAAACTTGAGGAAATGGCAATCGAACATAACTACAATATAACTTTTAAGTTTTACACAGAGATGCAGCACGTTTGGATTTTATTTCCTATTCGTGAAGCCAATCAAGCATTCCAAGAAACTTACGATTTTATTTTGAATGACGGCTAACCAGATCTAGGAGATTATACACTTGGAGGAGATTTGTGAAATTGGCTAGATTTTCATATCTATTTCGGTGACCTATCTGTTAAAGGACGCCTGCTGCTGTGTAATCATCGTCTTTGCAAACAGACGCCCCAAATCTTCGGCAGGGATGGGCATCTCCTCTTGTACCCAATGTCTAAGCACCGCACAAACACCTCTGGTGTTTTATCAATAATAATAGTATAGAACAACTGAATTTGTATGAAATTTAGCCCCCATTTATTGAGAGATACCACCTCCGGTCATAAAACCTCCGCTGTATGAGACTGTGATGTTAGTGTCTGGAATAACCGGAGCATTGGTTCGCACCTCTTGCATTAGCTCGAACATAATGATCCGAAATCGTTCCCTTATCAGATGTTCTACCTCTGAACGGACAACTCTACAATCATGAGATCGACCCCGGCGAAACACATATCCTGTACAGCAAGCATTTCCAGCTTGTGAAGGCAATAAAAACGCAACCTGGGGCCTTCAGGAATAGCAGCTGAAGCGCTCCGGTGCGATAATAGCCACTGAACAAGGCGTTGAAAGTGAGCGGTGAACCGTGTGCAGCTATTTGAAGACCCTTTCGTCCCAAATCCTGGCGGAAGTCTATATCACCGCCTCCGCCGGGTCGGTTGCGGTCTTCAACGCCCAGCTCTGGCAAGGCGGGACCGAAAACCTTACATCGACCAAGCGGTGCGTCGTTCACTCTGCCTACATAGCTCGAAGCATCCACCGCAACTCGATCAACGCGCGTATCTGCGCCCGAAACCAAGGTGTGTTTAAGTAAAGCTCAACGATACATTTTAGATGTGTAAGGTTTCTATAATGACCAAAATCAAAGCACTTGTTTTCGATGTAGGCGGAACTGTTTTTGACTGGCGAACTGGCATAACAAACGTACTACAAGAATGGGGATCGCAAAAAGGAGTAGAGGCTGATTGGCCGAAGATTGGTGAACACTGGCGTGATGCTGCGCTCACCAAAATGATCAATGAGAACAAGCATCTACCCAAAGGCACGAATCTCGATGACGTTCACCGCATGACAGTAGATGATTCTCTTAAGCATTTCGGGATAACGGATTTCACTGCAGCCGAGTGCGAGCTTTTGGTGGAGGGCTGGCACAAGCTGCCCGCATGGCCCGATGCCCTGGAAGCTTGGTCAATTTTACACGAACACTACATCCTATCACCCTTAACCATCCTCTCTATTTCCCTTGTTGTCAATTGTTCCCGTTACAACGGCCTTCTTTGGGATGCGATACTCTCATGCGAGTTTATTGGAGCCTATAAACCCCAACAAGGCGTTTATGACGCTGCACCGCGATTGCTCCGCTTGAAACCCGAGGAGATCATGATGGTTGCCGCCCACAATTTCGATCTGGTGGCTGCACGAAAAAGCGGGCTCAGGACAGCCTATGTTAGGCGACCCGACGAGTGGGGTGCCGACGGCGACCTCTTCGACAAGACAAACGAACCGGATCCTGTTCACGACATCATCGTGGATAGCTTCACCGATCTGGCTGCTCAACTCACTTAGCGAATCTAGCAGAATTGTAAATGGTAAGTTCATAATGGTGAATGGCGAATGAGTAAGAGTCCATCTGAAAAGATGTTGAAATACACGGGTTAAATTTAAAGGAGACGAATAAAACCATGCAACAGCAACCCAATATCGTCCTTTTCTTGACAGATCAACTGCGCCGAGATGCGCTGGGATGCTACGGGAATGAAATCTGCCAAACCCCGAACTTGGACCAACTCTCAGCCCAGGGAGCCTGTTTTGAAAACGCCTTCACGACATCCCCAGTCTGCTCGGCGTCGCGCGCGTCTCTTATGACGGGACTCTATCCTCATAACAACGGCGTCATGGTCAATACCCATATTGCGCCAGCCTGGAACCGCGGCCTTGCCCCGGACATGCAGACGTTCAGCACCATCCTGCAGCAAGCTGGCTACGCCATGGATTACGTTGGCAAATGGCACGTCAACCAAGATTTGGGGCCATGCGAATTCGGGTTTGAACGACACGAGGAGATACCAGTCCAGAGGGATCCAATTCCCGGCACGGAAACGGTTGTCACCTTTGCCGATGGCACCAACCATACCGTCGCGGCGACGAATGGCGGCACGCCAGATGAAACATCACTGGGCGTCAGGACGAGACGGGGGATTGAGATGATGGCTGAGCGCGCCCAAGAAGGGACGCCCTTTTTTCTGCGGGTTGACGTCATAGAACCCCATCATGCCAACACCCCGCCCGAACCCTACGCGTCAATGTACAACCCCCAGGATATCCCGCCGTGGGATAACTTCCCCGACGATTTTACGGGCAAACCGGACGGCCACCTGCGCAAGTGTGAGGAGTGGGGGTTAGTTGACAAGGATTGGGCGTGGTGGAGCGAGATTGTTGCCAAATATTATGGCGATGTAACCCACATCGACACCTGCGTTGGTGAGATGCTACGCGCCATCGAAGAGCTTGGCATCGCCGACAACACCATCTTCATCTTTAGCACCGACCATGGGGACGCCACGGGGAGCCACAATCACTTTGAGAAAGCAGGCACTATGTATGACGAAGTGTACCGCATCCCATTACTCGTCAAGGGACCTGCCAAATGGGTAGTCCCTGGCAAGGTTGGCTCATTCGTCAGACTCATGGATCTCATGCCCACGTTCGTCGAGTGGGCCGGCGGGCAGCTTACCGAAGCTGTGGACGGAAAGAGCCTTGCTCCCCTTATGCTAGGCGAAACCGTCAGCGATTGGCCGGACAGCGTCTACTGCGAAAGTCACGGCGAAGTCTGGGGCTATTTTTCACAACGAATGGTGCGCACGAAGCGCTGGAAATATGTCTACGCGGCCCATACCAAGGATGAACTCTACGACCTGCAAGCCGATCCCGCTGAACTCAAAAACTTGATCGATAATCCAGCATTCGCAGACGTTCTCAGCGAGATGAAAGCAAGGCTCATCGGGTGGAACGACGCCACCAACGATATGTTTCAATGGCGTTGGGTACGGCAGAATTTCCCAGAACCGCTTCCGCCTGGCAGGGCAAACGAGCGAAACGCACCATTAACTGCATGATCAGGCCTAAGCTCATAGCATCGAGACTCAATCGGGATTTGGGGTATACTCCAGAACTCGTTTGCCCCAGAGATGGACGAAGAATAACATTGCCTCTTGATATGGTCTTTCGAGGTTGCTGTAGATATTGCGGTAGCTGATGAGGTGGTAAAGCGCACAAAGGGGACGTGCAATTGACCATGCTTCTAGCAAGCGATGTCGTGGTTCATACCTTATTTTTGATCAAACGCGGTGCATTTTAACTCTTTTGCTTCAAACCGAGCGGGTTTCTATTCATGGTATACAGCTATTTTGAGCTCAAATCCATCTGAATTCTGGTCTTAGCAAAACTTCATTTGACTTAGAAAA
>JBCCHB010000094.1:0-64168 GCA_039028975.1 Chloroflexota bacterium
ACAAAACTGGGCTTTCTTCGTTTTCTTTGATATCTTCCATTTGGGATGTCCTTTTTCATAGCTTTTGTTTCGTAACAACACTATATCAAAAGTTCATCCCTCTTTCTACCCCCTCACACAAAATGCCAAACTCAAGGGGTGAGAGTCTCTTTGGACGTTAGCGTCACGGAACCTCGTGTATCCTACTCTCCACTTACGTTACATCTAAGATGGGAACGCTATCCTAGTTTTCGCAACTTTGATAAAGCCCGCAAGATGAATGCCGGTTCAAAGAAGGTTTTAGGGCGTAAATACCGTCCTGTATTGTTAAGTGGCCCTAAGAAGAGAGCTTTCATCATGCGCTTGTAGTTGGCTTGGCTGGCCTGAAAGCGACCATTGACCGTAAGCGTATCAAACCCCCAATCATTTTGAAAGATGTAGGCGAGACTTTCTGAGGAGAGCATTATATGGGATTCACTCATTTCAGACTTGCTTTCATCGTCACTCTTACTTTTCATCTGAAGGCCATCACGCATATCAAACTCAACCGTTTTGCGAAGATCTGTCAAGTAGAATTTTAGTGTCTGGAAATAACCAAAGACGGGCATGGACATTATTCGAATAAGCAGTGGGCTATTCTTGTCTGTCATCCGTTCGATATAATCCTGAGCATGCAATGCCAGTTGATCCACTGCAACAGGCTCACTTTTTCGTAGTGGCTTTTTGCCTAAGTCATAATCTTGATCATACTTTTGTAAAGATGCTTCACTTTCGTGGATCGACCCAACAACCCAGCGTTCCTCAGGGTAGAGCACAACGGGTTGGCTAGCGGTCTCTTGGCGAATGAAGCTGTGAGCATCCCGGACTGTGTTGATCGAATCGTTGCAGTAGAAGTTCTCTTCATGAGAGAAGTAGATGAAGCTGGCAAACGGAATGGTGTAAGCTGGTTGGAACGTCTCGATCTGTAGTCTAACTCGTTCCAGCTTTTCTGCGGCAGAGGCTCGCCTACGCTCAACCTCATCTGGGTTGCCTTCCCAAATAGCGTAGCTAAACTGGGTTAAGAGGAGATCGACCGTGCCCGTATAGTTGAAAATGTCAGAAGCAATGGCTTCCCCATCGACCACGCAATCGTTTGCGTTGAGAATACGTATCATCTCTTCCGAGCTATGTATCGCCTCGAGCAGGAGCCACGAATCAAAGAATGGAACTTTACCGCACATCACCCGACATTCGGGCGTCAATTCGTACCATCCATGATTGGCCAGCTCTTGTACAGTAAAGCCTAACGCCATACAGTAGCTGACTACTTTTTTGTCGTCGGTTTCCTGGAAGATTACGGTGATTCCCGAGCGGATCTCCTCTGGAATCTCTTTAAGTACAGGGGGGGAAAAATGGTCGGGGTGCTCATGTGAGAACCATATGTGAGAGATGTCTGCAAATTCACTTACATCAAAATGGGTCTTACAGAGGAGATCCCAACCATTGTGAAAGGCACTGCCAAAGAGCCACGGATCAGTTAACAGCCTTACATCACCGCACTCAAAGACAAACGATGCGTGGTTGACCCAGCGAATTGCTATGGCCATTTTTTCTCCATTGAAGATATGCTACCTCTATGAGCCAGCCAATCTGCCAGCATCTTCTTTAATGGTTGGAACATTGCGATCGGGCGCGGGCACACCTGCTTCACTAAAGAGTGATATCAAGGTTTTCGCATCTGCATTCGCTACATCCTCATATGTTTGATAGCCAGCCTCTTCCAATACGCCAGCTAACTTGGGGCCGATGTGTTTAATTTTGGTCAGATCATCCCCACTGGTGGCCTGCATCTTCTTGGTCGGCGCAGGTTCTGGTGTCTCCTCTTCTGCTGCGTAGGAATGGCCGCCAAAAATCGCACGTAGTTCAGCCGCTGATGTAGCCTTCTGCAACCTGCCAATCCGATCGGCTTCTTCGTCCCGTAACGCACGTACGTTGTTCAGAACGGCTTCCAGCTTATCGGCGGGGAATTTACATGCCCCATTCTCGTCCATGTGAATCACCTCACCAGGCGCTACGTCCATCCCAGCCACCGAGACCGGTACGTTAACAGCATGAACAGCCTGAGCACCATGACCTGGCGTAATCCCGCTGAGCATATATTGGAATTCCATGGGACGTACCTCATCAATGTCTCTGGATGGACCGTTGGAGATCATGCCCAAACAACCGATTGCTTTCATGGCAGAGACCATGTTGCCGCCTGCTAGACCTACCTTCCCGGCAATTTCAGGAGGGAAGTTCTGCTGCAAGACAAGGATCGTCGGCTTAGGCATTGCGTCTAAGGCATCCAAAACATCCATAAACGAGAGACGCTTAAAGTTTGGATCGGGAAGCCCATATACACAGGTTACGGCGTAGCCAACCTGCACGCCTAGGTCGGGATACATACAGCGGATGCTCTGATCTGTATACCAATTTTCAGTCCAGGGGTTGTAGAGACCTAGACAGAGAGGACTCTCTGGATAGGTTGCCACTACATTGGTGATTGAGGGGGTATCAAATTCTTTGAGTGCTTCCATTATGGCGGATGAATTTTGCGCCATGAGTTGCTCCTTTGGTTGGTGTTTTTGGCTGACAGATCAGTCAGCTTGAGCCTGCAAGCGTTCGCTTGCAGATTCAAATCATAAAGAGAAAGCTGGGGATTGTCAAAAGTGACAACGGATTCGGGGAACGGATTGAACGGATAGGAAGGGTAAGAAGGTGACTAAAATCACCCTCTTATCCTCTCACCTTGTCAAGCTTTGAACTTGTCATCGTTTAAGCATCGGTAGATAGAGCTGATTGTCCGTGCCAGTTCCGCCATCTGGATCCTCTGGTGCCAAGGTATCCGGCTCTTGACTTGGAGCCGTAGGTGTAGGCGTCTCGGTATGTAGTGGAACGACATCTGTCGCTGAGCTATCTGGTGTTGCTGTTTCTGCTGTTGTCGCTGTTGAAGTAGCCGTTGACGTGTGCGTCGGCTCCGGCGTACTTGTTGGCTCAAGAGTGGCTGTCGAAGTTGCCATCGGCGTCATGGTCGAGCTTGGCAGCGGTGTAGCAGTAACCGTTGGCGTCGCAGTCTCGGTTGGATCCAGAACTGGACCCAAATCGAAGGATGCATCAATTCGTTCCCCTTCAACAACGGTTATGGTTTGCTCTAGTCGCACAGTTTCTCCACTATCTGTTGGTACATCGACCCAAATTAGGTACTCACTCGCTGGAACGTTATCAATAAAGAACTTCCCAACCACGCTTGTTTCGGTTTGGCTAATTGTCTCGAGTGTGGTCGGATCCTCAAGCGTGACGGTCAACCCCGCAATTGCAGGTTCACGATCTACGCTAGACGGAACCAGTAGCGTCCCTATGATCTCCCCTGTACCGTGTACGGCCAATCCGCTACGCAGATTTGCAGAATCAACGTCATTAAGGTTGATCAATGCTATTGTGTCCAGTTTGGTACCATCTTCGCGTAGATAAACCACAACGGTATGGTCGCCAGGTTCAAGGTTCAGCTCGAGCGGATCGGCGATGCTGCGGCTAGCGACGAAGTCATTGACAAACGTGTTGCTCGTTGCGGTGTCCCAAATGTGGCCATTGGTGGGTTCCCCATCGACGGTTACATAGAAGGAGTTGCTCCCACCACTGGGGGCTTGAACGCTGGTCTCCAGCAGATAGGTTCCAGCTGAGTCAATGGTGAAGCAATACTCAACCTTATCGATTCCATCTGGTCCGTTGAAGTTATTGCCCGTGCCGTTCGGAACATGGATATATTGACCACCGCTGGCGTTTGGATCACTCTCAGTGGTAAAGGTACCACTCAGCAGGCCAGCTTCGGCCTCTTGTGGCAAGTCGCTACAACCCGTTTGCGGTGGCTCTTCATTAACCAGCTCAAGCGCAATCTTGTCCAAAATGGTACCTGACTCACGCAGGTAGATGGCCAGATTATGTTCACCTGCACCAAGCTGGATCTCAACTGGGTCTGCGCCGCCACGGTGGGCTACGTAGTCATCCACATATGTGCTGCTGATCGTTGTATCCCACAGAAAGCCTGATATGGGAGACGCGTCCACCCGGACGTAGAATGAGTTTCGACCGCCACTTGCGGCTAGAACGGTGCCACGCAATCGATAGGTGCCTGCTGTGGTGATATTGACACAGAATTCGGCACGGTTGGTTGTGGGGCCGTTCCATGCATTGCCTGACCCAAATGGCGTATAAAGATAGGCCCCGCCGCTTGCGCTGCTGTCAGTCCCTACTCTGAAGGAACCAAAGTAGTCTGCTGATTCGCCTTCCTGAATCAGACCACCGCAGCCACCGACAGGTGGAGAGTTGACCATCCAGGTGAATGCAATACTATCTGTCCCGCCATTGCCGTCATCCACGTTGACAGATACATTGAATACGCCTGTGGAGTTTAGAATGCCACTTACAGCACCTGTCTGGGAGTCAATAATTAGTCCTGGCGGTTGCCCTTGTATACTATAGGTCAGGGTGTTACCATCCGGGTCCGAGGCGCTAATCGGTAACGAAATTGCTGCACCGATCTCATTGCTCTGGTTTCCTGGTGAAATAGCTGTTGGGGGCTGGTTCACAGTAGGCAGTGAGGCATATTGGAAATAGCCATTACAGGCAAGGAACTCCGTCTCGTAGAAACCCGGTGTCTGACAACTCGTGCCATCCCAGTAGCCGCGGGCTTCCACATCTGGCCCTTCTGACTCGTATGAGGTGCCATCAATTGTGATCTTATTTACATAGAGATTGCGGTTATTTCCGGTAGCCGGATCCACCCCATCATTCGTGAAGTGAACTTTTACTTCGTCCGCTGTGACACTTTGGTTGTGCTGATATCCGTACGGGACACCTACCTGCGTGCTGACCGTCCAGCTTTTGACAATCTGATCATTGATCCGCAACTGTATTGATTCGCTATCGGTGGAACCTACAGCGAATACTTCTATTATAGAACCGCCAGAAGAAGCATAAACGGTCCATGGGAAGGTAATATTCGCGGAACCGTTTTGAGCATCGGTCAGCATGACGTCCACCGAATATGCGCCCGGTGTGGTGACGACACCACTTACGAGACCCGTCTGTGAATCGATAGTGAGCCCTGGTGGTAGACCCGTTGCACTGAACGTCAGTGGATCATCATCGTAGTCTCCGTAGAGAAAACTTAGGTTTCCAGACTGGCCCTGCACAGTGCTCTGACTGCCTGGATCCGCAAGCCAGGGTGGAATGTTCGGTGGATTGGGGGAATAGGCAGCGATGGGCAAATCATAAAAGGTTAGCATGCCAACACCAGCCCCATTTGTCACCCAAGCACCAGCACCTGAATGGCCACCATAGCTGATACCGCTAGCACTTTGTGCATCACCAGAAAGCTGGAGAACCAGTTGATTCCCAAAGACCGAACCACTAGTCACTGCGATTGAAGAACCTTCCAGCACAAAATCAGATTCAGCACCAACTTCCCAAATGAGGCTGTCATCACCATCTTGCATGACAATGGTGATTTCGGTACCATTTTCGCGGCTGAAGTAGGTCAGCGCCGGATTGGGTGGTTTGACATTGTCTGTTGTAGTGGCTCCATAGAGATCCCGATTAATAAGGCCATAAATGTGAGCTGCAATGGTCTCATAACCATCGGTATATCCGTAGTGGCAGCCATCATGTGCGTCGACAGCAGTCGTAGACATCACTGACACGTTGGGCAAGGTATCAGCAAATTTGCGTTGGACCTCTCTCAAGGGCAAAGATGCACCATGGCTGATACATCCGTTCCGAATCTGCAAAACATAGATGGGCGCGCCAGGGAAATCCTCTTGCCAGTCCATATGCAAGGAGCCAAAGCCTGTCTTCTGAGAGATGCTGCTTGTTCCATCGGACTCACCTTGGAACCAGATAATTGCGCTAACTTGTTCGCCGATGCCAGCCTGCTGTAGCCGGAAGAGTTGCCGTCCATAATTGGTGGTTAAATCAGTTGACTCCCAGTCATCGCGTTGGAAGAAATTAATTTTTTTACCCGCATGACCGCCATTAAATAGAGCAACTGGGACCTGATGTTCATCAAGGATGAGTCTACCCAGTCGTAGTCCCCACTGTCCTATAGAACCGACCGAGAAGCGGCTGTCCCCATCAGCAATTACCCAATCCAAGTTGTTGGCTACAGCCGCACCATCTGAACTGGCTGTACCAAATGAGCGAATAAATGGACTCTGGTTAAAGTTGGCTGAACCGACATAGGATTTGGCCTGAGCGTTGGATTGCCCGTTAATAAGATACGCATCTCCAGCCACAATATTGTCTGCACTGCGGATCTCAGTTGTGTTACCGTTCTGAACTATTAAGATCTCAAAACGGTAATTGGCCAGTTCGGCTGGGATAGTTGGCGCAAAGTCAAAAGAGGCCTGCCCATTTTCAAATGTGAGCGGCTGAGTGAGCGTGTTTTGAGATATGCCTTCTCGATATATGTTGACACGGACCTCATTGATAGATGTGTCGAGAATGTCACCCCGAATGGGAACGATGGCTTGGTTCGTTCCCCGGTCTCTTGGATAGAGTTGGTTTGTTTGTGGGGCTTCAGTCAAGGAGAACTGGTTTACTACGGCTGTATTGGTGTCAGCTAGGGCGATATAGGATTGGATATTACGAGCTATGGCGTTATTTTGTAGGAAGGGTCTAAATCCGAGGACTATAAAGATGAGGGCACCAAATAGAATTGCTTTTTGCGTGTACGAAGGCAGCTTCTGATAGACCCGATTGTGCATAGAACAGGAATCCTGATGGTTACGCGTTTGATTAAGTGGTAAGATTCATTAGACGCAATTGCTTATTGAATAAGCCCACGTGCGGCATCAAGGGACCTATTTCACGGCACTCTATAGAATCACTAAATTTTACCACAAAACCTTATTTGCACTTGTTACAATTCTATGCACCCTCCTGTGATTTTAGTCCGCCCATCCAAAGCGTTCGGCCAAATAGGCATTCCAGCCACTTTCAAATTCCTCAAAGTCAGCGTCATAAACAGCGCGAACTAGGTCTGGCCAATTGTTATGTTTAGGCAACCCAACCAATAGCCTCGGAATTGATTCGCGACCATATGTAACCACAATATAATCAATAATAGATTCTGACATGGTATATTGGCGCATGATGAGCTCCTGCTGCGGGATGCCACGGGATCTCCACTCACCAACTGCGGCCAATTGAAGAGGGCGTTCTGTTGGAGGATTCTCGCGCAAGAGGGTTTCTGCTTGCAGGTTCCAGGGCGTCCGTTGTTGAAGGGCGTCTGTCTGTAGCCAGCCATCAAGCGCCCAAACGATGGTCTCCCATCGGTACAGGTTGCGATCGTTACTCTCTGAGACGGCTCTGGCCAATGCAAAGAAGCTCAAGCCGCCTACGATTTGGTGCAGTATAAATTCCTCATCGGATAAGGCCGATGGAACTCTAGAGAGCAGAGGAGATGTGACGGCCTGGCGTCGCCCACTGTTACCCCACCCACGCGGTGCATCGTAATCTAGTAAAAAGGTAAGCTTTTCATCTTCACCGTCGTGCGGCACGTTTGGAACTAACCCAAGTCGGTCATATACGTGGAGATAGTAGGCATCTAGTTGAGGTCCAATCTTTGCCGCTAGTGCAGCATCTGGTTCATAGAATTCAAGACGAATATAGGCCGTGTCAATTGAATCTTTGGTTCCCCAAAAAGCTTCGTCAGGTATCGTGCGTATCAACCCATCCGCACCGATTTTGTAGAAGCGGTGTTCTCTGTAGGGGCTAGAACGCCACCACTCAGCTGACGCCCTGGAAACGACTACTTCGGCTTCAAGTAAATTATCATGTAGGTCCACTTGTTTGAGGACGGTCTCCAGGGTGTCTCGCTCGTCCAGATCGACCGACCAAAAGTTGAGCCAGTTTCGGCGCCAATTTCGATTCACATTCTGGTCTATGAGCAGCCCAAGACGTTCTTGAGCATCATTTTGCCAAGCTTGTTCCTCAGCCACCAACCAGCCGTCGACGGCATGATGGGCAAGAATCTGTTCTTGTTCTTGGGGAGATATGGCATATCCACCAACCATCGCCACCCCAACCATTGCACAGAGTAACCAGCGTACGAGGAGAATCACCAATCGACGTTCGGCTTTATCAACGTTCGCCTGATGATTGGCTACAGGTGGAACTTGGCGCGGCTGAATGTCATGCGCTTGTTGACCTGCGGAACGAGCATAGATGGCCGGGTTGACCTCCAAATGAGAACCATCCATCTCCCGTGTACTGGAATGAATGGACTGTCGATATGAAGAGGTAAGAGAACTATTCTCATAGACCTCATTCCCAATTTGCCAATCTAATGCCACATTCTGTTGGGCCATTCCGGGACATTCCTCGCTGAACTTTACTCACTAGCGTTATTCCAAATGAAGATTTTAGAGTGTTCGCAGAGATTCTTCGCTAGTCTGACGCAGTCTTGAGAATGAGCCGATTTACTCATTCAGAATGACGTATTCAGAGCAACGAAGAAATTACCCAGTTTTGGAATACATCTAGGGACGAGAGACGGTATCACAATACTTCGCCAGAAAAGTCTTGCCCCGACTCTTAACCCAACCACTCTGGGCAATTCCGAGAAGGGAGGACAGAGCTTTTCTGAGTATCTATACAAGAAAAAGATATGGTATACTATCATCAATCTCCCGATCTAGACAGTAATACGCCTCTCACGTAGGTTTGACCAAAATGCGTAATGCCTCAACCTAGTATGAACGGGGCTTCTCGACCGCTCCAGTTGAGCAGGTATACTTCGCCAGAAAAGTCTTGCCCCGACGTTTGACCAATCCACTGTGGAAATTGCGTAAAGGGGGGAGAGTCCTATCTTTGTGGAGACAAGCTTCCCGCCTTCACGGGAACAAGTTATTTCTGGTCATCTATAGGTGACAATATGACCAAGCATATAGACTACGATATTCTCATCATTGGGTCGGGTTCCGCTGGCGCTATCTTGGCCGCTCGGCTAAGCGAGAGGAGCGACACCAATGTCCTACTTCTCGAAGCCGGGCCCGATTATCCCGACCCAGTAAACCTTCCGGATGATGTTAAATATGGCTACAAAACAACGTCGGGCATTCTCAGCTTGAGCCACGATTGGGGATATGAGGGTAGCCCGAATATGCAGAGTTCAACCATGGCTGTTCCTCGGGGTAAACTGATTGGTGGATCTAGTTCGGTGAATGCCCAGATCTTTCTCCGTGGCGAACCTGATGACTATGAGCGATGGGCCTCCGCTGGGAATGATCGTTGGAGCTTTGAGCAGGTTCTGCCCTATTTTATGAAGCTTGAGTCTGATCTGGACTTTGGCGCTGCACCCTATCACAATAGCGACGGTCCCATTCCGGTACGGCGCTATCCTCAACAGGAGTGGCTTCCGGCTCAAGCGGCGTTTTATAAAGCGAGCCGAATGGCCGGACATCCGGACTGCCCTGATCACAATGCGCCCCATACGTCTGGCATTGGCCCTCTACCTCTGAACAACAAAGATGGCATTCGCCAAAGCACGGCCATTACCTATTTGAGTCAAACGCGCAGTCGCCCTAATTTAACCATTCTATCCAACACAACCGTTGAACGTATTCTATTTGATGGCCTACGGGCGACAGGCGTAGCCGCTCGTTGCAATGGGCAGCCCATGAATCTACATGCCACTGAAGTGATTGTCAGCGGAGGCGCTATCGGCTCTCCTCACTTGCTGATGCTTTCAGGCATTGGCCCTGCTGAACATCTAGCAGAATTTGACATTCCTGTGCTGATAGATTTGCCTGGTGTTGGGCAAAACCTGCGGGATCATCCAGCTGTAAACATGCGCTGGCAGCTTCAACCTGACTACCTGCCCGAGGCCGTACGCCATTGGCACCAGGTAGGGCTGCGCTACACGGCAGAAGGGTCGGATCTAGTCAACGACATGATCTTTTATTCGGCAGTGGATCCTCATGAAGAACTCTTTTTTATTCGCCCTACCATTAACTTGGCCAGGAGTGCAGGAGAATTGAGGCTGACCTCTACCGATCCTGCAATTGGACCCTCACTTAACTACCACTACTTCAATGAGCCGCAGGACTTAGAACGGGAGCGAGAAGCTGTGCGCATTGCCCTCACGCTCGTTCAGCACCACGACTTTGAAGGGATTATTGAAAGCCCTATAAAGCCACTGCCAGAGGACCTAGTAAGCGATGCCGATTTAGATGCCTGGATTCTACGCGAAGCAGATACAGGCCATCACTCGGCTGGTACCTGTAAGATGGGGCCAGCTCATGACCCACTGGCCGTCGTTAACCAATTTGGTCAGGTTCACGGTCTAGAAGGTTTGCGGGTTATTGATGCTTCTATCATGCCGGACGTTCCACGGGCCAATATCAATGCCCCCACCATGATGATAGCTGAGCGAATGGTTGAATTTATTTAACGATAGATGGGCTCTTTTCAGACGCTGGTTTAACGAAAGGCAGGCAAACTTAGTTTAACACGTTAATTCACTGTTAAACAGCGTTGAAGGAGTACATATCATGTCGCCACGCAACATTCGAGGATAATCTGGCGGTCTTGATCAATTAGCACCGCTACCCAGGATATAAATGTTAATTTATGCGGAGCCTGAGTATAATCTTAGCTATGAACACTCTACCTATTTGCTAATATGTCCAACTTTTGGGAATGGGCCGCTCGATTCTCACAACCCGTTGGATTAGCTGATAACGCATATCATTCAACGCTTCGCTATAGGAATTATTCGAAGCTACATCATGATATTCTCCCATTGGCTGCTCCAAATCATAAAGAAATTCCCGACCATCGTCATGAACTACGTAACGGTATTTAGTTGAACGGAGCATCTTCCACCCCGTAAATTCCATCAGTGCTGGTTTGGGAGCCAACTTCGATGATTCTTCTTGTTCTCGCCCTTTGATTGGCATCAAAATTGGATAGAGAGAGCGTCCTTGCAAATGAGGTGGAATTTGAATGCCAGCACACTCCAGCAAAGTTGGGATCACGTCCACTCCCTCCACCAATTCTTCGCAGCGAATACCAGAAGCCGCACCTTTCATCTTCTTAGGCATTCGCACCAGCAGCGGCACGCGACTGACACAGTCGTGACCTGGATAGCCCTTCCCATAGCGGAGGTGCTCACCCAACCACTCGCCATGATCCGATGTGAAGACGACAATTGTATCTTCCGCTAGCCCCGTCTCTTCCAGCCGATCCAAAATTTGACCAACATAATAATCTACCTCGGTCACCATGGTATAGTATCCATGATGGGCCGAACGTAATTGTGCATCTGAATAAAGCTCATCAACGGTGCCATCTTTGGGGCGTTGGGCGTCGATCTCTGGTGGAAATGTAGGCAAAGTCAAGCTGTCGGGAGCATACAGATCCAGAAAACGCTGGGGCGCAATCCAAGGGGAATGGGGCGAATAAAAGCTGGCAATGCAGAGGAAAGGTTGATTGGTGGGTCGATGCTCCAGATAGTTGAGGGTCTGTTCGGCAACGAATGCGCTGTAGGTCACATCATCATCACCAGGAAAGGGAATTGCCCCCTTGAAGTCAAAGCGCCCACCATTTTCCGTCTGATTAACGGTCGGGTGAATTACCGTATCCTCAACCCGCATAATTCGATACCACTCAGCAGCCGTCGGCGGCAATCCTGCACTGATCTTGTTTAGTTGTTCAGGCTTCTTGTGGCGAACCCAAGCGCGGTAGGCATCCTCGTATGGACCTGGTTCGTCCGCGATCTCTAGATGGTCAAAACCATAGCCAGGGTGGGGAATTCGGTGATCCCGATTGGCATGGGGCAGAAAGTGAAGCTTGCCGATATTGGCACTGTGGTAGCCGTAGTTCCTGAGGAATTTGGGGAGCGTAATGGTCCCTTCGGGCAGTGGAACGCCCATGTGGGTAATGCCCAGTTTAGACGGATATTGACCCGTCAAAAAGCTGGCCCGGCTCGGCATGCAGACCGGGTTCTGCACAAAATAGTGATCGAAATTGACGCTCTCTTGTGCCAGTCGATCCAGGTTGGGCGTCTGAATGTCAGGATTACCATTGACGCCAAGCGCATCCCAGCGTTGTTGGTCAGTGTAGATGATGAGGATATTAGGTCTCTGCATAATTTTCTTCTGGGCTAGAAGGCTTGGATAAAAAAAGTCGCTGAATTTGAGTCAAGTTGTTGCTGGAAGGAAATTCGTCCAACATCAGCTCATCATAGAACCATGAAGTGATTGAAGCGACTGAAGGATTGGTTCAGAGGCCAGTACTGGTTCGACACAATTCTCATTCCACAGGTAGGCGACTTGCCTTATTCTCAACCCCTGATAAAACCCAAGAGCCCGGATGACTGTTGACCCCCTTCAATTCCTTCATTTCCTTCATGGTTCGTGGCTCTTTACTGTCTGAGGTAACGCCTCGCTAAGGTTTGGCTGGGAACTGCTTCAGAAGTGCATAGGCTGTGGAATCAAAGATTTGTCCATCTTATACTGCGGTTGTTTTGAAAACAGGTGTTTTCCCAAGCCCTACCAGAGAGACCAAACACCTATTTTCAAACGGAGCTGAGTATAGATTGTTCCTGGGAGTGCGACCAACATACCAAACGTGACGAAAATCCGTCCGTGCTTTTTCTCACTACTGGGCGCTGGTGACATAGGTCAGAATTTCCACAACTTGCTCTGGTGTCTGTGTCCAGGCCATAGCAGAGGCATCTACCTCCTTAAGAGCATGGCCGATAGACTCATCATGTAAGGTGATATAAGGTTTACCTAACGCAGCACAGAATCCAGCGTCAAACGCCGCATTCCACTGTTTGTATTGGTCACCAAAACGAACGACGGCAATATCGCACTGGGTAATCAGCGTCTTGGTGCGGATCCCGTTGACCTTAGCGGACTTGTGATCACGCCAAAAATTGTTGTTTTCTGCACCCAGTACATCTCCTGCTGCATCGCTTGCGGCATGATTCGTAACGGCAGATGTGAAAGTTACCGGAAGTTCACGTGTCTCTGCGCCGTGGATGATCTGTTGACGCCAGTCCGTATGGATTTCGCCGGAGAGATAGACAGTCCAGGTCATGCTACATCTCCTCTTTCTTTTTACCTGTAGAAAATGAGACGCGAAAGTGAGCGTCTGCCGCGTGGGGTGCGCCTAGTCCATTTGTCATGCGCATGAGTTCCTTTTGACGATCGGTAAGCTGGTCATACCATGCGACTGGGAAGATATCATGAGGATCAACTTGGAAGACGAGCGCGTTCTTTCGGTAATGGCCAAAGAGGCCGTGCCGGTTCTGACGACCGTAGTTTTCGCCACCGCCGTGCCAACACTGACCATTAAAGACAAGCACGCTACCTGCTTCACCGACGGCCCGGGCAACATGCTTGATCTCGAAGCCCTCTGGCGGACGGTCCAGCCCGATGCGATGAGAGCCGGGAACGATGCGGGTTGCGCCATTTTCAGTGCTAAAGTCATCCAGCATCCAGACCGTGTTGCACATGATCGGCGCAGCCATATTGTGCAGATCCTGACGAATGTCGCTATGCAAGCCCTGCTCTGGGTCCGTAGGCCGAACAATACGAGCGTTGAGACTTCCGAGGATGATCGCTTTACCCATTATGCCCTCAACAACGGGTAGAACTTTGGGGTGATCGACAATGGGCAGAAAGGTTGGATCCAGGGCGGGTAGATTGGCTACATGGCTGGCCGTCCCCAAAAAGCCTTGCTCATGGCCTGTCTCCTGTTCACAGCGGATCAGCGCGTTTTTTAGAGTCGCTACCTCGTCCAATGACAGGACATTCTCAATCAGGGTAAATCCGTAAAATTCCATCTCATATAAGTGCTGGCGCAAATTGTCCATAGAGAGCCTCTACCTATTCGTGTTCATTCTTGGATTCGTCATGGTGGTGATCGATGCCCGATTCTGCTTGGGATCTCATTTCATCCAGCTTGGCATCTAAAGCCGATTTGAACTCCTCAAAATTTTCAACCCGGAATATCATTGCGAAAAGCTCCTCCAGCATTGTCACTGATTCTAGTATTGAAAGAGACTTTTCGACTTGCTGGTATTGAGAGGCTGGTGGGTCAAAACGCCAAACCACTCCGTTAAGGGTATTGCGGTATAACGTATCAATGATGCCCTCTTCACGGCCCTCTTCACGGCCCTCTTCACGGCCCTCTTCACGGCCCTCTTCACGGCCCTCGTTGCGAATCCGACGCAAATATGGTGAATCGATCAACAAATCATCTGATTCGACAAGTTTTTCAATCATCTGTATCACCTCCTCATCTTCCAGCAAAGCGATTAAGCTTGTAAACAACCGCCCTTGCAATTCGGGGTCTGTGACCTGCTTAAGATTGTCAATCACACGGGGTACCACCTCTGCCACCTTGCTTAGTTGAGTCAATCCCAATAAGGGTAACAGACCAGGACGTCTCAGCGCCAGCAGTTCTTGACTTGGAATTTCCCAAAGCCGTACTACTTTGTATTGCCAAGACAGGCTAATACTATCCCCTGGCCCCGCTATATTATGCGTTCCGGTATCTTTGGCACCTACTCCCTGGCCAACATAAAACACAACGCTGCATAAGTCAAGATCACGCTCGGTATTGGCTAAACGGGACATGTAATCGAGCATGCGCCAGCGCATTGGGCTATGGCTGCTTCTGCCTTGAAACTCAATGTGCATCATTGTAGAGCGACCATCCGCCAACGCAACGTGATAAAGCTGATCAACGGAGTTGGGTTCGGTTGTTAACTCAATATTGAGGGTATGGGCATGTCGCACTTCGGTGCCAAGCAGCCACTCGGCAAAGTCTTTGATGGCGAAGCGAACAAGGCGCTTGAGAGGACTATCTGTTTCAGCCATTTTGCCACTTTTTCGCCATTCTCAGAATCGATTCATCCTGAAAGCGCTCCTTGATCTCCTCAAGCGAAAACCACGCCAGATCGTGAGATTCTTCACTGATGGATAGCGGCTCCTCGCTGGTTGCCTGAATCAGATAGCGGACATCATAGTGGATATGGGCTGGTTCCGAGCCTCGAGCGGGAATGGTGTGGGCATCTAAATCAAAGATGCCTTCTTCAACCAGGGCTAAGTTCGTTAGCCCCGATTCTTCCTGGGCT
Organism: Chloroflexota bacterium; assembly: GCA_039028975.1. Lineage (GTDB taxonomy): Bacteria > Chloroflexota > Anaerolineae > Caldilineales > Caldilineaceae > JAHBNG01. Next base: position 15,149 of record JBCCHB010000094.1, read on the forward strand.
TCACGCATGGCCACTTGTGCAACGTCTGGGTTCCCGTCGGCGTGACCGCCAAGCTGTAGCCACAGACCAAGTTTACGGTGGAGAGTAAAGAGAGCACAGGTTCCGGATCGGTTGATCACCCATGCCGAACCAGTGATGTGTCCGATTTGAAGCGAGCGTTCAAAACAGTCTGAGTGAGCCTGCACGAAATTAGTGAACTGAGTTACCGTATCAATTTCATATGGGAATCGTTGCTGATAGTCTTTAAAAGCTGAATGTAGATCTGCTCTGTTCGCCATACTCTTATACCCATGCCTCTATCGTTTCAAAGCCGCTACTGTTTAACGGTGAAAGATCCCCTCAAGTTCGGGTTTGAGAAAGCATTGAACCTCAACCGCGTACCCGCCTGGATCCTCAAAGAAGAAACATTGAACCTGAATTTCTTCGTACGTATTTGGCTCCCGCAGGATCTTGACGCCTTGAGCCACCAAATGATCATACCACGCCATGACATCCGGCACGGCAAAGGTGCAGAGAACCGCGCTTTCAGGCTGGGGCTTGCGAAACCCTCGTTCTCCGTCTACGATGCCCAAGAACGAAGTCTGACTCACCTGATAAATCTTAGCCCACTGCTGATCTTCCACCAGCGTCAAGCCTATGACATTTTGATAGAAGTCAGCAATGGGTGTGAGATCATCATAATAGAGGAAGGTGATTTGGGATTGGATAGATAGTTTTGACATATATTTCACGCACAAACCGGCGCGTCAGCACTCCAGCGATTGAAACGCTTGTTGTAGTTTGTTTCGGCCATAAAGCTCCTCGTTTGATACCAAAGGTCGGCCCACTCTTCAGGATCATGGAGTTCACTCTCTGGATTTTGGCGGCTACGGGCAACAAATCCAGGAAAGACGCCACGCCCTGTATCCTGACCTATAGGATTGTAGCGCAGGTCAAAGCTCCAGCGGATCTGCTCGCTTACGTTAGAGAGAGAGCCATGGAGCGTCCGCTTGGTTAGAAATAGGACGTCCCCTCGTTTCGTGGGCAGCGGAAGTGCATTGTCCCGATTCTTTACCTTCACTGGAACTTCCAAACCACCCGGTCCGGCCGGACAATGGTCAAGCAATCCTTCACGGTGACTTCGGGGAATTACCTGTAAGCAGCCATGCTCTTCCAGTGCATCGGTTAAAGAGAACCAAACTGTGAGAATGTTTGACTCATCCGCTTCAGGCAGAATCACACCGTTGTCTTGGTGCCAGTTGGTGGCACCCAATTTTGCCTTTCCAGTCGCTTCGTCTTTAGCCACATATTTTTCTGGTGGCTTGATGCGCACATGCTGAACTGGGTTTGAATAAATTTCTTCACCGATGACCGACTCAACGGCATCTAGCAGACGCGGATTCGTGATAGTACGGAATATGGCAGGTCCTACCCAAATCGGTGTATCTGGCTTTACGTTACCTTGAGGGAGCATAAAGTCGAAATATTGAGCATGGGTCTCATTGGTCTCTGCACAGATTTGGATGAATCGTTCGCTAAAAGGGAGTTCGGAGTAAGTCGATTGTATACGTCCTTGTCCATAAAGATCCATAGCCAGCCGATTCAACACGCCTTTGTACTCATCAATAATCGGATCTAGATCCTCAACCGGATCCAGCAATCCTTCAACTTTAAGATATCCTTCTTCATGAAATTGCTCTACTTGTTGTTGGGTTAGTCCTGACATATTGATTTCTCCAATTTTTAGTGAATCGTGTTGTGTGAATCGTGTTGTGTGAATCGTGTTGTGTGAATCGTGTTGTGTGAATCCTTGTCACCCAGCACTTTGCCGCTTCGCTTCCTTATCTCCTCAAGTACGCAATCGTTTGGGGCCCCTCTGGCATAGCGCAGATGCGAGGCGTGTGTCCATTGCTATACACGAGTGTGCGAATCGTTTCTGGGATATCTTGGCATGGTGTGAGCAAGGCCCGTCGGATTTGCTCATCACTTAATCCATCACTGTATACATGTACGTTTGCGTGAAGCTGAACTTGAGCTTGTATTTGAATCTGCCACTGATCTTGCTCGCCGAAACCGGGTTGGGCCAACATATCAAGTACACCTTGTGGGGATCCAGCTTGGACGAGCAATTCGGCATAACGACCGTGATCAGGGAGGCCATCCTGGCAGGCACCAGCCATGATAATGGTGCCTCCCTGCCGCACAACGCGTTGGGCTGCGCTCATCCCCTTCACTGTTTGATAGAGGTTCTGGTCTAATGGATAACCACTATTCGTCGTTACTACAATATCATAGGGTTCAGCGACCGGTACCATTGCACTCTGCTGCACAAATTCGCAGCCTGCTTTGTGGGCCGCCAACAGTTCACCTGCAAAGACGCCTGTGATTTCCTTGTTCGCATTGAGTGTCACATTGAGCAAAAAGGTCGGGTTGGCCATAAGCGCAACTTCCTGCATCTCTTCCCAAATGGGATTCCCTTGCGTAACGCCCCAAGTTGCCCGGGGATTAGCAATCATGCTCCGACTATGATTGGTGAGCACACTCTCGGCACCTGCTAATGCGGGTAGAACACCTTTTGGGCCTCCGCTAAATCCAGCAAAGAAGTGAGGTTCAATAAAGCCTGTTAGGATGCGAACATCCGCGTCGAGAAAACGGTGGTTGATGCGTACAGAATTGCCATTTTGCGTGGTACCTAGAGGGACTAGAATTGAGTCATCAAAAGCATTGTGCTGGAGACAGCGGTAGTTGTCAACAATGTCATCACCCAGCATCGTTCGCAGCTCTGCATCGGTTTGGGGGCGATGGGTGCCAAGAGCATTGAGCAGGGTAATGTCACTGCGCAACACGCCTGTTGCTTTTAACTCAGCCAACAAGACAGGCAAAATCCGATCGTTGGGCGTAGGTCTCGTAATGTCGCTGTGGACAATCACAACTGTATCGCCTGCTTTTACTTTTTCTGAAAGGGGTGGCGAACCGATAGGGTTGCGTAATGCCTCACGTATCGACTCTGCTTCATTCGCTATTCCTGAGATATGCTCTGATTGGACCAGATCAGTACTGTCGGGGAGATCGACCACTAGGCCCTCATGCCCGTAGGCAAGGTTGATTTTCATTGTTGGTTCTCAAAGGTTGTGTAGGTATCCAGTGCCAAATGTGTCCGCAGATTATACACCTGTTCTGATATGGAGACAACCGACGATTTAACCTCGCTCAACTTTTGAGCGTTACACAGAGTCTCTCAGAGGAGGCACAGAGCGACACAGAGAAAGACTCAATAGAGAAGAAATATCTCAGTGAATCTCTGTGAGAACTCGGTGAATCTCTGTGTCATCGCGACTCAGTGTAATGAGAGACAATGAGCTGCTGAGAGACAATGAGTTGCAACCTATTTGATAAAGTACACTTGTAAAGTACGCAGTTACCTCAGCGGTTTTGCCCTCTTTGGTTATATCCGCTAAAATACGATGACTAAGTGCGAGTATACAAAATCGCATAATCACCTTGATCTCTAGTTAAACGATACGGCTTTTCACCCCCCCTCCTTTGTACGGTAATCCTGTCACTTGTGATGTAAACTATCAATATCCATCAGCATCAGTAAATTGCACATTTGACTCTACTGCAAAGAGGGAGAATTGGCATGAATTTCGTGGAATTCTCTGACTAAAAACTCTGTGAAATCTTTGTAATCTCTGTTTCTTCAGTGGACTCACATCTACAACTCAAAAATCCCAAACTATTGAAAGGAGATAGTTATGTCCAAGCTTGGCTCTACCCTTCACAGGCAGCGAGGGTTTACCCTCGTGGCATTGCTCTTGATTATGGCAATGATGGTTGCTGGTTGTGTGGCGGCTCCTGAACCTGCCGCGGATGCAGAGAGTAGCGATGATGCATCCATGGCCAGCGACGCTGGTTCCGATGATCCCAGGATGACGATCTATGGCGAGATGTTGCCTGAGGATGCGCTACCTTATGAGCAGCAGATCTATCGGGAAGCGTGTAGCAACACGGCCAACCAAACGACTTTTGACTTCATGGTGGCTGTCTATCAGCGTTTCTGCAGCGCTGGTGATGGTAAATTCAGTGACGCGCTGATTGAGTTAGATAAGGACTTCAACGTCGTGCCTGGCGCAGCAGAGAGTTGGGAAGTATCCGAAGATGGCCGCACATGGACCTTCCACCTGCGCGAAGGCCAGATGTGGAGTGATGGCACCCCATTGACCGCTCACGACTATGTAGCAACCTTCCAATATGCTGCTGATCCAGAACATGGTTGGGATTTCACGTGGTTCTATGGCTTCCTCGGTCCAGGTGGCATCCAGAATTGGAATCCGGTAATTGCAGGTGAGACGAGTGTTGAAGAACTAGGCGTTGAAGCGTTGGACGATTTAACCTTTGCTATCACAACCGAAGGAGTCTTCCCACCCCTGCCCGGTGTCATGAAATTCTCGTGGCCGCTGCAGAAAAAAGCCTTGGAAGAGCATGGCCCCTTCTACAACAACGATCTGGAGACCCACGTCTCCTCCGGCCCATTCATACTCACCGAATTTGATCCCGGTAATCGCATTGTCATGGAGGCCAATCCCCACTACAATGGCTACCGTAAGCCGCTGCTCAAAGCCATTGACATTACCTACATGGCACCTGAGACCAACTTTGCCGCATTCGAAAATGGCGAGATTGATAATGTGGGTTCCGATGTACTTACGCCTGCGGATTTTGAGCTAATCCTAGCTGACGATGTGATGAGCCAAAATTATTTACGCCATTTTGGTGACTTCCGCACCGATTACCTGCTCTTTGATACATTTAACCCACCATTCGATAACTTAGACGTACGCAAAGCCTTTGCCCATGCAGTCGATCGCGATGCAATTGTCTCTAATGTCTGGGGCGATATCAAGGCTATGCCTGCCACCACTATGCTCATGCCAGGCTATCCCTCTTCAGACACCGAAGGCAATCTTGCCGAATATCAAGCATATGATTGTGACCTAGCGAACGAGCACCTTGCTGCTGCCGGTTTCGAGGGAGGAGAAGGCTTCCCACCATTGGAAATGTGGTTGCGAAATGAACCACCCGCTTTGGCAGCTGTCTTCCAGGCAACTGCAGCATCTATTTCTGATTGTTTGAGTGTAAACATCGAGGTCTCGAATAAGGACAACAAGGTCTATAACGATGCCATGAACGCCAAGCCAACCGGTCTACAATTTGGTGCCGTCTCCTATGGCATGGATTTCCTCGATCCAGCCAATTTGCTGGGCAATGTCTGGCACTCTTCGGGCCGCCATTCGTGGAAAAACGACGAATTTGACGCCCTTGTAACCGAGGCTAGTGCGCTGGTAGGTGATCCAGAGACCCGTGATCAGATGTTCCGAGACGCCGAGCGCATTTTGGTTGACGATGTGGGCGGTATCTTCATCGGGCACCGCTGGGCAGGCAATCTCGTACAGCCCTATGTTCAGGGATCAGCCTTCCGCGAACCCGATTCACAAGGAATCGCCGGTTTCCATTGGGGCAATGATTCTGCCTACTCAACGCTTTATATCTCCACATCTGAATAAGATGACAAGATGATTGAGATGAGGGGATGATTAAGATGATTTGGTTATACCGACAATAGTCTACATCCCTCTCGTCTTATTTATCTCAATTACCCCGTCATCCTTACATGTATTATGACTCGCTACATTCTCGGTCGCATTCTCTCTCTTATCTTTGTCATGTGGATGGTATCGATGATCACCTTTGCGCTGATGCATTCGGTACCCGGTGGACCATTTGATGAGGATAAGGGGCGTTTGCCACCTGCTGCCAAAGAGAATATTCTGCGCAAATATGGGCTGGATAAGCCCTACTATGTACAGTATCTCAACTATATGAAGAATGCTCTGCAGTTTGACTTTGGCATTCCATATCAGCAACCCCACACAACCGTCTCTGCGCTGATAGCCAAAAGCTGGAAGCTAACAGCCCAGGTGGGCTTGTTGACGTTGGCGTTGGCCTTTACGCTGGGCGTGGGGTTGGGAAGCCTTGCGGCCTATAAGCAGAATACTTGGATAGATAATATTGTTACGTTTTTTGCGACCCTGGGCATTACCGTGCCTTCATTTGTGGTCGCACTCTGGCTAATTCTGCTCTTTGCCGTGCGGTGGCAATGGCTACCCATGGGTGGCTGGAGCGGACGTAACGCGACCTGTCTGATTGGCACTAGCCTCTTTTGCAGCGATTGGATTATGCCCGTAGTGGCCTATGCGATTGGACCATTGGCAGTGATTGCTCGCTTTACCCGCTCTAGCATTGTGGACGTCATGCGGCAAGATTATGCGCGTACCGCCCGCGCCAAAGGGTTAAGCGAACGAGTTGTCATGACGCGACACGTCTTCCGCAACGCACTCATTCCTATGATTACAGCACTCATTACCATCATCCCCAACCTGATGACGGGTAGCATCTTTATCGAATCGATCTTTCGCATTAATGGCTTGGGCCAATATTTTGTCACCAGCGTCTTCAATCGAGACTATCCCATGATCATGGCCCTCTTCTTGCTGATTGCCTTCTTGTGGGGTGTTGCCTATTTGCTGGCCGATATCGCCTACACTTGGGTTGACCCGCGGGTGCGCTTGGGGGCTGAGGGGGGCAATTAGTGAGCGACGTTGTTCTTTCGGAGCAGCCGGAAAAGCCAAAAAGCGCGCAAGGAAAACCCGTTGGTCAGGCAGTTGGTCACCGTACTCTCTGGCGCGATGCTTTGCGTCGTTTTATGCGTAATCGACTGGCTGTGCTTGGATTCATTCTGGTCAGCGTCTTTGTTCTTCTGGCTGTCTTTGCCGATTTGCTCGCTACCCACCCTTACGATAAAGCTTACTTTGACAGAGTACTACTCTTTCCACTAGAACATCCTGAACATCTGCTTGGCACCGATGAGGTTGGCCGTGACTATCTCAGCCGCCTCATCTACGGTGCGCGCACCTCTATGACGGTGGGGCTGGTTGTCCAATTTATCTCAGTTTCTATTGGTGTTCCGCTGGGTGGATTGGCGGGATACCTGGGCGGCAAGGTCGATTTTGTTGTTGTACGTGCCATTGAAGTGATGACAGCTTTTCCCGGCTTAATGTTTGCCATTCTCGTTGTCTCTGTCTTTGGTGGCGGTTTGTGGATGGTGATATTCGCGCTGAGCATCACCGGCTGGATCGGTTACGCACGGCTGGCTCGAGGGCAGATTCTCTTTCTGCGCGAGCGGGAATATGTAGAAGCTGCCCGTTGCACCGGCGTCCCCAGAAACCGCATCATCTTCCGCCATCTCATGCCCAATGCACTTAGCCCTATTCTAGTAGCGATTAGTTTTGGAATTCCAGGCGCGATTCTGGGCGAAGCTGGGCTGAGCTTTCTGGGTATTGGGATTAATGATCCGTTGGCCAGTTGGGGCAAGATGGTAGGCGTTAGCAATTCGTATGTGCGGGTCTTTTGGCATTTGGCTTTATTCCCAACCCTAGCTGTGGCCCTCTCTATGCTGGGCTTCTCTTTTGTGGGGGACGGCTTGCAGGATGCACTGGATCCCAAGCTGATTGAATAGACCCTTATCGTAACCGTTCACGTCCCCTGAGCCTGTCGAAGGGGGAACTCGGCTTCGACAAGCTCAGCCTACGGGGGGGAGGTGAATGAGTACCCCTTATCTGTATTAGGCAGACTGGTGGTGGACATCGGTTCAAACAGGTGCCGAATACGGAAAGCCCGTTGAAGCGCACTCAACTCTCAACTCTCTACTATACCCGGCGCAGATGAAATGAGTGCATTGAACTAACGCAGGTTCAGAGAGAACGCTGAATCAACATGCACTCTTTTGAAATTTTGAATTGCCTTCAGTATATCAGGCTATCTATTACAGAATAGACAACTATCTGGCATAAGAGATCAAACAAGGCTTGGTTCGGAACACCCTATTTGTGGGTAACAGGTGGATGGTTGTAGGTGCGGTTTCCATACCGCACGGCCTTCGTTACTCGAGAACGTGCGGTATGGAAACCGCACCTACGAATTGTTACCCTTCCTTGCTGGACCGTGAACCATGCCGAAAACAAGATACGAAATAAGGGCAACTTCGAGGATTTTCTATACTGCGGTCGTTTTCAAACGGAGCTAAGTATAATAACTAAATTGCGGGTGGAACTATGTTGAAACAGAATAATAGAGTATGGCTATTTGCTAGTTTCTTGCTCATGATTGTTTTGGTTGCCTGTGGCAGTCGCCCTTCTGATAGGGCATATGATGATGACGAGCCAACTACTGATTCATCGGATAGCGGCATCCAGGCTATGCCAACCGCTAACTTCAGTTCGGTTGGCGAACAATCTGGCATCACAATCACGACTAATATCGAAGTGCCTGCTGAGGATGCTGAAGATGACGGTCCCGATCTAGCAATGGGTGAGCGAGTCTATGGAAATAGGTGCGCTGAATGTCATGGCCCAACCGCCGACGGAATTCCTGACATGGCCCCGACCCTCATTGGCTTGTCTCTCTCTTTGCACGAATTTGAAGATCTGTTACGTACAGGCGGCGATCTTGGCCCTGAACACCTCTTTGGCACACGTGTGGTCAGTGCCAATGGCTTAGCCGCCATGCATGCCTACTTATCCTCCCTAGAATAATCAGAGTCCAACAACTTTTATGAACTTTGACCCTCGCTCTCCAGAATTTCGCTCCAATCCCTATCCAACTTATGCCCTACTACGGGAACATGCGCCCATCTTCTATTGGGAAGAGTGGGAGATGTGGTTTCTCTCTACTTATGAAGATTGCCAAGCCCTGCTTCGTGATCCGCGTTTGGGTAACTTTCCCCCTGGCACCTCCATGCTCTTTCAGAATCCGCCAGACCATACGCGAATGCGTAGCTTGGTACAAAAGGCATTTACCCCGCGCATGATCGAAAAACAGCGGGAGCAGGTCCAAGCCACAACTGACAGATTACTAGATCCAGTTCAAGGTCAAGGTCATATGGATATTGTAAAGGAACTGGCTTATCCGCTGCCGGTAGCAGTCATTGCCGAAATGATGGGGGTGCCTGTCGAAGACCATGCCAAGTTCCACGAATGGTCGGTTGCGCTGGTCAATACCCTGGATTTATCGAGAGACCCAGTGAAAGATGAACGCGGAACGGATGCTGAGATTGCTTTCGAGGAATACTTTGCTGAACTCATCGCGCGGCGCCGAAAGGCCCCGAGTGATGATCTGATCAGCGCGCTCATTGCTGCTGAGGAAGAAGGCGACAAACTTTCGGCCCGAGAGCTCTATCTCAATAGCCGGCTGTTGTTGATTGCCGGATATGAGACGACGGTTGGGCTGATTGGCAATGGCCTCTATGCTCTGCTAACCAATCCGGAGGAGTGTAAGCGCTTGCAGGCAGATCCGATGCTCATTAAAGGTGCAATTGAAGAACTGCTCCGATTTGACGGCCCGATTCAAATGGTAAGCCGTAGAGCCGGTGAAGATATCCACTATAAAGGCGTTACGTTTGCCAAAGATGCTTCCGTCTCCTTCCTGCTCGGCTCGGCCAATCGGGATCCAGCACGCTTCCCAGATGCCGATTTCCTGGATATCACCCGGCAAAGTGTACAGCACATGTCCTTTGGTGCTGGGATTCACTACTGCTTGGGTGCGCCGTTAGCTCGTCTGGAAGGGCAGATCGCCATCAATACGGTTCTACGCAGAATGCCCAACATCTTCCTTGCTATCGATTCCCCGCCTTACCGAGACAATTATGTTTTTCGTGGATTAGAATCGCTTCCTGTATCGTTTTGATTGATAGTGAATGGTGAGTTGATGGTTACACCCTAGCGATGAGAACGAATCCATCATAGCCCTCTCTGCCGACATCAGGTGTCGAGTAAATTTAGAATACGCCAAAAATGAGATCTAGGATTTGTGGGATTGCTTCAAGAAAACCTACATAGACTAAAACCAGTACAATGATAATGATGCCGATTATGGCTTCAAAAGTCGATACTGGTTTGGGACCTGAGGAACCTACTGGCTCAAATTCAATCTTTCCTTTGATAGGTTGGCTCATACTGTCTCTCCGCTTTCTACAATGTAATGGATAATATGGGCGTATAGTTTCCTCCTTTCCTATAGACGATTGTTGTCTAAAAAATCTTTCACTTGACAAAAAAAGAACACACTGTTTTAGTGTGTTCTTTCAATATTGGACGAAGAAGTATTGTTTTATGTCAATTATGTTGTGGCACAGTGAGACTAGGAGAAGCCGAAGGTGACGGCTACTAGTAACAGCATGGCGTAAATGGTTATACGGTTATCGTAGCCCAGGAGGGCGTGTATCTTCTTGTCGTTGCTACGTTTCCGCCTTATCTAGCAGGTGTTGACCTAGATAGTGGCCAGTCAAAGAGCGTTTGTTCTTTGCCACGTCTTCAGGTGTTCCATAGGCGACAATTTGGCCACCGCGATGTCCGCCCTCTGGCCCCAGATCAATGACCCAATCCGCTGTCTTGATCACATCCAGATGATGTTCGATGACCACCACCGTATGGCCCACATCGACCAGCCGGTTGAGGCTATCCAGCAGCCGTTGAATATCCGCGTGATGCAGACCGGTGGTTGGCTCGTCCAGCACATAGATGTTGTGTTTGCCTCGCTTAATCTTGCCTAACTGGTGGGCCAGCTTGATGCGCTGGGCCTCGCCACCCGAAAGATGGGTCGAGGGATGGCCCAACTTCAGGTAGCCCAACCCAAGCTCATTCAAGGTGCCTAGCTTGTGGGCAATGTAGGGTTGCTGGGCAAAGAACTGAACGCCTTCTTCAATCGATAGTGCCAGCACCTCCGCAATATTCTTTCCCTGATAGGTCACCTGCAAGGTCTCTTCATTATATCGAGCACCCTTGCAGACTAGGCAAGGTGTCTCTACATCAGCCATGATCTGAAGCTTGGTGGTCATCAACCCTTCCCCACCGCACTCTTCGCAGCGCCCCCCTTTCATGTTAAAGCTAAAGCGAGACCTAGTATACCCTCGCTCTTGAGCTAAATCCGTTTTGGCAAAGAGCTTGCGGATGCTGTCGTAGACACCGATGTAGGTTACTGGATTGGAACGGGTAGTTCGCCCAATAGGGGACTGGTCGATATGAACAATGTCGCTTAGATGCTCTACACCCTCAATGTCACGATGCTCGCCGGACATGATGCGGCTATCGTGGAAGATCGAGTAGAGCTTTTTATAGAGAATCTCGTGAATGAGCGTACTCTTACCTGAACCAGAGACACCAGTGATACAGGTGAAAATACCCAAGGGAATGGTAACATCTACATCGTTCAGGTTGTTCTCTTTGGCTCCATAGATGGTGAGATTTTTGCCATTGGGCGATCGCCGCTGCTCTGGGAGCTGGATCTGAGCCATGCCGGTAAGGTATTGACCTGTCAAGGAAGTCAGGTTTGTCAGAATCTCATCTTTGGGACCTTGAGCCACAACAATCCCACCATGGACTCCAGCACCTGGCCCCATCTCGATGATATAGTCGGCGGCCCGAATGGTCTCCTCATCATGTTCCACGACAATGACCGTGTTACCCAGATCACGTAGTTGCTTTAAGGTCTCGATCATGCGAACATTGTCTTTGGGATGTAGACCGATGCTTGGCTCGTCCAGGACATATAGCATTCCCATGAGTCCAGAGCCAATTTGGGTCGAGAGACGAATTCTTTGGGACTCGCCACCAGAAAGGGTGGCCGAGGGACGATTTAAGGTTAGGTAATAAAGGCCGATATCGAGCAGGAGATCGAGGCGACGCACTACCTCATTGACGATTTGGGTTCCGGCCGCCTCTTTGCGAACTGGGATCGGTACTTCTTTGAGGAATGCGCTCAACTCTTCAAAGGGCATCTCACCCAACTCATGGATGGTTTTGTCGCCAACCGTCACCAGAAAACGCTGCTGCTTGAGCCGCTTGCCATGACAGTCTGGGCAGGTGTGCTCAACCATCACCTTCTTCAAGTACTCTTCCATCCATGAATTGTAGGTGCCCTCTTTGCGGTAACGTCGGTAATGACGCTCAATGCGGTTGATGATGCCACCAAAGCCTACGACGCGCCCCTCGTGCTTTTGGCCCTGGGTTGCACCAGGAGGAAGTTGGATGGTGAGTTTTTTTCCCTGGGTGCCGTAGAAGAGCAAGTTTATGATCTCGTCGGGCAACTTCTCAAAGGGAGTGTCCAGACTAAAATTATAGTGTTGGGAGAGGGTATACAGGATGCGGCCATCCCAATTATTTTTTTCGTAGCGGATGGCTGCCTCTACGAATGCCCCTTCCCGAATGGTGCGACTTTTGTCTGGTACCAACAGATCGGGATGGACCTGCCGATAAGTACCCAACCCAAGACAGGTGGGGCAGGAACTGGAGGCAGATGGCAGGTTAAAGCTGTAGTAGTGCGGTTCAACTTCACCCATGACTGTGCCATGGGTTGGGCAAGCAAAATCAGCCCAGAATGTGTCGTGCTTGGTCTTAAGCTGTTGCCCATTTTTATGTTGAGCATTTCTACTCTGCTCATTTTTATCTTGGGCATTGAGAAGATGAAATGAGAGAAAGCCTTCCCCAACTAACAGACCTACATCTAAAGTAGCCAAGACTTGCCTATCAATTCGTGCATCGCTGTCATGACGGATCACAATCTGATCGACTACCGCTTCGATCTGGTACGTCTGACCTTCATTCAACTCCAGGGGTTGGCTCAGGTCATGAAGCTGACCATCTATCCGCACTCGCCGAAAGCCTTTGGTACGCACATCGTCAAAGAGATAGTCAAAGTCTTCTCCATAGAATCGGAAGACGGGTGCCCGAATCTCCACTTCAGTCCCTTCTGGTAGCGAATAGAGGCGCTCTAGCATTTGATGGGTGGAACGTACAGGCACTTCTCCTTCACAGTACGGACAGTGAGCAGTGCCAATGGTGGCGTAGAGCATACGCAGATAATCATAGATATCGGTCATTGTGCCAACCGTAGAGCGCGGGTTATTGACGATGGTCTTCTGCTCAATGGAGACTACCGGAGAAAGCCCCATCACAAAATCTACATTTGGTTTTTTGATTTGCTGTACAAATTTGCGTGAGTAGGCTGATAGCGATTCCAGAAAACGACGCTGCCCCTCGGCATAGACGGTATCAAACGCTAACGACGACTTACCCGAACCACTGACACCTGTCACCACCACAAGCTGATTACGCGGAATTTCAATATCGATATTTTGGAGATTGTGCTCTTTGGCACCCTTGACGGATATGGTCTCTCTCATGGCTCTCCTTTACACTGATTCGTGATCATCCGTAGGATTACGACTTGTTATCAGTCTATCAGTATAGCAGATCATCAATGACATCTTCTGTCATATTTGTTGTTCTATACTGAACCTTGCATATGTTGAACTTGGCACGGAAGTCGAATTCCATACTTTTCTATCCGCCTGTGAATGATTTATAATTCTTATTGTTGACTAAGCAATGAAATTATCGGTGATTGCTTGTTCGTGACTAACAGCAACTACCAATCACCGGCAGGAGCAACCAACAATGCCATCCCCTTATCCTGGCATGGATCCATACTTAGAGGGTTATTTGTGGCCCGATGTCCATCATCGTTTTGCGACCGAGATTAGCGATCAACTAACGCCGCAACTTCGGCCGCGATATGTCGCGCGTATTGAGATTCAAGTGGTGGTGGATGAAGATCCAGGGGGCGAAATTGGCATCATGTATCCAGATGTGGAAGTGGTACATTCCCAACGACATTCGTCCGCTCCCACACCGGCTATTGGAGAGGGTGCTTCCGTTGGTGGGGCGATGGTTGCAGAAGCGCCAGCCGCAACGCCTGCTTCGGTTATGATCGAGTTACCCAATCCAGAAGTGCGATTATCGACTGTGGAGATTTATGATACGGCACAAAATCAACTGGTTACCAGCATCGAAATTTTATCACCAGTCAACAAACGGGAGCCGGGGCTGGCTAAGTATCGAGCTAAGTGGCACCGACTGCGGCGCGCCCATGTCCATCTATTAGAAGTGGATTTGCTGCGGCGTGGTCAGCGGGCGATTACCCATGCAAAAATACCAGAGAGCCTTTGGCGCGTCGGTCTACACCGGGCAGGAAGTATCCGGTTCCACGCATGGACGTTGAACGTAGCGGATCGGTTACCCATTGTGCCTGTGCCACTCCGTCAGCCTGATGCAGATGTGATGCTGGATTTGGGGCAGGCCCTGCAAACGATCTATGAACGGGCTGCCTACGATCTGTCCATCGACTATACGGCTTCACCTCCACCGCCACCGCTGTCCGCTGATCCTTACTCCCAATCAAACTCTTCATCATCATAGAAGAAGGCCGGCTCTTCCATGGTAACTTGGCTCTTCTTGGTCAGGCGAATTGGGGATGAGATCTTTTCAACAATGTTGTGACGAGCTAGCCACTCGTACGCCCAAAAGAGATCGGGTGGACCGAAGATGTCCTCTCCACTTACTTTTTTGCGGAAGAATTCGTTCATCTCGGTTGCGGTACGAATACCGTCGGCTTCATTCAGATAATCAAGAATCGGCTTAAAGACAACCTGTGCCCGCTCTCTCATGTAGCCATTGAGCAAATCGAGGGCTTTTTCGATGGTATCCCGATCTTTGGGGCCATGTATCAAGTCGGTGTAGACCGCCTTAAAGAAGGTGGGATTGTAGCGCAACGCTTGGTGGATAACCTCTCTCCCAGGCGCTTCGCCATTCATTACCACTTCTATCCGCGCCAGCCCATTGACCACATACATGATCCACACAAAGCTATATTCAGGATCATCCTTGGCATAGAGCCACTTTTCGCACTTATCCAGCAGGCTGGGAATCCCGGCACCACAGCGTAGGAGCTGGAACTCTTTGTCCCGCTCACCAATCTCATCAGATTCGTTAAACCAAGCCTCGATCGATTCATCCTTGCAGAAGAGCACTTTGGCATGGGAGCGAATGGAGTGAGAGACTGATCCCTGCAACGCCCCATCTACCAAGCGCTTAAACTCACTACGTGAGTAGATGTGGGCCGAGATATTGATGCCCTCTTCCACCAGCCACAGACCGCGTGAGTTTCGTCCCAGGCCATCCTGTTCGATGATCTCTAAATCAATATCGGACTTCTCCCAGGCTTCACCTCGAGCGGCACTGCCATAGACAATGGCTGCTAGAATGTACCGGTCTTGTTCAAGCTTTTCAGTAAGGGCGTTCAGCGCGGCTTGATAGCGCTCTCTGACTTCAGGGGTTGATTGCATGGTTCTATCCTCTTGTTCTTCATCTGCTTTCTCTAGGTGGCCCTTGCTTCAGCCTTTCCATTACTTTTTCTAGATCGCCCAAATCCCATGGTGATTCGATCCACCAAGTTGCACCAGCCTCCTGCCATGGTTGAACTTTCGCTAGAGCTGCCGTTGGATCATCGCCGGGTGTTGTGCCTTCCATGATGATATCAAAAGGAGATATAAGAGACCGATTTTCGTCGACATATGCCTTCATTTCGCGAAGATGATCGGGATTTATGTCTGTTACGGGACCGCTTTTGGCTTTGTACGCCGGCAGAAGACCGTCACAACGCAGAACTCGTTGCATGGACTTCATCCGCGGCCAGACACCGACACACCAAATTGGAATTCTCGGCTTCTGAACTGGTGGATCAGGAGGCAGGAACGTTGTCTCCTTGACTCTGTAGTGCTTGCCACTATAGTTGAAGGGTTGTCCAGCCCATAACCCAGCGATAATGTCAATCGCTTCATCCAAAAGTTCAGCACGCAAACGTTTATCAGTCTCCTCGCCAAAATTGTCAAAACCGGTGTCGATCGCACCCAAGCCAACGGAAAGGATGGCTCGTCCATCGGAGAGCTGATCCAGGGTTGCTATTTCTGCCGCCAATTTCCATGGACGGCGGCGGGAGGCTGGCGTCAGCAAGGTACCTAGACGGATCCGTTCTGTTCGCATAGCAACTGATGTTAATGCTATCCATGGATCCAAATTCCAGACACCTTCCCACATAAAGTAGGCATCCCAACCTGCCTTTTCTGCAGCAATGCCAAATTCAAGTGCTGTCTTTGCCTGGCCTTGAGGCGTGTCAGCACCTCCGCCTGGGAAAACAAAACCGTATTTCATGTATGGCCTCTTTCATTTCACTCTCGTTCATTAGGCTGGCGGTACTTGCACCAAGCCATCCCGCCGTACTTTTTCAATACCGTTGACCACAAACCAAATACCTAATCCCCCATAAATGAGTAGCTGAGCTGTTAACGCAACCAGATGAGGCCAAAATACACCCGTGTCTGTTGGGGATGAAAGCAGCAACCGTGCGCCGATAAACCCCTGTGCCTGAGGAAAGAGCCAGGTAAAGCTAAGCAGCCAGCTAGGCAGCACCTCAATGGGAAAGGTCTTGCCAGAGACAATCATGCTCACGGTTCCCAGCAAATTGGCTAAGACATTTTGGTTAACGGCTCGCAATGCATAGGAGTGGAGGAAGACGCTGCTCATCAGCGTCTCGTAAAAGATCTGGGCTAATGCCGCATAGACCAAGTAGAGCATAACAAGAGGCAGCATGGCAAATTGAATATTGAAATCCACGCCCAAGTATAACCCAAAGATACCAAAGATTACGGCGAACTGAATCACAACCGAAGTGATGGTATAACCCACGAAATCCAAAACCCGATTGGCAATCAGATTATAGAGCAATGGATCCGTAGGACTCATGGACCAGCGCTTAAAGTCAGCCCCAAAGATGCCCCGCTGAAAAAACTGACTAGGTGAGAAAAAACCACCTGCTCCAAAGACGGTAGCAATAAAGCTACCTAGCAACACATAGGCCAGATAGCTTTGGTCATAGTTCTCGAGCGCAGCCACCTCCACCGAGCGAAACATGTTGCCAATGAAGAACCAACTGAGTAATCCCAATGTACTATTAACAAACGAAAGCAGCACTCCCGTTCGAAAGGTAGCCCGAATCGACCAGTGAAAACGGAGAAAGAGAAAACTCAACCGAATGGCCCACCGAAAATCATTCAAAAATTGGTTCGACTTGATCATCTGCCTACTTGCCTACTTGCCACCTTACTCATCCTCAATCAACTTAACCAAAACGTCTTCAAAATTCATGGGCTGAGTCTCCACAGATGTTAGGTGACAGCCTGCATGTACCATGTCGCTAATCAGCCAGGAGAGCGTCTCTTGGCTGTTGGTTACAGTCAATGTAAGCTCATGTTTCCCCTGGCGTGATAGGATCTTCTGTTCCAGTATACCGTTTCGCTGTATGAGTGAACCTGGAAGGGGGGAACCGTTATGTGTGCTATATGACGTCCCGTTTGGTGTGCCGTTTGACTTACTGGTGAATGTGTCGTTTATCAGGATCTCAGATGTATAATACCTGACGCGAATGGTCTCTGTCTGGCGAACAGACTGGCGTAGCTTTTGAACCACGTCCTTGGCCTTGATGCGCCCCTGATCAATGACAATTACCTCATCACAGATCTCCTCAATATCGCTTGACTGGTGGGTAGCCAGGAGCATGGTAAAGTTCTCACCCTGCATCTGATATTTAATAAATTCCCGTAGATAGCGTTGGGTAAAAAAATCTAACCCCAAAAATGGCTCATCCAGCAGCAGTAGAGAGTAGCCGTGGACCCGATAGAGCAAGATCGCCACGATAATCTGTATCTTCACCCGCATCCCTTGGCTGTATCGGGCGGCTCGGTCATCGAGTCGATCATATAGCTCAAGCTCTTTGGCCAACTCTTCGATCTGCTGGCTCAACGGCCCTGGTTCCACATGATGCATGATGAGAAACTTCTCGATATTTTGCCGTCCCGTAAAGGACCAGGTTGTGGCATTGAGCCAGCCAAAGATAGGGACCACATGTTTCCGTACTTGATAGAGCTCGCTGGCTAGATCGTAGCCATAGCAGCGTACAGAACCTTGATCCTGCGGAAAGATCCCTCCCAGAATCGAGAGCAGCGTGGTTTTGCCTGAGCCATTCTTGCCAAACAGACCTACCACTTGACCCGGTTCTACAGTAAAACTCACGTTGTCCAGCCCTTGGATGGACGTAGTTCCCCGAGTTCCCAGGATGCTAAAGGTTTCACCAAGGAAGAAGCGAGTTAGCTTCCGCAAGTCGAGCAGGTTATTCTGGTCGACATGAGTGAGCTGCTTGACGACCGTATAGGATTTGGAGACATTACTGAGTTCTAAAGCGTGGTTGAGTTTTAAAGCACACATGATATGCTTAGTCTATTGGATAAAGATGACACCTTGTGACATGTTATAAATGTCATCCGCTCAACCAACTTCTAGCATCTCTCGAATTTGCCGAATTCTTTCTTAGGCCACTCCACAAAATAAGGCGGTTCCAGAATTTAAAGTACCCACTGAAATCATGAGAGTATTCCCGGAAAGGGCTACAGATACTCGAGCCACATTAGGTTTCTATCGCCCTTTTCGAGAATGCTAGATCGGTATTTATTTCTCTGGAACCGCCTGAGTACCTAAAATTTGAACAGTGAGCACGCCCTCGTGCGGATGGACCGGCACGGGGGCGTGCCTACTAAACGGGTATTTTATGCTGTGGAGTGGTGTTATCATCCGCTTAACTATTCTTTGCTCTGTGCAAAAACCGCACTAGAGATTACACCGACAGAGCCGACTTTGGACTAAGCGGCCAAACGACTGCGGACTACCGATAATTCATGACATAACTTGTCATATTTATGAGCTATGCTTAGAATGTATTGCGGTTGGCCATAGATTGAGAATAAATATATACTATTTTATTCTAGTAAATTATTCTCACCTATGACAGAGTTAATATGAAAAAGCTAAATATAGTTATGCTAGAGTGAGACTAGATAGAAGTGATTCGCATACGTTGGCAGATTACACTCAGTAGCAATAACACAGAAGTTCGCTGAGGTCTTGCAGAGATTCAACGGAGACTGTCTTCACTTTTGAAGACTTCCTCTGTGTGTATCTGTGCCTTCTCAAGGGACTCTGTGTAAGCCAAAAAAGTTTTGTCCTAACTCTTATACCCTCATCTACTCTGCATAATTCCGAAATGGGGAACATCCACGTTTTCATGGGGCAAGTTTTTTCTGGCCATTCATATAGGGGGCAAAACCGTGCGCGCAGATCGTTTAATATCTATCCTATTACAGTTACAGACCCATGAACGCATGACCGCCTCTGAGCTGGCCAAGCGTCTAGAAGTCTCTGAGCGAACCATCCATCGAGATATGGAGGCGTTGAGTTTTGCCGGTTTTCCGGTCTATGCAGAGAGGGGAGTGGGGGGTGGTTGGTCTCTGATGGAAGGATACGAGACCAACTTTACTGCTTTGAATGAGGCGGAAATCCAAACCATCTTTCTCTCAAAGCCTAACGGCGTCTTGTCTGATTTGGGATTGGATAATGCTGCTGAGACGGCTTTGCATAAGCTGATGGCGTCGTTACCTTCCACCTACCGCCGCGATGCCGAGTATTATCAGCAACGTATTCACATTGACGTTAGCCGAGGGCATAATACAGATGACGAGCTAACATTCTTGCCGCTGCTCCAGGAGGCCGTTTGGCAGGAGCGCCAGATTCAGACGAGCTATCAGTTGAGCACCGGACCACTCATCCAACCCCTGCTGCAGCCGTTAGGGTTAGTGGCTAAGGGCAGCATCTGGTATCTTGTCGCTGCATTTGATGAAATGTCTTCTTCGAGTATTGGGGTCTATCGCGTCTCTAATGTGCAGGATGTCCAGCTCCTCGATACTCACTTTGTACGACCGGAGGCGTTCGACCTTACTCGTTTCTGGGAGAAATCTTCCGCTGAGTTTGCTTCTCGCGTCCCACCCTATCGGGTAGAGGCGAGAGTCTTGGCTGAGATTGCCCATAAATTTGAGCGACCTTGCTCTTATTTTCGTGCAGACATACAGAACGAGGCGGATGAAGGGTGTTGGGTTCAGGCTGATTTTTACTTTGATAGCAAGGCAGCCGCCTTTGATGAGCTTGTGGCGTATGGTACACAAATTGAGGTGATCTCACCTATGGAGTTGCGGAATGAATTTATCGCTCATGCTCTGGAAATGTTTGATATGTATCAAAAACAGCAACCTGTTTTGATCCCTAATCGAATACAACTTAAATATGGTGATGTTAGACGGTTGGCTGCTTAGGATCACGAATACAAGATACTTATCTACATATGAAATAGGTAAACTGTCTTGGTTACAAAAATAAGTAACGGCAATTAATTTTGTGAGTGTTTAGACTCAAATAGGCTTTAGGGTCGTAATGATTCGAGTAACTCAGAACTAGTATCTGCCCTCGGTTACTCGAATCATATTGGCTTCATCAGATGCGCTATTAATGCATCTGCGATCCACCCGCTACACTAATTGACAGCCCCGACAAAAATTCTGCTTCATCTGATGCCAAAAAGGCCGCGGTCCGAGCGATATCATTAACCTCAGCCAATCGACCCATTGGCGTTCGGGCGATATTGCCTTCGACCATGCGCCGACGCTGTTCTTCTGCACTGACACCTTCTGGCGCGGTGGCTGCGGCGATGTGGTCGATCCGCTCGGATGCGATCAGAGCAGGACAGATGGCGTTGACATTAATGCCATATGGGCCTAGCTCTTGGGCTAGTGATTGGGTGAAACCTCGGACGGCAAATTTTGAGGAGCAGTAGGCAGCATAACGAGGATAGCCAGATTTACCAGCCGTTGAAGAAATATTGATGATCTTGCCGCCACCACCTCGAGCAATCATATGGCGGGCCACGGCTTGAGCCATCAGAAAAGTTCCTTTGACATTGACGTTCAGCACTCGATCCCACTCTGCCTCCTCCAAGTCAACGACCAGCACCCGATCCTTGCCAGCGGGTGTTCCAGCATTGTTGACCAAGATGTCAATCTGCCCCATCTCACCAATTGTTGCATCCACCATGCGTTGTACATCTGAGGCGCTACTCACATCCGCCACGATACCCATGGCGCGACGTTCCATGGCTTGAATCTCTTGGACCACCTGCTTCATGCCACCCCAGGTTGTGATACCGTGGGGCTGCTCCATGATATCATTAACCACGATGTCGGCCCCCTCTTCTGCTAGCCGCATAGCAATAGCCCGCCCGATGCCCTTTTCACCACCTGATCCAGTAACGATGGCTACTTTCCCTTCTAAGTTGTACATTGATTCCTCCTGAAGTAAGATTTAGTTGGTCGTAGAGTCCAGAGTCAGTTGGTCGTGAAGTCCAGAGTCTGTTAGTCGTGAAGTCCAAAGACCATTTGAGCTCATTTAGGAACGGGAATTAAATAATCTGAGCACTTGAAGAGGCTACCCCCCGATTGAAACGCGCAAGTTATTTACAACTCATTCCTTAATTACCTGTAGAGCTTGAATGGACCTGTCTCTTAGGAATCAGGATCAAATAAAACCTGAAACTTAGACACTGTCATCTCGAGTACCCGAGAGATCTTCCGTTGGGTTTTATAAAAATCGCGTTCATTAGAATGACTGTGGACCAAACGACTGTGGACCAAACGACTATAGACCAAACGGCTGTGGACTTATGAAATCGAATTTTACCCTATTTCTCAGAACCAGGAGAACCCAGTGATCCATACAACCATTATATCAACCGAAGAGCTGGCCCAGAACCTCAACAACCCCAACTGGGCTATTATCGATTGCCGCTTCTTGCTCAACGACACTGCCGCTGGGCGCGTCGGCTACGAAGAAGCTCACATTCCTGGCGCTGTCTATGCCCATCTGGATGAGGATCTGTCCGGTCCAATCGTGCCAGGTGAGACAGGTAGGCATCCACTTCCGTCGATAGAAACCTTTGGGGCGACTTTGGGGAAGTGGGGCATTACATCAGATACTCAAGTGATTGCCTATGACACCAGTGGCTGTGTCTATGCAGGGCGGCTTTGGTGGATGCTGCGCTGGATGGGGCATGATGGAGTAGCGGTGCTGGATGGGGATTTTCGCCTCTGGCAGAAGGAAGGACGGCCCAT
This sequence comes from Chloroflexota bacterium, assembly GCA_039028975.1. GTDB lineage: Bacteria > Chloroflexota > Anaerolineae > Caldilineales > Caldilineaceae > JAHBNG01. The sequence continues at coordinate 37,179 of JBCCHB010000094.1, forward strand.
TGCCTCTGGAATGGAAGAACGCTCTCCAGTGACATTCGCGGCTAATCCTCAACCGGTGATGGCGGCCAGCGTAGACGAAATGGTCGCCAATTTGAGCAGCCAACGCTATCAAACCTATGATGCTCGGGACGAACCCCGGTACCGAGGTGAAGTCGCGGGCATGGATCCTGTCTCTGGACACATTCCAGGTGCTATCTCGGCCCACTTTGCAGCCAATCTGAATGAGGATGGTACGTTCCGTTCACCGGAGGAATTGCGCGCTCGATTTAGTCAATTACTGGGTAGCGCTAATCCAGACAAGACTATCTGGTACTGTGGTTCAGGTGTAAGCGTTCACCATGATCTGTTGGCACTGGAGATTGCAGGATTCGACCGAGGAGCAAGGGCATATATTGGATCATGGAGCGACTGGATCAATGATAGAGGAAGGCCGGTGGAGAGAGGCTAGGATAACGACGTGAGAAAGCAAGGAAAGCAACCTGCCGAACACGGGCCTTGCCCGAAGAGAACGATTTTGATCTCTCGATGCGCGGCCACATTATGTAGATTGGATGAGCAAAGGTGCGCTGCTCTATCATTTTCCTGATATCTCAATTTTAGAATCACTATGAATCGTTTCCTGCGCGTACTCTTGACGCTAACCGAAGTTGGTATGATCCTCTATTGGATCTTTGCCACTTTGGTGGTGCTTAAGCTAATCAACGTTTCACCAGAACTCATGTATTCAGATTACCAGAATCCGCTAATTGTTTCGTGGAATTGGTCTTTCTTTCCCATCGATATCCTCTTTGCCTTATCTGGGCTCGTGGCTCGGTATAAGCCCATGAGTGCTCAACGTCAACAACTTTTGTCCGCAGTATCGCTTTCACTGATGTTTTGCGCGGGACTAATGGCCATTTCGTTTTGGGTATTGCAGCAGAGCTTTGATCCAGCTTGGTGGGGCGTGAATTTATGGCTCATGATGCTATCATCGGTTGCGTTTGTCCGAATGTACTCTGCTCTTGCACATAGATGAGGTAGTATTAGTAGTTCATGATTTCGTTGGAGGAGGCATTCTCTTATGCCAGACTCCTCAGGGCAGATCCGCATTAGAGAATGCTCATTTCACGGAAATGAGTAACTTTCGTGAACTACTGAGTCTAATTACCCATAGCATTCAGGAAGAACAAACTAATCGAGGTTGTTCTCTCTTGCAAAAATTGCCGCTTGCACCCGGTCGCGCAGTTCCAATCGGCCCAAGATATTTGAGACGTGATTTTTGACTGTCCCCAGGCTAATGATGAGTGTATCAGCGATTTCGCGGTTGGTTGCCCCTGCAGCCAGAAGCTTTAAAACTTCCCGTTCACGTAAGCTTAGGTCAAATGTTTCGGCTGGTTTGGCTGCAGAGGTGTCTGAAACGCTTGGGGCTAGTGCGCCAACGAGTTTACCTGCCACAGATGGGTCAAGCTGAAAGATCCCCGAGTGGGCCAACCGAATGGCTTGGGCCAAATCTTTAGGCGGCAGATCTTTGAGTAAATAGCCAACTGCACCTGCTCGCAATGCCTTGACGATATACTCTTCATCATCAAAGGTCGTGAGCATGAGCACCCGGCACGTTGGGTGACGCTGCATCAACGCTTTGGTGGCGTCGATCCCATCCATCTCTGGCATACGAATGTCCATGAGCACAACATCTGGCTTTTGCTCATGGGCGATTCGTAGTGCATCCTCACCGTCGATAGCCGTGCCCACGATCTCTATTCCTGGCTGTATACTAAGCAGAGAGGCAATCCCCTCACGTATCAAGCGCTGATCGTCTGCTAAGAGTACGCGAATCGATTCGTATTCTATCTCCATTAATGCTCATTACCCTCTATGATATGTCCCTGGATTACCTTGTAAGCTTCACTGGTAGCTGGACCGACAATTTTGTCCCCCCGCTTTCTACACACGTTACAGTTAGCGTGCCACCAAGCAATGCTAATCGCTCTCTGAGCCCCGTTAATCCAAAGTGAGCTTTACTTGTACTGGCTTTTGTCTCTAACTCCACAACATCAATACCTACCCCATTATCTTCCAGGATTAGGGTTAACATATGTTTTTCTAAAGTGACATGCATCCCCGCCGCGGTTGCGTTGGCATGCTTTTCTATATTGGTTAATCCTTCTTGAGCAGCGCGGTAGAGCGCAACCAGCATCGGCTTACGATGAGGCTTTTCATCTCCGCAAATCGTTAGCTTTGTTGGTATCCGATCAAAGTTCTCGATCAATTGGGCTAGGGCCGGCCCTAACTCAAAGGTAGTGCCTGATTCCCGTAGCGTGCTTACCGATTCTCGCACATCAGAGAGGGCCAAATGAGTGGCCTGTTGGGCATCATCCAGTGCTTGGTCTGCCTCTTGCGGGCTGATCTCCCGAAAAGCACGAGCCTTTTCCAATTGAATGGTGACGGCCATCAAGTGGTGGCCAACGCTGTCGTGGATGTCGCGGGCAATGCGATTTCGCTCTTCAACTTTCGCTAATTCAGTTAGCTGCAGCTGGGACTCCTGCAGTTCGTCATAGAGCCGTTCGGACCGGATGCGGTTACGTTCTTCCAAAACCAATGTACGCCCTAGGACGAGAATCATAATCATAGCAACAATGGTAATGAAGAACTCAACAGGAATATTTTCCTCTCTCATAAATTCTAGCGTCAAGGGCGCGCCTTCAAAGATCCAATTGACATATAGGACAATGTTGATGAGTGCTGTAATGAGCGCTGCCCGAGGGCCGATATATAAATAAGCGAGCAACGGTGGAATAAGGGCAAAGAAGGTATGGAACCCCGAGCAACTATAATCGCCGACAATTTCCACCAGGATAATCCTCAGAATAATCACACTGATGGCAGTTATCAAGGCTGGTTTGGTTATAAAAGACCACTGTTCTACAAATTCTACTACGACAAAGAGCCCCAAGACGACAAAGACTATAAGCATGTAGCTCAGGCCATATTGAGACCCACACCATCCGAAATTCCAAAAGATTATTTCAACTGCAAAGATACTGATATAAAGCGCCAGCCCCATGACCCGTATAGGCAATGTTGCGAGACGCCCTTCAGATGGTATCAGTTTAAAGCGGCTGGAATGGCTAGGCTTCATGATGGAACAAGCATAGCACCTCATGAAGGGGAAATGCAATATGTCCAGCGACCTATTGTGCTTGGTCGATGGTCACGCTGGCATGGCGAAAGTCACAGCGATCAAATCGGTCATCAATGGTTCGCTGGCTGGATGTGCTTCGTTGCTGAATTCGGTATACTAGAGAACGTTAAAGCTTAAACCCAAGACTACACATAGAGGGGGCAGAGCTGACCGTACTATACTGCGGTCGCTTTGAAAACCCGAGTTTTCCTCAGCCTCTACAGGATAGAACAAACTCGGGTTTTCAAACGGAGCTGAGTATAGAGATGCTTCCTATCTCTTGATATGTGGTCTTTGTCTTGCACCGAAAACCTAGTCAACGGAGGAAAAATGCCTGGATTACTTTCTATGATGATGGAGCTGTTTGAATTGAGAGATGGACCGGAGTCAACGACTAGAAACCGTCCAGTTAGCACGCTTGCTTTTGACTCACTCTACGTACTTCTCAGTCTATTGTTAACCGCGGGCATCATGCTCGATGTATGGTCCCATAACGAGTTTGGACCGGATCAATCGCTCTTTAATGAATATCACTTACTCTTCTACAGTTCATTAGGTGCCATGTTGATGCTCCTTATCGGCTTGCTGGTTGCCAATTTCCGTAGTGGGGCGGAGTTGGCAAAAGCTCTACCTCACGGCTATGGGCTTGGTCTTTTGGCCATAATTCTCTTTGGAATATCAGGCTCCTTGGATCTAGTGGTTCATGCACTCTTTGGCTTTGAGTCAGATGTCGAAGCGTTGACCAGTCCGCCCCATCTGCTGCTCTTTATCAACTGGTTTCTAATTCTTTTTGCTCCCGTCAGCGCGGCCCGCACAAGGTTCAAAGTGACTGGGCGCTCTGCCACATTACTGGAGAGCTTACCTCAACTGATTGCGTACGGCTGCATGGTCGTCTGTATCCATGTGCCGCTAATGATCTACTATCCGCTGGGCGGCAATCCGTGGATGCTTCAAGACCTGAGACCTGCCAACGATTTTGAAGGTTTGGTGATGGGCATAGGCGGCACCTTACTCCAAACGCTGATCATGGTACCCTTCATACTCTGGTTGGCCAGAGAATTTCGCGTCCCATTTGGTGGATATACTGTTGCTTTTGGTTTCTACGGACTTTTCTTACTGCTCTTAGTGCCCGAACAGATGCCTTGGCTTATGTTTGGCGGGCTGGGTCTACTGCTCGATATCATCTACTGGTGGATAGAGCCAGACGCAACCCAGCGGCGTCGATACATTCTCTTTTCGCTGATGGCACCCGGTGCCATGTGGCTGATGGGGTATAGCACTTTGGCCATTGCTAATGGCGGCATGAATGCTTTCTATTTCTCGGGGTACAATCTCTACGGTTCTGTTTTTCAGGCGATTGCGCTTGGCGTTTTGCTGGGCTATTTGATGAGCATGCCTAACCCGCGTCATGTTGTTTCAAATTCGATGGAGGTTTCTCATGGATAAGGGCTGGACTTGGATTCATACATCTTGTCTTCAATTCTGTCGGGAGAATGGGCGGATTGGTAATCATGGGCAGAACCCAACTTGCCAAACACCCTTCTGGAAAGGGCGTTATGCGTATGGGCTGTTGATAGGTATCTGTCTATTACTCGCTGCTACTGGTTGTAACAACAATACGATTCGTCATCCGGCAAGCGAATCATCAACTGACTCATCGACCACTATTTTTGGACGATTAAGCCAGTTCATTCAGCTCGGCAGTACAGAGGAGACTATCGCCTATAAACTACCCGTTGGTCCATACTTTGCTACCATTGACGGTGAGGTTTTGATGGAGCGCCCAGCCTACCTGGATACGGTTATCACAGAGATAGAGAGTGGCGTTGTACGAGATGATCTTCTAGTTTCTATTGAATTATGTAACGTTGTGGATGAGAACATCTTCTACATCGAGTCCTGTACCGACTATGAGGGCGCTCTCTACGAACACCAACTTGAGGCTCGGCTTCATGAGGGTGCCTATCGGGTTGATGGCTTTACCTGGGAACGGTCAGGCAACTGGGCAGGCACTCTAACCATTGTCGCACCAACTACAGGCGATGTGGAGCGAGTACCGATTTTTCCCTACGTTTACCCAACACGTCCACCTTCGACCAATCTGTTCGAGCTTGTCAGTGTTGTGTTGCCGTTTGTGGTCATTGGGCTATTCCTTGCAGGTGCCGGCATATGGGGCGGACGATTTGTTGTGATTGCGAACAAGCAGAGTTGAGGTAATTCACGGTGCGTCTAAAAATCACTTACCCGGCACTTTCACTTTTTATCGGGCTATTCTTAACCCTAACTACACTTCACCAGCCAGCGCTTGGGCACAGCATTCTACCGCCAGATGAGCGCACAACCATCCTGAATGATTTCGAAAGTGGGCCTTTCCGACTCACTGCGTCTCACTATTTGTCCGCCGAATTCACGGTACTGGAAATTTGGACAAATAGTGAGACGAGCGAATTATCTGAGGGGGTTCAAGTCGAGATGGTTGCACAATCCGTGAGAACCAAACACACCATAACCAGAAAGATGCTTCGCCATCATGACACGTTTGTCGCCAGACTACCAAGTACCGACGAGGCGTGGCAAGTGACGATTGAGATAATGGGCAATGACGGTAAAGGTAGCGCAAGCCTACTCGTTAGGCCTTATCAAGTCGACGACAGAAACACAGTCTGGATGCAAGTTGCAGTGGGTGTATTCCCTTTTGCCTTGATTCTTGCAACGTTGCTTGTTTATAGGAGACTAGGCGTATCGGTGGGCGTGCCTTAGCGATAGCGAGGCGGTGAGCACCTTTTACCATGCCTCCCCTCTTTTGTGAAAACTACTTCAACACAATTGGCAAGAAGAGTTCCCCTCCTGTTTGTACGTCAATGACCGTGCGCTCGGTGGAGCCGTCATTCTTCACAATTTCCAGCATGTAGGCGTGTCCCTGGCTGAGGGTTGCACCCTCGTCTAGCCACTGATAGCTGGCACCGGACGTCTGACCTGCGTTAGTTGCCATGATCATCTCCCTGCTGCGCATTTCTGCCTCGGTGCCGTTTGATTGCCAGATGTTGAAGCCAATGATCACACTCTCAGAGACGGTTGACCAGCGAACCAACACTCCATCGGATGTTTGGGTAACGCTGCGTTCAGCCAGCTGAACCGCGGTCGGGTTGAGAATCTGCACCGAGTCACACGATTTGTCGTCTGCATCTTCGATCACTGGCGTTGTTCCAGAGATGGCCCCGACCGAGCGAGCCACATTGGGTGTATGACCACTCTGGTTGCAGGGCGCAATGGCAGGTACAAGTGTGGTGTCAGCTGCGGTGGTGAAGAAGACGTCAAGGCTTATCGTCTCGCCAACGGCCAATCCATCGGGATCGCTGGCTAGCAAGTCCGACCATCTGAGAATACCGTTCACTTCCGTGGTGGGTGAGATGGTGGCGCTGGCGTAAGTGAGAAACGCGCTGCTGTAGCGATCTTCCAGAGGCAGGGTGTCGATGACGGCGTTGCCGGTGTTGGTGATACGGATGGTGAAGGAGATCGTCTCGTTCACCTTGAAGGGGTTCACCCCGTTAAGCGTCTTGCTGAGGGCCAGAGATGGCGCAGGCTGGTAGAAGCCAAAGTCATAAGTCAGATTGGTGAATTGACTGGTATCACCATCGTCGGTCGGTTCGCCACCGTTGGTGATGATGATTAAGCCACCGATGTAGCCACCTGCACCGTCGGGGAAGCCATTCTGGTCGATGAACTCGTTATTGTCGGTATCAGGGTCCCGTTCGACTATGGGTGTACTGGCCAGCCCATCTAACGGCGCACCTGGAGCTGCATTGTCGGGCGTAATGCGCACAAAGTAGGGTCCAGGTTTCACAAACTGGAAGTAGTAGCGCCCGTCAGCATCGGTGCTGAGCGTACGCGAGATGCCATCGCTGGGATCCCAGACGCCCGGTGTTGTACCATTGTCTCGATAGAGGGTCAACGTGACGCTGGGGATGCCGGTCTCACCCAATCCTGGTTCATATTCGCCATTGGCATTTGTATCTAGCCAGACCAGATCGCCGAGCGATGGATCCCAGACGCCAAAGTCAACGGTTAGATTCGAGTAGGGATCATTGTCGCCATCATTAACTGGCTCTGTGCCACCCAACGTGATGACCTGGCTGGGGATTGCACCGGGACTGCCATCGGGCAAGGCATGCTGCTTACCATTGTCATCGTTGTCCACATCATTGTCTGGGTCTGGCGACGGATCGCTGGTAATGTTGATGGGGTTGGCTAGGCTGCTGATAAACTGGGTTTCAAAGTCATCGACAATCTGTGGCGTGTTCGGCAACACGACAATGTAGTCACCTGCCGGTAGCTCATTAAAGCGGTAGAAGCCACCGCCCGAGGTAAGCGTCGTGCTAATCAGCGTGTCAACGGTTGATGTGAAGACCCCATCTCCATTATCTGCATAGAGCGTCACCGTGATGCCATCCAGCCCCCAATCATCGGCTGGATCAAAGACGCCGTTGTCCCAGTAGTCGCTAAAGACAAAGTTGCCCAGCGAGTAGAGGGTGAAGGGGAAGTCTGCATCGTTGTGGTCATCCTGGGTGCCGATGATTACCGTGCGTGGATCAGGTCCATTGTAGTCATTGGATGCATTGTTGCCGGTGTAGGCATATCCCTCCAGCGCAGCACCTGGCATGAAGTTGGTGTCGGTGATGACCACTTGATAAGTCTTGTTGTCTGCCACAATAAAGTCATAAGCGCCAGACTCACCCGGCTCGGTGTCATCCGAGTCAATCAGACCGTCTGGACCAGTCAGTTGGAAGGTGATGAAATGAGTTTCCGTGATGCCACCCCCCGTGTCGACTACTTCGTAGAGTTCAACGCGGACGCCGTCAATCCCTTCTTCATCTACATCTTTGACCCCATCCCCATTCTTGTCATACCAAACGTAATCCCCCAGCGTTGATTTACTGGCTTGAGGCACGATGGCTACCCCGACACAGTTCGTCGTACTGATGAGTGCGGTGGCCACATTGACCGTTTCTCCCGCACTAGAGTTGCCACAACTGGTGTCGTCTAACAAGGCAGTCGTTCCCTCCTTGGCAATGAAGTTGACGGTAACCGTCAGACTCTCGCCCACAGCCAAGAGGCTATTGCCCGTTACGTTGCTCCAGTTGAGCTGGCCGTCATCGGCATCTGGTAAATCGGGCGTGGGTGTTGCACCGAGAATTGTATCGTAGGTCAGGTAGCTGGTGTCATAGGTATCGGTCAAGGGCAGAGTCAAAATGGGCATCCCACCCACATTCTCGATGCGGATGGCAAAGCTGATGACCTGCCCCTGGACAATCGGCCCTGGCGTGAGCAGCGTCTTGGTGACGGTCACTTCTTGCGTCGGCGTCGTCTGGAAGATGGTGACGTCGTGGTCATCCTCGTCGATGGTCAGCGGATCGAGGCGGAAGTTGCCGCGGATGTAGTCATCCTGGATGAAGATCTCGTTGTTTGGATCATTGTCCGAGTCGGAGTCGACATCGGTTAAGCCAGAGCCGTTGGTGGCGCTGAGAATCTCAATGACGTTGGTGAAGACCATGCCTGCCTCAACGCTGGCTCCCACCAAGAAGCTGACCGTATCGGTGAACTGGGCACCCGGCTGCAGATTGATGCCGGTTAGCGTGCGGGTGGCCGTGCCAGGACCAGCCACGCTGTTGGGCGTCCAGTCAGAGTCGTTGAGGGTCAGCCCAGCCACGACATGCTCGATGAGTTCGATATTCTGGGCCACGACCGTACCCTGATTCTCGATGAGATACTCGAAGGTAATCGTATCGCCCGGTTCAATTGTGGGTAGGCTGAAGCGCGGGTCTTCGGGGAAGGCTGGATACTTAATCACGGCCAAGTCAAAGCTCTCGCGCACCGTGAAGGTCTCCGAGTCGTGGTCGTCGGCATCGCCGTTGGCACCATCGATCTCATCATTCGTTACCGTGCCGTCATTGGTCACATCGCTGTCGTAGGTCGAGTCGCTGTCAAAGAGCGGTGGTCCGCCCGGCACGTTGGCTGCGGACTGGATCTCGGCCAAGTTATCGTGGTTGCCCGTGGGGTCGCCTGCATAGAGCAGCGAATTGGCCCCCACGACGTAGAGCACGATGTCAACCGTTACTGATTCCTGTGGGTTAATCGGTCCTGGAATGGTCACGACGCTCTCAGTGGGGCTGTTGATTGTCCAGCCGTTGTTTACGTTGGTGGGGCTGCTATCGTCGGCAAAGATGCCGTCTGGGTTGCGGTCCAGCACTTTCACGTCGTAGGCTGGCACGTCACCCTGGTTGTGGACCTCGATGGTGAAGGTGATGTTCTCGCCCACGCCCACGATGCCGTCGGTGGAGAGACCATCTCGGGAAGAATCGGAGGCATAGATCTTGGTCATGGCCAAGTCGAAATTAGCGATGGTGACGCTACCATCGGCAGACGCGTCATCTTCGCCAGCGTCGTTGCCAAGCGTTGTGTCGGGTACTGAATCCACGTCGGCGATGGGGACACCTGCGGGCGCATCACTGGCCGCGGCAATCTCTACCGTGTTGGTGATGGTCCCCAAAGCCGCACCCTCGTCGACGCGCAGGGTGATGGTGAGCCGCTCAGTTTCGTTGGGGGCCAGCGGACCGGCAATGCCGTTAAAGACACCACCAGTTGCGTCGACCCAGCCGCCGGAGTCGTTGGGGCTTAGGCTCATGTCAGAAGGCACATAGTCGATGATGCTAATGTCGAAGGCATCGACTGTACCCTCGTTGGTCACGTCCACCACGTAGGTCACGTCCGCGCCAGCAGCAACGGTCGTATTCTCGCCCGCAGCCAACTGTTTGTTGATGACCAAGTCAAATCGGATGACGGTTACCGAAGCAATATCGTGGTCGTCCTCGTCGTCGCCTGCGTTGTTCTTGCCATCCTCTTTGACAATGTCCTCTTTGAAGGTGTCGCCATCCCCATTCTGGTCATCATCTTCCGGATCCGAATCTACATCGTCACCGTCATCGGTCTGGATCTCGGCCGCGTTCCCCACTGGATTGGGGTCAGCCGCGCCTGCCGTGAGCACAATCGGTATGGAGACTGACTCGCCAGCCAGCAGCGAGGCGATAGTATAGGTCGCTTCCGTGCCGCCAGCACCAGTCCAGTCGGGCTGACCTGCCGTGAGCGAGAAACCAGTCGGATAGCGGTCTACAATAACCACGTTGGTGGCGTCGACATTGCCTTGGTTGAAGACGTCGATGGTGAAGGTGACCTCTTCGTTCTCCACCACAACATCCTTGCCCACCGTCTTGCGCAGGGCCAGATCATAGAGCGGCGTGGAGGTGACCACGATGGGGTCGGTGGGCGTGGGTGGTGGGTTGGCTGGCGTCACCGGCGCACCAGAGGCGTCGGTAAAGCTGTCCAGCACCATGGCGCAGGAGACGTTGGTGGGGTCGGGCAGCGGATTGTCGACGACCAGTGTTGCCGCGATGCTGACCGTGCCGCCTGGAGGCAGGCCGCCCGCGGGTAGCTCGTCGCCCCCGTTGAGGGTGAGCGTGGCCGTGCCGGGTCCGGCTAAGTTAGCTGGCGTCCAGTTGGTGTCGCTGAGGGTTGTGCCTGCCGCAATGTCGAAGCTGAAGACCATGTTGTCAATTGGTCCTGCACTGGGGTTGTTGATGTCCATGCCGCAGTTGATGGTCCCGCCAGGAGCGATGGCGCCAATGGCAGTGGTTGGCACTGGCTCGACCGTAAAGCTGGTGGGGTCGGGCATAAAGCCAAAGTCGAAGGTATGGTCGGCGATGCCTGGCCCAACGGAGACCGGAATCACGGCGTGGCCACTGTTCATCGTGGCGTCCGAGTCAAGCTGGTCGGATGTGCCTTGGTCTGCCGGTGCCAAAAAGAGGTTGTTGAGCGCAGCTTGGCCTGCCACATTGGCAATGCGCAAGGTAAGGGTCTCCGCCGGGATCGTTAGATTGTATTTGGCGTTGGCTTTATCAGCCCCAGCGCCGTTGCTGAAATAGAATCCGCCACGGGCGTCGGTAATGGCCGAAGCAATCACGCTGCCGCTGCCGTCCAGCAGTTCGACGGTCACGCCACCGATGGATGTCTCGCCGCCATCCTGAATGCCATTGAGATTGCCATCTAGCCAGACTCGGTTGCCTATCTCTTGCGGTGGTGCCGGGCAGAAACATGCAATTTCTCCCAGGCTGCTGGCCGTATCGCCGCTGCAGCCTAGCCCAAGGGGCAGCCCCATGGCGACTGGTCCCAGCATACCAGCTCCTGACCCTTGGAAGCCACTGGTTGTGTTGAAGGCGCGAATGCCATTGGTGTGGGCTAAATCAGGATCGGGGCCGCTGCTGGGAAGAGAGCCTTCCCCAAATGGGGCAATGACCGTTGCGAGAAAGTTGTTCCCACCTGGCAGCATACAGAGGCTGCCCGTTGCTGTCTCGCCATAGAAGAGATGGTCGACGCAGGCACCTGCCCCATCCCAACTGTAATATTCGCCACCACTCGGACCACCGGCACCGCCTGGAAAGATCTGATTGCCAAGGTCATCAACCGCGGCTATGCAGTCACCTGTTCCTTCTAATACCCAGCCGCCATTTTCGCGGCAGACGTGGATTAAGTCGCCTGCGCTAACGACATGTAGTTTTGCTGGATTTTGGGCCAGCGGCTTGGCTTCCAAATTGTCGTCGCGCGTCTGCTGGCTCCAGCGGTCCATAAAGCCAAGGACCATATCACCAGAGCCATCGAACTTGATGTCGGAGAGGATCGGCTGGGCATGGGTTCTCTTCACGCCAGGCCAGGTGTTGGTCCACGGTCGCCACGTACCCACATCAAGGCCAACCACGGGCCAATGGACATAAGGCATCTCGCGCGCAAAGGTCAATGGCAATGTAAATTCGGTGGTAAAGCCTGCACCCATGTTGCCGGGTGCGAAGGAGAGGATATAGGCCGCCAAATCTGCTGCGCTCTGCGACGTTTCGGCCGAACAGGTGACACCCACATAGCCTACACCACCAGAGAAAGTGAGGGCAAAGGGACGAAAGTCGCCGCCGCTACAGCCTGGGTCCGGTATGGGATAGTGGTCCACCAGCGTGCCGGATACGGCGGAACCATCTGATGGCAGTGGTGTGCTTTGCCGTTCAACCCGAATGAGCGAGCGCTGATTGAGATTGACCAGCCAGAGCGAATAGTCGTCGGTGTTGATGTCGATATTGCCAAAACCGACGGTCCCTATTTTGGCAAAGGCATCCAGATCCACATTGAGCATGGTCTCTTCGCTCTGACCGTCGAGCAATTCGTAGTCATTGTCTAGAAGGCCATTATCGTCCAGATCGCGACGCACGCTACCCAGGTCAATCTGGGGACCGGAGGCTGGCGTGACGCCGTGGAGTGTAAAGCCAGGGTTGGCTGGATCAATCGACCCAGCACCCCCAGCAACGCCGATGCGGTAGACCCCATCAACAGTGACATCGTTGCTGTTGCGGGCAGCCAGCGGACCCAGCCCGGCATGACGTTTGAGCAGGGCTGCGGTGTAGAGATCCCCCCTGATGGTATCGACCGCGCTGCCCCAGACAGCACCAATCTCTGCGGCACTGCCATTTCCGACTGCGGTCAAGAGATTGTCAGTTTGAGGGAAGGATAAGAAGCCTGCGCTGTTGCCGCTCGTACCCGGTGAGTTGCAGGCCAGCGCAACGGTTGGCACCGCGCAATTGGGGGCGCCCACCTGTCTGAATCCGGCATTGACAACCTTCCAGAGATCACCACCAATCCGCGTCTGCTGCACGCTGGTTAGGCTGTTAGGACCAAAGACGGTGCTTCGGTAGGCATCCAGGCTGCCGTCTGTCGGTAGCGAAAACTCGATCTGTACCGTGTTCGTAATGCCTGTCTCTTCGGCATCAAAAAAGTAAAACCCGCCCGCATTGGTTACCGTGCTGGTGACGGTGCCGCTGGCGTCCATGGCGGTCACAACTATGCCCCCAATGGAGGATTCTCCGTTGTCAATGGCCCCATTGTTATTCGAGTCTTCAAAGACGCGACCGGTGACGCCGTTGCCCTTGATGACGCCATCCATAAAGAGGATGTGGACAGCACCGGAATTGGCGCCGGTGCCGTCGGTATTGCCAGTTTCACTAGCCACAAGGTCTGGAATACGATCGCCATTGAGATCGCCGATATTGGCCAGGTTCTCTGCAAAATTCGCTGCAAATGTCACGGGCCCGACGAAGCCAGACTGGCCATTCCCAATATTCACATAGTCGCTCTTGACGGTGCCATCGGCATTGAGAAAGAAGATAAATAGAGGGTATCCCCCAACGTTGTCATCCCGACTGACGGCGATATCGACGATATCATCACCATCCAGATCGCCAAGGGACGCTAGCCCGTACCCAAAACCAGAATTATTACTAAATAGGGCAGTCGGTATCGAATCCGACAGGCGAGTATGGCTCTTGACCGTACCGTCTGTATTCATATAGAGCAGCCATATCCTGCCGCCCTGGGTATATATATTATCAAAGGTTGGGTCGCTGACGGCCAGATCCACAACGCCATCGCCATCGAGATCACCCATGTTGGCAATCGCATAGCCAAAGCCCCAATGAGAATTAGGCTTCAACGTATCTGTGAAACCACCTTCACCTTGAGAGATCGTTGTTGTACTCTTGACCGTACCGTCACTATTGAGAAAGACAATCCACACACCGCCGTGGGAAGTGCCATAGTTGCGCTGAAAGACAGCAATGTCTGTTATGCCATCGCCATCGAGGTCGCCCAGGCTTTCTACAGCTTTCCCCCAAACGCTTCCAGAGATCGCACCCAATCCGCCAACACCGGAAGCAATCTGTTGATTGGCTTTCATGGTGCCGTCACTATTGAGAAAGTAGATCCAAACGGCACCCGTAGAATGGTTAGACATGGCAACGGCAATATCCGTCACGCCATCGCCGTCAATATCGCCCAGATTGGCGATATCGTCGCCAAATGCCTTGGAAAATCCAGAACCAGAGCTGGCAAGTGGCGTATCGATTTGCACTTCGCTCTTGACGGTGCCGTCGACATTCATAAAGAGCACGTAGATGGCGCTCCATATTGTTGTGCCAGAGGCGTCGCGGGTGGCGCCCACCACAATGTCATTGACGCCGTCGCCATCCAAATCACCGATTCCTTCTACGCCCGCCCCAAACTCGGCCCCAGCCGAATGCGCGCCACTGTAGCCACCGGCAGTGTTGCTGATCTTTTGCTCACCCAGCACCCAGCCCGGGGCGATCTGCTGGGCGTGGGCGGAGTTGGAGAAGATAAGGAAGGTGAAGAGAGGGATGAGAAGAGGAACGAGAAGAGGGAGAACCCACCCTCGTAGACGTTGCACAATGTGTTGATGATAACTCGCTTGATGAGCCATAAAAACTCCTGAACTGATGAAACCCGATCCATAGACTGATCGGGATCTGTATCGACGATTGTGGGTAATGATTGAAAACGGTGTTTACATTTCGTTGGAGCAGAGGGTTATGTAATCACCGTTTTCAACACCACCACATTTCGGGGAATGGGCTTATGGTACTCGGTAGGGGCAGAAAAGGCATCGCAAATTCGTTGTATTGCTGCTTCTTGATCAAGAAACTTGGTTCCTAAATTGGCGAGGTGGTTTTGCATCAAATAATTTAGGGAGCGATCCGCCATAGGAATTGCTGATTTGGGAAAGCGAATAGAGGAATACTGGATTGCCAACGGCGAATATCGAGTGTGCTATAATACCTCAATCAAATTCGTAGATTCGTCACACCAAGACAAACCAAATATTATGCGCAAATTTTCATCTTATGGTCCAGTCAACACCCAACTTCATTATTATGTACCGCGCACCGCATTGGTAGACCAAACTTATCAGCAGTTGCTGGGCGAAGACCCATACAACGAAGGCCATTACATTACCGTTTGGGCACCGCGGCAGGCGGGCAAGACATGGTTGCTTCAGCAAGTTGAACAGAAGATTTATGAACTGAATGAGTATGAAGTAGCGATTCTGACCATGCAGTCGGCCAAAACCGCAAAAACGACGGAAAGCGTCTTGGAAGTCCTGGTTACCAATTTACGTAACTGGTTCCGGCGTGAGGATTTACCGTACATTAGCGATTGGAAAGAACTACGATTCCTCTTTTCTCCGAAATATTTCACGAAACCACTGATACTCATTCTGGACGAATTTGATGCGTTACAGGATGAGTTTATCAATGCCTTTGCTAATGAATTTCGCAGCATTCATTCCGACCGTAAAAACGAAATACGTAGACCTAGCGGAGAAAAGACTTTTATGCTGCACGGTCTAGCCCTCATCGGCGTGCGTAGCGTTTTGGGGATTGAAAACGTTTCCGGATCCCCCTTTAATGTGCAGCGCAGCGTAAACGTACCCAACCTGACCAAGGAAGAAGTTGTCTCCATGTTTCGCTGGTATGAGGAGGAGAGTGGACAGACAGTCGAAGAGGCTGTTATCGAAAGGCTTTACGTCGAGACGCGAGGGCAACCCGGACTAGTAAGTTGGTTTGGCGAGTTGCTGACCGATACCTATAACCACCATGAGGATACCATTACAGCTCACGATTTTGAGGTCACGTTTGCCACAGCCCTAGATATTCTACCCAACAACAACATTCTTAACATTATTAGCAAAGCAGACAGAGAACCATACCGAAATACGGTCCTCCAACTCTTTGAGACCGATCAGAAAATCCGCTTTCGCTATGACAACAAGCAACTCAACTATCTCTATATGAACGGCGTGATCGAGCCAACACAAGAGGCCGATCTGAGGTACTATGCCCGTTTTGCCAGCCCTTTTGTGCAAAAGCGGCTCTTCCACTATTTTGCTGATGAGTTGACGCCTGGGTTGGGGCGTCTTTATGATCCCTTTGATGACTTAAGCGACACGATCACCGATACCAATCTCTCCATTCCCCACCTGATGGGTCGCTTTCAGCTCTATCTGCACCAGCACCGCAGCCGACTTCTTAAAGATGCCCCCCGTCGAGAAAGCGACCATCGGGTTCTGGAAGCCATTTATCATTTCAACCTCTACACTTGGCTTCTCCATTTCATGACTGATTTTGAAGGTCAGGTGGTCCCAGAATTTCCGACCGGAAACGGTAAGATCGACCTCTTGATCACGTATGCCAATCGGCTCTATGGCGTGGAGGTGAAGAGCTTCTCCAACCGCAAGCAATATCAGTCTGCGCTTGAACAGGCCGCCCAATTTGGAGATGAGCTGAAGCAAACTGAAATTTGGCTCATCTTCTTTGTGGAGGTGATTACCGATGAAAATCGGCAGACATTTGAGGTAATCTATCAGGACACAAAGACGGGTGTGGTGGTCCATCCCGTCTTTGTCGTGACAGGGTAGAATGGTGAATGATGGCAGCCGAGGACATGAATTCGTCGTGTAAGGCTAGAAAGCCAGCACGTTACAGTATGCTGAGGATAAAACAGGGGAGATGAAGGAATGGGGAATTGCTTGCCCGACGAATAAAGGACGAGTAAGAAGGGTTTAGAGCTATTGGTCCCACAATGACGCATCGATCAGAATGCGCCGAACCGTGTTGGGGCTAATCGATTGGGAAGGTTCATCGTTATGGCTAATCACTTTGGCGATTTTTTGTTTACCCCACTTTGGATGCTGATTTTTCAGTTCGATTACTTGATCCGCAAGGTGCTGTGGGGTTCTACGTGGATTTTTTGGGGCACGGCTCAACGTTACTGTCAATGCCGGATAACCACCATTTAGAAACCTTGGCTTCCAGTAGTAGAAGGTGCTGCGGCTAACGCTTGCTTCTCGGCAAGCATTCGCAATGGAACCCTTTTTCTCCCACAGCTCAAAGAGGCGGTAGCGCTGTTCAACTGAGGTTAGCGCATTGTACTTTGGTTCATTCGATAACATGATTCATCTCCTAAACTAGAATATGATAGCAACGTAAATGCTGATTAAAGATCAAGACCGTTCAAATAAGCCGCTCCGTCTGCATGGCAGTCTCCGCTATTTGAATGGCCTTGGATTAAAGATGTAAACAACAGCTTTACTATACTTGGCTACTGACGATCTGTCATCATTCTATTGACGGACATGTTTTTCTCAATTAGGAAAGGCAACGATCGCAGAAGGGAAGAGTGGGTAGCTGGTGGCTAGTACGGTGTCTGGTAAATCTTGATACATTAGAAATTGATGTTTTTCGCCCTCACCTCTGGCCCCTCTCCCAGGCTGGGAGAGGGGAAATTAGCTCCCTTCCCCCACTTTGGGGGAAGGCACCCACAGGCTTCTCCCCTTGCCTTTTCCATGATACCAGGGTACCCGAGATGGGGCCTAAAGCATCATAACTTGTCGAACGCTAGTAGCTGGTGGTTAGTGATTGGCCACAATTTGCATTAGGTGCTCATAGGGAAGATTTAGAACCTATGGGAATCAAGCGATGCCTACTGATTATGGTTTTCGTAGTATTGTAGTGGTTTGGTGAAAATGATTATGGGCATAGATGACGGCATGGTTGCGGTTCTCAATATCTAACTTATCGAGTATGTTGCGGACGCGGGTACTCACTGTGCGGGTGGTTAGATTGAGCTGCTTTGCAATCTGTGGATTGGTAAGCCCATCTCCTAACAATCGAAAGACGTCCATCTCGCTCTGCGTTAAAGAGACAATTCCCGATGGCTCATTGGGTTGGTAGAGATAACGCATCATTCGATCCAAAATTGTGGGGTGAAATGCATGGCCGCCATGATAGACTGCCCGAATCGCCTCAACCAACTTTTGTGGCTCACTATCTTTGATGTGAAATCCACTGACGTCAGCCTGAAGTGCACTCTTAATATTTTCTTCGGTCGCATAGCTGGTTAGGATCAAGATCTGTGGAGCAGGTTGCAATGCGCTCAACGGTGCCAATATGGCCAGACCATTTAGCTGTGGCATTTCCAGATCCAACACAATCACGTCTGGCTTATGTCGGTGAGCTAGGTCAAGCGCCTCTTTGCCTGTTCCAGCCTCGGCCACAACCGTGATGTCGGGTTGCATGGACAATGTAAAGCTAAGCCCCTGGCGTACGATTGGGTGGTCGTCTGCAATAAGGACGGTGATCGGTGATTGGTTGCTGTTTATTGGTTGCTGGTTGCTGGTCATTAGCTGCTGGCTACTGGTCATTTGGTCGCTGGCTACTGGTCACTGGTTGTCGCTGAGCCTTGTAGATAGGTCAAATTGATTTTGTGCCGTTTGATGGAATATGCTACTATTGATTCACTTCAATCATTAATTCACCCATCTCCAAACGCGAAAGCCACCCATCTTTAGGTCGAGAATGTCTGTATATTGAGTGAGGCTTAGACCCCGATATTATCATCCAGCCTCAATGAATGATTGGAATATGGCTTGCCGTACGCGTCTTCAAACGCGAATTGTCGCCTCCACTTAACGAGTAGACCAGCTGGAATACCTAAGGCCAGCTCTAGCTCTGATCCATTTTTAGATGTAAAATTGAGCAGTTGCACGACATCCCGTTTGAATGCATCCGTATATTCATTGTCAGAATTCATCATAATGGCTAACCCTATTTGAAGTGGTTGTTCGACATGGGTGTTGATCAACCGAGACTGCAAAAATGGGTGCTTTTCAACCAATACTATATTGTCTGCGGCAGCCAAACGTCACAAAACCCATTACAAATGCCTGGGCTTAGTTAGATGGTATAACGAATTCTGTGTAAAATTTTCAGATGCTCAGCGTGAATATGGCCTTTTTTGCACGTTTTACACAACCATCGTTATACGACCCTTCGTTATGAACTTATTCCTGACAAAGCCAACTGGATCTTCTTCTACACTCGACTTTCGGCTGCTAGGTCCACCAACAATTCACTTAAATAGCAGACCTCTACCGGCGATTCGCGCGCGCAAGGCACGTGCGCTGCTCTACTATTTGGCTGTGGAGACCGGGATGCATTCCCGGGATGAACTGGTGGGTCTGCTCTGGTCTGAACTGCCCGAGACCCGTGCGCGCAACAACCTACGCACTGTATTATCTGAACTGCGCCAGGTGGTAGGCGAGCATCTGACGATTACCCCGCAAGAGGTTGGGTTGCCCCCCGAGAACCCTAGCTGGGTGGACGTTAATCAATTATGCAGCGAGGCTTACGGCAATCATGTTGAGCAGGAATTAGCGTATTGGGACGAATTATTGGCACTCTATCGCGGCGAATTTCTGAAAGGCTTTCACATTCGCAACGCCCCCCTATTTGAGGAGTGGGTGTTAGCCCAACGCGAGCAATTGCGCCTTCGGGTTTTGGATGGTCTGAAAAGACTGATTGCTCTGTGCATTGACCAGGGGAAATATGACATTGGTCTACACGCCTGTCGCCGTCTGTTGGCGTTGGAGCCGTGGCTGGAATCGGCCCATTGCCAAGCGATGATTTTGCTGGCGACCAGTGGTCAACGAACAGAAGCGCTGGCTCAGTACCAGAGATGTTGCCAAGTGCTGGCCAATGAGCTGGACATTGAGCCCGGCCAAGAGACTGTTGCGCTCTACGAACAGATCAAGTCCCGAGCCTTTGAATCCTCACCTCCCACTGCTGGCGGCTATCTAAAGGGGATGCTGCCCATCAAAACAGCCATAGACGCAAGGAAAGCCGTGGAAACGGACGAAGAGGCAGATACCCTTGGGCTAGCCGCTCCTGTTCCTGCTCCTGCTCCTGCTTTTCGCAGCAATCTACCCTCATCACTAACGGCGCTAATCGGGCGTGAGAATGAATTGGCCTATATATTGGCGCAATTGCAGAATGCCGACAGTCGCTTGATCTCGGTGATTGGTTTGGGTGGTATGGGGAAGACCCATCTGGCGGAAGAAGCGGCTCGACACATCTTGACAAGTCCAGAAGGATCACAGATCTTTCCAGATGGTCTCTTTTGGGTCTCGCTCGTGGATATTATTGCAGATGGCGCTATGGGCAGTCGTAACGCCATCGCTTTGGCGATATTGAATGCAATAGGTATATCTCTTGCTGGAAACAGCTCTATTTCAGAGCAGCTATTGGCCTATCTTACAGGCAAACGGTGTCTAATTATTCTCGACAATTTTGAGCATCTTATCGAGGATGCGCCACTTGTAGGCGAGCTATTGCGTCTTGTCCCAGGGTTGACAATACTCACTACCTCCCGCGAACCGCTGAATGTTGAGGGTGAATGGTGCCTGCCCCTTGAGGGGTTAGCCCTACCCCAATCCGAAGACGGTCAGTGGTCGCAGGCAGAGGCGAGTTTGCTCTTTGTGCAGCAGGCACGTCAGCATGATGCTCGTTTTGCACCAAGCGCGACAGATGCAGAGGCAATTGCACGCATCTGCCATCTCGTCGTCGGATTGCCGCTAGCCATTAAGCTGGCAGCCCAGTGGCTACGATTTATGGATTGTGCAGCCATTGGCCATGAGATTGCCACCGGGCTGGATAAACTGTCTAGCCGGCGACGAGATGCACCCGCCCGCCACCGCACCATGCATGCCGTCTTTGATGCATCGTGGCGGATGTTGGCCATGGAAGAGCAACAAGCCCTGATGCGGCTATCAATCTTCCGTGGCCCTATTCTAGAAGAAGCTGCGCTACAAGTTGCTCAGACGAGCTTAACCATGCTTCGTCAGCTTGTGGAACGCTCTTTCGTTCGCATCGATGAAAACAGGTTATACAGCATTCACGAACTGCTGCGCCAGTTCCTGGCTGAGCGTCGCAGGCAAGACCCTGAGTTCGATGCAGAAACCCAACTGGCCTTTTGCGCTTTTTATGTCCAGTGGGTTAAAGCACAGGTACCGCGCCTAACCGAAGTCAATGCGGGAGCGGTTGTTAAATTAGTTCGTCAGCAGCAACATAACGTTCGCCACGCTTGGTCTATAGCGCTGAATCGACGGAACACATCCATCATCGAACAAACATGGAAGGAAGTCAAAGAGTTCCACGATTTTTATGCTTACTACCAAGATGGATTTGGCTTGTTTGAAGATGCAATCGTCCGCTTACAGGATGTGGCGTCGCCCCTACTCTTAGGCTATCTGCATATGGCCAAGGCAACATACGATGAACGGTTCTGGCGATCCGCTGATGCATTCGCTGCACTTGAAAAGAGTATCTCACTCTTTGATTCACAGGGGGATCTCGAAGCACCTATGGCAGAGGGTTATCGTCTCTTTGGGTCATACCTTGTACAGGCAAGTCGATTTACAGAAGCAGAGGAGCAATTTGAGCGTGCGCTGCGGCTCTCGCGCCAGTTTGAGGATGAGCACTGCGAAAGCCACACGCTGCGTTGGATGGCGTCAAGCCTGGGCAATCAGGGAGACCATGGGGCCTCGTATCGGTATGCCCAAGAAGCGTTGGCGGTTAGCCAAACGTTGGCAGACCGATTTCCCGAGATATTTTGTTGGTTGGAGCTAGGTGCCTGCCAAGCCAGAGAAGGCAAACACGATCGAAAGATCGAATTTTTGCAAAAAGCGCTCGATATCAGTCGTTCTGTCAGTCACCGACCTAGCGTGCAAAGAACCCACATTCAACTCGGCGAGGCCTATATCAGGGTGGGTGTATTTGACCAAGCCTTAGCACACATAGAGATCGCTCATCAGATAGCCCTGGAGGATCAGATGTTCTCGGACAGGTTACGCTGTCAAGCAGCCTTGGCTCATGTACATTCCCTACAGGAAGACCATATGCGTGCCCGTCACGTTATCCAGCAGGTGATAGAACAGTTAGCCGGGAGAGATTTTACATCTTCGCGTCATCCGATCTTTATTACGTTGGGGCGTGCCCAATTCGGGCTAAATGAGTGGGGTGCTGCCACTAACGCTTATCGGTGTGAGTTGCAACAGCGAAAGCGGGCAGAGCAAGAGCATTTTGTGGTGGAAAGTTTAGCAGGGTTAGCAGAGGTCGCTCTAGCCCAAGGCGAGGTATCCACAGCGCAGAGCAACGTCGAAACCATTTTGCCGCTCCTCTCCCCCGCTCTTCTTGACAGAGCCAGTGATCCATTAAGAATTTATTTGAGCTGTCATCAAGTGCTAAATCAGATCGGCGATTTGCGGGCAGTGACGGTATTGACGGAGGGTCATCGCTACTTACAGACAACTGCTGCTCTGCTGGAAGATGGAGAGATGCGGCAATCATACCTGGAGAACGTCCTGTCAAATCGGAAGATGGTTGGGCTTTGGGCAAGTCACGAGAATAAAGACCCTACGAAACAGCCAGCGATCTCATAACGCTCATCAAGTTAGTGTGGTAGGCTTTTTCTAGTTGTCCGCAGGCGCTGCTACTAAGAAACACCCTCGATGAGGAAGAGCCACACAGGCAAGCCGTAGCCGCTGCTTGAAGCTGCGGAATCCGCGCCAACCTAGCTCTTCTTGCTCATTCTCATGAGCCTGCTCTTCGGTCGCTCCTAAGCTTGACTTTGTACATTATTCGACCCGTTCTCTCTAGTAGCCTGTGTGGCTCGCGATGCCATTTTCTTGCCTAACAGAGGGGGGATGCTAGGCAAGAGCCTGTTTGAATATTCAGGCTCTAAGAAACGTTCTCGGGTGAGAGGGTCTGCCAAGCGTGTATCCGACAGATCGTAGCCGCTGCATTTTGCTGCGGAATCTCAGGACGTTCCTTCTCCTTCGCATGAGCCTATTGTTCGGCTTTTTGGTTGCTTGTAGCTGCGCATTCTTGATGCAAAGGCATGCGCAGCGCTGGCGATAGCCCTGCAGCGCCTACGAATTGTCAACCTATTTTTGTTTGCGAAGCAGGCGTTCCGCCAACCATCTCAATGATTATCGATGATAACTTGCACCGTCGTTCCATTCTGCGGCTCGGATTCAATTTTGAGCTGCCCGCCAATCATCGCGCATCGCTCTTGCATGGTTGTCAATCCGAGACCGATTGAGCCATTTGAAGGCACAAAACCGCAACCGTTGTCCTGAACAGAGAGGGTGATGGAAACAGGTCCTTTATCAATGGAGACAGTTAGCTTCGTAGCGCTGGCGTGGCGAACGGTATTGTTAATGGCCTCTTGCGCAATATAGTAGAGTTGGTTGCCCGTACTGGGGTCTAATGTCTCTAAAGGGCTATTGGTCGTAAGGTTGGTCGTCAAGCTTGTTCGTTCTTTGATCAGGTCCAGCCGCTGCTGCAACGCTTCCACTAGGCCACGCCCATTCAATGGCACGGGACGTAGCTGTTCGAGCAGCAAGCGAGTTTCGTTGAGGGCCTGTTGGGCAATGCTCATGGTTTGGGAAAAAGCATCTTTGGCTTGAGCGACTTGGAATTGACCCTGTTGAGCGAGATCCTGCCAGCCGCTGGTCATCATCACCAGACTATAGAGAGACTGGGTAACCGAATCATGAAGATCCCGCGAAAGCCGCTGGCGTTCTTCCATAAGCGTTAGCCTTCGGGAGTTGATATGAGCACGCACTCGTGCCAATGTCTCTTCTTCCTGAAAGGGCTTGGTGATGTAATCCGCAGCCCCCTGAGCAAACCCATGAATTTTGTTTTCCACTTCTGTTAGCGCCGTCATGAAGAGGACGGGTATCTCTCGGGTTGCGGGATTCTCCTTGAGCCGTCGGCAGGTTTCAAATCCGTCTATGTTGGTCATGAGGATATCGAGCAGAATGAGATCCGGCTGAGTTCGTTCCGCTTGCTGGATTCCTGCCACGCCATCCCGTGATTCGATGACCGTAAAGCCATCATTTTGCAAAAAATCAGTGAGGATATTGAGATTATCCAGGTTATCGTCGATGACCAGAACGACTCCTTGCTCACTGCGATTCCTTGGTTTGGCCACTTGACTGGCCTTCCATTCAACTGCGTCCAAGTCCTCTTGTCGATGCCTAAGCGGAAAGTGCGATGCACGGGATCCCTGAATACCGCCATCATGAAGGGCTACTCTCCTATGCGCTGCACTTGAAGCAGTTCCATTCGTCTGCTTTCCACTATCTTCCTGGGAGACTTCTGCGCGCTCTGCTGCCAGCAAGGGCAGATCCAGCTCGAACCAGAAGGTGCTTCCTCGGCCAAGTTCGCTCTCTAGGTTAATCTCAGACTCCATCAGTTCAACAAAGAGCCGACAGATGGTTAGCCCAAGCCCAGTACCATGCGACCGCTCCGTCTCAATACCCGCTTGCTCAAATGGCTCGAAGATGGTCTCTTGTTGTTCAGGATCAATCCCAACGCCGCTGTCGGATACGGCGAAATGTAAACGACAGTAAGATTGAACATCTTCTTCATGTTCGCAGGCTTCATTGGCATGGACTTCGTCTCTGTAAGTAGATGAGTACACCGCGGAATTTGGGGATAGAGCGTGCGTTACACCATTCGAAGAGGGTTTCGCACTTCGCCCGTTGCCAGGACGGTGGAATGCTCTTGGCTGACCGTTGACCCCATTGGGTACACGCCAAGCAGATAGCGTTGTTGGTTGAAGCCATGGCAACAGTGAAGGGATGACGGTCAGGCGAACATGTCCATGTTCGGTGAACTTGATGGCATTGGCAAGCAAGTTGAGTAGAACTTGTCTCAGACGATGGACATCCACTAGAACATAAGTGGGCAGGTTTGGGTCAGCTTCATAGTAGAGTTCAAGATTTTTCTGCTCTGTCAGTCCACTCATCATGCTGACTAGTTCACTTAAGAAGTTCGGCAGATGGACCGCCCGCGGCGCTAAGGTCAGTTTATCCGCCTCAAGCTTAGAGAGATCAAGCAGATCGTTGATAATGGCAAGTAGGTGTTTCCCGCTGTTGTCCAGATTATTGACCCACTTTTCCTCCTTTGCTGAGAGGCTGGCTCGCTTCAGAATCGTCGTATACCCTAATATGGCGGCTAGGGGCGTGCGCAATTCATGGCTGGCGTTGGAGAGAAAGCGGCTCTTGGCCAGATTGGCCGCCTCGGCCTCTTCTTTGGCCTGAGCCAGATGCTGATTGTTTTCTGTCAGATCGTTGGTCCGCGCTTGGACCCGCTCTTCCAACGTTGTATTGAGCTGCTGGAGCGCCTGCACCATGCCATTAAACGAATTGGTGAGAATGCCGATTTCGTCCTCTTGACGAACGGGTATAGTGACTGGTAATGCCGGATTCCTGTCGATCTGACGCGTGGCCCGAACAAGGGTATTGAGTGGCTTGACGAGTGCGTGGTGCAGAAAGAAAGGGAAGCCCAAAATGATGACAACGAAGGAAGCCAGAACTATATAGAGCAGGGGAAGTAGTTGCTGATGTAAGTAGCGCCGAAAGTCCAAATAGTGATTTTCGATCAGAGCTTCACCGGGCTGGCCCGTATATGAGACATTGCGCGTCAAGCCATGTGATGTGACGGGCGTCTGATTTCCAGGCAGGATGCCCCTGAGCCAAATACCCGCCGCTGGGTCAACACGATAAATAACAGGCCGTGCAATGTTTTGGTAGGAAAAATCGATCGTGCCGTCTGCCTGTAGAAGCAGTTGGAAGGTATTTGCGGACGCAGGAGAAGCGTCAGATGATGTGGCTTCAGAATGGGCGTCAAAGCGTAGGTTATGCCAAGTAACCGTCATCGCTGACGGTGTGGACTTTAGATAAACGTCACCGTCATCTTCGACAAAGCGCGCGTATAGCGGGATAATGGCTGACTGTCCATGTGCAAGGAAGTTCTCCCAAATGTACGGTCGCGCAAAGGTAATCAATCCGTTGCGATAGATAAATAGATAGGAGCGTTCTGCTTCATCTATTTGTTCAATATCTGTTTGCCCAAAATTTCTTTGCTCGAAATAAGGCAAAGTGAAAGAGAGGGGAATACGTTGCAGTGCTGTCTGCTCAAAGGTCAGTCGCTCACCCCATTCTGTCTGGAAGTTATAGGGGACGGATGAGACCGTATAGCCGCCGAATTCTGTAGGGTAGAAGCGAATCTGGCTCTTATTTGGTATCACTGACGTAGGCTGATATGCCTGCGCAAAGGCGGGGCCGATGATGTTTCCAACATGGCTCAGAATAACCATGAGCGAAAAGAGCGAAATGCCCACCACTTTAACCATAAACGTCGTCGGAGCCGGCACATGGTTGAGCCAGAACCAACTAAAGCCTAGAACCGGCAGCGCAACAAGCAGCGTAAGGATGAAACTGTGACCATATGTACTAATCCGACTGGTCGCTAGGAGCCAGCCAACAACAATGTATAAAATGGGCAGAAGATAAATGAGCGCGCAGTTGCGAGTCACCACCGCTGCCGCGCTTGATGGGGCCAGCAATGCCCGAATGCGAGATCGTGTCGGCTCTACGGAATGAACAGCAGAATGAACCAGCGTGCGCCGAATCAATACGGAAATACTCCAAATTGTCGCAAGAAGTAGCAAAGAGACAATGATGCGAAATAATGTTACGAGAAAGACATCATCAACCACAAAGACCAACAGCGAAAGAACCGCGGCCGTGCCAGCTATGATGCGAGCAACAATTTTTGACTCGCGCGCAAGTTGCAAGGTTGGTCGAGGAAAATCGTAGCTCAGCATAGCCATGAAGACAAGCAACCACGGCAAGAGAAAGTGATCGATCCGTTGTATCAAATACCAGCTTGGTGAAGGCGTTGCGACCGTTAGATAGAGGGTATAATTCAGCAGACTGAGGCTGCCTGCGCCAGCAAAGCCAATGCTGTACCAAACCACCCGCGTTTTTTTTGGAAGGGTCAACATATACATCACAAATGCCAAGAGCAAAAGCCCCTGGGCCACGAAGGTGATGCTGTGTTGGCTGAGGTAGAATGTGGGCATGGTCGAACTTAGGTAGAATCGATACACAACATTACGCAAACCTTACGTCATCTTATCAGAATAGTGATCAATAGGATATCCCCCAATGGTACTGGTTGTTTACAAGCATCATTGGTAG
>JBCCHB010000095.1:0-63713 GCA_039028975.1 Chloroflexota bacterium
CGTACTTTGGCTTGGTTGAACCGCTATCGCTGCCTTAGCAAAGATTATGAACGCTGCACCAAGAGCAGCGAGGCTGTCATTTACGCTGCTTCTATTTCTACTATGCTCAACAGGTTGACATAAGATATTCAAATGCCCTCTGAGAACTATCTCTTTGTTCATTTTGATTTCAACAAGCTTCCCCATGTCACCACCGCCAACTTCTATCGACTCATGTTGGAAAACTTGCGGCTCTCTGTGGCGGCCGACCCTGATCTGAGCCAGCAACTAAGCCAGATGATCGACCGTAACCCGAATTGGGCAGACACCTTTGGCCTCTACATGACGCTGCTCGCTGCTCATGATCTGCTTATCCAGGGCGCGGACTTTCACGTCATCTGGCTGCTGGATCGTTTTGAGAAGGGTTGCCCTGAACTGGAAGCTGAAACCCTCAACAGTCTGCGTAGCCTACGCGACCAGCACAAGGATCGGGTCTCTTTTATTCCCTTTACCCGCAAACCCCTCAGCCGACTACGCAACCCGGCCGAATATGATGAGTTCCACGAAATCCTAAGCATGCACGAGTGCTACGTCGGTTCAATGAACGAGCGAGATGGACAGTGGCCCGCCAGACAGGTCGAGCAACGCTACAAGGTTTCTCTGCCGCCGGTGCCCGTTCAAGAGCTATACAAGTTATGTGGTGGCCTGCCTGCCTTTTTGAAGGTCGCGGATACGGCCTTGGCGGCAGGCGATCTGGATCCAAAGCACTCCCCCCAAGAGTGGCACAAGCAACTTATTGGGATTCAGGCATTTCAGCGTTTTGCCCAGGAAATTTGGGACAGCTATGAGCCAAGCGAACAGGCCGCCATGCGCTCCTTGGCCCTTCATCCCAAAGAGTACACACTGCCGCCTGAAGTTGAAAGATATCTGATGCAGATGGGCATTCTGCGCGAGAGCTACAATGGGGACACAGTCGAGTTCTTCTCACCGCTCTTTGCCGATTTTGTAGAACAGCAATCTAGCCATGAGAAAGGGATTACGATGCGTGGAGAAGAGGTCTACCGAGATGGCATGTTGATTCAGCTTGCCAGACAGGAATTTGCCCTCTTCAAATACCTCTACGAACGCGAGGGGACGGTCTGTGAGCGGATTGACATCATCAAACATATCTGGCCCGATGATGGTGCTTGGGATGAGAATGATGAGCGGCTTCCTGCCTTGATCCGACGTCTCCGCGCCAGACTCAACCCAAAAGACAGCAGCCACCAATACATCGAAAACGTCCGCGGCCGCGGCTACAAGTTCGTCCAGCATCCTCAGGATTAGGCTAGTCAACTATGGTATAATCAGCGAGGCAATTGCGAGCGAATCACTTGCCATCTCAATCAACAACGAAACCGGACTCACCATATGACCCAACCCCACCCTCTGCAAACCAACGAACCCACCATCGCCGCCATCCACGCGGCCATGAAGGCCGGGGAATTAACCTGCCGCCAACTCGTCCAGCACTACCTGAATCGCATAGAAGCCTACGACAATCAGGGGCCGGCGCTAAATGCCATCGTCCTGGTCAATCCCAGGGCCTTGGGAACGGCAGATGAGTTGGACAAGCACTTTGCCAATTCTGGTTTCGTGGGGCCACTCCACGGCATCCCCATCATTGTGAAGGACAACTACGATACATTTGATCTGCCCACCACGGCTGGATCTCTATCATTGGCTGGTTCGATTCCGCCGGATGATGCGTTTCAGGTTCGCAAATTGCGAGAGGCGGGGGCGATTGTGCTGGGCAAGTCCAACATGGCCGAGTTTGCCTTTAGCCCTTATCAAACGGTTGGCTCTATGCTGCCGGGGCATACTCGCAATCCATACGCGCTAAACCGTACAACGGCTGGCTCTAGTGGTGGGACGGCTGCCGCGGTGGCTGCGAATTTTGGTACGGTTGGCCTGGGAACGGATACGGGAAACTCGATCCGAGGACCATCGTCTCATTGCTGCCTGGTAGGGATCCGCTCGACCATGGGGCTGACTAGCCGAGATGGGATTATCCCGCTCTATCTGGGACGAGATGTCGGTGGACCCATGGCGCGTACGGTCGAAGACGCGGTTCGGATATTTGACGTGTTGGCTGGTTATGATCCGGCCGATCCGGTCACCGCGGCGAGCAAGGGCAAACGGGCTGAGGCGTACATCGATTTTCTGGATAGGGAGGGGTTAGAGGGCGCGCGCATCGGCGTTGCACGACAGCTCTTTAGCGACGAGACGGTCGATCCCAGAGTTGTGGCTCTGTTGGAGCAGGCCGTCCGTGATATGGTGCAACAGGGCGCACACATTGTGGATCCGGTAGAGATTCCAGATCTTAGCAGGCTTCTTGCTGATGGAGCTTCCATCAATACGTTCCATCAAGATTTGAATGGCTATCTGGCTTCATTAGGGTCTGATGCACCCATGAAAAATCTAGCCGAGATCGTAGAGGCTAGGCGTTATCATCCGTCCATCAGCCAAAGTCTGAAAGAGACGTTGGAAGAATCTACCCCAGAGGAAGAAGCAGCTCATGCCAGAATCGCCAAAAACGTTGAGCGGTTGAAAGAGGTAGTGCGGGCGACCATGGACCAAGCCAAAGTGGACACCTTAATCTATCCTACATGGAACAATTTACCCCGGCTCATCGGCGACTTGAATACGCCCCACGGCAACAACAGTTGGAAGCTCTCTCCGCCTACCGGATTCCCGGCCATTACAGTGCCGATGGGTTTTGTGGACGGTCAACTACCCGCTGGTTTACAGTTCCTAGGCAGAGCCTGGAGCGAGCCAACGTTGATCAAAATCGTTTATGCATACGAGCAGTCGACCCAGCATCGAATACCACCAGCTAGTACGCCGTCGCTACGCTAAGAAGCTCGACCTTATCAAACATAGTCGATAAGTACATCCCGGCATCCAGCATATCTCCACATTTGCATTGCCTATGTATGGGAGCGTGTTTCAATTTCAGGCATTGACAACCTGTGTCAAGCTGCGTATACTTTCCCAATGAATGACAATGATATGTCGAATGAAGAATCTGCTCAAGGTGATGGCCCATCAGAAATTTCTGCGAGCAACAAAACACAATGGCATCAGCTCCTGGGCGCACTCTTTGATCTACTGCTCAAAACGCTGGGCATAACTGTTCTTACTGATTCCCCAGGTAATGAGCGAACCACCGAAGGCTGACATTGTGATACTTCGTCAGGACGAGCCATCCTGGACGTCAGAACAACTGCAGTTTTTGCCCGACGGTATCCGGGATGTGCAAGCCAGTCATGTGTTGATTGAATTCAAGTACACAGAATCGCTAAATGAGATAGGCCTGCGGCAGACCGTTGGCTATGATCACTTTTACGGCCAATATAAAGTGCCGCGGCGAGATCTCCAGAGCTTTGTCATAAGTTCTATTACACCAGAGAAGAAATTTTTTGACACATTCGGATACAAAGAAACAGAGGTTGAGGGTGTCTATCAGAGTCCATTCCCCTTACTGAATCGGATTCCGCTAATACTCCTGAATGAACTTGCTGATAAACCGTACAATGCGTTTGTACAGTGTTTCGCTAGCCATCGAAAGATTCGTCAGAGAGCTTTTCGGCGTCTTAAGGACAGAGATTGGGGTGTTGTCAGTGAAGAAGCGTGGGCATTTGTGTATGGTCTACAGAATCAAATGGCGCAAAGAGGAAAGATAATGGAACAAGTCATCCCGGATGAAGGTATTACGCCAGAGATGCTGATTGATATTGGCATGAATATGCGGAAAGGACTCTTGCCGCATTTGAGTATTGAAGAACGACTTACAGGTGTCGATCTGGGCGAGCTATTAGCTGCGATTGATCCTGAAATGTACCTATCAAAGATCGACTCGAAAGAAATTTTGGCTCGTTTGGAACCAGAAGAGCGTTTGGCGGGTCTTGAACCGGAAGAGCGTCTGGCAGGACTTGAACCAGAAGAGCGTTTGGCGGGTCTTGAACCGGAAGAGCGTTTGGCGGGCCTTGAACCGGAAGAGCGTTTGGCGGGTCTTGAACCGGAAGAGCGTCTGGCGGGCCTTGAACCGGAAGAGCGTTTGGCGGGTCTTGAGCCAGAAGAGCGTCTGGCGGGACTTGAACCAGAAGAGATCGAACGTTTGAAAGCGTTCCTGGCAACGTTTCCGAATACTCAAAACGATTCTAATAATCAGTAGAGTGCAATGGGTTATATGTTCAAGTACAAATCTGGTTATTTGCTCAACGGATTGTACAGATGATATAGGTTTTTCTCTATAACCTGTACAATCTGATAAATCTGTTGTGGATTCTACACATCCTCTACTGGCTTTGAGAGAACTGAAGAACCTGTCACTACCTTACGATCTGCTTATCTTAGTTCTGCGCTTGCGGCAATTGCCAGAGCTCAGAATTGTAATCCATTAGTGTCCAATCACTGGCTATATTTTGAACCTCTACCATCCGCGCATACTGCCCGCCTTGGGCCAAGAGCTGCTCATGGGTTCCCTGTTCCGCTATCTGACCATCGACCATGACCACAATTTTATCTGCATGGCGGATGGTTGAGAGACGGTGAGCAATCACTAGCGTGGTGCGGTTGCGCACTAGTTTGGAAAAGGCGCGTTGGATCTTGGCTTCGGTTTCTACATCAACGGATGAGGTCGCTTCGTCTAGGATGAGGATGGGCGCGTCTTTGAGCAGGGCGCGAGCTATCGAAACCCGCTGCTTCTGACCACCCGATAGACGTACCCCCCGCTCACCAATGATCGTGTCATACCCGCCTGGCAATTCCATAATGAACTCGTGAGCATAAGCTGCTTTGGCTGCGTCTGTCAACTCTTCCATGGTGGCATCCGGTCTGCCAAAGAGAAGATTTTGGCGCACAGTACCGTGAAAGAGAAAGACATCTTGGTGGACAGCAGCCACATTGGCGCGCAGAAAGTCGAGATTCAGGGTGCGCACTTCATGGCCGCCAATCAGAATTTGTCCGGCTTGGGGATCGAAGAAACGGGGAATGAGGCGGGTGATGGTGGTCTTCCCTGCACCGGTTGCGCCAACCAGCGCCACCATCTCACCGTGGTGAATCTCTAGGTCAATCGATTGCAGAATTGGGCCTTCCTCCGTATAGGCAAAATCCACCTCCTGGAAACGAACCTGCCAATTGTTGATGGTCGGCCGTAGAGCATTGGGTGCGTTGACGACATCCACATCCGTATCTAGCAGTTCAAAGACCCTTTCACAGCTACTGGCCGCTTTGTGAAGATTGTCACTGATGTCGGCTAACTTTAGAAAAGGTTGATAGATGTGGCCGATATAGGCCACGAAGATAAAGAGATCGGCTACGCTCAGCTCACCATTCAACGCCAGATAACCACCAGCCACTGCAGCGATGAGTGTGCCTAGACCACCAGCAACTTCGATAATGCCCGCGGGTAGCAGGGAAACGCTATTGGCAGTAACGGATGCATCTCGAAAGTCGGCGCTATGTTGGGTAATCATAGCGGCCTGTTGGGCTTCTCGTCCGAAGGATTTGATCTCGGTAATACCAGCAATGTTATCTTGCACCTGGGCGATCAGCTCGGCTGCACGGCTGCGTACGGCGCGCCACATTTGCCGAATCTCTCGCGTAAAGTTGAAGATCACATAGCCTGCGATGGGCAGTGGGAGGATCACAAGTAGGGTCAACAATGGGTCGATGGTGGCAAGAATGCAGACCATGGTTACTGGAATGGCAAAGGCGAGGACAAGCTCTGGTATGCCATGAGCCACAAAGTCTTCGATGGCTTCAATATCGTTGATGGAGCGGGCAATGAGCGAACCTGTACGCTGCCGATTGTGGAATCGGTGAGAGAGATTCTGCATATGGGCATAGACGCGACTCATTAGTTTATGCAACACATGGTAGGCTACCTGATGAGAAAAGATACCGTAATAGTACCGACCCACACCTCGCGAGAGATAAATCCCGATTAATCCCCCCGCGATCCCAATCAATGCCAATTGGCTACCACCACCTTCTGTAAGCCAAAAGATTACCCGCCGAATCAATAAAGGGGGTAGCAACGTGGTCGCAGAAAAGAGCAAGCCTGAGAGGACACAAAGGATCATTTGCCACCGACGCGGGCGGTCCAGATAGGTTAAGAGACGAAGGATAAGTTGGGTGGAAGCTTTCATAGTAATTGGGATGGCTCCTGTGGCAAGTGTTGAAATGGAGTTGTCGTGATAAGAGAAAGTGGGCGTACTTCGCTGGGCCTATTGTACATAACTATAGAAGAATCATGAAAGCGATCATATGATATAATGACCTTAGTGCCAACCAAACGACAGGAGCAACCATATTTCAACCCGAACGCGTTCACGAAGCGATGGTCCCGTCCACATGGCTATAGTCTTTTGGAAAAAGATTTACATCGACAGGCGCTATAAAATCTGTCAATTACGAAGTGGGCGTACGCGCCACGATTGCGATATTCTAGTCAAAGGAGAAAAGAATGCAAGCTTCCCTTCAACTTCGCATTACTGCAATTAAGACGATCCGACTTCGTACAGTCGACGAGGTTGGTACGCTAGAGCCGGCGTGGGATCCTGGTGGTCAGATGCTGTTCCGTAAAGGCGGTGGGTCTGTTGTAGAGATTCAAACTGATGAGGGTATTTCAGGCATTGGTCCTGGCGTAGATCCCCACCTACTGCCTGCTATCGAAGCCCGTTTGTTGGGGCAGGACCCGTTTGCTATCGAGCAGCACATGGCTGCATTGCGCTACTATGCCGCAGGATCGCCCTATCGTGGGATGGCAGGTGTCGATATGGCACTTTGGGATCTAATCGGCAAGGCGTGTGGGCAACCCCTGTATAAGTTATGGGGCGGTTTCAAAGAGAAGGTTCCGGCCTATGCCAGTATGGTTCAGCTCTCCACAGCGGAGGAACGGGCTGAGTTAGCACTTCAACTGTCAGAAGAAGGGTGGCAGGCTGTCAAACTGCGTATTCACTACCCGAACATGTCAGAGGACTTGGCTGTGGTCGAAAAGGTGCGCCAAGCCGTCGGGAACCGTATGGAAATCATGGTCGATGCCAATCAGGCCCAATCGAGTGGAACTTGGCAGCCTGGGATCCAGTGGGACTATCGCCGTGCGCTAGAAACGGCCCGCGGGCTGGATGAGTTGGGCTGTTATTGGCTGGAAGAGCCGTTGCCACGCTATGCCTTTGACCAATTGGCCCAGCTCAACAGCCAGGTTGGCTTACCCATCGCTGGTGGTGAAAACAACCGAGGCATTCACGAATTTTTACAGATGCTGCAACAGAATGTCTATGATGTGATTCAGCCTGAAAGTATGGTGGGGGACGGGATCACTGCCCTACGCAAGATTGGAGCACTAACAGAAGCCTATGGCAAGAAGATTGCCCCTCACCATGGAGGGCGGAACTTGGGGACAATTGCCCATCTGCATCTCATTGCATCTTGGCCCCATGCGACCTATCTGGAAGTTCTTCACGATCCACCCATCGGTCACTACAACAGCGGTTTTTCGATTCTGGCCGAGCCGCCAACGGTGGATAGTGAAGGCTTTATACAAGTCCCTCAAGGTCCAGGAATGGGGGTCGAGATCAATCCGGATCTGATTATTGCCGATTAACTCAATGGTTCTTAGCTTGCGGACTCGTTTAGTTATCTCATTGTGGCCCTACTACAGCACACGTTTTTTGTGCGACATAGAGCTGGTTTGGCAAAATCTGGTCGAATTTCGAATTTACTTTTGTCATAGATGCACCTATTGATATTGTCCCTTGAGAGTGTATTACAAAATCGTTATACTCGGCTTCATACCTCGGATGTATAGATGATATGATTTGGTAGAACCAGTAGAATCGTGTTTAATTCAGAGGGAACTATGACAATTCAACTACTTCAAATCGATGCATTTACCAATCAGGCCTTTGGGGGCAATCCGGCTGCTGTCTGTTTTTTGGATGATGATCGGAGCGATGAGTGGATGCAATCCGTAGCTGCGGAGATGAATCTCTCGGAGACGGCCTTTTTGGCCAAACGACCAGACAATAGCTACAACCTACGCTGGTTTACGCCCAATGTAGAGGTGGATCTTTGTGGACATGCCACGTTAGCCAGTTCACACGCGCTTTGGTCAGAGGGTCTTTTGTCAGCAGATGAGCCAGCGCAATTTCATACGCGTAGTGGATTGTTAACTTGCACGAAAGAGGATGATGGCTGGATTTCCATGGATTTTCCGACCCGCCACGCAGATTGGGCCAATGAACCCACAGGTATGTTGGCGGCCCTTGGCATACCAGTGGAAGAGGTACGATTTATCGGTCGTAATGTTGATGATTATTTAGTAGAAGTTGCTACGGCTCAGACCGTCTATGGCCTAACGCCTGATTTCGGACGGCTCAAAGCAGTTGAGACTCGGGGAATCATCGTTACGAGTCGTTCAGATAGACCTGAGTTTGACATGATATCTCGTTTCTTTGCACCTGGGGCAGGCATTGATGAAGATCCAGTCACGGGATCTGCTCACTGCTGTCTAACAGATTATTGGGCACCGAAACTCAACAAACCCAAGCTAGTGGCTTACCAAGCATCAGAAAGAGGTGGCACAATAAAGGTCGAATATCGTGGACCAAGGGTTCTGTTAATGGGCCAAGCCGTAACAGTTCTACGCGGGGAGTTGTTGGCATGAAAATGATCGGCTTATTAGGCGGTATGAGTTGGGAATCTACCGAACTCTACTATCGACTGATTAATCAAGGCATTAAACGTCAGCTTGGTGGTCTACATTCAGCGAAGATAGCGCTCGTTAGCGTGGACTTCCACGAGATCGAGACGATGCAACATGAGGGAGATTGGGAGGGAGCAGGTCATGTGCTGGCTCAAGCCGCCAAGCAGGTTGATGCTGCGGGGGCCGATTTCCTGCTAATCTGCACCAATACCATGCACAAGGTCGCACCCCAAGTGGAAGCCGCGATTCAAATTCCGCTTCTTCACTTAGCGGATGCAACAGCAGAACGAATCAAGGCTGCAGGTCATCAGACGATTGGTTTATTGGGAACAGCCTTTACAATGGAACAGGATTTCTACAAAGGTCGACTGAGCGATAAGCATGGCCTACAGGTGATTGTCCCAGAGGCTGAAGATCGGGCCACCATTCACAGAATTATCTATGATGAACTCTGCTTGGGGATTGTTAAACACGAATCCAGGGTTGAGTATCTGTGCATCATGGATAAGTTAGCGCAGGCTGGGGCTGAAGCCATCATCGAAGGCTGCACCGAGATCGTCTTATTGGTTCAGCAGAAGCATACGACAATTCCCCTCTTTGATACCACCACTATCCACGCCGAAGCAGCCGTTGCACGAGCATTAAGCGAATAAAGCTGTTTGACACGTCTGGTAGCCTTGCGTATACTTTGCTTGAGATAGCTTCACAGAAATATATACTTCGTCAGAAAAGTCTTGTCCTGACTTTTGTCCAATCTACTCTGTAAAACTCGGAAAAGGGAGGATACCCGTGATGACGGGGACAAGCTTTTCTGGCCATCTATATGAGTAAGATCGACTGATAATCTGATCGGCTAGAGATAACAACTCCCCGTCTGTACTCAGCTCCGTTTGAAAACCGTAGGTTGGTTTTTCTGGTAGCACGAAGGAAAACTACGATTTGCAAATCGACCACAGTATAAAAATACTACCGATCCCAAGGAGGAATAGCTACATATGTTAAAAGTCTGTGTGATTGGCTTAGGGGCGATTGGTAACCGCCACGCCAAGATGTATACCAATGATCCATTGGCCGATTTGGTTGGCGTATGCGATTGGGATAGGGAGCGAGCTGATGGGGCAGCCCAACGTTGGGAAGTGCCTGGGTTCTATGACGTGGAGACCATGCTCAATACAGTCAGACCTGATGTGGTGAGCGTGGCAACGGGAGGGCATGAATATGGCAGTGAACATTATCTTCCCACCATGCAAGCGTTTGACGCTGGTGTTCATGTCTTGGGCGAAAAACCTATCTCGAATGAGATTCATGAAGCAGAGGAGATGGTCGCCAAAGCCAAGGAAAAAGGTCTCTGCTACGGCATCAACCTGAACCATCGCTTTACGCCAGCAGCCGAGATAGCCAAACGCTGGATCAACGAAGGGAGAATCGGTCATCAACTCTTTGTCAACATGAGTATGTGGATTATGAACCCCAGGGAGACGTCCCCCTACTTCCAACTGAAAGCCCTTCATCCCCACACAGTAGATGTCATGCGCTACTTCTGTGGCGACATTGAGGCCGTTCACTGTTTTGCCACAAAAGCTCCGGGTCGAACAATATGGTCGACAGCCCAATTTAACATGCGCTTTAAAAATGGCGTGGTTGGCTCATTAACTGGTAGCTACGATATTGAGCGAGGTCATCCCATGGAACGCTGTGAAGTAGCGGGAGTTAAGGGACGTTTTGTGCTAGATGATATGTATCGCGAACTGACGCTTTACCCTGCAGGAAATCTAGAGAAGACGGTTTATTCAAACCCATTTTTTGGCGGAATGAGAGATTTTGAAGATACTTTCCGTAACCGCATTCACCGCTTTCTGGAGGAGGTTGGTGAAGGCATCGCTCCGGAGGAGATTGACGGTTCAGGGGCAGATGGTCTTGCTGCGCAGAAAGTCCTGGCTGCAGCTATACGCTCACTTGATAATGAGACCGTGGAACAAGTCTAACATGGGGTGGGTCCTAATCTTGGGGACAATGTGAACAGAGCTCCTTCACCCTATAGTTTTGAAACAGCGCTGAGTCTAAGGAAGCAAACTCCGATTCTTAAACGGAGCCAAAGATTATGGGCATCGTAAAGCAAAATATAACTATGACCGAGCGAAAATCCGACGAGGAGCAATTGGCAGCAGCCCTAAAATCAGTTGTGAATGTTAGCGGGCATCGTGAGCTGATTCTGCCCCTACTGCTCTTTGTCGTTGGGCATAGACCGCTGGCATTTGTGGTTGGCCAGTTGTTGCACATGGGTACACCTAGTGCAGTTATGATGGGATGGCCTCATCTGCAACACTGGGCCATTTTGCTTAGTCACCCTCATGGTCCTGGCCTGGTGGAACGGGCATTCCTTCAGAGGTTACCCCGATGATGTGGTATCGTTCGATAGCCGTCATCGAAAGCGATTGGCATGAGATGCTTGACTATTCCATTGAGGCAGGTGATAGCCCCCTGCTGGATTTGGGGATTAGTGACAATATACTCAATGGTATGATAGGGTTGTTGGCGCTCAAGCATTTAGCACCTTCTGGACAGCATCCATTGGCTCACTGCATCCTTACTGCCGGCGGTGGCAGCGTGATGTGGCTCTGGGCATTAGCTGATGCGCAGGATATGTACCCTGTTGACCGTCTTACAAGCACCTTTACAGGTGTTGATCCTGCGACCCATATGGCCAGTTTGACGACCCACATGGGACCCGGGGGACGCTCCGATTGGGCACCTAAAGCAGCCATGACAGGTCTCCCCATTGCACTAAGATGGCTGATTTTCCCACAAATGGAACCCTCCGCTATTTCGCCATGGCAAGCATTACCCCTTACAATATCCATAGAACGACCGTTGATGGATCTGCCCCATCGTTATGAGATAAAATCACAACCCATCCCCCTATCCACTTTATCGGCATCCAATGTTGCCCCCAAACCCTCAGCGGACGAATCGGACTTTTGGCTGATAGGGAGTGCGTTGATCATGTGTCTATTGATTGTACTTGTTGCCTTGTGGGGGTAGTTGTTTTGGGATACTTCGCCAGAAAAGTCGTGTCCCGGCTCTCGACCAATCCTCTCTGGAAATTTCGAGAAGGGAGGATATTCCGGTCTTCACGGGAATAAGCTTTTCTGGTTATCTATACTCAGCTCCGTTTGAATACACGAGTTTGGTCACTCTAGTAAAGCATCATAAAACTCCTGTTTTCAAAACGACCGCATTATATAAGTTTAAAAGATAAAAATGAGATGGCGACCTCCTTGGCTAAAGAACCGAATCAGCTTGCTCATAATGGTTGTAGTTTTCGTCATCATTGTGATTGACCGTGCCGTAACTCAGGCAGATCGCAGTTCATACATCCAGCCCCTAACGATTACATTGTACGAATGGACAATTCTCCTCAGCGCATTTGGTCTGCTTGGGGGTGGCCTAAATATTGCTATTGTGCATTTGCGACGGATACAAGATGGCGCAACGGATTGGGTTCTGAGTCTGATATTGCTTGTCGTACTTACCATGGTGTTGGCAGCAGGGCTGCTAGATAGTGAGGGAACAGCTAGCCCGCTTCTCGGGTGGGCTTACAGACATCTCATCTATCCAGTACAGTCAACCCTCTTTGCCATTTTGGCTTTCTTTCTGGCTGCAGCAGCATACCGATATCTTCGCATTAGCCATCCGGGCGGAGGTTGGATGTTAGCAGGTGCCTTATCCATGTTCCTCATTCAAATGCCCATTAGCCAAAGTTTGCTTTCTGCACGCTTACATAACGTGAGCATCTGGCTATTAGAGTGGCCAGTCATGGCAGCCATGCGCGGTGTGCTCTTGGGCACAGTCCTCTCCTTGCTGGTCGTCACCATTCGATACTTTGTGAGCCAGCGCTAAGCTATGCCTGCCATTATTTGTCCTCATTGCGGTGTTACGAATCGGGCCTACTCTAATTTTTGTAATAATTGTGGTGCCGATCTGCGCGCTTTACCTATTGATCCATCCAAACGGACAGTTGATCCTCCAGGTGAGCCATCTGATGCAGACGTTGCCCCCCGAATACGCCAAGACAGAGATCTGCCTTCCGCAGATGAAATCGCTGTTGATGAGGATGTGCAAGATAGCGAGCAAGAGGGTAACGCAGAAGAGATTGATGAATTCATTGCGCCCCTTCCGGAAGAAGGTAAATTGGTCCAACAGGCGACAACGCGGCTGGTTACAGGACTTCAGGGCCTTCTAGACCCTCACTCGATTGCACTTGGCCTGAGTGAAGATAATACACCACCTCTAAAAGCTAGTGAGTCACCGGACCCGACACCCGACTCGGCCACAAAGCTTCCTCCTGGACTTGAAACAGCAGTTACATCTCCAACTATACCAGAAGTTCCCGCAGATCAATTAGAAGATTTACGTGCGGTGATGAGCCTGGATCCGCAGCTCGAGAATTCCATCATCCCCTTAAGCAAAGAGATAGATAGTGAAACGGTACGGATGCCGCTCCTCTTTAGTGTGCTACTTACTGTAATGGTGGCTGTCATCGGCTTACCATTCCAAGGGCCTATAGGCACGGTTCGCCCATTACCAGGTGTTACTGAATCCTACAGAATCATAGATGGGCTATCGCCTCGCTCAAATATATTGGTGCTGTGGGCCTACGACCCAGCGACAGCCGGAGAAATGGATGGTGTTGCCTTACCCATTATGCACCATCTATTCGAAAAAGAAGGACAGTTGGCTGTGATCAGTACGCTCCCAACCGGCCCAGCAACAGCCCGGCAGCTATGGAATGAGATTTCTCTAGATTATTCAGATACAAACCGAACGGCACTGATCGATCTGGGGTATTTGCCAGGCGGCTCTGCTGCCATGCCCATCATGGGGTATACAGATGTGCAGGGGATACTACGCTATGGTGTTCGGGAGTATGGTGCTGGTTCATCTTTTGTTCAGTTTTGGCAAAAAAAGCCAGACTTGATGCTTGTTCTGGCCAGTCAGGTGGAGGATGTACAGATTTGGTTAGAGCAAGTTCAGCCACTAAATGGTGTACAGACGATTGCCATTGCTTCAGCAGGCGCGGATCCAGCTCTACGACCGTACTGGAACAGCCGTCAGCTTGGCGGGTTGGTTAGCGGGTTTGATGGCGCAACAGCTTACCAGCAATTACGTCAAAATGGGGACAATAGCCGCTTGACTGCAAATTCGACGCTCCAGCTTGCCGAAAGAGATTATGGGGTCCACCTGCTCATTGCCCAAAATTGGGGACATATTCTCCTTATAGGGCTAGTGCTTCTAGGTAATTTATCGATTTTATTAAGAAGACAATAGAAGAAAGACAATGGATTTTTTGACGGGAGTAGGACTGTGGTTTGGTTTTCTACTCTCCCTAATGACCTTTAGCCTGATTTTCAGGGATAATATTCTGGCTCGTTTGGCTCAGCATATTCTAGTTGGGGCTGCGACCGGGTATCTAATGGTCTTGCTGATCCAGGATGTTCTGCGACCGAAATTGTTCAATGCGCTGGTTGCGGAGGAGGGCATCGCCTTCGATCTACTTGTCCCACTGATTCTCGGTAGCGCATTGCTTTTCACAATGGTACTCTATACATTAAGGCAGGGACGAAATCATATCTCTGATGATAGTATAGAAGGGGATGTGGAAGCGAATTCAAAGAGAGGCGGCTCTTCCTTCGCCACATTCACACCATTTTTATCCTCAATCATTTCTCTGATCAATAGAATAGGAAGTAACTTAGGAAGGGTAGCGCTATTGTTGATTATCAGCGTTGGCATGGCGAATGCAATCGCTGGGGCAATCCAAGGAACATTGCTGCCACAGTTTTGGCAAGCAACCAGGCTAGAACAGCTCTCTAGTACAAACTGGCCTTGGGCAGCAGGTAGTGTACTGGTGTTGCTAATTACCATCGGGGTTATCTTACATCTTTATGTTGCTCCGTCCGTGAATTCATCTAGTTCAGGCAAGCCTCTTACCGGAATTAGACAAAGCCCATTGATTGTTTTCTGGTCCGGAATCGGTAAGCGGGGCTTATGGTTTGCGGCTGGGGTTTTATTTGCACGGCTTGCTGCGTCTCGGTTAAGCTTATTGATTGTTTGGTTAGAGTCGATCATTCGGAGGGTTGAAGAGAGCTGGCTTTGGCAACAAATTTTCGCGTTTTTGTAATATGAATCAATCGAGTAGCTTACTGGTTATCGGAACAGACCTAGCCAAAATTACGCTCTGCTTACTGGAGTCTATTGCTGGTTCATACCGTTTGGCTTACTGGCAGGAAGTAATGCGTGAACCAGGGCGAAAGACAGTTGATCAGGTGAAGTCACTCTGCCAGCAAGCTGAACGTCAGTTAAGTAGACGATTGTGGAATGATGACACAAATACACCATACACCGAATCCGATGATCCGCTTCGCTTTCCACCTGTGGGCCAAATCTTCATCACATCCAGCCCACGTCCCCGACTGCGCGTCTGGTTGAGCGGACTCAGTGAACGATACAGTCTGAATTCAGCAACACTGGCTGTCCAAAGTAGCCCAGCTGAGATCGGGGAAATCGTCCCTATGAGGCGGAATATGACAAGTACAAGCCTCCACCAGATGCTCTCCCCTAGACCGCCAGATACCATTGTTCTTTCAGGGGGATTTGATGTCCCAAGTCAGCAGGCCATTACACCTATACGACAGATGGGAATCCTATATTGCAATGCGCTCATGCGGATGGCACCAATCCAACGGCCCCACGTTCTCTTTACAGGGAATCGATGGGCTGCCGATGCAGTGCAATCATTGTTCGTCGAATCTGGCTTGGCCTCCTCAATCAGGGTGATCTCGAATGTTCAGCCTTACTCCCAATGGGCAACACCTATCTCACTGATACACGGTTTAACGGTTGAGTATTGGCAACGTTGTCGTAGAACATCAGAATATCGGGAATTGAGTGGGTGGTTACCAGACGCTTCTGGTCTGGCAAGTC
The DNA here is from genome assembly GCA_039028975.1 of Chloroflexota bacterium. GTDB lineage: Bacteria > Chloroflexota > Anaerolineae > Caldilineales > Caldilineaceae > JAHBNG01. The sequence goes on from JBCCHB010000095.1 coordinate 15,716, forward strand.
TGGAATTGAATTTTGCTCGTCTTACCCAGGGGTGGATGCGTTATTGTGGTCTTGATGAGCTACACGGCCTGTATGAAGGCCCCGATTGGTGGATGCATGTCTGGTCCCGAATGGACCGCGATACGTTAGAGATCGCATTTTCCGTGCCAAATGAACCATCCCCTCTTATTGCAAATTGGCCAACGCCCCAATTAGTGAGCGGTTTGTGGCCACAGGAACATTGGATACAGCCGGCACGTTCGTGGTGTGACAAACTAGGCATAGCCCCCTGTATTGCCGCAGTGGGACACGCCCTGCCTCTAGCCATGATTCAAGTCTTAGAAACGGATATCTTTTAGTTATGTCATCAACAACAGTTGTATCATCGTCATCATTTATGACAACGCTGCGCGGTTTGCTCAAAACCATGCGCCCTCAACAGTGGACAAAGAACGCCGTTGTGTATGCTGGCCTAGTTTTTGATGGCAAGCTTCTGTCCTGGAGTCTGTTTTGGCAAACAACCGTTGTCGCGCTCTGTTGTTGTTTTGCCGCTAGTAGTGTCTATCTACTCAATGATTTGGTGGATATTGAGAATGATCGAAAACACCCTAAGAAACGCCTTCGCGCTCTGCCCAGCGGCCAGTTGAGCCCACTGGTGGCAGCGTGGGCGTCACTATTGTTGGCATTGACGAGTGTTCTGGTCTCAGGCTGGCTCAATGTATGGGTTGGAATCGTTCTACTTGCTTACCTCATTCAAAATATTGCCTACTGTTTCTACCTGAAGCGACTGGTTATTATTGATGGCATGGTAGTTGCGTTGGGCTTCCTTCTCCGCGTCGTCGCTGGCGTGCTGATTGCCCATGTGGCTAACTTTAGCCCCTGGCTCTATGTTTGTGTAACGCTGGTGGCTCTGTTATTGGTATTTGGTAAACGCCGTCACGAGATTACACTCTTGGCAGACGGTGCCGCCCAACATCGTTCTAGTCTAGCCCAGTATAATCTCCCGCTTCTGGATCAGATCTTGAGCATTGTGACCACGATTACATTGGTAGCTTATACCTTTTACACATTCGAGGCAGAGACGGCCTTGGCCAAAAATGGACAAATGCTCCTCACAACACCCTTCATTTATTACTTTATGTTTCGCTATTTGTATTTGGTGCATGTAGAAAAACGAGGAGGCGCACCCGATGAGCTACTGTTAGAGGATAAGCATCTGTTAGTTACGGCCATTTTGTGGATGGCATCGGTGGTTATTCTGATTTACGGCGCTGATCTAGTATCTTTGTGATGATAGAGCTATTTTTCAAACGGAGCTGAGTTTAGAGTACCCACTTACGCAACGCCACTGCAACCCCGTCTTCTTCGATCGTTGGTGCAATCCAATCTGCAACAGCTTTGGCACCTGCCGAAGCATTTCCCATAGCAATACCCAACCCAGCGGCTTCCAACATGGGAATGTCGTTGTCATTGTCACCAATGGCCATCACTCGCTGAGGATCGACACCCAGGATCTGGCAGAGCTTCTGTAAGCCAGCGCCTTTTGTAACCTCTTTGGCTGTTCCTTCAACCAACTTGGCATGGGTTCGAGTAATGGTTAATTGAGAGAATCTTTCGGTTAGCTCTGGGGTAATATCCTGTGAAGATGCTGGATCATTGATGGTGATAAACTTAACAGGTGGGTGAGCATCTTCTCCCTGAAGAAGGGCGGAGAAGTCAGGCTGATGAGAGCGAGGCGAACCAAAAACGTGATCATAAAACTCCGAGTCGCCTTCCATCTGGTTTTGGTAGATAGTGACGTGACCCTCGGAATCCGTAAAGTAGAAAACGGTTGTAAAGTGGCTTTCATCAACCCATGCAGCCACCTTACGCGCTTCTGTTAGGGGCAATAACGTCTCCGAAAAGATCTCTCCCGTAATCGGGCCGGCAATCACTGCTCCTTGTGTTGTGATGACGGGGAGAGTGATGCCCAACTGTTGGGCATACCCCCTCATCAGATCAAGCGTTCGACCAGTGCCAATTGTGACTCGAATACCTGCGCGGTGTAAATCCTGAACTACTGAAAAGACTGCATCGCTAATGCGGGTCGCCTTTTGTGGGTTTAAAATCGTACCGTCCAAATCCAAGACAATTAGATCAAACGATGAAGTCTTCATTTTGTACAATTATATAGCAATTGTAATTAATCGATCTCGGCCATTATAATCTTGGCGCAGATCGACAAACGTTGCTTGGGGAATATGGTGTTTTACAAGCGATAAGATTTCTTCGCCTTGATCATATCCAATTTCCAGAAAGATCACGCCTTTTGGATTCAGATAGTAATGGGCTTGCTCTAACAGGCGCCCAATGGAATCCAATCCTTTCGGCCCAGCCTCTAAAGCTAACTGAGGCTCAAAATCACGAACATCAGGAGCCAACGTTGCATAGTCCCATGTATTAATATAGGGCAGATTGGCCACAATAATATCCACTTTATCACGATCAACCTTATGACTGAGAGGAGCCAAGAGATCGCCTTCCAATAGGCTTACTTGGCAACGCTTGTCCAAACGCCGGGCATTTGCCCTGGCGATTTCTAATGCATCTCGACTAATGTCGATAGCGAATGCCTGAACATTTGGTGCGTTCGTCACGACAGATAATGCAATAACTCCGCAACCAGTTCCTACATCGACGATGTTCAATCGATGGCCAATGGGAAGTTCGTCACTGCGTACTTCTAAGTGGCTAAGTACAGCATCTACAAGCAACTCAGTCTCTGGGCGAGGAATCAAAACGCGGCTATCCACAACAAAATCCAGTCCGTAGAATTCTTTTCGTCCGATCAGATAGGCAACCGGTTCATGGTTCATTCGGCGCACGATGAGATTGGTAAACTGCTCTGCCTGTTCCTCGGTGAGTTTGACCTCATGATGAGCAAAGAGCCATGCTCGGTCAACATCCATAATATGGGCGAGGATCACTTGAGCATCCAGATGTGCTGTATCGAACTCAAGAGACTCAAGCCGCTGAGTGGCTGAAACAAGTGCTCGTCCCACAGGTGTATCAGGCATTAACTGCCAGATTATCTTCTGCGGACCTTTCTGTTTTTTCAACGTAACCGCGGTCGCATGTTGGGTTGTTTGATTTGGTGCAAATGGTAGCCCCGGAATCGAGGTATGTGCCTTTCCTGCATCTGCCAAATTATGGGCTAACGCAGATTCTAGTTGTGAGGAATAAAGTGAATTGTGTGCCTGGCTGGCATTCGGTAGAGTTTTGGTTGGCCGGTCCCATCGTTGGGTCTCTTGCCGCCAGTGAAGTTGAAGTTGATCTGCTGGTCCGTCGGTGACCCGCAATATAGCCAAGTTGACCTCCTTATTGGGTTATTCACCAGAACTCGCCGTTGAAATCTGGCTATGACTTAAAATCGTACCCTTTGACTCATGTATTGTTCAGATTCAGTAAGCAAATTAAACAATACCCGAAACTTCGATTCTCTCACCTTGCGCCCAAAGGGAACCTGTTGAGAAATCCTCTACTTCGTTTTATTTACGTCACGATCCGAAATATGAGTCTACAGTTACCTTACACTCCTATTGTAACAGATTTTGGGTATAATGCAATGCTATACCTCTTACAAAAAAATAATAAACAGATTTATGTGATATGCCCTATCCACCAGCCGCTTGAAGTCGTTCGGCTTGTTCATGTTGAGCCAACTCTTGGATAAATTCGTCAAGATCACCATTGAGAACCGCTTCAAGCTGATAGACGGTCTTATTGATACGGTGATCAGTAATACGACTTTGAGGGAAATTATAGGTACGTATTTTTTCGCTGCGATCACCAGAACCAATTTGACCTGAGCGGGCATCGCCCATCTCTTTTCTCTGTCGCTCTAGCTCTAAATCATAGAGCCGGGTTCGCAAAATTCGCATGGCCTTAATACGGTTTTGAAGCTGGCTCTTTTCGTCTTGGCAGCTAATCACTAGCCCGGTAGGTATATGGGTTAACCGAACAGCCGAATCTGTTGTATTTACACTCTGTCCACCAGGTCCGCTACTTCGGAAGACGTCAATGCGGATTTCATGCTCATTGATTTCGACTTCGATCTCATCCGCCTCTGGTAGGACGGCCACTGTGGCGGCACTTGTATGAATGCGTCCTTGGCTTTCCGTTGCCGGAACCCGCTGTACGCGATGAACCCCTGACTCAAATTTAAGATGGCTGTAGGCTGCTTTCCCTCGAATTGCGATAATGGCTTCTTTGATCCCCCCAACGCCAGTTTCATTCATGCTGAGGATTTCGATCTTAAATTTGTGATCTTCCGCCCAACGTGTGTACATGCGTAACAGCTCAGCAGCAAAAAGCCCAGCCTCTTCGCCTCCTGTTCCGGCCCGTATTTCCATAATGACATCTTTTTCATCTTGCGGATCTTTGGGGACCAATAGCAGCTTCAACTCTTCTTCCAAGGAGGCTTCTGCTTCGCTCAAAGATTGAATTTCCAATTCTGCCAGCTCCTGCATCTCAGGATCATCTTCCTCCAGGAGTAACTGATTGTCTGCTAACTCATGCTGCACTTTTTGATAACGCCGATATGTCTCCACAACGTCTTCCATATCCGTTCGTTCACGTGCTAATTCGCTGAATCGACTATAGTCCGAGACAATATCAGGCTCGGCCATTAAGCGCTCAAGTTCATCAAATCGTTCAGCTATTTTATCTAATTGCTCGTTTAGTGTTGCCATAGTTGGTCTAAAATTACTCTATAAATACAGGTAGGTGGCCCAGCGAAATAATCGTATCCCAACCGGCCTGCTCTCCTTCTGTAAAGACGGCCATTTCGCCGGCGACAGTAGCCCCAGCTTCAGCCATAAGCCCTCGCAGCCCCTTCAATGTACTCCCGGTGCTAATGACATCATCGACTAGAACAGCACTCTTACCTTCAATCAATTCTCGGTCTTTACCATCAATATAGAGGGTCTGCGGAGTACCTGTCGTAATGCTAACAACTTCTGTTTCGATGCAGTTGATCATATAAGGCTTTTTTACCTTGCGAACAACCACATAAGGCAATCCCGATTGGACTGACAGAGCATGACCCAACGGGACAGCCTTTACTTCTGGCACAATTAACACGTCTGCATCACTTGGCATTCGCTTGGCAAGCCCTCTGGCAGAGGCCTCAACGATCTCGGTATCACCTAACATATTAAATATGGCAATTTTTACACCCGGTGCCACCTCAAAAAGGGGCAACTGGCGGGTTAGCCCATCAACCTCTACAGTATGTATACGACCATCGTAACTCACGCCTCTCTTCTCCCTAATAATGTATAGTGCTACAGTTCGGTGAATGCTCTGTTGGGGATCCAAGAATCTCATTGGTTTAGAGCAGAAATTAACTCTGAGCACCTTCTAAACAGGTTATAGAGTCTGGAAACGCCTAAAGAGCGTAGGTAAAAATGTACCTATATTGCAACCAAGAGTATAATGTGGTGCATAACAACATATGATTGTAGGCTTATCCCCCCAATATCGCAAAAAGTCATATAGCAAACAAACCCATTATATTTTCTGAAAAGCCCAAAAGGAGGAATTATGTTTTTTGAGTTTCGTCAATATCGCGTACGCCCAGGCAAGATGGATGAGTGGGTACCGTACATGGAAAACGAGATTATTCCCTATCAACAGTCCAAAGGAATGGTTGTTGTGGGTTCGTTTACTTGCCCCACAGAGGATGATCTCTATATTTGGATACGACGATTTGAGAATGAGGAAGAGAAAAAGAAGTTGTACGCCGCTGTTTATGAGAATGATGTATGGCAAAAGGAATTTTTACCTAAAGTGGCAGAGCTAATTGATCGCGAAAAGATCAAGGTTACGCTCATGGAGCCGACCAGCCGCTCTATTATTCGCTAGAGGTCGACCGGGACAAAGAGAGGATGCTACGCATCTGTGGTCAAGCGCAATCGTTGGCGAGTACGCCCACTTCGTGAACAATGAGCACGTCCATGCGAGACATAATAAGCCCACTCACCTGTGGCTCAAGGCGTGCCTACCCCACTTATTACTCAGCTCCCTTTGAAACCGCACTTTGGTCTCTCCTGTAGAGGCGGAGAAAAACTGCGGTTTTCAAAGCGACCGCAGAATAGAGTCGATAGATAGATAGATAGATAGATAGATAATAAGTTGCGTATGCTTGCTCTGTTCTCCCTACGGAGTATAGCAAAGGACGATTATGAGATGAAAAACCGTTTTCAAGTCTACTACCTGCCAATGGCTATCTGTCTCCTTGTCTTTGGGGGTCGATATTTTTCCGTATCACCGCAAGCATCAGCCCAGTCTGGCGTATCTGTGTACTTACCCGCGATGATAGGTCAAACACTTGAGGCAGCTGGCGAATCGACAGTTGAGCCAGCTTTTACAGCAACCGCCACAGCAACATTGATGCCAACTGACGCACCCACAGCCACTGCAACACCGCAACCCACAGCAACTCCTATCCCTAGCCAGAATAGGTTATACGAGGGTGTGACGAATCAGGGGCGAGAAATTTTGATTGAGGTAAATTCGGAACTATCCAGAGTCTATCGATTGGAGGTAGAGACACAGATCGCCTGCCCAAACGGTACCGGCTCAGTGTCTACTGCCCTCTCCGACTCTATCGGATATATGATCACGAATCGGGCCTTCCGGATCACCCGTTCGAGCCCTGGGGGTCATGAAAATATCTTTGAGGGGACATTTGACGATCGAGGGTTTTTGGCTTCAGGCTCCTGGACTGTTTGGCTAGATGGAGAGGCCATCTTGCATCCATGCGCGAATAAGGGTACCTGGAATGCGTCAAGCCAGTTACATTAGCAGTCAAATAACCAATCACAAAAAGAGAGGCTCATGATACGAATTGGGATTGTTGGATGCGGGCGTATTCTAAATGCTCATCTCCAAGGATACAAACAATTACGAGAGCTTGGTATCGATAATTTTCGCATAACGGCGCTTGTCGCTCGCCGTGAAGATGATGCGCTCATGTTCCATACGCGCGGCAAAGGTCCCGCGCCAAGGCCACCAGTTCTACCACCTGAAACAGGTGATCCATTGGCGGCTCCTCATACCTACCTCAGCGATTTTCAGGATGATGTTGATGTACAAGTTTATACTGACTATCGTCAGATGATTGATGCAGATGTAGTAGATGCTGTAAATGATTTTACTACATTGGCGCTTCATCACCAGGTTGCAGAGGCTGCATTCGTAGCTGGGAAGCATCTGCTAACACAAAAGCCGCTGGCTATTTCTGTCGCTGCTGCTCGCCAGATGGTGGAAACGGCCCAGAGAAATGGGCTGACTTTAGGCACTTTTGAGAATGTGCGCCAGAGCAAATTTACCCGAGCTGCAGGCTGGGCGGTAGAGCAAGGCATGATTGGTGACCCGCAAATGGCGATTATTGGTTCGTTGGGTGGTTTATGGTCTCCAGATCGGATTGTCGCTGAAACGGCTTGGCGGCATAACAAGCTGTTGGGTGGCGGTGGTGGCTCCATTGATATCGGTGTCCATCAATTCCATATGCTGCGCTATATTTTTGGCGAAGTGGCCTGGATCAGCGCTGTTGCCAAAACGTTCGAGCCAGTCCGCCGTCACAGAGATGATGCTGGGCAGGTAGTCACAACCGTTCCAGCCAACGTGGACGACACCTATATGGCTGTGGCTGGCTTTGAAAATGATGCCATTGGTCAGTTGCTTTGGTCATGGGCAGGGCACGGTGATGAGTTGCCTATCCCAGGCGCACCGGCCTTCTTTGGCAGCAAGGGATGCATCAAAGGAGACGAATTGGTTGATGATCTCGGCAATCGGGTTTCTCTTATTGAACGCTTCGAAGATGAGATGAGCGATGAGCTACGTGACCTCTTTTTCCCTATGGGACTTACCGATCCATACGCTATCCAACAGTGGGATTGGCTAGATTCCATCGCCAAAGGGAAAGATCCAGAAACAAGTGGGAAAGAAGGGCTTCATGATCTAGCCTGTGCCTTTGGCATGCTGGAGTCATCAGCTCTTAAGCGCCAAGTTACATTGGCAGAGATTCTAAATGGTCATGCATCTACATATCAACAAGAGATTGATGACTATTACAAAATTGATGATTAATGATTGAAGAGTCTACAAGATAATGAAAGTACTCATTACTGGTGCATCAGGTAAATTGGCGGCATATATTATTCGAGAGTTGGCAGCAGAGCATGAACTGGTCCTTTTTTCGCGACGACAGCCCGATGTAGAGTTCGCTCACTTGCCTTGGGTTCAAGGTGATCTCAATCAGTTTAATGATTGCCAAAAAGCGGTACAAGGTGTTGAAGTCATTCAACATATCGCGGCTCAACCTTGGCCTGTGGATCATCCACAGATGAGGGAAAGGGCCGAGGCAGAGGGTATCTCCGCGGACGCAACGTTTAAAAGCAATATGCTTGGCCTTTATTACCTTGTGCAAGCAGCAGCCGAAGCGAAAAGCGTAAAAACTGTAGTTATGGCCGGTAGCAACTGTGCTCTCGGCCATGGCTTTCGGATAAGTGACACCCCCTTTCCTATTGAATCTCTTCCCATTGATGAGACCCACCCAACGTTTCCGGAAGACTCCTACAGCTTTACCAAGCGAGCAGGTGAAGATCTACTCGCCAGCTATACCCGGGCATACGGCATCCGTACCTATGTTACTCGGATTGCCGGTATCTGCCCGAAAGAGCGGCGGCAGACCATGGCCCAAAATGCCAAGGCGGCCACGGGGTGGAGTCCTTGGCTTTGGTGTTGGGTGGGTAGCGAAGATGTGGCTCGTGCCCATCGATTGCTAATGGAAGCATCCGAGTCACTACCGCCTCACGATGTTTACTTTCTAAATGGTGATGACACGACTCTGTTGGAACCAACCGTTCAAGTTATCGAACGCTATCAGCCGGCGCTACTGCCCCTTGCTCGGACTATAGAAGGGCATCAGTCTTTCATAAGCTGCAACAAAATCAAGAAGGCTGTCGGATGGCAGCACAAAACCTCTTGGAGAAACCATCTATGAGTAATCAAGTACGTTTAGGTATTGTTGGGACGGGGAGCATTTCTCTGCGGGGCCTTCTCCCCCACCTGACTATGGATGATGTGGCCGATCGAGTAAAGATTTCGGCCCTTTGTGACCCAGTGCTGGAGCGCGCCCAAGCTGCCGCAGCCAAATTTGATGTTCCCCACGCTTATGCCACATTCGAAGAGATGCTAGAGGCGAATGTGGTCGATGCGGTCAGCATTGCGTCTCCCATTGGCTTTCATTACGAACAAGGGATATTGGCTGTGGAGCACGGTATACATCTCCACTTTAACAAAACAATGACAACAACCGTTGCCGAAGCCAATGATCTGATTGAGCGCGCCACAGCGAAGAATGTCAAGATCGTCTCCTCGCCAGGCGAGATGCTCAATCCTAGGTTACAGGTAATCCGCAAGATGGTGATGGATGGTGCCCTGGGGCAGCTTACCTGGGCCGCAACAGGTGCTGCATTTGGCCGCTATCATGAACAAGAGTCGCGAGTTCGTCATGGAAACGATCCTTTGACCAATGTCAACCCCGCATGGTACTTTCGCAAGCCTGGCGGTGGCCCGCTCTTCGACATGACAGTCTACGGCTTACACGCTATGACGGCTGTACTTGGACCGGCTAAACGAGTAACGGCCTTTTCTGGCGTGCGCGTTAAAGAACGTGAGTTTCAAGGCGAAATGCTACCAACCGATATGGATGATCAGACGCTCATGGTGCTCGATTTTGGTGATGCGCTCTTTGCCTTTGTCTACGGCGTAGCGGCTGGCGGGCTGCCCATCGGTCGACCTCAAATCTATGGCACCAAAGGTGTAATCAATGGTGGCGATCTGAATGGCGAAGCCTTTGATTATCCTGGCCGTGAGATTGCCGAAGAGTATGGTTACACGGCTACACTTCCCCATGTTGTAGGCAAACATAGAGAGATGGAAGAGGCTCACGTCTATGAAGATGTGATGCAGTTGGTTGATTGGGTTCGAGACGACATACCAACTTTGGCGACAGCAGAACACGCTCGTCATGTTATTGAGATCTTTGATGCAGCTTATCGTTCCGCGGCCACTGGCCAAGCCCAGGATCTTCACACAACCTTTCCTACACTTGATTCCTAACGTGGACTGGGTAGCATGAAGCAGGCAGGCCAGAGGAAAAATGGAACGCAGGTTTGCTGTACAAGCTTATACCTATGCTTGGCATAAGTTTATAAACTGTTTGTCGCCGAAAGCTCTTGTAAACAGAATGTGAATGCAAAGTAGGATAAACGTTCAGCAACTGGTAGACAGATGCAACACAAACTTAACCCATCAAACAAGACTCAAGGTTATGTTTGATGGGGAAACGGTTACTGAGGAGTGAGAATTTAAGAAAGCCAAACGAACGTTCTCTCGGGCATTCGAGAGAACAGGATCGAAGATTGGTTTAATTTGCTCTTGGTTACTTATCCCAAATGATTATGAGTTAGTCGATGTACGAAACGAATTATTCAATAGCCAGACAATTCCACAACAGCGGCACCATTGTCCAAATCCAGCCTTATGGTTCGGGTAATGTAAATGATACCTATTTAGTAGAGGTAGAGGGTGGTCAACGGGACCGCTTTATTCTTCAACGTATCAACCAGCAGGTCTTCCAGCGGCCGCGGTTGATTGCAGCGAATCTGCGGGTCTTTACAGAACATGTTCAGGCTCGGCTAGATAGGGAGGTTCACGAGCGACGTTGGGAAACACCAGCTATTATCCAGGCAGATAGTGGGGCTGACTTTGTTGAAGCAAGGGACAGTGAATTCTGGCGAGCGCTTACCTTTATTGACGGTGCAGAAACTCATCCGACCATTCTCAATTCAGCCCATGCACAGGAAGCAGGCTATGCATTAGGCCGATTTCATACGCTGGTTAGCGATCTGGATCCTACCCAGCTTCACGATACCCTTCAAGGTTTTCACATTACCCCTCAGTATTTGGCCCACTTCGACCAGATCTGTCTGCAAACAGAAATCCAGCTAACTGAGCCAAGTGTTGCCGATGGGGTAAAGTTCATTCAACGCCACCGTCATCGAGCCAATCTGTTAGAGGAAGCTAAAGCTCATGGGACGCTGGTACAACGGGCCATTCACGGAGATCCGAAAGTAGACAACATCCTGATTGATAAGGCCAGTCAACAGGCCATTAGCCTGATTGATCTAGATACGGTTAAGCCTGGGCTGGTCCATTATGATGTGGGCGACTGTCTACGCTCCTGTTGCAACCTACTTGGTGAAGAGACCGACCAGATCGAAGACGTACGCTTTGAAATCGATCTTTGTGAGATTATCCTGGCTGGTTATCTACCTGTTGCTCATTCATTCTTTAGCGAAGCTGACTACGCGTATCTTTATGAATCGATCTGGCTAATTACGTTTGAGTTAGGATTACGTTTTTTTAGTGATTACCTGGCAGGAGATGTCTACTTTAAGGCTCAACACCCTACCCACAACCTCCAGCGAGGGCTTGTCCAGTTTAAGTTGGCTGAGAGCATCGCTTCGCAAGAGGCAGAAATACGTCGAGTTATCGAATCGGTTCGTGGATAGTAGAGGATGGAAGAACAAGTCGACGTTTATTCAAATTTGAGAAGCAACCATTGCGCCCTCTGGTAGCACATCTGAAAAGCACGCATCTCAAAACGACCACGATATAGCCACACACAGAAAGTTATTCAATCTATTGACTATCCAACAACGCAAAGACGATCACATACGCATCAACCTAGAAGAGGACGTTGGCTTCCTGCAGTTGACGACGGGATTGGAGCGGGTCCATTTTGTTCATCAGGCTTTGCCAGAAGTCAATATGAGTGACATTGACATAAGCTTAAACCTCTTTGGCAAGCACGTTGCGGCACCGATTCTAGTCAGCTCTATGACAGGTGGCACCGACAAAGCCCTGCAGATCAATCGCCATCTTGCCGAGGCTGCAGAGGCGTGTCAACTGGCTATGGGCGTTGGCAGCCAACGAGCAAGTTTAATGAATCCAGACTCGGCTGATTCGTTTCGTGTGCGCAGTGTGGCACCCAGCCTGTTGCTCTTTGCAAATATCGGTGCTGTGCAGCTTAACTACGGTTTTCATCTGGATCATTGTATACGAGCAGTAGAGATGATCGAAGCAGATGGGCTCATTCTCCACCTAAATCCCTTGCAAGAGGTCTTTCAGGTAGATGGAGACCTCAACTGGGCAGGGTTGCTGGAGAAAATCCATGAGATCTGCTACACCCTATCCGTCCCTATTATTGTGAAAGAAGTGGGATGGGGCATCAGTCGGGAGGTTGCGGAAGGGTTGATGGATGCTGGAGTTAGCGCAATCGATGTGGCTGGGGCTGGTGGTACATCTTGGAGCCAGGTGGAGATGTATCGCGCACCGACAGAGCGATTGCAACGATTAGGCCACATTTTTCGTGATTGGGGAATTTCCACTGTTGAAAGTCTCCGTACTGTTGTCCAAGTACGTCAGCAAAAGCATCAGCCGAATCTCTCCGTCTTTGCTAGCGGAGGCATTCGGAACGGTCTTGACATTGCCAAGTGCGTGGCTTTGGGAGCATCGTTGGTGGGGCTGGCTTCCCCGTTTTTACGGCCAGCTGTCGAGTCTTCGGATGCTGTTGTGGCTGAGATGGAATTGTTGACTGAGGAACTGCAAATTGCCATGTTCTGTACCGGTTCGTCTTCGTTAAAGCAATTACGTCGCCCCCACCTTTATAAACTTGTAGATAGATATACTTCGGCAGAAAAGTCTTGTCCCGACTCTTGACTCATCCACTCTGGAAATTTCTGAAAGGGTAGGAGGGAACTTTTCTTGCCATCTTTAATCATCACTCCCTATGTCAGTGTGAGATTTTCTGATTCTATCGTGAGAGACCGCAACCAAACTGAATGAAACTACAATCTACTGAAGTACACATGATAACGGAGAAGTTGTGACAAGATTGGTGAAACAGGGTGCTACTATTCGGTTGGCGTTTCTTCTCCTTATTCCCTGGTGTTTCAGCAGTTGCACGTCGATCTCTGTAGCCTCTCTACCGCTAACAACGATTTCTTTGGCTGGATCGACAGCATTTTTACCTGTATTATCTGAGGTAACAGAAGAATTTAGCCAACGTCATCCAAATGTGCTCTTTGATCTGCGCGGCGGTGGTATTGTGCTTGGGCAGAATCAATTGCTTTTGGGTGAAATCGATTTAGCCATGACGACAGTGCTTGCCCCCTTGGTTGAGGAAGAGGGAAACAATGACGTTGACACAAGTTTAAGCAATAAAGGTCTAAACAGTACTAGAGCAAATCGCGTAGCGGTAACAGCGAGTGGGAATAGAGGTGATGCTGATTCAAAAGGGGGACTTACTTTCTCTCAGGCCTCCGAAAGCCTAGAGATTGTGCGCATTCCCATTGGGCTAGATGCCATTGCTATTGTCGTTCATGCTACCAATGACATTCAGGACCTATCCCTAATGGAAGTGCAAGCGATCTATAGTGGGCGTGTCCTGGATTGGTCGGAATTAGGTGGTCAGGACAATGAAATCTTACTTATCAGTCGAGAAGAGAGTAGTGGTACACGGCAACTCTTTGAAGAGCGGATCATGAGAGATGAGGAGGTTTCGTTGACTGCCGTTGTGATGCCAAGCCATGCGGATGTATTGCGCTACGTTGCAAGCCATCCAACGGCAATTGGGTACCTATCACGCTCGTATATTCTTTCTGAAGAGAGACAAAATGGTTCTGCAAGTGTGGGGCCAACCGGATCGACACCCCAGCCATTTGGTACTCAGTCACGAAATTCATTTCTAGCTGCATTCAGCAATGACCTGGCCAAAGTCAAGCCAGTTCAGTTAGATGGGCAAGAGCCAACAATCGAAGCCATTTTGTCTCAACAATACTATCTAGTTTACCCTCTTTTTCTTTTGAGCAGAGGAGAACCAACAGGCTGGCCAGCCCTCTTTATTGAATTTGTATTAGGTCCATCAGGACAGACTATTGTACAACGTTATCATGCACCTGTTCGATAGGCGGAATAACGTTGTACTGTTTTAACCTTTTAGAAGATATCCCATGAAGAGCCAACTAGAGAAAGCTCTTCGGCCTTGGGAGGTACCTCTGGTTGGCTCTCGCGTAGCTGGCGCTGAAACTCTTGGAAAGAGGGCAGTTCACTCAAACTCTTCTGGGCCTCCTCGTTGGCCCGCATGACAAAGTGCATAAACGTTTGGCCATCCTCAAGTTGAAACGCGCTGTACCGAATATCTGAGTTATTGAGCGCATTCAGGTCGGCCATGACCTTCTGAATGTTAGCCTTGTTGGTTTCTACATATTCTTCTCGGACTGTGTATTGGACTCGGACTGCATTCATATCGTTTGCTCCTTTTGGTAGACAAATTGTTGTGTTCACCATAATATAAACAAGGACCATGTATAAACAAGAACTTCATGAGGTCCTCCTACGCTTTAGAGTCATGAGCAAGCAAAAAGGATCGTGTTTTTAGGAACTTATTTCCGATAGTTCTATAAGTCAATATCTACCATCGCCAGTATATCCGCATCTGAACTGAAAAAATCTATCGTTCATTTGTGTACAACAATAATGCAGTTGGCCATAAATGAGAATCATTAACAGCAATCCAGTCAACTAGATTATTCTCATCTATGACAGAGTTAAGTGAAATAGGAAACTTCACCCAATGGCATCATCATTAACCATCCTTGGCGGCGGCAACACAGCCTTCGCTGTGGCTGCCAACCTCGCTCTCCGCGGCTACGCCATCACCATCTGTGAACACCCGGATTTTGCTCACACCCTTGACCCAATCCGTGCCGATCAGGCGATTCGGCTGGAGGGCGTGGCGGAAACTGGCATAGCAAAAATTGCACACATCACCACAGATCCGGCAGAAGGGCTGCAAAACGATCTGCTCCTTCTCATCGTTCCAGCTTATGCTCATAAGCCTTTTGCCGAATTCTGCGCGCCATACCTACGTGATGGGCACATGCTGGTCATTACACCGGGCACGTTGGGTGCGCTGGCGTTTGCTAAGGTTGTAAGGGAAGCTGGTAACCAGAGCACCATAGCTTTTGCCGAAACCGACACAGCCCCCTATGTCTGTCGTAAGAGTGCACCTGACGCGGCGATTATCTGGGGAGCAGTAAACGGATTGGGGCTAGGTGTCTTCCCTGCCACCAAGACTGAAGCCGTAGCCGATGCATTGGCCGACGTCTTCACTATCGACGGATTGAGTGGCAGTGCATCTGCCATTGCGCCTTACCCAAACGTGGTGGCCTGTGGGCTTTCAGCCATGAATCCGGTGGTTCATCCAGCTGGCGTGCTAATGAATGCAGGGAGAGTGGAATACGCTCGAGGCGAGTTCTACTTCTATGAAGAGGGCGTATCACCCACGGTGGCCAACGTCATTTACGCAGTAGATGCCGAACGCCGGGCCATCGGTAAGGCCCTGGGCTTTAACCTAGTGGCTGTAGATGATGCTTTCCATTCTGCTGGCTTTGGCCCCAAGGGTGATTTGTGGGCCACTATTAACGGCAGCCGCATGTTGACGGCCCTGCGCGCGCCAGGTGCTATTGACACCCGCTGGCTCACTGAGGATGTACCCTATGGCATCGCAGCATGGAGCTTGTTGGGCAAGCAACTAGGTGTAAAGGCACTCGTGATGGAATCGCTAGTAGGGGTCGCCAGTGCAGCGTTAGAAAGGAATTTCTGGGCGAGTGCGCGTACCCCGGCTCAGTTGGGATTGCAAGGGATGGATGCGGCACAGATAAATACGTCGGTTGCATAGGACCAAGGTCCACGAAAGTAGCCGAAACCCTTGGCTTCTTTTTTGGCTGTTCTGTTGCTAGCCGGATGATTAACGGTTTAATGAAGCGACTAGAACGCCTTTTCGCGCAAATATTGGGCAACTAATTTGGCGGCACCATTTTGCCAATTGTGCAGGGTTCGTTCCGGCACTTGGCTTTGGAACCAATTCAAGGCGGCTTGGGCGGCATCATCTAAATCGGTGTGGATGGCGCGCCGACTATAGGGACGTAGCCCGACAACATAGGGAAAGTAGAGTGCGTTATAGTAGCGCCACTCATCTGAAGTACCAAATTCATTATCTGTATCTGGTTTCAGTTGGGCAATGGCATCCGTTAAAAGGCGTTTCAGTTCTGTAGAGCGGGTGAGCGTATTGCTCTCTTCCCCTCTTTGGGCAAGGCGTTCTTGGATGCAGGAGAGTTGGGTGAGGGGGCTGGCGGCTAAACGGTTGAGATCACCATAGCGGCTCAGGGCGCGACGGGTTAGTCGGGTAAACTCGGCATCATCTAATAATTCTGGCTTCTGTTCTACTTCAACTTTGGGAACCGCTTCAGCTGCTGCCCGCAGTTCAGCTCGCTGCTCACCAATAGAGGATGTTGGGCCAAATGCAAATCGGTCGAGCATGGCTTGGAAGGGTTCTGTAAAGACTTGGAATAGGATCGCTGTTGCGGTTACAGTTAATAAGAGAATCCAAAGCACTAGATAATTCTGCTCGATAAACCCTATTGTAACGACTACAGGTCCGGCAAATATGAGGAGGGCCAGGATCGCAGCATCTAATGAGCGCAAAAAGTCTGGCAGCAGCGCCTCACCCAAATCAAACGCATCCAACCTTGCAATTGCGTACCCTAGGATGCACAGATCACAGCCGATGCCCACCGCTAGCAAGGATTCCGGAACCCACTCTAGTTGAAGTGCCAACAGTGCAAACGACAGACCTAACAAGATGGATGCTGCCAGGGCCAATCCGACCGCACTCGGAGCCATTTTCCAGATCTGTAGCCAGCCGTCGCGCCAGGAGCCCTCAGCAGGAAAAAGGGATACGAATGCAACAATCCAAAAGAGAGCTGGGATAAACAGAAGGTAGCTCGCAAAGTTTTCTAAGATTGGGCGCGCTGAATGCTCATGGGCTTGACCACTTAGGACATACATGCCGGCCACCATGGCATAGACAACTAGCCCTAACCCAATCCACAGTACACTTCGATTGTAGCTACTCCGTCGAACCAAATAAGCGCCAAGCCAGAGCGATGTAGCGTAGATTGTAATGTATGCCATGCGTGGCTTAGAACCATCTGCGCTGTTTTCTAGCCGTGATCAGCTCGGTGTTCATACCTACCCAGTGAAGGCTACCGTTGTAGCGCCCATGTTCAATCTTGACACAGCGGTCCATCACCACTTTCAAACCTCCGCTCTCGGCAATACGAGCAGCCTCATGATTCATAACACGTAGCTGGAGCCAGAGAAATTTAGCCCCAATGCTTACGGCCTGATTGGCGATTTCCACACATTCCTCAGGGCGACGAAATACATTCACCATATCAATCGGACCCGTTTCCTCCAGGTCGATGCTGGCTAGATCTGGATACGCTTTTTCACCCAGGATCTCAGTAGCTCGTGGGTTGACGGGGATGACTCGATATCCTTCATACTGTAGATACGAGCCAACAAAGTAGCTGGGGCGTTGATTGTTAGGTGACAATCCTACCATAGCAATCGTCTTCGTCGTCGATAGAATGGTCCGAATGGTGGCTGGTTCCTGATAATGACGCGCCAATTCAGGGTCCAGAATAGAATTCATGCTGACATCGCCAGCAGGGCTTGGTCCAAGTCCCATAGCAGATCCTCCGTGGTTTCCAGTCCAATGGATAAGCGTACCATGCCCGCATCCACACCACCAGCAACGAGTTCCTCCTCGGAAAGCTGCTGGTGAGTTGTTGATGCAGGGTGAATGACCAAACTGCGGGCATCGCCCACGTTGGCCAAGTGAGAAAAGATGTTTAAGCTCTCGATAAATTCCTGCCCGGCAAGACGCGGGTTGTCTGCCTGGATACCAAAAGTGAAGACAGCCCCGGGCCCTTGGGGTAGATATTTCTGAGCAAGAGGATAAAATTCATTATCATGCAATCCAGCATGGGCTACCCAAGCAACGCGAGGATGCTCATTCAAAAATTCGGCTATCTTCTGGGCATTCTCCACATGGCGATCCATACGCATGGAGAGGGTCTCTAATCCCTGGATGAGCATAAAGGCATTGAAAGGGGAGAGATTGGTTCCCACATCCCGCATGGTCTCGGTACGGGCCTTCATCAAGAAGCCATAGTGGCCAAAGGTCTCGTAAAATTTAAGATCGTGGTAGGCTGGTGACGGTGCTGAAATCGTGTCGAAATGGCTATAGTCAAAAGTCCCTGAGTCGACAATCACACCGGCAATCGAGTTGCCGTGACCACCAATAAATTTGGTAGCAGAATGGACAACAATGCTGGCTCCAAAGTCAATCGGGCGGCAAAGATAGGGTGTAGCAAAGGTATTATCCACAATCAATGGAATGTTGTTGGCATGAGCCAGGGCGGATACCTTTTCTAAATCAAGAATGCTTCCCTTGGGGTTGCCAATGGTTTCACCATAGAGGGCTTTGGTCTGAGGGGTAATGGCTTCTTCCCAATTTTCAATGTCGGTCGGATCGACGAAATGGGTCTTGATCTGGAGTTTGCTAAAGGTGTGGGTGAACTGAGTCACCGTGCCACCATAGAGGTGAGAGGAGGCCACAATCTCATCTCCCGGCTGGAGCAGCGTCATCATGGTGGTAAACTGGGCTGCCATACCGCTTGCCGTGGCCACCGCCCCTGTTCCATTCTCTAGCGATGCAATCCGTTCCTCAAAGACAGCCGTGGTTGGATTGTTAATGCGGGTATAGATGTTACCATATTGCTTTAGTTCAAAGAGTTGGGCTGCATAATCTGTATCCTCAAAGACATAGGAGGTAGTCTGATAGATGGGAACTGCCCGAGAGCCAGTCACGGCATCAGGGATATGGCCAGCGTGGAGCATACGAGTCTCGAAGCCGAATTTTCGTTTAGTGTTTGACATGTTCGTGTTTAGGAGGGATAGGGTTGAATAAGAAAACTGATTGTAGGTTAGATCGTACCACAGATCATCCGATGGTAAAATTGTACTCAAGTCTGGCATATAATCCGCCAGATTAATTTTGTCCCGACTATGATCCCATGAAAGGCAAGAAACTCCATGACGACTCTAAAAGAGACCAAGCTGTTGGATTCTGCAACCATTACCGAAGATGACATTGCTACGGCAGCCACTCTATTTGGCCTAGAGTATTCCGATGCGGAGCTAGCACTAATGCTAGCTGGCATTAATGATCTGCCCAATCGCTATGAGGAATTGCGAGCGCTCCCCTTAGAGAATGCTCTCTCACCAGCTCTCCTTTTTGACCCTGGGGAGTCGATTAGGTTGAGTGAGCGTCCAGGCATCTATCCTGCAACCTCAGCCAAGCCTCCAACAGGATGCCCCGACAATATCGAAGAGATGGCCTTCTATACGGTAGAGCAATTGGGACATTTTCTTCATACCCAGCAGGTCACATCTGTCGCGCTGACCGAGATGTACCTGAGTCGGCTCAAAACCTATGGCCCCAAGCTGGAATGTGTAATTACGCTGACTGAAGAGTTGGCTTTGCAACAGGCAAAACGAGCCGATGCGGAGATCAAGGAAGGAAAGATCCGCAGCCCCCTCCACGGCATTCCCTGGGGGGCCAAGGATCTGTTGGCCACAAAGGGTTACCCCACAACTTGGGGAGCCACCCCCTTCAAGAATCAACTGATTGATGAGGATGCCGCAGTTGTTCGCAAGCTGGAAGACGCAGGAGCAGTGCTGGTGGCAAAGCTGACCATGGGTGCATTGGCTTGGGGTGATGTCTGGTTCGGTGGGAAAACCCGTAGCCCGTGGAACATAAAGGAAGGTTCGAGTGGCTCATCCGCTGGCTCTGGTTCTGCAACTGCGGCGGGATTGGTTGGCTTTGCCATCGGAACAGAGACCTTCGGCTCGATTGTGTCTCCCTCCACCAATTGCGGGCTTTCGGGATTGCGTCCGACCTTTGGACGAGTAAGTCGGGCTGGGGCCATGGCTCTTTGCTGGAGCTTAGATAAGATCGGCCCTATGTGCCGCTCGGTTGGCGATTGTGGGCTGGTCTTTGATGCCATTCGCGGAACGGCTCAAGCTGTAGATCGAGCCGATCCTTCGACGGTAAGCCGCTCTTTTCGCTGGCCGGTGGAGGCGGATCTATCCCAATTGCGGATTGGATATCTGGCCGATGACTTTGCTGGAGAGTACGAGTTCAAAGAGCAAGATGCCCAATCATTAGCACAACTTCGGTACCTCGGTGCCAAGCTGGTACCCGTACAGTTGCCGGCTTTTCCTCTGGAGGCCATGCTCATCATCCTTTGGGTAGAGGCTGCGACAGCCTTTGATGAGCTAACCCGTAGCGGTCAAGATGATCTACTGGTGCGCCAAGTCGAGGATGCTTGGCCCAATCGCCTCCGAGTCGCCCGCCAGATTCCAGCCGTTGAGTACCTCCAGGCCAATCGAATCCGTACCCTAGTGAGTCAAGCCATGAACGGGTTGATGAGCGAAGTTGACGTCTATATTGCGCCTTCACGGGGCCAAAACTTGCTGCTAACCAACCTAACTGGCCACCCAACAGTCTGTATTCCCAATGGATTTCGCGAGAATGGATTACCAACCAGCATCTCTATAACAGGCCAATTGTATGATGAAAGCACGGTTTTGGCAGCAGCGAAAGCGCTGCAAGATGCGACGGAATTTCATACTCTACGCCCTAATCTGAAATCAAATTGAGAATAGTGGTCTTGGCTCCAAACTGGTGGTATATCGCCAATTCTGATGATGGGTACTGAAGTGCCAATGTATAAGGATTCAGTACAATGTAAACCAAGTAATCCGGTATATCCGTAGCCTCAGGCTTGTAGCCTGGGGAGGATGGAGCGACCTGCGATCAGCAAGTGAATCACGATAGGCCGCTATCTTTCCCGCCCAAAATGGACGGGCTACAACATGCCAAGAAACTTAACTTACGGTGTATTCAGTCAAAATCTGCCCATAAATCTTTGTTACGATGATGCTCAAAAACCCGCCTTAGCTGTCCTCCAGTCACTCGTTCGATGGAGAGAGGAGGCAGTTCATTTTCGCCAAAGAAGCCAATCTCATCGATCTCGATATTGGTCGTTGCTTGCCCACTGATTAATTCGCAGAGGAAAATTGCTTTGAAAGTGTGAAAGGCGCTTGGTGGGTGGTCGTGCTTACTTTTGTCTAAGAAGGCTAAAAGCTTGACGGCCTTGACCTCATAACCAGATTCTTCCCAAGTCTCACGTACAACGCCCTGGGCTGGCGTTTCGTTGACGTCAGCCCACCCCCCAGGTAAGGTCCAGCCGCCGTCGGAGCGTTCCTTAACGAGCAGAATTTTATCGCCTTGAAAGACGACTGCCCGCAGATCAATTTTTGGGGTGGCGTGTCCCTCTTCTTTGGCAAAGAGATTGGTTATGTACGGGGCATCCGCATCGGTATGATGGGCCATGATCTCGGAAGCCACGTTACGCACCTGCTCAAAACGTTCTACATCGAAGACCGAATCTCGATAGGGTTTACGATTGTATAGAAGGCCGTTTTGGGCAATCTCTTGTAGTTTCTTTGCCCACGTTAACCAATGGGGGTTCATATTTAAGTGTATCCTTTGTCTCTAGCAAGTTTCTAGAAAGGAGAATCAACCGCCCCTGTATCCTCATCCACCTCAGCCATCTCTCGATTCTCGATAGCAACAAGCGTCACTTCTTTCCAGCCAGCGCATCGGGCCGCCCACTCTTTGGCGAGTGTGTCTTCTCCATGTTCCATCAGTTCAATAGCTTCACTACTCACCCGAACCTCTACACCAAATTGATCAATCGGCCGTCCCGCTTTTTCAATCCGCTCTTGTAGGTTTGTCACGCCGTCAATGGCTCCAATAATCTCGCCCTCATAACGAGAATCAGCGTCAGGAGCCTGTCCATCGGCTGTATCAGCCTTGCCATCTAATAGCCGAAGTAGCCGCCATTGCCATTTCATGCCACGCTGTAAGCCCTTCCCCTCCCAAGCCCAGAGATTAAGAGCAAAATCAGCCTGGCTCTCTAGTGATTGGCGGAAGAATCGGTGGACGTCGTTAAAGTTGCGCGTAAAGCGAGCAGGCGGAAGATCTTCTCTGGCTTGTTGCCCATAGCGCTTGCTCGTCAGCCGCTCATCAAGCATGGCGACCACTCCCACATCCGTACTCCGTCGTACCAGCCGGCCAAACCCCTGCTTGAGGGTTAAGGTCATGAGAGGAAGCATATATTGCCCGAAACTGCTACCACCTCCCTCTTCGATGGCTTTCATGCGAGCACTATGCAGGGGATCATTGGGTGTTGGGAAGGGCATCTTGTCCAAAACGACAAGAGATAGATCATCGCCTGGGATGTCTACCCCTTCCCAGAAAGAGCGGGTTGCCAACATGACGCTGTAGGGCGTCTCTTTGAACCAGGTAAGGAGCGCATCCCGCGGGGCGTCGCCTTGGGCACGCAAGGGCCAGATTAGTTGCTCACCCGTATCTGCAGTCAGCCTCTCTTTTACCTTCTGCAAACCGCTCCAGCTGGTAAAGAGGCAGAGCGCTCGTCCACGGCTTACCTCCAAAAGGCGAATGATCTCATTAGAGACTGCGTCATAGTAGCGCTCAGCATTTTTATAATCATAGGCAGGCAGCTCTGGTTGATAAAGAAGCGCTTGCTTAGGATAATCGAAGACAGCGGGCAGCACTTTCTCTTCGGCTACATTATGGACGCCGCAGCGACTCTTAAAGTGATCAAACCGGCGATTGGTGGCCAACGTTGCGCTGGTACAGATCACAGAACGGGTCGACGGGCGACTTTTGTCATCACTATCTAAGTCAGGATTGAATAGATAGTCGTGGAGCATGGCCGCCGGATCAATGGGGGCAGCATGAATCTCTAGCGAGACGTGACGTCGATCAAATATCCGATTGGCGTAGCGTACAATCTTTTCATCTCTGCTGGCTGTCGCCACGGCTCGCAAACTATTGACGGCACTCCCCAACGACTCAACGGTCCGCTCATACATGGCCCGCTTTTCACCCGACTTCTCATCATCTGCGTTGGACTTCTTTTTGCCGCTTTTCTTATCATCTAGCTTATCTTCTTTCTGATTATCGTCAGAATAGGGGTTGTCCCGCTTCATCTTGTCTTGCAATCCATCCAGCTTGGTGGCAAGTTGTTTCATTGTTTCCAGTTCTGCATCGATCCGGAACGAACTCTCCTTGGAGCGATTTAGATTCTCGACTTCAGAAAAGGCCAGGATATTGAGAGAGCGAATTTCCTCTAATTCATCATTGTCGCAATGTTCCTTGAAGATAGAGCGACTGAGCAGAAGACGAACAGAATAGTCGGTTACGGTCGCTTCAAAGACTGCTGTGGCCGTCTGCTCTAGCTGATGGGCCTCATCGATGACAAAGATGGCTGCTGGCGGCAGAATGCGCTCACCCATTGGCCCCAGCTCCAGCGCGTTGAGCAATAGATGGTGATTCGTGATCAGCACTTGGGCATCCGCTGCCTGATCTCGCATCTTATTGACCCAGCAATCTTCGTGATAGTAGCGGCAATCACTATGAAGGCAATCGTCTGAGTAGCTCACAATCCGAGGACGTAAATCGGAAGTGAGCATAAAGGGCAGATCGTCCACATCCCCAGTTTTGGTTTGGGTTAGCCATTCGCGGATAAACGTAACCTGCTCATCTTCCCGATCCTCAAAGGCAAATCGTTGCTGTTCAAAGTTCTCGTCATCCCATTTGTATGTACAGACAAAGTTGCTGCGCCCCTTGACTACAACAGCGCTGATGGGCTTATTTAAAACTTTCCGCAAAAAGGGAATATCTTTGTGGTAGAGCTGGCTTTGTAGGGACTTGTTGGCCGTGGCAACAACGATGGTCTTTCCACTCAAGATAGCGGGGATAAGGTAGGCAATTGATTTACCGGTTCCCGTTGGTGCTTCGATCAGCGCCCCTTTTTCAGCAAGTAAAGCGCGCTTGATGGACTCGGCCATCTCCAGTTGGCTTGGGCGAAGTTCATACCCATCTAGGCTTTGGGCAATGGGTCCATCTTTACCAAATAACTCTGCCAAATCTATTTTTTCCAGCTCCGCTGGTCTCGTTTGGATCTCTTCACCATAGTCAGCATCCGGTGGTGGATCATCAAGCCAAGGATCATCCTCCCATGGTGAAGCAGAGTCATAACCATCTGGGTAATCGGGTGTACCAGAAGATCCTGTGGACGTCACATTCGGATCCTCTAAATCTATGTATCGCGGCTCTTCAGCCATCGAGTCATCATTAAATTGGGGTGGTTGATTGAGGCTGGCCATTGGAATAATAGAAGTCTACACGGCAGTTGCTTTTAAAGTTGGGATTTTCTGAAGTGCTAAAAGAAGAAAGCTCTAACGAATAGATTAAATCCCTGTTTTCAAACGGAGTTGAGTATCACTATCGCAATCGTTAGCAAAGACGCCAACTTGATGCTTAGTTACTGAAGTATAAAACAAATGGGTATAAAACAACAGAAAAAAATACACCCATTGCGGGTGCATTTTCTAGTTGCTATCTCACGAATGATAATGCGCGCTATGTCTAGTTGTACTAGCGTCAATCCCGCTATTGATTCGTAACCGTCAGGGTTACCACGTTGGCATCATCGTCTTCAGTTAGGCCAACTTGGACAGTTACGTCATCAATTTCAAAGCTTAATGAGCCAGCAGCCGCAGTGACGACATTTCTCGTTATTTCATAGCCACTGCGTTCCATCTCATCTTTGTAAAAATCAGCGGCCTCATCAATGGTCGATTCAGTTTTGTAAGAGACGCTAATCGCATCTTCATCGCTTTCACTAGACAAATCAGACGCGTCCTCTAGAACAGGCAAATTTTCGATAACAGTTTGTAAGTCAGTACTCGCTGGTTCAGAAGCATCAGAACTTGGGGCTGGTCCCCCCACGGGCTGAATAACTCCATCAATCACATGAATAACGCCATTGGATGCAACAATGTCTGTATCAATAATATTGGCATCATTGTTAATATTAAAGCCACTGCTAGTCTCGTTAAAGGTCATTTCGCTACCTTCAACGGTCTCAATCGAGTCACCATCAGTTAAATCAGATGCAATCAGTGTCCCAGGAACCACGTGGTAGAGTAAAACATTCGTCAACTGTCCACCAGGATCCTGAAGAAGTGCATCCAGAACCCCATCGGGTAGGGAAGCAAAAGCAGCATCTGTTGGTGCAAAGACGGTTAGAGGACCACCTGGCTCTTGCAGTACTTTTTCTAGACCGGCAGCCTCAATGGCCAATACTAGAACGTTGAAGCCGTCCTGGCTTTTGGCTGTAGCGAGCAGATCAGTACTCTCCGCGTCTGTCTCTTCAGTGGAAGACGCATCTGCCTCTTCACTAGCGGCACTTGTTTCTTCTTCATCGGCATCAGAAGTCGCTGTTGAGCTAGTATTCGTTGTGCTGTTCGCAGTCGTGCCAGTCTCTGCATCAGTCTCATCATCGGTTGGCTCGGGCGTGGCTTCAGGTTCAGGCTCTTCGGTAACAGGAACAGAAGTCGGATTATCCCCTAATGCCTCAAGCTGCCTCAAGGTTGGAATCTGGATTTCATCACCAATCTCAATCACATTACAATTGGCGATGCTATTGAAGGCACAGATCTGCCTGTAGAAGAGTACATCACCAAAGGCCTCTCGCGCAATAATACCTAGCGTGTCATTGAGCTGAACAATGTAGGTGCTACCTGGCGCGTAATCACCTGTACCAGCCGTTGCTGTTGATGCATCAGGTGCGGTACTCGTGGTGGTTGTATCTGTAGCAGGAGCAGCAGCTGGTGCAGGAGCGGCTACTGGCTCGGCATCTGCAGTAGTCTCCGTAGCCTCTTCGCCAGCGTCATCGCTTGCGCTCTCCTCAGAAACAGGTGGGCTGGCAGCAGCTTGAGCCGTTAGCGTCTGACCACTATCGTCCACCATGGTACCATTATCAACCGTTAATGTATACTGAGCCGTTCTGTCCCCGGAAGTATTGGTTACCAGAATGGTATATTCACCAGTACCCGTTGCTTGAAAATTCGCTTTCCGTTCGTTCTCAGCACCACCAAAGACCCGGTTACCGGCAGCAATAGCAATATCGGACGGACGGGTATTGCTATCTAGCTGGCTCAGATCTTCCGTACGCAGCACGAAGAAATTTACCCGACGAAGCAAATCAGTAATGTTTTGCGGCTCGATAACCATCTGTAGTTCGATCTGGCCATCGCGTTCTCGAGGAATTAAGCCGATGTAGTGGGTCTCGGCCGACACCAATTCACCCTCTAGCTCTTCTTCTCGTACGACGCTGGTTGTAGCGGCTTGGGCAGGGGCAACATTTGGCGCCTCTTCAGTGGCTTCTTCTGTAGCGGGCGCGGCTGCAGCAACGGGCGCAGTTGTCACAACAGCCGTTGGCTCAGGTGCCGACTCAGCGCTGGTCTCTTCGGCAGTAGATTCACTGCCATCTTCTTCGGCGTCTCCTTCTGCTCCTTCTGCTCCTTCTTCATCTTCTGAAGCGACTTCAACTGCGGGCGCTGTTGGATCAGTGACTTGGTTGCTATCGTCAATAAAGGCCGCATTCTCTACAGTAGCCGTAAAACCAGCTCCGCTGTCTGAATCATTAAAGACTACCATTGTGTAGCGGGTCAACCCAAATGCCTTAAAATTGGCCTCCATCTGATTGTCGGCCCCTTCAAAGACAGGATTACCACTGGCAGTTGAAATATCTTGCAGGCTGGTTCCTGCTTGGGCACGGCTCAATCCCACTTCATCAAGAATAAAGAAGCCAACACCATTCGCAGCGGCATTAGGGCGATCCCACTCAACGAAGACTTCAATTTGGGCTTCTGGGAAATCTGGATCAACCGCTAACCAAATCTTGGCAAATTCGCCCCCCGGTAATGAACCAGTGACGGTCTTTGCCTCCAAAATATCCTGCGAAGGCAGGGCAGCAGGACTTGCCGCCAGTAAAGATGCCACCGGATAAGAAGCCAATACACCCATTATCAACATGGACATCATTAGTCGCCTAAAGCGTTTATTCAACATTTTCTCCTCCGCATCGTTATGCAAGTATCTATCTTTCAGACTCTATGGGCGTTTTCAGGAACGAGCGCCGAAACGACAAATTCCCCTGAGACATCTACACTCCAAACTGGCGAGTATTCTGAATTCCTTATAGAGTCAACTTTTAAGTATCCGCAGATCGCATTCAACTGAAAAAGACGTTTATCCACGCAGGATGGTATTACGATCTGCTGAGTATGGATCATCGATTGCAATCATGATAGTTGGATAACTTATATGGTTCACTGACACTCAGCAAACCTTTACATTATACAGTCACTAAGGCCAATTTTAAAAATAACTTTCATCAATCCAGGCATATTTCAATAGATCTCGTTCCTTATTGATTCATGGCAGCAAGATGTACTCGACGGGCGAAGTACTCTTGATAATTGTGATCTGTTTGTACAACCCGCAACCGAAAATCATAATAACCCACTGGAAGCTGGCTCAAATCCAGCCTAGCCAAGAGTGCTCCAACCACTGGATCCTTGTCAGAGACAAGGAAAGACCAATTCTCTTTGCCGTTAAAGGACCAGTATAGTTCCCAACGTAAGAAATTTGTATCAACAGCAGTGCCAAGAAAGTCAACAACGCCGCTTACGCTTTCACCACTTCTAGGCTGATGAATGCCATTTGTAGAGGCTTGATATACATGTTTATTATTCGATTCAGGATTTGCAAATTCAGGATTTGCAATATGCAGATGGCGTAGATGGTACTCGCTGTAGTTACTATCTTGGTAAACAACGCGTAGCCGAAGATCATATGTACCATTCGCAAACAGATTTGTGTTGAGGACGTAGATTGTATCCTGCCAATGCTGCTCTCCACTCGTAACCAGATGGCGCCACGATTCCAAGCCTGTTACGGATATATAAAGTTCATAACGTTCAAAGAATTGAAAACCCAGATTATTAACAGTGGCATCAATTGGCACATATCCAATTAGAGTCGCATTCTCCTCTGGAGCATAGAGACCTTGCCCACCGGGAATACGTATGCTCGTATCCACAATGGGTGTGGGGAGAGGCGTTGAGGTTGGTGTTTCCAGCGGCGATATAGGCGTTCCCGCTTCATTCAGTGCAATGGTTGGTGTAGGCGTGGGCGAAGGTGTTGGCGGATTCGCATTACGGATCTCGATTTGCTGCAGAAAGGTTTCATTATAGGGACCACCGTCGCTGATAGCCCGCAGTCGTAGATCGTAAAAGCCATCATTGTATTGGCTGGTATCCCATATGTATAGCTCGTCTCCACGCACTACCTTGTAGCTAGTTGTAACCCACTGCCAATTCTCTTTGCTCATTTCTGAAACATGCAGTTCAAATTTGCGGTACTCGTCAATTAACGCCGTGCCGCTAATTACAACCGAGCCAGCAATGGCTTCCCCCATCTTGGGTTGCACAATTTGGGCAATGTTGCCAGGAGTTGCCGTTGGTGTTGGTGTCAAGGTGATTGTTGGCGTAGCTGTTGGTGGCGCTGGCGTAAAGGTAGAGGTCACGGTAGGGACAGGTGTGTGGGTTGGGGTGGGTGCCTGCGTATCGCCCTGTGCCAAAACAAAAGAAACATCCGTCAGGGCAAGAAAATCAAAGCAGACCGCCAACGCAAAGAGGGCAATCAGAATGAGGAGAATCGGTTTTGGCTGTTCCTTAAAAAAACTCATGATACATCAGACAAGAACTTCAGAACCTACACGATCGGCATTCAGGAGCGTAGAGCACCCAGCGTAAAGCATCTATCATCTATGTATCAGAAGATCGCAATCATTCAATGAGCACGTCCACGTGCGGCACGTGGCGTGCTTACTCCACTGCGATCTACTGAGTATGAATAGAATACCAGAATATACTCAATTAATTGGTTTGCTTGCCCATGATTTCCCAACGGAGTTTATGTCAAAAAGCAGCTCTTTATTGCTGCTCAGAATCGACCATTTCAACATCCACCAATAGGTCATAAAAGGTAGCGCCACCGCCCATATCGGTCTCGGATTGAGAAGTAACTTGATTAATGTTGCGTCCATCACCACTCAGTTTATTCCACCAGATACCCGGTGAAAGAACCGTTCCAGGCATGACCTTCTCTGTCACTTTGGCAGTTAAGGTTACACAACCCAGTTCGTTATAGACGTTGACCGCTGCCTTATCTAATACATCCCGTTGCGTGGCATCCGATGGATGGATCCATAACAGTGGCTCCTCCTCGCGCTGACGAAAGCGTTCCACATTGACGAACGTACTGTTTAGAAAGGAATGAGCTGGTGGCGAGATACAGACCAATGAACCTTGCCGGTCGCCATTCCTGTTATATATCGTATCATTAGACGCATTATTAGACGCGTCATTAGAGAACGTACCATTCTGTCGATCTGTTCCGTTCTTCGCTCCCGCCGCACCCCGATGGGTAGGATCAGCTGAGCGCCAGTTAGGATCGCTGTAGTTGGGTAGTGGATCATATCCATCTTCAGCCATACGCTTGCTGTAGAATTCGCACTTTCCACTGGGCGTGGGGAAGTTTCCCTGAGCAAAAGGAAGATAAGGTGTAGGTACATTTAAGCGAACCTGAGGTTGGGTACATAATGCATCCCAGGTAACGCCATCAAATACAGGGTGAGTCTGTACCTCAATTAGCTCACGCAACATGGATTCGTCATCCTGTTCAAAGCAGGAATCTTGAAAACCCATGGCTCTGGCCAGTCTCCGAAAAATTTCGCTATTGGATAAACTTTCGCCTAGGGGAGAAATGGCCGGTCGATTTACCGTCAGATAGATATGTCCATAGGGGCGTATCAGATCCCAATGCTCTAGTTGGGTAGTGGCTGGGAGCAAATAGTCCGCATAGTCAGCCGTATCTGTCTGGAAGTGCTCCAATACCACGGTAAAGAGATCGTCGCGTTTCAACCCTTGCAAAACAGCAGCCTGATCTGGATTGACCGCAGCGGGATTGGTATTGTAAACAAAGAGGGCTTTAACCTGTGGTCCGGCTTGGTCAGCCGTTGGCACGGGATCTGTCGGGCGGGGATGATAGTGGGAGCGAGCAATCTTGGCAGGATCCAGACTGAGTGCGTCGCCCAACCGGATCATATTGATGGTTCTAGGCTGGCGCCCACTTAAAAGGTCAAGGCGATAAAGGGATGTGGTATCTAGATGCCGAGTTTCGCCGCTAGTACTTAGTTGAATACCGCCACCGTACTCTTGCCAGGCACCAATAAGTGCAGGGAGGCAGGCAATGGTTCGGGCCGTCATACCGCCATTGGCATGTCGCTGAAGTCCATAGTTTATCCGGATGGCAGCAGGTGTGTTGCGAGCATATTCTCGGGCCAACTTCTCAATTCTTTCAGGTGCGATGCCCGTAATTTCAGCAGCCCGTATTGGGGTCCACTCTAGGACACGCTCGCACAATTGCTCAAAACCAAGGGTAAAGTTCTCAACGTACACCTGATCCCATAGCCCTTCATCGATGATTACATGCATCATAGCTAGTGCGAGAGCCGTATCCGTACCAGGGTGAATCGGTACCCATTCGTCGGCAGCTTGGGCCGTACGGGTTTGGGCTGGATCGATGACGATTACCTTAGCTCCTTTTTTGCGTGCCTCCTGAATAAAGGGCCAGAGATGCATATTGCTGGTTAAGGTATTGGTTCCCCAAAGCAGAATCAACTTGGCGTGGGCAAATGCCTCCATCTCCATACTAATGGTTGAGCCAATGGTATACATGTAGCCTTGCATCCCCGGCTCAGAGCAGATCGTTCGCGCAAGCTGGCTGGCCCCAAGCTTATGAAAGAAGCGAAAAGGGCCACCGTACCCTTGGATCTGCCCCATAGTTCCAGCATACGAATAGGGCAGCACGGCCTCTTCTCCATAGGTATCCACCACCTGCTGGAGCCGTTCAGCAATCTCAGAAATGGCAGTATCCCAGGAAACTGGCTCAAATTGCCCGCTACCTTTTGCCCCCGTCCGGCGTAGCGGATGGGTAAGACGTTCATTGTGATACGTCCGTTCTAGATAGCGATCTACCTTTCCGCAGAGCTTTCCTTGGGTAATGGGGTGGTCAGGATGTCCCCAGATATCCAGAGCACGACCACTATTCTTGTCAACAGCGACTTGCCATGCACAGGTGTCCGGACAGTCGTGGGGGCAGGATCCAGTAACGATTTGGATGTCGTTATCATTGAGGCTAGAGTGGATGAGCGAGCGTTTGAGCATGGTTGTAATATCCTACACTGCGGTCGATTTGAATACGGTATGTTTCGACAGCTCTATTAGAGTAACCAAACGTCGGTTTCAAACGGAGCTCAGGTATAGATGGTGTCATGATTGTCATCAGGCCATCATATTATCTATTGAAGATTGTCAGTATCCAAAATGAGAATCAGACGTATAATAGATACAGGCTGTGTTCTTGTGTTGCTTTCTGCAGATTTATGCAATAGAGTCTTGCAAAATAAAAAAGCATTGCTGTAGAGCAGACAAAGCGCAGTTATCTGTGTGCAACGATGTAAAGAGGCGGGCATCTGAATCGGATGTTCGCCTTTCTTTTCCGAATAACATAGTCAGCAAGTTCGAAATTGACAGGTCTATGTCAGCGAAGGCACTTATTTTGTCAGGAATGTGCTTGTAAACTGAGTTATGATGATACATCACACGAGCAAGCAGATCGAGAATCTTTTATCTGAATATGCTGCGCCAGAAAAGTCTTGTCCTGACTCGTAATTCCGTCTACGTGGATAATGCCATGAAGAGAAGACATACCCATCTTCATGGGTACAAGCTTTTCTGGCCATCTATATAGTGCGGTTGGGCATGGATGCCAGAACCAAGCATAAACGGTTTGGAACTTTCTCGCTGATGTTCGTGATGTCATGTTCGCGATGGGGCATGTCTTATCCAGGTGTTTTGCCCATATGCTACGCCCTTATCGCAAAGGAGATTGCGTATGAATATGGCACTTTGGTTATCCAATCTTGCGTCGCTACTCCTGGGAATGACTATATCCGCTGTGCTTCTGTTTACATTAAGTAGTCGATTCGGAGAAGCGGACTCTGCCGAAGGGTGCCTAACGGTCTTTATTGGCGTTGTAGGTGGTGGGATATCGACACTACTATACTTAACAGCAATAGCCGTATAAGCATACAGAATTCGTGGTCCTCGGATGTATCTATTCAAGAGAGGTCTGACGCCTGTTTAGAGCTCCGAGGACCGCTTACATTATTTGGTCAACACCTCCCGATCTCGAATCCCAATGAGGTAGAGTAGCCCATCTAACCCTACGCTAGATATAGCCCCTTGAGCTTGTCTACGGACAATGGGTTTGGGTCGAAATGCGATCCCCAAACCTGCAACACTGAGCATGGGGAGATCATTGGCCCCATCCCCAACAGCAATTGTCTGCTGCAACATTAGTCCTTCTTTCTCTGCAATTTCTTGGAGAATACGTGCCTTGGCTGGCCCATCCACAATATCCCCCACCACTTGCCCTGTTAATTTGCCATCTTTGATCTCCAGCGTATTAGCAAAGACATAATCAAAGCCAAGCATATTTTGAAAGTATTCTCCAAAATATGTAAACCCACCCGAAATAATTCCTATTTTGTACCCCAATTCTTTTAGGGTGCTCGTTAGGCGCTCGGCCCCTTCGGTAAGGGGAATACGCATCGCGACCTCGGCAAGCCGATCCTCAGAAAGTCCCTCAAGTAAGGCGACCCGGCGACGTAGACTCTCTTGAAAATCCAGTTCGCCACGCATAGCGGCTTCCGTAATCTCAGTCACTTCGTTTCCAACACCCATTACCTTAGCTAGTTCGTTGATCACCTCAGCCTGAATCAGCGTCGAGTCCATATCAAAGACAACAAGTCGACGATTGCGGCGGTAGATGTCATCTATGTGAAAAGAGATGTCGACACCTGTTTTAAAGGACACATCAAGCAGCTGACGCCGCATCGCCTTATCATCCTGAGGTGCTCCAGAGACAAAGAACTGGACAGCCGCCCTGGGAAAGATGGCCGGATTACGCAGGGACATACGCCCTGAAAGGCGGATCGTTAGATCAACATTCAAACCATTTTCTGCAATAACGGCGGTTACCTGGGAGATCTGTTGGGCAGTCAACCTACGGCCCATGATCGTAATCATGCGTCGTTCTTTTCCCTGTTCACCAACCCATTCCTCGTACTCATCCACGTCGATTGGCGTAAAGTCGATGGTGATGCCTAATTCGTGGGCGGCGTAGAGCAGATCCTTCAAAACCGAGGATGCAAGCGACTCGCTGGGAATTTCGATCAGCATTGCGAGAGAAATGTAGTTGTGAATCACTGACTCGCCAATGTCAAGAATGATAATGCCGTAATCAGCTAGCACGCTTGTAAAATGGGCGATTAACCCAGGCCGATCCCGACCGGTTATGTTAATGAGGATAATTTCTTGCATGAACAATCAACTTTTTGGGAACGAGAATTAAATAACTTGTAGGACTTACGCAGTTGAGGGCGGCTGAGCTTGTCGAAGTTACCAGCTCTCAACCCTTTGACAAGCTCAGGATACGTAAAGCCTAAACTTGGTCATTTGAAGGGATTATATCCGAATGAAACGCGCAAGTTATTTACGACTCATCCCTTACTGGACCGTTCTTCTTGGAACGTCTACAAAGAGGCAAACAATACCAACAACAAGAGGCAAAATTGCAATCGGATTCAGGATTGATTCGTAGTTGCCAAACTGATCGCGGGCTACCCCCATTACAACCGGCCCAAGAGCAGAGGCAGCCGCGGTAATGGTGGAGAAGAGGCCAGATATCTGCCCAAGATTCTCTCGTCCAAAGTACTTGGCCCAGGCGACTACGCCGACAGTGCGCATGAGGCCAAAAAGGGTCCCTAATGTAACGGCAAAAAGGAATGATAATCCAGGTATACCTAAAAAGGGTACCATCCAGAGTGAGAGAGCTTGAAAAAACATTGAGGCGGCAGCCAAGTTACGCAAACGAACTCTTTCAACCAGGAACCCACTAATCAGGTTAACCACAGCCATGGTAATCGCCAGGGGAAAGAAGATCTGAGCAGCCATATCCGCAGTCAGCCCATTGTCTTCAAAGATGCTAACAATATGAAACGTTAGCCCAGTACCCAACATGGCAATCGATGAAATCCCGGCTGTAAAGACCCAATAGATTCGTGTGCGAATGGCCTCAGCAAACGTCCAATTATCTTCGGAAACAGGTGCCTGGGTTTGCTCTTCGAGCGTTTGTTCTGCTGTAGCTGGAATCTTGTCCCCATCTGGTAAAAGGCCAAAATCTTCGGGGCGCCTACGCAGAAACAGATACGCTACTGGCACGGCAATAACGAGTAGAATAAGCCCCAAAATTATATATGATGACCGCCAGCCGACTTGCTCAACCATCCAGTTGAGCAAATTAGGACCCGCTCCCATGCCAAAAAGCGCCGTAGCCACCCCCGAAATGCCAAGAATGACGCCGCGACGACGAACCCACCACTGATTGATTGAATTTGATGAGACAAGCGAAAGACTTCCCTGGCCTAACATACGCAGCAGCGTAAAGCCGATACCAAGCAAAATGATGCCGTTGACCTGGCTCATCAGTAAACAAGTTAGCCCCAAGAACCCCATAGCACTCACCATGATCAGCCGCGGGCCAAAACGATCGATGAGGCGTCCCACGTAGGTTAATGTCATGCTGCCAATCAATGTGCCGAAAAGATAGAGGGTACTGACCGTTGACCGGCTAATTCCCAATTCGTCGATGAAATGTTCAATAAAGACCGAAACGCCAAAGGTTTGCCCGGGTGTCGTCATAATCATAGCGAATGTAGCCAGCATCATGATAACCCAACCATAGTAAAATGGCGTGCGATGTACTAACCAGTCACTTTTGCCTACAGCAGATAGAGTGCTACTTAGGGGCGAACTTTTTAACATAGTTGACTTTGTTTTCTCGGCAATGGCCGATGTTTGTGAAGTCCCGATAAGAAGTGAAGTATAGAAATCGATTCCAGTATTGGGTCCGACTGATCCTGAAGGATCCCAAGGGGGAATCATAATGTAAGGCGATGGAATTATCAAACTACCAATCAGAGAGGTTGGTACGAGTAAGTTTCTTAAAACATGCAGTGTGGGGGTGAAAGTGTAGCGTCGGAGTGTTTATGTATTCGGGGGAAGGTATATTGGCGGTTGTGATCAAGAAACAACGCCACTCGGAAGAAAATGATACTCAATGCGAAGTCTGACTATAACAGCGTCGGTTACGCTTATTACTCAGCCAAAAACAACCGACGAAGTGACTCAACGTGAATAGTTAGGATAGTTGGATCGCCAGCATAGTTGATCAACCATTTGCGGTTTTCGCGCTCGAAAGCGCTGACACGGCGGCGTATTTCGTGACGATAGTCAAATGGTTCGATACCATCGACAACTGTTGCTACGTAAACATAGTTGAAATCTTCTATCAGAACACGCTTGTCACCGTACTCAACTTCTTTCAATTCACCTTCGAGATTCTTCCCAAACGTGTCTCGTACAAAATCGCCAATCGCCGTTAGCATTGCGCTAATTATGTCAGAATCATAGAGCGATTCTGAGTCAAGCGACTCATGATGGATCAACAAGCCGGATTCACGATGAATAATGAATAGTTCTTCAACCGAGAACGGAAGCGCATCACGTAATGCTAGAGCACCCCAAGAAGTGCCTTCACTATCTACCCGAAATCGATCAAAGATATGCCGAAAGTTCAATACCCTTCGTCGTTGGGCATCAATCTGACGGGCTAAATTGCTGATTGCTTCCTGAACAAATTTTTTAACCATTCCCCCTAAAAGTGGATAGAGTAGTTCAATAACCTCTTTTGGGGATTCACGGATCTGCTTTTCGATAACCTGGGTAACCACTGAAACCATTCTCTTGGTGAGGCGCTCCTTGTCTGTGAACTCCTGAAGAGAAGCCACATCTTTGGTCAAGAGAGCAATTTGATCTTGTTCAGGGGAAACTAAAATCTCGCGCAGTTCGCTAAGAGGCTGAATATTCAAATACCCTCGGGTCGTCGCTAGTCGAGTAAACGGGCAATGTATATCTTGCTTCCACCAGAGGTAGAATATTCAAATGCCCTCTAAGGGCGAATCGGTCTTCCCGTGAGGGCGATGGAGTGTTAACGGTTGATGCTGGTGTGGGGTAAGATTCATTGCTGGCCGAGCTAGAGTATGAGGGCAATGCCTCATGCGATGAACGAGTGGTCAATTGGCTGTCCATAGAATTCTCCTACTTGCACTGCGGTTGCGATAAAACCGGAAATCTCATCTGAGTAAATCTCTGTGAAGAATTCCGGTTTTCATGCAGAGCAGAGCATAACTGTCCCAAATAGGTGCAGGTGAGTGAAATGAAAGTATCGTTAGGAGAATCTATTATAGCAGCTTCCCAGGTGGATTCAGGTCTACTATTTATTACAAAAGACCGGCGCTACATTTAATCCGCGTAATCAATCTGTAAGGTTCTTCGGGAAATTAATTCTTTATGTGGAGTATAGTCTTTAAGAAAAAGATTTTCCCGCCGCCCTTCGACAAGCTCAGGGGACAACTGGAAAATCTTTTTCTGGATATCTATAGTACCGATCGCCGTTATCAGAGGCCGCATGTGGGACTATCCCAATCAATTGAATCTCACCTTTGAGCTGGGGAATTTGTTTCTGGAACAACACAATGAATTAAGATGGATTCCAAGACGCTCGTGCCTTTCAATCACAGGAACAAAACGAGTTATTCTGCTCGAACGCTGAAATCCATCAAAAACCGGCGCTAAATCTAACGTAGGATCCGAAAATCCGGCGGGCTGATGGGTGGTGTCCCGATGCTTGCTCCGGCTGTCTCTATTTCGGCGTTTGAAGCACCCACTCCGGCCAAATTATCAATCACAACGCCATAACCGATATCTTCCCCGATTTGGATGGATACAGTTGCGGTTGCCCTTTCGCCTGGTGCCAATTCGGGCCAGTCAATTCGGAATACTGGCGCGTCATCGTTGTAGGCGTTCGTTGTCTCGAATAACTTGCCTTCTTCGCTGAATAGAGCATCTAGGAACTCGATGTCTTCGGGTAGTTCATTACGTAGCGAAACATCCAATGCACTATTTGTTCCGACGTTGGTCACCCAAAATTCAACTTCAAGCGTTTGACCAGGCATGACGGCGGGGGAAGTTACGTTTAATTGTAGATCTAGTTCTGTCTGGTCTAATTCGGTCTGGCCTAACTCTAATGAATTCGAGTCCGTATCACTAGAAGCATCACCTGCTGTCGACTCTTGGGTGTCGGTTAATGGCAAATCAGGCGTGTTCGCGTCAAAACTGGCACTTAAAGTTACTTGGCTGGCATCGACCCACCCAGTGCTCCCTCGTTCTTCACCACAGCAGACCTGAACCCATTGCCCCGTGCTGTCTTGGTCCAGCACCTGAATGGGTGTATTGCGGAAAAGTGTATCAATAATCCCTGCGCTGAGATCAGGTGCATTGTACATATTGAGGAGGCCAGTGTCGATGACGCCATCAAACTCATTGTCTGCTTCAGCAGGAAGTGGATCTGGATCCGGGAGGAATGTATCATTGCCAAGGGAGCCGCCCTCAAGCCCATCTGTACCGTCGTCTAAAAAGTTTTCCGGAGCAAGTGGATCGATTTCATTGTTCCCATTGTCATCAAATCCAACATCAGGTAAGAACTCATCCAGCGGATCAGTTTCAAATAGATTATCCTCTTCAGCAAATGGATCATTTTGCGAATTATCAAACGAGTCA
Organism: Chloroflexota bacterium; assembly: GCA_039028975.1. Lineage (GTDB taxonomy): Bacteria > Chloroflexota > Anaerolineae > Caldilineales > Caldilineaceae > JAHBNG01. Next base: position 53,597 of record JBCCHB010000095.1, read on the forward strand.
TTGTTACTACTATCGTTGTCACTATTGCTTGAGCTCGATTCATTGTTTGGCTCAGGCGTAGCAGTTGGATCAAAAAGCTCGGAAACGTCATTATTTTCAGTGAGATTGGGGTCAGCAGGTGGTGGTTGGTCTGCCGTGGGTGTTGCAGTTGGTACCGTGAATTGGGCAGACGGACCAGCCCAAGCAGGTGGCGCAATCATGGCAAGCCCCAATACAACCGCAAATAGCAACCCAATCCAACAGTGGCGCATGAGCTGTATACTTCGGTATGCTATACTGCGGTTGTTTTCAGGCTGAGCTGAGTCTAAGTGGATACTTGTTCCGGTTCGCGTTTTATTCATACTTACGGTCCCTACAAATCATAATTAGTAAGGTGGCACGTCATACAGTACCACTTCTTAAGCCATCCCTCTCGGTAGTAAGCAGGTTCGCACTTTAAGCAATTGTTGCTCTATAATGCGAAGGCTAGATTTCAGTGCTAGATTACCAAGTTAGATTACAATGCCAGAATGGTATGAGGCTTACAGGTATTGAAGAAGAAATCGTAGCAGCCGACCCATTATATCACATAGTTTATCCGTTGGTCTTTCAGCTTTCTGACGTTAATTTATCGCTGATTTTCCATAGTTTTAGGCGTTATGCAGTCCGTAGAGGTTTGATAGGCTAGCTCCCTACAAACTTATCACAAGCCCATCGGGGTAGGTGCAGCATATGCAGCGTGTTCAATTTATCATCCGCAATTTGCATGAACCAGCCCGCATTGACAAGGTGCTTCGTACCCGGTACCCTCAGTGGGGTCGACGAGCGATTAACACAATACTCAATGCTGGACAGGTAATGGTCAACGGACGCACCATTTGGCTTGGTTCGTGGAAAGTCAAGAATGGCGATCGATTGGAGGTTCTGAATCCGCCAACAGATAAACGCATGGCAGTAGATAGATTCCAAGAAGAGTGGATTCTAGCCCGTGAGGGTGCGTTGATAGTGCTCAATAAACCTGCGGGACTTCTCGCCGAACCAACTCGAGCCAACAGGGGGAGCAGCTTGCTCACTTTGGCCCAATCTCATTTTGGGCCAGTAACGCTTCGTCATCGGCTTGACCGAGATACATCTGGTGTAATTTTGCTCAGCCACCAAGGCCCTGCAGCAAAATCGCTTAACCAATACCTGGATCAAGCCTTCAAGAGTGGGCGGCTTCGCAAAGAGTATGTAGCGATTATTCATGAGAGAAATCGGCTGAAAGATGAAGGCACCATTCGTACTCGGCTAGATACTCACCAAAATCGGCGAGATATGATGGCTGTGGTCCAGAAAGGTGGGCGGCTGGCCATCACTGAGTACAAAATTACTCATAGATGGAATGGACTGGCGAAGGTAATACTGCACCCTAAATCCGGTAGAATGCATCAACTACGGGTACACATGCAGTACTTGGGGGCGCCGATTGTTGGGGATAGGCTTTATGATTCGGCTCTCCGTTCAAAAAACAGTCAGGCAAAACGGAATGGCGACCAGCGGCTCATGCTTCATGCTCGACAACTTATGTTACCCCAAACAGAAGGGTATCCAGAACGCTGCTACGTGGCGCCTCTGCCGGATGAGTTCAGTCAAGGTAACCCAACGTCAATGAAAGATTATTCACGCCCCCTAAAATGACATGGCGATCGGCTACTAATTCACACTTCGCCACATGTGGGAGGCAAGTGATTCCGCGCAGAGAGTGCACTGGTTTCGATTTCCATTTGGTCGATCACCTTCAGTCCGCGGTCGGTCAGCAAGTAGGTTGCAGCAGGAAATTTCTTGTTAGAGTCTATATAACGAGCCGACTTTAGCTGATTGACAATTTTAGCAGAGGGTTGTAAGACTGTCCCATCAAGAAGATGTAAGCGGTAGGCTTTCCCACCATCGATGTCACGATGGGCTTTGAGAATGTCACCCTTCGCCAGGTGAACCAAAATGAGTTGATGGGCTTGATTCAAAGATAGCCCGAAGCGAAATTTACCCCAATTCATTGACATACTCTTGAAGCTTACGTTGAGAGATCTTAATATACGAATCCCGAATGATCTCGTCCATTTCATTCCCACTTAAGCGAATGCTCAGAATCTCCAATGCATCTTCTGGCGACTGGCCATAGGCAAGCTTTTTTTTACCATTTTTCAAGTCAAAAAGATACATATAGTGAGGGGTTGCAAAGCTGCTCATAATGTTTTTCGATTGATTATCAGTAAGTGCGGTGGAGGCTAAACATGTAGCACTCCTCACGGAGCATGTTCACATGCTCATTGATTATGCTTTGATGAGGGAACCTTCATATAAGTCAGAACCCCGCACGTTGTCCATACCGCGATTAATTTCATCATCATACTTACCAGCAAGAAGTTCGCGATAAAACTGATAATTGACACCAACCACCTTTTCGTCATCGGGGAAGCGGTGGTAGTTATCCTTGGACATGAGGCTCTTCCCTTCGGCGATTAGCTGATTGCCTAAGGCCGATCCAGGGTAGGGTGCGTAGTAAGCAATAGATGGAAAGACCCGACGCATGCGCTTTAGCATACGCATGGTCTTAAATGCATCTTCTGGTGCCTCACCTGGAATTCCAAGCATAATATTCGACCAAAAGTAGGGTGCCTGTCGACCTTGTGCCTCCAATTCATCACCCAGTTGATTCACTAGATCGATGGCAAAGTTGTTGTCCTCTTCCGTACATTCCTTGTTAAGCAGTCGTAAAATTCGATCGCTACCTGATTCAAAACCGATTGAAATGGTCGTCCAATTGGTCTCCTTAACAAGGGCCTCAAAGAGATCTGGCCACTGTCTAACCGTATCGGCACGGCCAGCCGCCCAATATGGCCAGACCTTATTGGCCTTACGTGGATAGAGTTCAATCCATTCTTTCAGCCAACTAGGGTTTTGAAAGAACATAGAATCATGGATAACAACTGAACCAACACCATACCGATCATCTAAGTAGTTGAGTTCATCGATGACGGCTTCGACCGGACGTCGCCCCATATTGGCAATATAGGAATTTTCATTGCAGAAGACACATTGCCAAGGGCAAACCCGGCTGGTCAGGATGGTGGCGACGCCAGGAGGGCCCCAACCACATTCAGGTTCTAAGGGCCAGTTAAATTTACGGCGAGTTCGCCAACTGGCTGGTTTTGGCCAAAGGGTTCGATCGATCATAGGCCACTCGGCCATGGAACGTGCGCCAATGCCTTTGATCAGTCGGGGGAAGTCACCCGGATTCTGCACCAGATCTACAACGGTCTTTTCTCCTGGCCCCTGGATAATCTTATCAAAAGCCTCAACAGCTTCCATTTCATCCGGAGCAACAGTGGCATGCATACCACCTGTCAAGACCATTCCGTTAGGATTTACTTCTTTAAAGATCTGTGCAGCTCGATGGGCTACAGGGTATGTATAGCTACGCACATTCATGATCATCATATCATAATCAACCATGTGCTTTTTTAGCTTATTCCATGAAGTAACAGCTCGGGTGGAAGCGAGATCAGTCTGAATCCCTTCCTGGTGCATAATCGTTCTGAGGAGCCCCAAGCCATGATCTTGCCATTGTTCGTGGGGGCCATCAGGGTGAACGAGATCACCCAAATCGCCCAGGTCCAACCAAAGGATCGATGAATTACGCTTTGTACCCCAGGGCCAAGAGATGGTCAAAGTCTTCTCCTTTAGGGATCGATTGAATAGGTTTTCAGGCTGAGCACCGAAAACACCTAAAACGATGGGTAAATAATAACGCTCTAGAGGTATCTCCAGGATCTGACATTGAAATGATTCTCAGAGTGGATTTATGCTCTGAACCAGCGAGATTCTTTGAGCCCCGATAGAGCCGACAACAAAATTATACTCAGTCCCATTTGAAAATGACCACAGCATAGATACACTTGAGCAGAACTATCATCCTGACTGGTTCACGTACCAATTGCCGTTCACTTTCAATTCGGCGCGCAGTATAGCATAGAGGGATCGACCTGTCAATTTTTATGAAATTTATGATAAATATTACCCATATCGCGTTTGTGAAAAAAATTACTTGACGACATTGGAGCCAGACAGTATAATTCAATACAAAATCTCATTGGGTTAAAGACATTGGCATCATCCAACTTATATAGTCCAAAAATAATCCCCTTACCTTCCTATTCATCACTTTAGAGATTGTATACTCGAAAGTTGGATAGAATAGCTTTACGTAAAAAAGTACGGTATACAAAATTAGCAGTAGACCACAACACTATATACTTGAGGATGTTCTCCTTACAGTGGGACTACTGGCAATACAATAGCTCGTTTTAAAAATAAATCATTAGGTACGAAAAATAATGGCAGAAAAAATCGGTCTATTTTACGGTAGCTCTACAGGCGCAGGAGAGAACGTTGCCCAGATTATCAAGCAGACCATTGAAAGTTCTGGTGTGGCTGAGGTTGAGATGGCAATTGTTTCCTCTGATACGGTAAAGGTAATGGAAAAGTACCAATACCTAATTTTTGGTTGTTCAACCTGGAACATTGGCGAACTTCAGGATGATTGGGACGTCAAGTATGCAGAGCTAGACACAGTTGATTTCAAGGGTCGTAAGGTTGCCCTCTTTGGGAATGGTGATCAGTACGGTTATTCTAATTCTTTTGTAGATGCTATCGGCATCATTGGCAATAAGATCGCTGGAAAAGGGGCTGAACTTGTGGGTTTTTGGCCCTCAGACGAGTATGAGTATGAATACTCAGTAGGTGCCTTTGAAGGCGTATTCATGGGGCTACCACTAGATGATGATAACCAGCCAGAGAAGACTCGTCAACGCACAGTCAATTGGATCTACTGGGTTATGGAACAGTTCGGCATGCCAATGGCCGTTCCAGAATAGGTCTGGCTTGGAAAGTTGCATCTGAGGTGATGCCTCAGGTACAATTCCTGTAATTGTCATGGTTAAACATGAATTAATTCTAGATGTGAATAATACTAGGATCACTTAGACTGATCGTAGTTTTGAGAATAGAAGAACGAAATCCTCTTACAAATAATGGGAGCATTCTTATGGCATCACCTGCTGAAGACGGATTCCAGCAGCTAAAAGACGAACAGGTTCAGCAATATCTTCACGATTCAATCATCGTGCCGGATGAACTGCGCCCGAATGTGCTCGTCACCAGTTTAGACAAGGTTTATAACTGGAGTCGCAAATCGAGTATGTGGCCTCTTCTCTTTGGGCTTGCTTGTTGCGCGATTGAAATGATTGCAACAGCCGCTAGTCGATATGACCTCGCCCGTTTCGGGATGGAGGTGATGCGCCCTAGCCCTCGACAAAGTGATTTAATGATTGTTTCAGGAACAGTCACCAAGAAGATGGTTCCAGCAATTGTTCGTATTTACAATCAGATGGCCGAGCCACGTTATGTAGTGAGCATGGGGGCATGTGCGACAGGTGGCGGCCCATTTAAAGAAGGCTATAATGTTGTTAGTGGCATCGACAAATATATCCCTGTAGATGTCTATGTACCTGGTTGCCCCCCTACGCCGGAAGCACTTATTTATGGTCTGCTCAAGATGCATGAAAAGGTCGAGCGTCAGAGCATTGCCCAAGTAGCCTGGTACCAAAAGGATGCAAGTGGTTACGTTCCAGTTCCCGTCCTAGGCCCGGATATCTTTGACCCACGCCAGATTCAAGTCATTCGCGAATACACACTGGGTGACGCGGCTATATCAACAGCCAGTAGTGGTGGTGCCGATGTAAACCCCGAACCGTTGCCAGACGATATACGAACCAAGCTCGAAGAAATCCGCGCTCGTTTCCATGCTTCCATGAAACAGACGGCATAGATAGAAGGGTAAACTCATGACTGATGCTGTGGCAGAAGCGCCGGTTGCAGAAGCGGCCGCTGAAGCGCTCCCTTATAATGATAAAATTCCCGGTGCAGTTACCGGTCGTTGGGCAGAAGAGACGGCTCCAGGGCTATTGGTCGCATCGGATAAATTGCTCAACCTGCTGACCCACTTACGAGATACGGAGGGATACGATTTCCTTTCCAGCGTCACCTGTGTAGACTATCAGAGTTATGGTGGCAAACAGCGGGCGGGTGTAGATGCTCGCTTTGATGTCGTTTATCACATTTATAGCACTTCTAAAGGCGGGACGCATATTAAGCTGCACGTACCGGTCCCCGAGGATGATACGATTCCTTCAGCAACTAGCGTCTATCCTGGTGCGAATTTAATGGAAAGAGAGGTATATGACCTCTTTGGCATCTCTTTTGAAGGCCATCCAAATTTGCGACGCATTCTCTTGTGGGAGGGATTTAATGGCCATCCTATGCGCAAAGACTGGAAAGAAGCCTACTTTGAGGAAGATGCAAAGCCCTTCAAAAGTCGTCACCCAGCCAAGGGGTATGAATTCCAAGAAGACAAGTTACCCTGGGGAAAGAATACGACCTATCCCCAGGATTGGGATCCAGAGGATTGGAAAGAACCCATTACATATGTGCCTGTAAGTCAGGCGCCATCCACGAATGGAAGTAATGATGCTGCTCATTTAGAGACTCAGAGTTTGGTCGTTAATTTGGGCCCGCATCACCCAAGTACCCATGGCGTATTTCGCATGTTGGCTCGCATCGAGGGGGAGACTATCTTGGCCTTAGAGCCGGAGATGGGCTATCTCCATCGCAACCACGAGAAGATCGGTGAGCGCAACTCGTGGCTCATGAATATGCCTTATACGGATCGGTTAGACTATCTCAACTCTATGAGTAACAATCTGGGATTGGCTCTTGCTGTTGAGAAGCTATTAGATATAGAAGTTCCGGAGCGGGCCAACTACATTCGCATCATCATGGCCGAGTTTACCAGAATTATCAACCATCTCTGGTCTATCGGCTTTATCTTGAATGATTTGGGGGCTTTGCAAACGCCAGCCCTCTATGCCATTGAAGAGCGGGAAATGATCTTGGATCTCTTTGAAGAGGTCAGCGGTGCCCGTTTAATGTGTAATTTCATGCGCTTTGGTGGTGTTGTTCGTGATTTGACGCCTCGTTGGCTGGAACGTGCTCGGTATCTGGTTCACGATCGGCTTCCCCGTATGTTGGATCAGCTGGATAACCTTCTGAGCGGCAATGAAATTGTCAAAGCCCGCGGTAAGGGCGTAGGATATTTGTCCCCTGCGGATTTGATCGCACTCAGCGTAAGTGGCCCTATGATTCGGGCAGCCGGTGTGGCATATGACATTCGTAAGGCGGAACCGTACTGTATCTATGATCGCTTTGAATTTGATATCCCTACCTTGCCCAACAGCGACATCTATGACCGTTATTTCATTCGTCTGTTGGAAGCCCGAGAGAGTGTAAAGATTTTAAGACAAGCGCTAAGAGATATTCCTGGTGGTGAAGTGCAGGGGCTACCTGCTTATGCGTCAGCAACGTTAGAGCAGGGCTTTGGTGAAATCATGGGCGGCAAAGGTGGCTATACATTCCGTCCCCCAGAAGGTGAAGTCTATCAGCGAATCGAAAGTCCAAAAGGTGAATTGGGATACTTTTTGGTCAGCGACAACAAGGCCAACCCTTATCGTTACCATGTGCGCGCCCCAAGCTATATTAACTTAAATGCCCTTGGCCCCATGTCAGTGGGCTATAAGATTGCAGATGCAATCGTAATTTTAGGTGCAATTGATATTGTTTTGGGAGAAGTCGATCGGTAAACCTTCTAGGTTGATAGCATATATGACGGTGGTAATAAAGTAGCACCACTATTTGAGAGAAAGATGTTACTTTGTGCGGAGTCCGAGTATAATTAGCATTAGGAAAATAACATGTACGGAACAGGGTTACTAAAAGGGCTGGGGATTACGCTGAAACACGCAATGGACACCTTCCGCGATGACGGTGAATCCGTACCAAGCCGCTATTTGGACAGCCGAAAGCTCAATGGAAACCGCCGTATTCTTGAGCAAAATATTGAACAAGAAGGTCTGCTGACCATTCAATATCCAGAAGAGAAGAGGCTTTTGCCTGAACGATTTCGCTATATTCCCATGCTCATTTGGGATACGGAAGAGAATGTTGATCTCTGTACGGCTTGTGGGATTTGCGCCAAAGTCTGCCCGCCTCAATGTATCTGGATTGTACGCGATAGTGATGAAAACGGTAGACCAGTGGCCCGCCCGGCTGAGTTTTATATCGATGCCGCGGTTTGCATGAGCTGTAGCTTCTGTACAGAGTTCTGCCCATTTGATGCCATCAAGATGAACCACGATTACGAATTGGCCGTCTATGATCGGTATCCTCACCTCGTTTACAACAAAGCTGAACTGACAGTGCCACAAGAGTATTACGCTGCTCTTTGGCCCGCCCAATTTGAGGCAGAAGAACAAGTTCGCCAACAAAAGGCCGAGGCTGAAAAACGCAAGGCTGAAGAGAAAGCCAGAAAAGAAGCTGAAAAGCAGGCTAGTGGCGGAGAGAAGAAGAAACGCACGCCAGAAGAGCTAAAGGCATTAAAAGAACAGGCTGCCGCGAAAGCCAAAGCACGTAAAGCTGACGAAGATCCAGAGGCCAAGAAGGCGCGTATAGAAGAGCTTAAACGGAAAGCACAAGAAAAAGCTAAGGCTCGTAAAAATGAGGCTGGTTAGGCATTTACTCTCTACTATCGACAAAAAATTCACAATCTGGCGGTTATGCTAAATTAACATCGCACCCTGAGAGAATGCTGCTAATTTATGTGGAGCTGGAGAATATATTGTCGATGAGATCTATCGTTCTAAAGCGAAGAAATAATTGACCCAAACACAAAGCCAGACTTGCGAACCGGTGAGTCTGGCTTTTTTATTCTGTGGTTAAAAGCAAGAACAGGAGAAACGCATGTCAATTAAGATAACCTACTATGGTCACGCAACATTTGGAATAGATGCGAATGGAACCAAATTGATTATTGATCCATTTCTAGCACCCAATAGCCCGGTAACCCAAGTGACTGCAGGTGAGATTGAAGCAGACTTTGTTCTGGTATCCCATGGCCACGGGGACCACATTGCGGATGCAGTTGGTATTGCCACACGAACCGGTGCTAAGACGATATCGAACTTTGAAATTGCTGGTTGGCTAGAGGCCGCCGGGGTAAAAGACGCCCACCCAATGCATATCGGGGGATCCTTCGGTTTTCCATTTGGTCGAGTCAAATTGACTATTGCTCATCACGGTAGTGCTTTGCCGGATGGCAGCAATGGTGGTAATCCAGCAGGCATTCTGTTACAATTTAACAGTGGCGAGACCATCTATTTCGCTGGAGACACGGCATTGACCTACGATATGAAACTCATAGGCGAAGGGGGAGGATGCGATTTGGCCATTCTACCCATCGGTGATAATTTTACCATGGGACCAGATGATGCAGTTAGAGCAGCAGAATTTGTACAAGCGAAACGAGTTATTCCCTGCCATTACAATACATTTCCACCCATTCAGCAGGATCCCAATGCGTTTGCCAAAAGCCTGAAAGAGAGGACAGGAATTGATTGTACAATTCTAGACTCAGGTGAAGAATTTATCTTATAGGATAAAGTAACATGTCTGAAATTAATGAGGCAGCCATACAAACAAAGGCGGAACTACTATTCCCAGCCCATCTGATCTCTAGCCTGCGTGACTTGCGCGGCCCAGAGTGGGAGGCATTGGTGGATCGTGTTACTGAACTTTCAGAAACTGATCCTGATAGTCTAGCCTTTGTTCTTATGATGATTGAATTAGATGGCTGCATGAAGTGCAATAGCAACAACTTCAAATTCTTGCGTGGCTGTTTTCTCTGTGCAACCCAGACGGTTCAGTCCTTCAAGGGAAGCGATAAAGAACTCTTGAAGATGTACGCAAAAGCTCAGAAAAAGATTGAAAAAGAATTAAGCAAGGGCATCCAACCCGGGCAGCTCAAGGTGACGGTTGCATAATTTGGATTTTAGCCCTCTTTTGCATTCTGTGATATAGGTGCATTTAATCGTGGAGCGAAGGGCACCATCGGTCAACGAGTTTTTGAGTCTCTTGAGAGCGACGTCCGCGAGCAGGGGGTGGAACCCAAGGATCGGGAGGAACTCTGAACCAAAAGAGTTCAGAAACGGAC
>JBCCHB010000096.1:0-63534 GCA_039028975.1 Chloroflexota bacterium
ACGGCAACGCTGGACGTGAGCGTGACGTGGGATGTCACTGTAACTCTGGCCTTCACCGATTCTACAGCAATCAGTGGCGGCATCGACTATACTGAACCAACGCCCGCCGAAATCGTGATTCCAGCCGGAGACGTGAGTGCCAGCATCTCGGTCACAACCGTGGATGATGTGGATGTGGAAGGCGACGAGACTTTTGACGTCGCTATTGCGAGCGTAGACGGTGCCATCGATGTCAGCAGTCCACAGACGGTGACCATCATTGACAACGACGAACCGATTGTTGACTTGTCTGCTAGCCTGAGTGTTCTAGAAGGCGACACCGCTGCCATTACCGCGACGCTGGATGTGAGCGTGACGTGGGAAGTGACCGTCACCCTGATTTTCAGTGACAACACAGCAACGGGCGGCATCGACTACACCGAACCAACGCCTGCCGAAATAATCATTCCAGCCGGAGACATGAGTGCCAGCATTTCGGTCACAACCGTGGATGATGTGGATGTGGAAGGCGACGAGACCTTTGACGTCTCCATCGACAACGCAGAGGGTGCCATCGATGTCAGCGCGCCGCAGACGGTGACCATCATCGATAACGACGAACCCAATGTCGATCTGTCCGCCAGCCTGGACGTTCTGGAAGGAGAAAGCGGTTCCATCACTGCCACCTTAGATGTGAGCGTGACGTGGGACGTGACTGTGACCCTGGCCTTCACCGATGACACGGCAACGGGTGGCGGCACCGACTACACTGAATCCACACCAGCAGAAATCGTGATTCCAGCAGGTGATGTGAGCGCAAGCATCACGTTCCCAACCGTTGATGATGCTCTGGTGGAGGGTGACGAGACCTTTAGTCTGTTTGTCGCCACAGTGGAGGGTGCGACTGACGTTAGCACGCTACAGACGGTAGCTATTATCGATAACGATGAACCCAACGTAGACTTGGCTGCCAGCGCAAACGTACTTGAGGGCGAGAGTGGTGCCATCACAGCAACATTGGATGTTAGCGTCACTTGGGATGTTAGCGTCACCTTAGACGTTACGAATGTCACCGCAACTGGTGGCGGTATCGACTACAGCGACCCGAATCCGGCTACTATCATCATTCCCGCAGGCTTTCTAAACGCAAGCAGCGTCTTCGATGCTGTTGACGATACCGATATTGAAGGGGATGAATCCTTCGATGTTGCTATTGATAGTGCTCTCGGTGCCATCGACATCAGCGTTCCTCAGATGGTCACCATCATTGACAATGATGAACCCAATGTTGATCTATCAGCCAGCCCGAGCGTGCTGGAAGGCGAGAGCGGCTCCATCACGGCTACGCTGGACGTCAGCGTTACCTGGGACATCAGCGTTACCCTCACCTTCACCGACGACACGGCCCTAGGCAGCAGCGATTATGTCAATCCCGTCCCGACAGAGATTCTTATTCCCGCGGGTGAGCTAAATGCTAGTGCCCTCTTTGATGCCGTAGACGACGACGATATTGAAGGCGATGAGACCTTCATCGTGGCGATAGAAAGTGCTGTTGGGGCTACCCCAGTAATCAGTCCGCTTGTTGTCACCATTCTCGATAACGACGAACCTACTGTCGATCTAGCCGCCACACCTGCTCTATTCGAGGGTGAGAGCGGAGCCATCACAGCCACGTTGGACGTTAGCGTTACCTGGGATGTCAGCGTCACGTTAGCGGTCACAGATGTAACCGCAACTGGCGGTGGTGTTGACTTTACCGACCCGAATCCGGCTACGATAAGCATTCCCGCGGGTGCTTTAAGTGCAAGCAGTGTCTTCGATGCGATTGATGATCCTGACATTGAAGGGGATGAAAGCTTTGATGTGATGATAGAGAGTACAGGGGGTGCAATCGATACAAGTAGTCCATTGATGGTTCTCATTTTGGATAACGACGAGCCAGCCGTCGATCTGGCTGTGACCCCAGTTTTGGTCGAGGGTGAAATCGGTGCCATCACGGCCACATTGGATGTTAGCGTCACGTGGGATGTCAGCATCACCCTGACCTTTACAGAGATCACTGCCAGCGACGGTGCTGACTATATCAGCCCGAGTCCTGCTGAAATCTTCATTCCAGCGGGTGATCTCAGCGCCAACATACCGCTGGGTACTGTAGATGATAGCTTGGTCGAGATAGATGAGTCCTTGGAAGTGGGTGTCGGCGAGGCGTATGGTGCGATCAATGTAAGCAGCTCAAGCACCGTCATACTTTTAGACAACGACGAACCAACCGTTGACCTAGCAGCCAGCCTAGACGTGCTCGAAGGCGATACAGGTTTCATCACTGCAACTTTAGACATCACGGCTCCGTGGGATATTACCGTCACGTTGACCCTCACTGATGACACAGCAACTGGTGGCGGTATCGACTACAGCGACCCGAACCCAGCTACCATCATCATTCCCGCAGGCTCTCTAAGCGCAAGCAGCGTCTTCGATGCAATTGACGATAGTGACGTCGAAGGCGATGAATCCTTCGATATTGCCATTGCCAGCGCAGATGGTGCTATCGACGTCAGTAGCCCTCAGGGGATCACAATAGTGGACAACGACGAACCCTATGTTGACTTATCTGTAACGACAGACGTAGTAGAAGGTGACTCGGGTACCATTACAGCGACCTTGGATGTTAGCGTCACTTGGGACGTAACTGTGACCCTAGCCTTCACCGATGATACGGCAACTGGCGGCGGCACCGACTACACTGAACCAATCCCTGCGGAAATAGTAATTCCATCGGGTGATGTGAGTGGCAGCCTGTCATTCAGCACCATCGATGATACAGATGTGGAAGGAGACGAGACCTTCGATATTGCCATCGCAAGTGCTTTTGGCGCAAATGATATCAGTACTCTACAAACCGTCACGATTCTCAACGACGACGAACCGAACGTAGTCCTAGCCGTCACGCCAAGTTTACTTGAAGGGGGAACTGGTTTCATTACCGCTACCCTGGATGTAGCCTCAAATCAAGATGTGACGGTTACCTTGACCTTCACCGATGCGACAGCCGCTAATGGCGTAGATTATTCGACAGCCACACCGGCCCAAATCGTCATCCCGGCAGGCTTTATTAGTGCATGGGCGTCGTTTAATGCTTTCGACGATAGTCAAGTAGAAGGTGATGAATCCTTTGAGGTAGCCATTGGTAGTGCTCTTGGTGCCATCGACATCAGCATTCCTCAGACAGTCACAATCATCGACAATGACGAACCAACGGTGGCGTTGAGCACCAACTCGCCAGTTAATGAAGGAACCGATGCTACACTCACTGTGACCCTTAACACAGCCTCCTTCCAAACTATTACAGTCTCCTTGCTCTTCAGCAACGGCACGGCAACTGGCAGTGGCATCGACTACACTGAACCCGCCCCAGCAGAAATCGTGATTCCGGCAGGGGATGTGAGTGCGAGCATCACGTTGCCAACGGTGGATGACACGGATGTGGAAGGCAACGAGACATTTGATGCGTCCATTGCTAGCGCAGATGGTGCCATCGACGTCAGCACTTCTCAGACAGTCACAATAGTGGACAACGACGAACCAACAGTAACGCTGAGCACCAACTCGCCAGTTGATGAGGGAATGGATGTCACCCTCACTGCGGCCCTTGACACAGCCTCATTCCAAACTGTCACGGTCTCCTTGCTCTTCAGCAACGGCACAGCAACTGGCAGTGGCATCGACTACACTCAACCCGCCATACCAGAGATAATCATCCCGGCCGGGGATTTGACAGGCACAGCAATTGTCCCGACCAATGACGATGGGCTTGTAGAAGACGATGAGACCTTCGATGTAAGCATCGCCAGTGTATCCAATGCCGTTGATGGCAGTACCCCCCAAACAGTTACGATTGTGAACAACGATCAGCCGACGGTTGTTCTTGGTGTAAGTAGCCCTATCACTGAAGGCAATTCAGCGACCGTAACCGCAACCTTAGACATTTTGAGTAACCAGAACGTAACCATAACGTTGGTTTTCAACGATGGTTCGGCAACAGGAAGCAGTGTAGACTACTCGGAACCCACCGTATTAGATATTGTCGTTCCAGTTGGAAGCCTCAGCGGGTCGACCACAGTATCTACCACGAACGATCTTCTAGCAGAAGGGAGAGAAACCTTTGAAGTAGGGATTGCCAGTGTGGTGAATGCTGCAAATGGAAGTTCCACTCAAACCATTCAGATCGTGGATAATGACGTAGCTGGGGTATCGCTCATCGATGTAAACGATGGTGATACACTATTGGTAGACGGCGATATTACGGTAGACGAAGCCACCAGCAGCATAGCGGACCGATTTGGTGTGTTCTTGGATGCACAGCCTGCCACAAGCAATGTTGTTGTGGCAATGAGCACAGATGGTCAGTGTGAAGTGTCACCGAGCACGCTGACATTTACAACGAATAATTTCGATACCCAACAGACAGTAGATGTGACAGCCGTCGACGATGTAATAGATGAGATCAAAACCCACACTTGTGAGATAAGGCTCAGATATAGCGGAGAACCCGCCTATGCAGCACTACCAGAAGATATCCTCACTGCCGTGGTAAGTGACAACGATCTGTTGGGCGTCCGGTTGACTGATCCCAACAATGGTGATGTAGCATTGGCTACTGGTGCCGTTGCTATAGATGAAGCCAATGCAACCCCGGACCAATTCAGCTTATCCCTTGCCGCTAAGCCGGCCAGTGGTGATGTTATTGTTACTGTATCCTCTGATGCTCAGTGTACTGCAACTCCATCATCCTTGACCTTTAGTACCATCACATTTGATGTGCCGCAAACTGTCTCGACCGTGGCGGTGGACGATGCGTTGGACGAGTCTAGTACCCACATCTGTACCGTTACGCTCAACTACGCCACATCCATCGACTCAGCCTATGCTGTACTCATCGACAGCACGGTCAGCGTTTTGGTTACAGATAATGACAGCTCTGAAATTCTGCTTACCGATCCGAATGATGGCAACATAACCTTGGCCAGCGATTCACTGATGGTGGTTGAAGCTGGCTCAACCAGCGATCGCTTTGGTCTGTCATTGCAGGCCCAACCAGTCTCTGGGAATGCCATTGTAGACGTGACAACCGATGGTCAGTGTCATGCCACGCCCACCTCGCTCACTTTTGCTGCCAACAACTTTGATGTTACGCAAATTGTAACCGTCACAGCAATTGATGACGCAATAGACGAAGCCAATCCACATGGCTGTTCAGTCACGCTATCGTATGGGAATTCCAGCGACACGACCTATGCGTCGCTTGCTGAGACAGTCTTAAACGTAGCGGTAAGCGACAACGATAGCTCAGGCGTCTCTCTGCTTGATCCCAACAATGGCGACGCAGCACTAACGGATGGTGCCGTGGCAGTAGATGAGGCTACGTCTACAATTGCTGATCAATTTAGCGTTGTACTTGATTCAGCCCCCTTGGCCGGCAATGTGCAAGTCGCTCTTAGCTCGGACAGCCAGTGTATTGTCACGCCAACAGCTCTTGAATTTAGTGCAGCGATGGCGAGCACACCTCAGGCCGTATCTGTCACGGCAATCGATGACATGGATTCAGAGGCAACGCCCCACACCTGCCTGATTACGCTCGATTACAGCGGCTCTATCGACACCATTTATGCCGGATTATCCAGCGGGTCAGTGAGGGTAGCAATCAACGACGATGACGATATAGGCATTTCCCTTCTGGATCCGAATAACAGTAATGCCCCTCTTGGCAATGTTGCACTTGTCGTTGATGAAGCCACTACAGCAGCTGACCAGTTTGCGATTGTGCTCATGAGCGCGCCTACAGCGGGCAACGCATCGGTAGCCATTGCCACCAATGGTCAGTGTAGCGTTACGCCATCTGCGTTGACCTTTACAGCAGCCAATGCAACCACAGCCCAAGTGGTAGATGTGGTTGCTATCGATGACAGCGATGTGGAACCGAATCCCCATGACTGTGTGCTCAATCTAAACTACAGTAGCTCTACAGATGCTACCTATGCTGCCTTTACCAATGACATCGTCAATGTATTGGTTAGTGATGATGATGAAACCCAAGTTAGCAACTCATTAGCCAACCCCAGCAGCCTTCTCTTCATTGCGCAAGCTGGTGCAGCAAATCCGCCATCTCAACAGGTGGCCTTCCAATATCCTGGTGGCAGTGTGGGATGGTCCTTCTCCTCTTGGGTCAGTACTTCCACTAGTTGGGGTGCCAATAGTACCCTCCTGATGGATGTCTCCGTAGATGTCCAAGGCCGAAGGGAGGGAACCTACCAGGGAACACTTGTAGTTACCCTGGGTTCAGAGCAGGTCACCGTTCCCATTGAATTGCGAGTCGTCAGCCAAACAGAACTGCTCGTTAACCGCAGCGAGCTGGTATTTGGGGGAACTCAGGGTGAGCCAGCTCCTTCAGTTCAAACGGTGAATGTGCATAGCAATGACCTTAGCCTCCTTACTTGGACAGCAAGCGCAGATCAATCATGGATCTCCCTAAGCTCGACCAGCGGGACAACACCCGCAGATCTCTTTGTAGGCATCGCCGACGCCAAGATGAACGATGTAGGGACACACAATGCAGTCATAACCATCAGTGACGGTACCACCACTCACTCGATTGCTGTACAGCTCAATGTCATTGCCGCAGGAGCCAACTCGATTGAACTCACTGGTCTAGAGGTCACTCAGGGTGTGCAGAATCTCCTCAATGCCATGCCTGTGGTAGAGAACCGGGCTACCTTTGTTCGTGCTCACGTGCGCAGCCGCACGGGTGACGCATTCAGCGGTGTGACGGCAAAATTAAGTGGCACGCGTGGCGGCGCCACGGTTGGTGAATTAACCCCAGCCAACGGGGGTGGCACAATCAATGTGATTGCCAGCCCCGATCGAGGCCAGCTTAACGATAGCTTCCTCTTTGAGCTACCACCGTCGTGGCGAACAGGTGACGTAGTGCTTACGTTTTCCGGTGTCAGTCATCCAATTGATTGTGCCGAAAGCGCCGGTACGCCCAATGATTGCCAAGCGGCGGTCACCTTTGAAGCGGTTCCTGACTTCCCGATTCACTTTATCAATGGCAGCGATACAGTCTCTGGCTATCAATTTACAACGAGAGCGGAAGATCAGTTGGGAACGATTAAGTCTATCGAAGCATTTTTGCCTGTCGATGTCGTCAACTGGGCGGTTTCCCCAACGACGCTCCACTATTCGGGCATCCGCAACAATAGCGAGGTACTCAACGACGTTCGCGCCATTTGGACCAATGATGGTTCACCTCAGACACACTACTATGGTCTCTTTGCCAAATACAGCGCCTCGGGTGCGCCCCAAGTCAATAGCATTAGTGGTATTGCATCACTAGGTGGCTTTATGGGCATGGGAGACTATACCACGTGGGGCGAATCGCTCAACGTTCATGAGTTGGGCCACAATTTGGGCATTGGCCACGCGCCTTGTGGCACGACCAGTGGATTGGATCCAAACTTCCCCTATGCAGATGCACGGACTAGCCAAGTTCTAACTGGTGACAGTGCCTACTATGGCTTCCACATCTATAACCAGACGATCTATCCGCCAACAACCAAAGATGTGATGAGCTACTGTAGCCAGAAGTGGATTGCCGATTGGACCTACCGTGAAGCACTCAACGTCATCAAGACGAAGTATGTCACTACTGAAGCGGCCTCATCCGACCTGTTGGCCCAAGCCGGCGAACGTGTCATCATCATTCAGGGTATGGTCGATCCCGACAGCCCAAGCGGCACCATCGATAGCGTCATCCATACAATGGCGCAATCTGACATAGTTCAGCCTGACATTGGTGCCAATACCCTACGCCTGGAAGATTCGCAAGGAAATCTTCTGGCTGGCTATCAATTGCCATCTCAGGAACAGCTGGATCACTCATTCAATACAATATCAGACACTGAGCAGGGCTATAATCTGATCGTTCCTTATCCAGAGGAGCTTTCTCGTCTCGTCTTGCTCCATCACGGTCAGGTATTAGATACACGAGAAGCATCCGCCAATAGTCCTACTATTCGCCTCATCAGCCCGGTCGACGGCTCTACTCTTGACGGTGATACGGTTGTATTTGAGTGGCAGGCCGAGGATACGGATGGTGATGAGTTGACTTATAACGTGGAATATAGCAATGACAATGGTCAGAGCTGGCATGAACTAGCCATGCACTGGAAAGAGAACCAATTAACTGTTGACACAGACTCCCTGCCTGGTGGTGAGCAGAGCATGGTTCGAGTTGTGGCCAATGATGGTGTGCATGGTGCCTTTGCTCAGACCCAATCATCCTTTAGTGTTCCCAACCATGCCCCCAATGCACTCATTTTGGCTCCAGCAACGAATCGACTCTATGTGGGTGCCCAACAGATAATCTTGGAAGGGACAGCCCATGATCAAGAAGATGGTCGATTGACGGGTGAAGCACTCGTTTGGCGCTCAGATCGGAATGGCGTTCTGGGCACAGGTGAAACCCTGGTTCTCATGGCAGATGATCTGGCTGAGGGACAGCATACAATTACGCTAGAGGCCACCGATAGTGGCGGTTTGATCAGCACACGTTCAACAGTTCCCACTAGCTCTATTCCTAATGAAAACGACCAGGAAGAAGACGTAGAGGCAATTGCGATCGTCAACGCAATTCACATTGAGGTTTCTCGCGACCGCTTTACATTACCAACAACATTAGCGGTTGCTCCTGCTGGACTCGACTTCGTTGCAACCATTGGAGGTGAAACGACCCAGTCAACTACTATCTCTATCCGCAATAGTGGTGAAGGCACCATGCAGTGGAGCATCTCTGACTCTGCCAATCGTCTAAGAACAACAAAATTAATTGGGGAGGATCAGGTAGATTTAGAGGTAATGGTTGATATTCCGCAAGAAGTAGGTATCCACACGGGCATCTTGCGAATCGAGTCACCCGATGCAGTCAACGGCTTTGTAGAAGTGCCCTATTCGATTTTTGTAAGTCAACCATTCTTCGAAAATAGCCTATTCTTGCCGCTAGCGCGTTAAGGCCAAACCCAAGAAATAAGTGCCTCTGCGGAGGAAGCATACTCTGATTTGGCTGGAGAATGTTTCCTCCGCACATTCTATTTATGCCCAACTGCAAAATCATCCCCAGGGAAATCATCATGTCATCAATACGTATTCTCGAACATCTCGTCTGTTGTTCAATCTGTGTACTAGCTGGACTGCTCTTGTTCATAGATACTTCCGCACTTCAAGCACAGGTAGTAGATGTAAATTCAGTAACCTCCAATGACACCTATGGCTCAGATCAAGCTGTAGTTTTCAGCCCGAATAATGCACTCCTTCAGGCATCTGTACTGCTAACCGATCCAGAAAATGGTAATGCGCCATTAGCGACCAGCAGCCTTGTCCTTTCCGAAGCCGATTTAACACAGACTGATGACTTTGAGGTTACATTGGCGATGGCACCAGCAGATGGTGTCGTTGTGGATCTGACGAGTGACGGCGAATGTAGCGTCTCACCTAGTCAGTTGACCTTTGATTCCGCGGATTTCGATGTTGAACAGTCCACCGAAGTGTCAGTCGTTGACGATGGTATTGACGAAACGGATCCCCATATTTGCCTGGTAGAGCTTGCCTTTGATGGGTCAACAGATTCTGACTATGCAGCTCTCCCCCCGATCTCAGTCGAAGTCTTGGTTGCGGATGATGATACAATCGGCATTACGTTAACAGCTCCAGATAACAATAACTTACCTCTTGTCGAGAGCAGCCTGCTCATTGCTGAAGGTGACCCAACGGCAGAGCTGGTTGGCATTATGCTGAACGCTCAACCAGCAGATGGTATGGTCACTGTGAGCATTATAAGTGATGACCAATGTGCGACGAATCTTGACTCATTAACCTTTACGGCAAGCAATTACAGCGTGCCTCAACTCATCGAAGTCAGCCCTGTAGATGATTCCATTGATGAGCAGGAATCCCATAGCTGTCATGTGCAATTGGGGTACGATGGTTCTACAGATTCACTCTACAGCACCTTACCAACCGATACACTTTTGGTTGTAGTCAATGACAACGATGGTGCTGGTATAGACGTTACCGATCCACAGAATGGAGGGGTACCGCTACAGGCTGGGGATCTGGTCGTTGATGAAGAAAGCGCTACCGCCGACACAATGGCGATTCAGTTGCGATCCGAGCCAGAAGGGGAGGTTCGCGTGACGGTCAATACCGACATCCAATGCTCGGCACTTCCTACCCAATTAACCTTTTCCCCAGCTGATTACAATGTTGGCCAGAACATTTCTATTACGCCAATTGACGATGATATGGCAGAAAGTCAGGTCCATAACTGTCTGCTCACAGTGGATTATGAAGATTCTGCTGATCCGGTCTATTCAGGGCTGTCGCCACAAACCTTTGATATCCAGGTGCTAGATAATGACCAGATTGGGGTTGTATTCATCGATTCTGAAAATAGTGATGCAGTATTCATGGAAGGCGATCTTCAGGTAGATGAAGCCACGCCAGATTCGGGGCAGTTGTTCGGGGTTCAACTACAGGCAAAACCATCTAATAACGTAACCATTCAACTGACGAGCGATGCCCAATGTTCAGTACAGCCCTCTATCCTCACCTTTTCAATGGACAATGGTACTCAGCCCCAGGCTGTTACCCTCTTGGCCACCGATGATACACAGGTTGAAGACATGTCTCATACCTGTGTCATTACGATAGATGCAAGTGGTTCGTCTGCGATTGAGTACGCCCAGTATCCAACCCAGGAGTTCGATGTAGTTGTTAAGGATGATGATGCTTCGATCTGCGCCACTGTTACCGAAATCCCCTCTAGTGAATGTACAGCTCTTATGGCTATCTATAATGAAACAGATGGTGTAAATTGGGTCAACCAAGCAGGATGGACCGAGACCGATATGCCTTGTGCGTGGGCTGGAGTGACGTGTGCTGAAGGTCGGGTTACGGTTCTCAACCTACCACAAAATAATCTATCGGGCCAGATTCCTTGCGAAATAGGTGACTTATCTCAATTGATGGAACTGAATCTGTCTCAGAACCAGTTGACAGGCCCCATCCCTTGTGAGTTGGTCACCATGCAACAGTTAACGCTCCTTGATCTCTCCCACAACCAGCTAGACGGCGAATTGCCTTCTCAGCTTGGTAACTTGGCTCAACTGACCCAACTCAGGCTCAGCCACAATCAGCTAAATGGAACCGTTCCATATCAATGGGGCAGGCTTGCCAACCTAGCGGTTTTAGAATTGGGTGCCAATCGGATATACGGCAGCATACCGGCCGAATTAGCAGGTTTGACAAAGCTACAGGCACTACACCTCAGTTCTAATAGACTACTTGGGGAAGTTCCGGTCGCATTATCGATTCTTTCGCTCTCTACATTAGAAATTCAATACAATAACCTTAGTACCAACAATGTCAACACTGAAGAATTTTTGCTGCGATCCCAGCAGGATTGGGATGAATTCCAAACTGTTCCGCCAACAGAACTAGTGGCTACTGCCAGCACCAACGATCAGGCTATTCTATCCTGGACGCCCATCCTCTATCAGGAAGATGGTGGGGGGTATGAAGTGAGTTTTGCGACATCACCGGCTGGCCCTTTTACAGTCGCTGGTATGACGAACGGCAAAGAAGCGTCTGAGTTTACCATCAACGGGCTCGATGCCACAACTGTTTACTATTTCAGAATACGCACATACACACCCCCTCATCGGGATCAGCAAAATGAGCTTTGGAGTGATTACAGTGCAACTGCATCATTCTTAATTGCGACACCTACAGCACTACCAACCAATACACCAACAGAGACGCCCACAGCAACAAATACACCAACGCCTTCCCCTACAGCGACGAATGGGCCTGTGGATGCGCCGACCAATACATCGACTCCCACACCCAGCCCAACCCATACACCATCGCCGACACCTGTGGCCGAATCGAGCAACACGCTTCCCTATGACTTGAGCGTGGCGCATATTGAATTCACCCAGGCGATTCAGACTACCCAGAATGGGGTGCCGCTCGTTGCAGGTAAGCCACTGGTTGCGCGGATGACCGTTGGCATCAGCGGTGGCAGCCCTGCAGGTGGCAGTATTCAAGCTGAGCTACGGGCCTTTCGAGGCGGCACGGAGTTAGCTAATTCGCCCCTTACCCCATTCAATATCAGCACCTTTGCGGCCCCAGCGGCAGCGGACCGGGAACAGTTAAATGACACCCTCAACTTTACATTTCCAACAGAATGGTTGGTGGCTGGGGATCTAACCATTGAAGCAACCGTCAACCCAGGCGGTGCTGATACGGACAACAGCAACAATACCAGCTCTTTTGTGCTGACACTACATGCCATGCCATCTCTTGACATTGTGTTGATCCCGGTTGCTTATCAACATAACGGAAGCGGCCCAATCTATCGACCGGCTCTAGATGGTTCAACGGGATTTGGTCTGGGCTTCATACAGGATGCTTATCCGATTGCCGATGTTCAGTATACGATCCACGGCGAGCTGGCATTTACGGGTAATTTATACGATATTCAAGGCTGGTATGATCTGCTTGGGGAGATTCGAGACTTGCGAAACCGAGAGCTATCTGACCCGACAGCGCTCATGCCCAAATATTACGGTGTCGTTCAGGTTGCCCCTGGGTGCTGTCTACCAACCTGGCCCACAAACCCAGCCGCGGCAGTCGGTGGCATGGGCGATAACCCCGGTGGCTCCGCGATTGGCGTCGAGTCAGTTGACTTCTTCGTTGACTTTAATGGCGATGGTTCGCCAGATTCATCATCCCCTAACAAGGGGGTGCAGGCCCACATGGCTGCCCATGAACTAGGGCATACGTTAGGTTTAGGCCATTCGCCATGTAACGTAAGCGGTGAAGCTGGCTATCCTCAGGCAGATGGCTCAATCGGTGATGTGGGCATCTACATACCAGACATGAGCTTGGTAGCGAGTGCTCGCAAAGATGTGATGAGCTACTGTTTTGAGACAGGGAGTACACCTACCCAATGGATATCTGCGTACAACTATAGACGGCTTTTCGATGCCCTTTCAGCCCAAACCTTGGCGACAACAATGGGGGCTTCCTTCAAGGCATCTGAGGCAGCATGGCTCGTCTCGGGAGAGATCGTCAGCGGAACAGCAACAGTTCGAGGAAATATCGCCAGCGCGCTGACCATAGAATCCACGTCAGTTCTTGAAAATAGTCCGGTCTGTAATATCTATGAATTACGCTTGGTTGATGCTCAGAATACGGTTCTCTTTAGCTACTTCTTTGATCCGGATCCATTAGTTGGAGATGAAGGGGAGAGCATTTCTACTCCTAGCAATGGCAATCGACTCTTCGCCAGCGGCTTTGCACAGAATATAGTCCATGACGAGCGCTTCACCTTTGCGTTGGTGGTTCCGAAGATGACGGGGACAGATCGCATTCAGATTTGGCAGGGCGAGAAATTCCTAACCGAACTCAAGGCATCAACTGCCCCTCCGACGTTGAGTGCAGAGGTAATTGATAATCCAACGGTTGTAGATGTCAGGTGGACAGCCACAGATCCTGGCGCCGATAAGGAGCCGGTCGTTATGATCCGGTATAGCCCAGACAACGGAAATAGCTGGACAGTTGTGAAACCAACGCTACCAGCCGCTGGCAGGCTAGAGATTGACAAAGACCAATTGCAGGCTAGTGAGGATGGCCTGATCGAAGTATCTGCCAACAACAATACTGAGTCGCAGATTAGCAAAATTTCAGTTGGTTTTATTGCCAATAAGCCACCCACTGTCGCAATCCTTGGCGAGGCCGTGCGCGTTGTTGATGAAGATGAATCAATTGTCTTACAGGCAGAGGCAACGGATTTCGAAGATGGCCCCATGGCCAGCACAAGTATGACCTGGTATTACCCAGAATCAACCCCTGTAGGCTCCGGTGCCACTTTGGTTTTTCAAGACGGGTTGTCGGTAGGAACCTACACAGTAGACTTTAGTGCGACCGATTCTGCCAACCAGTCCACCACAGCAACCGTAACAATTCACGTGCTGGAGAGGCAGGGAACGATCTATCTCCCGTTGATGCAGAAGTAATCAATAGAGTAGTTCTTGAATAATTTTTTTCAACAGGATCTCATGTGGTTGACGGTCGTAGGTCACTTTTAAAAAGTGACATAGCTCCACCGAAGTAGGCTTGTCACATTGCAAATGTGACCTACAAAAATGCCTCTTTTCTTGTCAACCACATGAATTCCAGAAGAGCCTAATTTTTTTGAGGTGACAGTGCAGCAAGCGGCGGCTGCGCAAGCATTCACCGCCGTTTTTTTGCTAGCGAAGAGATTCAAGTAACCGTCGCCTACTCCTATCGTTGTTGAGGAACAACTCCAATTAGGCAAACGGCCAGAACTGATCCCAAGCCGCCATCCAATTTTCTGCCTTACTTTCAGCCGTCGTCGGACTCGTAATTTCGACGCCTGTTAGCCCTTTGAAGTCGGCAAGCTTATCCACACTGGCCACTTCAATTTTGATGGTGGTCGGTGTATCCGGCACATAGGGCGAGACGATGCTCAGGTCTTGCAGCGCATTTTTCGCACCGTCCTCAATCATCTGTCGCGCCCGTACTGGTGGGATTTGGCGTGCGCTAAAGCGGCTCAACCCTTTCTTGACGGCTACAGTTGGGAGGTCAGGGCCAAGTATCTCTTTGGCCTCTCGACAGACCGCTTCATCACCAGTCACAAGCACGACGGGTACGCCATAATGTCCATTGAGAGCAGCATTGACACCTGTTTCGCCGACCAAATCATCATTAAACCAGAGATTTCTATACTGAACGCCTGAGATAGTGTGGCATAATACACCGTCCGGCGTGTTGTTGCGGGCATGCATGCCAACGAGGAGGCAGGCGTCACAGCCATTTTCCCACATCTCAGAATAGCGGCCCCAAGCATGGTGGGCCACCCACTCACAGTCGGGATCAAGCAGCTCGGGGATAAACGAATTAAAGGTCCAGCCTTTGCCGGCGCCGTGACAATCAACAACCACAATCTCGGTGGCACCAGCCGCTTTGGCCCCGCGGACAGCAGCGTTGATCTCTTCTGTGTAAAGCCTGCGGCCCTCTTCATACATGGCCGCTCCGCCGCTGACCTGTTCCCAAACAACTATTCCACTCACACCTTCCATGTCGCTCATGATCAGTACGCGCACTCGTCTTCTCCTTTTGATGGCATAAATGATGAGTCTCATTAAGAGATCACCTAAAATCGTGAATAAATGACCAAGAAGCGTAGCTTGCTGCTTTAATGCGACATCTCTTTCAACAGATTCTCGCGATGTGCATAGCTCAAATCAAGCAGAGGAAATCGACCTTTCTCAATCTCATTGCAGATCCGTTTGACTTCGTTCCAGGCAAGCTGATGCTCGGACAAATCGATGATGCCCCTCTCAAGGGCATCATCCAGTTCATCTTCGTCCAACACAGCAGTCATTCGTTTAGGCGTGACAATGATGTCAAGGTAAAGATCGTCAAACCAAGGAACGCCTCGCTCATCCACGCCATGTTGCCTAACGATATCAAGATACCACTGAACCACTTGGCCACGGTCGTCAAACATGGTTGTGACTGTATAATTTGTGCCACGGGGGAAGTGCTGAAGCCAACTGTATCTGGCATCGGCAATACAAAAGTTCTGTACATCAGTTGTAATATACAGAGGCTCAGTTACGGCATCAATACAGAGTAAGGTAACCAAACCCTGAAAAGGTGGCGCATTGAATGCTTTTACGGTAAAACGACGCTTCGTAACCCGTTGCCAATCCAGGCGATCAGCGTGACGGCGTTTTAACATTTCAGCAACCTCAAGTTTGTGCTTTCAGTCGGCAGAGAACATGAGGTTCTTCTTTATGGAGAATCTCACGCTCGAACGAAAATCCAACCTTCTCCATCACTCGTTGAGATGCTAGGTTGGAGGTTAACGTGAAGCAGATGAGTTCAGTGATGCCTAATCGATTGAAGGCGATGTCAACCAATGCCGTAGCCATCTCGGTAGCATACCCTTTCCCCCACTGTGCTGAGGCAACCGTGTAACCTATCTCAATCTCTTGGTTCCCACCAATCTCAATATGTTGTAAGCCAGCTCGCCCGACAAATTCACCTGTATCATTTTCGCGAAAGATCCAGTAGCCGAAACCATGGGTGCTCCAATGGTCAATTTTTTCTGCGATAAATCGCTTGGTTACCTCGACAGAGCGAACGCCACCCAAGGTGGCCATCACGTCAGAATCCAAGTGCAATTGGCATAAGATGTCCAGATCAGATTCTGCAAAGGCCTTAGCCCTGAGGCGGGTGGTTGAAAAGGTTTGGAGGGGCTGTAAGGTTTGATGGGGTTGTCCTGGAAGAGTAGTAATCAGCCCCTCTTCCCGCAAATCTACCCACAATTGCTCAGGAATTGAGGCATTCATTGCATCCCAGTTCGCTTGGACCTGCTCTGCGGTTTCAGCCCCAATCACCACGGCACTCATGGCTGGGTGGGTGGCCACAAACTGTACAGCAGCTTGGTTAAGGCGAACATTGTTGTGATGACAGATGCGTTCAATCTCAATTGCTTTCTCTACCAATGCGGATGGTGCGGATTGGTAGTTATATTTGGCGTCTGGATCGGATGGTCCCGTGGCGAGAATGCCGCTGTTGTAGACACCAGCAGCAAAGATGCCAACTTGATGCGTTTGACAGAGGGAAAGAAAGTCGGCTGCGCCCTGCTCCAATAGCGTGTAACGCCCAGCCAGTAAAAAGAGATCGAACTGATATGCGTCGTCTTCAACCAATTCAATCAGATCCGCCCACGTGTTCATCCCTGCCCCAACAGCCCGAATGACGCCCTCTTCCCGCAATTTGGTCAGGGTAGGGTAGGCTTCGGTCAAGGCTTGGCGGTTGGGGTAAGGAGGGTCTGGCTCATGGATGTGGAGAATCTCAACGTGATCGGTCCGCAGTCGGGAAAGACTCCCCTCCAAGCAGCGCATGATGCCATCGTAGGAGTAATCCATAGTCCAGCCATCGCGGGCCTCATTGAGCAGACGACCTATCTTGGTGGATAGAGTATAGCTCTCCCTGGGGATTTCTCTCAGGGCCAACCCGGTACGTTCTTCGCTTCGGCCACAGCCGTACATGGGTGCGCTGTCAAATAATCGAACGCCCAACGAATAAGCACGCTGGACAGATTCAATCGCCTCCGCCTCAGTGATCTCCCGATAGAGTCCTCCAATGGGTGCCGTCCCCAAGCCCATAGGTGGTTTCTGTAAGGGTGGAAATGTTTCCCGCATCCATTGATTCATCATCATCACCAAGGTTGTCCATAGGAAGGTTGGTTGACGTACCGCTCGGTCTCAAGGTCGAGCACAATCTGGGTTGCTGGTGGTAAGTCAACCTGTAAAAGATGGCTATCCACTGAAACGCTCTGCATTTCGCTTTCGATTGGTGGAGCCGCGTAGGCTTTATGTGAACCGGGATATTCGCTACCTAACGTCGAATAAGCGGCTGTACCAAAGCGATGCTCGCCAAAGCCACCCGCTTGCACAATCACTCGTCGAGTCTTCAAAGGACTGAGGTTAACGAGCTGTAGAACCGTACGATCTGCCTCTAGCGTCTTTAGCAACGCAGCCACATCCTCAGGTAAACCAGGACGTTGGCGGTCAGCATCAAAGTAGCGCACGCGGCAATGAAGCAAGCCGCCGTTGTAGATAATCTGCGGTGCGCCCAAGGTCAGTTGCAACAAGGCCTCGGTGACGACAGGGTTGTGTTCTTGCCAGTGATGAATACTGACTTGAGCCAGATCCGCATCATCATCAGCAATAAGGGCTAGACGGCGATAGACGTTACCCAAGGCAGCCCGCAACATCTCCTCAGGATAGTTCGGATTCTCCCCTGCCAAATAGCAGAGCCAGGGTTGATCGTGCCCACCATCTTCTTTATTGCGGAATGTGTTGACAGTACGCCAATCATAGGTGTCGGCTTGTTGCAGAGATTTTATACGCGCCCAATCCTCGTCAGCCTGAGAGACGTTCCAAATTGCTGTTGGATAGACAGGTGAGAGCGGTTGATAATCGAACCAGCCCTTGTCACTATAGCGGTACGGGACCACGAACTGGTGGAAAGAACGAATATCGTCAGCATTATCACCCGTATGGTTATCCGCGTTGTCGTGAAGGTCCGTATCACCCACATCGTCATCCGCGTCACCCAGCGTGTTTATCCAGTGCTGGCTGAGGCTCATCTCTAGATTTCGCACATCTCGCACTTCCCCCAACTGCCAAATGAAGTCAAATTGAGTGCGGGGCAATGCCAAATAGGTCCAGTCTCCACTGACCAGCCCGGCGTTGATGCCAGCCACTGTCGCGGCCATGCCGATGTTGTAGTAGCCGTGGGGCCACGTCCAGCCATATAGCCCGCCATACCACTTGCCGTTCATGGTTTCGCCAATTAAGCCGTTGGGCCCCACATTGTCCGGCAGCAATTCACCATTTATCTTGGCTCGCTCAACCCAGCCGTCCACATATTCGATTATCCAGTCGCGATACTTGGTATCTCCCGTCATGAGGTATGCATTGGTTACTAAGCTGGTCACAATCAGGTTCCCCACTACGTCCCCTTGACCCATGCGCTCATGCATGGCTTGGCCCATCGCTCGGGCCTTGGCCGGGTCATTCAAATCATCATAGTGGTCGATGCCTTCGATATCGTGAAAGGGCAGTCCATAGACTCGCATTCCTGCGCCCCAATTATAGCTGGGTGGCTCTGCGTTGCTAAAGCCCCAACGCGGACCACGCGAACCATTATGGGGTGCTCGGATGATCTTGTGGATAGGATCATAGTTGCAAGCATGCTCTTGGAGATCTGGATCTTCATTGAGATAGAAGCCAGCAAAGCGTTCGGCCCGATCCAAGTTCGTCAGGTTGGTCGGGTCCGCGAGACAGAGAAAGTAGAAGTAGATATAGCTCTCGCCCTGGTGAAAGTGATCGTAGCCTTGTTCATACTCCTTGTGCAGCATTCCAGCACGAGTCAACTGGCGGGTGATGCCATCCCAAATTCGCTGACCATATTCCAGCAGGTGATCGTCACCACCAAGAAGATAGAAGAGAGGCCAATTGAAGGTGGCTTCATAAAAGTCATCGGCCCCGTCCCGCGAGCCAGTCCCACCCTCTCGCCAAATTAGCTCATCATCGTCATTGACGTAGCGGTCGAGGAAAGGTTGGGTAGCCTGATTCATCAAATCGATAAGCTGGCGTTGGAGGATGGCCCAAGTGGGTGGTTCTTGGATAGGGATGGTGGCAGTGATGGTGAGCATCTTATTTGGCTCTTTCAATTAGACAATAGTCAAAAGGTAAGGAGGGGCAAAATATATGGTATACTAAAATTATCGCAATTCGCTATCTTGGTGAGAGTTGGAAAACATTACAATGAGAAGCCCATTTCCTGGAATGGATCCATATTTAGAGCAGAGCGGCATTTGGAATCAAGTTCATACGGGTCTTATAGTTAGTATACAACAATTTTTGACGCCAAAATTGCGACCAAAATATCGTGTGGCAATGGAACAGCGAACCTATCTCACCGTATCTCCGCCAGATGCTCTAGTTGGAGAACCTGATGTAGTTGTATCGGTAGATACCCGCCTAGCATCTCACACTTCTACTTCAACCGTGACGGCTTCTACTGAACCACTTGTTGGCGTGTTACCCATGCCCCAAGAAGTCACGGAACGATATCTCGAAGTCCGCATGGTCGATACAAAAGAAGTCGTGACAGTTATTGAGATCCTCTCACCCGCAAACAAGCGAGCAGGAGCCGGACGCAGAGAGTATGAAAAGAAACGCACAGAAGTTTTGGGCAGTTGGACGAACCTCATTGAAATCGATCTGTTACGCGCGGGGAAATCTCTTCCTATGACCGTTGCCAAAGAAAGCCACTACCGAATCGTGGTTAGTCGATCTGTCAGACGTCCTTCGGCTGATTTCTATCTCTTTTCAATACGTCAGCCTATCCCTAACATCCCTATTCCTTTGTTGGATGATGATCCGGAACCAATGCTTGAACTCAATCAGCTCCTACATAATTTGTATGATCAAAGTGGCTTCGATTTAGATATCGGCTATACACAACAGCCGCCACCACCAGCATTTTCCAAAGAAGATAGCTCTTGGGTAGAAAAGACTGCTCGCTCCTTTTTGAACTCCTTTCCGACTAACGGTAGTAGCTAAAAGCTGCAGCTCTAATGCGTATAACCTCAGACGCAGCCGCGCCTGGGAGACAACCGGCATCTGAGGATGATCACTCTGCGTGTTGCAGTCTACTGAATATGGTCGTTAAGGAATCTTGTCTATGGCTCTTAATGCGCTCTATTTGGGCATTTTCATCAAAATCATACCCGTAATCGCCTTCAATGTGAATCAATGGTTCTTCATCTGAACCGAACTCCCAGTCTAGTGCCACAAAGTAGATGCTATTAACCCCAACATAAAACCCCGCAGGCAAATTCTCCTCTACTCGATACTCAGCTGGCCATCCAAACGCGTTCCCCCGCCAAGGCTCTCTGGCTAAATGTTTCTCTATCCCAAACTGAACAACCTCATCTAGTTCTGGAATTGTGATGGGGGCAAAAGCTGGTATATCGTCAAAAGGGTGTGGTATTCTATCGGGTAAATTAGCTTCTATCACTTTCAAGCCTTAACTGGCTCTCTAGCAAAAACATCATCGTACGATTCGAGAGCAACGCCACCCAGCCGTTCCGCCATATTGCGGTAGGCTTCTCGGCGCTGCCCCCAGTCCTCGGAACGTTCTACCTGCTCCAACCAATCGCAGAGATGTAATCGGGCCAAATCATCGTACTCTTCTTTGGTCAAGACTAATTCTTCCTTGGTTTCGCGGTGGATGATGGTATAGGGCCCCTCTAGCTCTTTCAGCTGGGCATCCAAGGAAGCCCGATCCATAAAGCAGTTGAGGAAAGCGATCTTCTCCGCATAATCACCAATCAAGTTTCGCAGTTCCGTTTGGCGTTCCAGCGGTAGTGTAAAGCCCTGGAACTGCTGGGTACCATAGATAGAGTGGAAGAGACCTGCACGGCAGAGATCTTCCGAGGCATTCCAGGCTTTGAGATCATTGTAGACCCCAATATTGTGGGCCAGATAGGTCTTTTCTGAATGTCCTAGATCAGCTGCGCCGAGAGAGATGATGTAGTTGGTCATGTCTTTGAATGTGGTCATAAAATAGATCTCCTTGATCGAGTTTGTGGCGGCGTACCTCGTATGCGAGGGAAATTGTATCATTCTATGCTTGAAAGGACAACACGACAATTTCGATATATTTAGGAGATGCCCGCCCACCATACATGGAGGACTACGGGAAGACCTGCTACACTTTGTTGCGTAGAGCCTTATTATATACGATCTGGCGATCCAACCCTCCACATGAGGGTGATTGCTGCCATGGCCCAAGGATTTCACCGACGCTCAGAGATAGCTGCTCACGCGGTGTTGCCTGATCAACGTCAAGTTGACCACTATATTACTACATTGATGGAGCTTGGGTTAGTCGAACGGCGTTTGCCCCTCTCTCGCCGACCATCCAAGTTGCGTTATACTGATTGTGGTTCTCATGTACCAGTTAATGTAATCAAACCGTTAGCCAAATTACCCCGCCAACAAAGATAGTCGTGACCACCGCTATACTCCTTGTAGTGGACTGCATATCCATTGATCAACAAAATATCACGAAAACAACGAACAGCATCAAGCGCTGTAGGCTGACCAAAAAATGACATATCTTCTAGAGAACCCATATTTAGATAGAACTTTACCCTTGGCCTGTTCGATGATACAAAATGGTCAGTCAGCCACTCATAGGCCGTGCCATCCTCTAGCTTCCACCAAAAGGAACCTGACTGAGAAAGAACGTTCCCAAATATGTCAGGATGTCTTAGGCCAATGTAGGCTGCTCCCTGGCCACCGTGGCTCGAACCGCCGATAATGGTCTGAGCAGGGTTGCTGGTTACAGTATAATTTTGACGAACCCAAGGTAGTAATTCCTGGGTGAGAAAGTCAGCAAATGGTGGATGGCTTGCTAACTCCTGATTGCGAGTCTGTGCATCAGGACTATCAACTAGAATAGCAACAGTTTGTGGAATTTGTTTTTCTGCCCACAGGTTATCGAGGATAGTTGGGGTCGGTATAATTGTGGTGTAGACTTGCCCATCAAAAAGAAATAGCAAATGATAGGGTTCAGCTTCGGCTCTGTAATTTGGGGGTGTATAGATCCAGACGCGGCGCTCATTATCGAGAATGTCGCTATGGAAACGGTGCAAGTCTACTTGACCTTTTGACACGTTGGCTCGCGGTTCCACCCACAGCGGTGGTGGCACATCTGGCATTTCGAGAATCGATTTATAGATATCCTCTTCAGTAGTGTCTTCCTCATGTTTGGGGATGAAGTATTGGTTTGGGTTAAGGGGATCCGGCCCCCAAGTTGCGGTACGCTCCTTCCATGAAACAGTCTCTATAGACTCTTCCATCGGAATGAGCATATCATTCGGTGCTAACCAGTAGGTAGTACAGAGGTCATTAGGCAGGCGGCAGGTCTTGTACCACAAATCAGTTCCAGATAGGTGGGCGAGTTGCCCTGCATGAAAATCCCACTTGGTACAATCGCCGACAATAACCACATTCTTTAGTTCCTCCTCTGCCCGCCAGAGAAAGGTAACGAAAGAGTGTTCAGTATCTCCCTGAATCGGCTCAATTAATGGGGTGCCTTGTTGGCTGGCTTTCTGCCAAAACGCTTCTAGCTCATCGCCCTTCCCTCTATCTAAAGCTTTCTGTAATGCAAGGAGTGCAGGACTATGCAACGGATTAGGAACAACAGGCATGATTTACCCCTTTCTTGCAATCAGCAAATACTCACCTGGTAGCCTTGCCACTTGCGTTAACTGAGCCCCAAAGCGATATTCAGCCTGGCTGGGTCCCTCTTCCAACGACTCAATGCGCATACCCGCGCGAGCCAATCCGGTAATGATGTCCCCCAGTGGCCAAGAGAACTCGTACTTGGTCTCCTGAGCCTCCTCGCCCCCCTTAAAGTGAGACCACCCCCTATGTTCCTCTGCCTCATGACGACCAAAGTAGTCGCTATCCATTTTAATCATCCCCTCTTCTGCCCAAAGCACCTGGGCAACAGGATGTTCTTCTTCAAGAATCAGCCGACCACCAGGCTTCAGGGCTGCAACGACGATTTGCGCCCACTTCTCAATGTCGGGCAGCCAGACCAGTGCTCCACCTCCGGTGAAGACAACGTCAAAGGTTTCATTTTGAAGATCATTGGGTAAAGCATAGACATCGGCGGCAATAAAACTGGTGGAGAGTCCTGCATCCTGGGCTTTCTGCTGGGCGATAGCGATCTGCTTGGGGCTAATATCTACCCCTATTGCATGGGCACCCAAAACCGACCACGAGAGGGTTCCCGTACCGGACGCACATTGCAGATGGAGCAATGATTTGTCTTGTACTGGCCCAGCAGCTTCACGAATATTCTGCGGAAGTGTGCAGTTCCCCTGTAAAAAGTGCTCTGCGGGTGGAAATTTCTTTTCCCGAATATGGGCGATCTCATCCCAAGCGCGGCTATTTTGTTTCGTATAGCTGGTGATATCGTTCATGGGCATTTTGTAAATCCATCTACTAGCACACCTTCAAAAAAGGGCGATTTATTGGTATACTGTTCAGAGTGTGTACAACATCATTCGCGACAGATAAGGTAATACTTATGACGACTTTGACCAACAACGCACAACGAGAATTTAATACGCGTGGACCTGTATTCCCCCACGTTCACTACCATGTCGATCGCAAGGAGCTACGGGCAGATCTGTGCGCCAGAATAGAAAAAGGTCGATACATTACCCTTACCTCTGCCCGGCAGGTTGGTAAAACAACCATCTTGCGGGAAACCATTGCGGATATGGAGGCCACTGGTGAGTATTTTGGGATCTTACTTAATTTCCAAAAGCTTACATCAGTCTCATCAGAGCGATTCTATGAACGATTAGGTAAACAGATTGACCAATGGCATTTCGGCACAGAAAGCTGGGCTTCTGAAAAGGTTCAAGATCAGTTCGAATTTATCGACTATTTATGTCGGACGCTCCAAATAATTGGCAAACGCGGCATTCTGATGATCGATGAATTTGATGCCATCGATGTAGAAATTCTCAAACCGCTCCTGGATCAGTTTCGAGGCATGTATCTAGAGCGATTCGACCCAAATGCCTTTGCCTTTCACAGCATCATCCTGGTTGGTGTACGCAATATTCCTTCTTTGCTGGAAGGCACCCAATCCCCCTTCAATATCGCTGACAGCTTTACGATTCCGGCATTTTCCCTAAGCGAAATCAAAATGCTCTATCAGCAGCACACCGAAGAGACAGGCCAGGAATTTACTCAGGCACTGCTGGAGGCTGTCTATCACGAGAGTGAAGGCCAGCCGTTTCTCGTCAACCGACTAGCCCAATTGTTGACCCAAGAGGTGGATGCCGACCCAAATAAACCGATTGGCCTTCCTGACATGCCCTATGCGCTAGCCACCATTACCAGCGAAAACAATACCCATACTTACTCGATCGTTTCAAAGGCTACTCCCCACCGCAAATTACTGATGCCGATGTTGCTATACAATCGTACTCGCACTTCGTTTTTGGATCAGCCAACCCAAGAGCTAATTATGTACGGCGTCCTGCGGGTTGTCGAAGCACAGCGAGGGTTACAATACGCCAAGATCGGGAACCCTATCTATCGCAAGATGCTCTTGCTACGCTTCAACGAACCGCTTGAACCCTACGCAATCAACGGCGAGATTCGCAATCGCTATCTGATAGATGGAGTGCTCAACTTTGATGGTATTGTGGACAACTTTAAGTCATTTATGAAGGAGCATGGCATTCGGCTGATCCAAAGCAAAAAGAGTGAGAGACCGCTAGAACTCGGTGGTCAGTACCTTCTCCTAAGCTACCTAAGTGCGGCACTTGACAATGTTCAAGGCATTGTTACACTTGAATCCGTCTCTACCGCTGGTGAAATCGACATCCTCGCCTTTTGCCAAGGACAAAAGTTCATCATCGAGACCAAGATTTGGTATGGCCCAGCCAAGTTTGAAGAGGCCAAAACCCAGCTACTAAGATATCTCAATGCCGCTGAGCTGACCAAAGGCTATTTGGTTGTCTTTGATGAAAAAATGGACGACAACCCCATTCTTCAAGAGCAAGGCGACCTCTTTGAAATTAGCGTAGATGACAAGGTACTGCGCATCTACTTGATCCCTGTCCCTCACGATTGACAAACGCCATCATACTCTGATCCGATTGAGAACCGGAATTTATTCTCTCAGGGAAAGCGTCTAAAAACTCTGGTTCTCAGATCGACTGCACACAACAAATAGTGTAGATATCCCCGCCGACATCGGTATAAGCATTGTCTGTGCTACGCCCCCAATTGGGTCGCCAAATCGTTGAAGTCCAGCGCAGAAAAATCGACGGCTGTATCTGCTTCTAAATCTTCCTTTTGGTTTGGTCCATACTCTTCAGGGCGAGCTACAAAAGCCGTACGAAGGCCGACAGCTGCTGCTGCTTTCAAATCCCCATTATGAGCCGCCACCATCATCACCTGGCTTGGCTGCAAGCCCAACAGGTCAACCGATGTCCGATAGGCTTCTGGATCCGGTTTGTAGTGCCTCGCCAACTCAGCCGACAAGACACAGTCCCAGGGCAGTCCACCATACTTGGCCATATTGACCAGCAACGATACGTTGCCATTAGAGAGGGTTGCAATCACATACTTTTGCTTGAGGCGGGTTAATCCCTCCACGGAATCGGGCCATGGATCGAGCCGATGCCAAACCAGGTTGAGGTGATCGATCTCGGCTTCAGTCAGATTCGTTATGTCAAAATCCATTAGAAGTTGGTCGAGGATAAGGCGGTGGAGATCATCAATGCGGGTCCAAGGTAGCTCGCCAGTGCGGACACGGTGCATTGCGGGAGCATATCCGGCTCGCCAAGCGTCTGCAAAGGCTGCCGGGTCGATATCTAATCCTTTTGCTGAAGCCAATTCCTGCACTTCTCGAACGATAGAGCTACGCCAATCAACGACTGTACCGAAAACGTCGAAAAGGAGTGCTTGAACTTGTTGTATTGCTGTCATAGGTTAAAACTTAATTGCTCCCTCTGTGATGCCCCGCATAAACCACCTTTGCAACAATGCATAAATCAAAATCACCGGAAATGCACTAAAGAGGAGCATCGCCGCATCCGCTGCTTCTGAGGCAAATTGGCCGCGTAAGTGGGGGACAGTGGCCGTGGCCGTCTCATAGCCACTGGTCAATACCTTGCGAATGCCCACCGAAATGGTCAATTGGCTGTCTCGGTCAATCATGGTGTAGGTGACTAGATAATCGCTCCAGACACCCACAAAAGCCAACGTAGCCACAATGACCATAGCGCTGGTAACCAGCGGAATACCAATCTGCCAGAAGATCTGCCAGCGGCTGGCCCCATCCATCATGGCCGACTCTTCTACTTCGCGCGGGACAGACAAAAACGCTTGGCGCATAATGAAGATGGGGACCGGCAATGCGGCACTAAAGAGGAGGATCAACCCAAAGAGGCTGTTGCGCAACTTGAGAAAGTTCATCAACTCATAGAGGGCCATTAACCCACCCCCGCGCGGGATAAACATGGAGACAACAATGGCCAAAAAGATCAGATCCCGGCCACGGAAATTCATGCGGGCAAAGGCATATCCTGCTAGCGAGGCCGCAAAGACTTGAATCACTGTAACACCGATTGCCAAAATAAAGCTATTGGTCATATACACGGGCAAAGACTGAATGGCTGTGAACATGTACTCAAAGTTCACAAAGCTCACCTGGGTAGGAAAGAAGGCCGCAGGGTTATTGTAGAAATCTTCTGAATTCTTAAAAGATGCGGAAAGCAACCAGAGAATAGGCAACAGCACAATAAACATGACGACAGCCAAAACCAAATGTGACCAAACGTTATTGCGTCTAATCCATGCACTTAGGGGCGAGTCTCTTTGCTCGGCATTTCCAGCTATGGTGGATGGGCGAGCAGATGATTGGCTTGATGATTGACTTGCCATCTTAGTTAGCCTCCCGTTCGCGTGACCAAAGGAAAATCAACCCCACAAAGAGCGAGGTAATGAGGCTAACGGCCAAGCTAATTGCCGATGCGTAACCAAGGCGCAAATCACCGCGTCGGAAGGCCACATCATAAAGATAATAGCCTAGCGTCTCAGTTGATCCTTGAGGGCCACCTTGGGTCAGAATCAGCATAGGGTCAGTCACACCAAAGACGCCAGGAATAGTCAGAATCAGCACCATGGCCGTGGTTGGCTTTAGTTGAGGAAGGGTGATAAATCGGAACTGCTGCCATTGATTCGCACCATCCAGTTCAGCGGCCTCATACATCTCTACGCCGATATTGTAGATGCCAATGAGCAAAAGCAGAGTTGGGAAACCAAAGATAATCCACAGGTGGGAGATGGCTACTGCCGGTAAGGCAGTCTCCACTTCACCCAGCCAGTGGGGCGGATCCGCAAAGCCAAGGTTGCGCAAGAAGACGTTGATGATGCCAAAGTTAAGGGCATACATCTGCCGGAACATGAGAAAGCTCACGGCTACGGGCAGGATAGTTGGCAAGTAGACAATCCAGCGGTAGATGCCTGCCCCTCGTCGCACTCGGCTAATCAGAATCGCTGTCAAGATGGCCAGAAGCAGCAGAATCGGCACAACGAGCAACGTATAACGTAACGAGATAAAGAGTGATTCCTGGACCTTGGTACTACCAAACATCTTGATAAAGTTCTCTACACCATTGAATTTCCAACGGGTGTCCGGATAAACAAAACGATAGTCGGTAAAAGCCATCAATATGCCGCGTATGAGTGGCCAGATATTGAAGGTCAAGAAGAGGGCCATGGCAGGCGCAATAAAGAGATAGCCGATCAAGTTATCCTGCTTTGGTTCCCTCTGGTTACTGCGCCACACACTAAAGAGCGTCCGAACATCTCGATTGCCAGTAAGGGGAGAAGAGTCTTGGGTAGCCATGAAGTAAAATGGGGTTACATGCAGTCGTTTCGAGAGTTGTAATTTCCGATGGAAGGTGCGGCAGGTGGACAAGTGAGAAAGTACGAATTACTTGCAAACCTGCTCACCTGCAACCGTTCCCTAACTATCCAACATTTCTGCCAATTCGACGTCAATTTCTTCTAAGGCACCGGCCATGGCCTCTTCGGCGCTCATGGCGTTGGCCGGATCCAGCGCTTTCTCTAACCACGGTCGAACGACGCTGGTTTCCGTACCCCAGGTGAGGTTGGTTTGGAAGGGCACAGATTCACGGACGAGTTCGATCCCTTCAAGCTGCCATTGGTGCTTGTCTACGCCCGAGATATAGTTGTCATAGGTGTATTGGTAGGCCGGTTTGGCAGCAACGTCAGCAATCTGCTTGCCATTCTCTTCGTTCTCTGGGCTGAACCACCAGAGGAAGAAATCAGTCATGCCCTGGGGATTGGCAGCTTTATCCAAAACCACACAACCGTTGAGCCAGAAGGGAGCGCCAGCCATGGGCTCGTCCTTGTTCAGGCGCATGTTGATACCTGTATCGGCAGCGGCATCACCATGTTCCTGCTGGGCTAATGTGCCATGTACGTCAAACGAACTCATGATAGCAGTTCCCTTTTGCAGCCAGGTACCAAAGCCAGCATTGACTGCAGGCATCAACCCGTCAGCCACCATCTCCTGCATCCACTTGATAGCCAGCAGGGATGCCTCACCGCTCCAATCGATAAGCCCCTCATCGGTATATGGCGTATCCGTGGCACCCCAGATCATGCCAACCAGATCGGTTAGAGGTGTATTAGGGCGATCAAAGGCATTGACCTCCTGATTGATCTCGTGGACCTTTTCAGCCGCGGCTCGCACCTCATCCCAGGTCAGGAGCGGACGGTCAACGCCAGCTTCATCCAAAATGTCGTTGTACCAACCGAGCGCAACGCTCCCCACATTGCCGGGAATCGCGTACTGTTTGCCTTCAGATTTAGATGATTCAAGAACCGAGGGAATAATGCCTGCGGTGACCTGATCCGCACCAGGAATGGTTGAGACAGAAATAAAATCATCCAGAGGCTGAATCAGGCCTTGATTAACCCAGCGGGCCGTATCCCAGGGTACGGCGATAACGGCATAGCCATCCCAAATGAGATCGCCGGCAGCTTGGGCAGCCTGGATCTTGGTATCTACCCCGCCTTCGGCCGGTTCATCAAGAATGATAGGTTGATCGCCAAAAGCTTCATTCCAGCGATCTACGGCAGCGTCGCCAGCATAGGCGTTGCGAATGTCAGTACGAATGAGAAAGTTGATTTCGGATGTCTCTGCACTTGGGGAGGAGTCCCCACCACCTGGTGCAGGAGTGGCGCAAGCGGCCAGAGTCGCGGCAAGGGTTGCCCCGCCTATTGCAATGAGGAATTGGCGGCGGCTTAATGAAGCCTTGCTTGAGGAAGCATATAGCTGCTTAGACATGGGATTCTCCTTTGGTTATGAATTGTTCCAGTCTTTGATACCGCAATGTCACTCTGAGGAACCGTAGGGTCTCTCGGTGACATTGCGATTTACCGATTATGAGTAACATCCAATATCAACGAGCGATTCTTCGGCGTAACTCAGACTTGTTCCTTCAGATACTCAGGACAGGCACTGAGCGGAGTCATAGGGGTGTGACATTGAACTTTACTTATTATTGAGAAGTTACAGAGTAGGGGAATCAAGCGTTCGTGCCCTATGTTATCACATGAACAAAATCCACTCAATGATTGAATATTCTGAAAGGCACTTATGAAGATAAAATTGAAGAAACCATCACTAGATTGCTAAGTGTGGGGAAAGCATATCCTGATATGGATAGGGATGGCTGGCTATCTACGGGTTCTCTACTAGCTCTCTAATACCGACTCTGGGCTAAGCAACCAATCCCCGTGTAAACGGGGATAAGATAACTGCTGACTACTGCCACTAGGGAGCTGACTCACACACCAACATAGTCAACGTCGGGTTGGTTATATCATCGTCTTCACCGCTTAGCCACTGGGTTGACACTTGAACCTCACCTTTATCAGAATGCGTTGCATGTATTAAAAAATCGAGCGGAATCTGTTGGGTAGTATCAGACCATGTAATAGTCAATGGACTCAACCCTTGGCCGACCATCTTCCGTTGATAAATCCATTCATCAATTGTTGCTATAGCGCTAGACATTGTACCGAAGAGCGGAATTGTTATGGTATCGCCAGCCATATTAAGACGGATCGTTTCTAACAGAGGCTCATGGTCATCATCAATTGCCATCCTATCTATTGCACGCAAGGGCAAAACCTGCTCAATCGCACCATCACCCAAAAGCTCGATAGTAATTTCGATTTGTTCTTGCTTTTCGGCGCTGGACATTGCACTGTTGACTGGTGAAAGAATGAAATAGGTCTCTTCGTCATTGCAGGCGACATTTTTTAGTAGAACGAGCGGCTCTGTATCTATTGCACGCTCTTCTATGTCTTCTGCGACACTTAAATCTTCAGTAGGCTCGGCCTCATCAGTATCTTCAGTATCTTCAGTAGTGCCATCACTAACTTCAGTGCGATTAGAATCTGCTGTCTTTTCTGCCGCCTGGTTCTCAGCAGTTTGAATCTCGCTGGGCGTTCCCACAACCCATAGTCGGGCCGTCTGGTCCCAGCTTGTGGAGATAAGGGTAGAGCCATCAGGGCTAAAGGTTGCTGAGAGGACTGGGGCAGTATGGCCCTCTAGCGTGATAAGTTCATTTCCAGTTGCAGTGTCCCAAAGTCGTACAGTCTGGTCTTGGCTACCTGTAGCGACTACCTTGCTATCAGGACTCCACACGGCAAACCAGATGTTGTCTGTATGGCCTTTTAGATTGCGCAGCATTTTACCTGTGACAGCATCCCATAGCTGTACAGTTTGGTCTTCACGAACAGAGACAATGTTCGTTCCATCAGGGCTAAAGGTCGCCGATGTTATAGAAACTACCTGTTCATCCAACCTATGAAGTTCTTCACCCGTTTCAGCATTCCACAGCCTTATGGTTCCATCTACACTAGAAGAGAGAATGGTGTCCCCGTTGGGACTCCACTCTGCAGACATGACTGGCGCTGTATGCCCTTCTAACGCCAGAAGCTCTTCCCCCTCAGCGGCATCCCAAATACGCATCATCCCATCCTCTCCCGCTGAGAGGATGGTTTCAGCATCGGCACTCCATGAAGCCGAACTGACGCTCAATGGATGGGTCAGTACATGTATCTCCTCGCCTGATTCAGCATCCCAAAGGCGCATGGTCTTATCTGCGCTTGCTGATACGATCGTCGTTCCATCAGGGCTGAAGTCTAGAGTATATACAGTCGCTGTATGCCCTGTAAAGATGGCAAGTTCCTCACCTGTTGTAGCATGCCATAGCCTTATAGTGCCATCTCCACCGCCGGAGGCAATGGTTTTGCCATCTGGACTCCACGACACGGACCAAACGCTAATAGAGTGGTTAAGAATAGAAATCTCTTGGTTCTTTGGTGCATTCTCGATCTGTTTATTGGCACTAGTGAAAACGATGCCACTACGCCAGCCAACCAAGAAGAGAGCTATCGCTACAACAAAGAGTAACCGGGTTATAATGGAAAAACTCATTGATTAATACCTAAAGTCCTTTGTTTGATTCAGATTTGCACTGGATAACGGTTACCGTATGAGTAAATGTTCCTCGCCATCATAGACCAAAATAATTTCACTATCTTTTTCACTATCCACTGTGGCCAGATGAACTGGCCGCTGCCAAAGGGCATGGAGATTTTCTAACGTGTCTTGGGCGTAGCCGTAGCGTAAATCGATCCCTTCCCAGCGATGCTGTAGGAAAAGTTCACCACGATTTTTGTAGTTGGCGTCTTCAATGACGATATACGGTTCGCCGAAATTAGTGAGACTAAAGAGGATCTGCTGCTTGATGGCTTCAAACTCGCGACTGGCAATCTCGTACTGGTCATAATAGGTATTGTAACGAAAGCTAAACAACTTTTGCTTGGCAGCAAATTCAGGTGTTAAGAACGTGTCGATAAAACCGATATCGTTGTAGATCTTGCGCACCTCAAAGATCTTCTCTTTGCCTAAGCCCAGCTGCAGATCCCAATTTTCACGCTCTTTTTGATCCGTACATGCGTCGTATTCAGGACCAAATGCACCTCGATTCCAACGATCCTCAATGTCTTTAAATAGCTCAACACCCAGTTTGTATGGGTTGATTCGATGGGGCGACGTGGCCAGCGTACCCGAATGATGATCGGCGTAATCAATCAAGTCCTTATCGCCCAGCATATGACGCGTCATAATATGGGAATGAAAGTAAACCGCCCACCCTTCGTTCATGATTTTCGTCTGGCGTTGAGGCACAAAATAGATGGCTTCTTCTCGGACAATATCCAGTACATCCTGTTGCCACGGTTTCAAAGGTGCATGCTCGATGAGGAAGTGGAGAATATCCTTTTGCGGACGCTGGGGAAACATTCTTTCACCAAGGTTCGTTTCGCTATTCTGCCTATCCTGTTGGTTTGCAGCCTTTAGCGCTTCAGGTGGGTTGATGTAAGGATCCATGTATACTTTACTCGGCAGCCGCCCATCATTCTCCTCATTTTTGTGGCTATCCTCCTCCAGTCGCGTCGGTGGGCGGCGGAGAGTAGGTGAGTGGATATCGAATAGGTTCTCTAAAGAGAGACAGCGATCCAGAAAAGCCTCCACAGTTTCGATGCCAAACTGGTCTATATACCGCCGCATTCGAGTACCATGATTGGCCATCTCATCCAGCATCTGTCGATTGGTATGAGCAAACCACAGATTGTTTTGAAAGAAATCCGCATGGCCGTAGACGTGAGCCATGACCAGATGTTGATCCACCTCCAAATTACTTTTCAGCAGATAAGCATAGCATGGGTCTGTATTGATCACCATCTCGTAAATGCGATGGAGGCCCCATGCATAGCTTTTGCGCAGCCGTTCATACTCCATACCAAAGCGCCAGTGTGGATATCTTTGCGGAAATCCATCATATGCTGCTACCTGATTCATCTGCCGAAAGTCCAACATCATGAAGCGAACATCAGGAAATGTAAGGCCAGCATCACGAGCGTATTCTTCGATCTCGGACTGACTTTTTGCCAACGATTCTGGCAATGTGGTTACGAAATCAAAACTCATAGTACCTACCTTCCCTTGCCTAAAAATAGTTTAATCGCATCATAAATCGCCTCATCATTGGGGATTCGGGCCAGAATAACGTTATCGTTTCCCGCTTCAGCGAAAGCATTCGCGCATGTATCAATAAAGGTGGTATAGTGATGATAGAACGTTCGATCATCTACTTGGCCATAGCAGTATAGATTAGCCATGGGCAGCAGTTGGTTCCGCAACAAGTTGACGGATTTTTCATTGTCGCTCAGTCGGTTATCCCCGTCAGAAAATTGAAAGAGATAGATATTCCACTGCATGGGATCGTAGTGGTTGTCAATGAGCCGATGGCACAGCTCGAGTGCCGAGGATATGATGGTCCCTCCACCTTGACGCAGGTGGTAGAAGGTCTCCTCATCAACCTCACCAGCTGCGGCATCGTGAACGATATAGCGTCGATCCACTTTATCATAATTGGACTTAAGCCAAGTATCAATCCAGAAGGCAGTGAGGCGAACCAAACGTTTCTCCCGCTCTCCCATAGAGCCAGAGACATCCATCATATAGATGATGACCGCGTTGGCCTCTGGCACAGGTTTACGCTCGAAAGAACGGTAGCGCTTATCTTCGCGCACGGGAATGA
Organism: Chloroflexota bacterium; assembly: GCA_039028975.1. Taxonomy (GTDB): domain Bacteria; phylum Chloroflexota; class Anaerolineae; order Caldilineales; family Caldilineaceae; genus JAHBNG01. The sequence goes on from JBCCHB010000096.1 coordinate 33,965, forward strand.
TGACTGGTTTTTTGGTATCATACGTCCCGGAGGCAATCTGTCGCTTGAGCGACTCGCGAAAGGTTCGTTTATAGTGACGAAGGGATTCGGGGCCAACCTTTCTGATATCGGTATAGCGAGTAATCTCACTCTCAATATTGCCCTCACCTTTGGGGACAATGCGCGGTAGTTCTAACTCTTCAGCTAAAATTTGCACCAACTCATCTAATGCCAGATCGACTTCTAAGATATGTTGTCCCGGCTGGTCGCCAGCCTCACCGGTTCCATCACCTGGTTGAGGCGGGCCAAGGAGGTCACCGGGCGAACCATCCCCTTGGCCTACGCCCCCACTGCCGTTTCGGCCTAAGGTAAATCGGGGCAAGTCCACTTGGGGGACAGGAATACTAACGAGATCTTTGCCGCGACGTCCGATCATTTCCCCGTTGGACATGTATTTACGCAGATTCTGCTTGATCTTTCCTCGCACAATCTGCCGAAAACGAGAGGCATCTTGTTCAATTGGTAATGACATAAATTGTTACCTGTATATACGCTCAGTCTATAACGTGATTCGTGATTCTTGGTATGCAGCCGGCTGCAACAGTTGATTAAGATAGAAACACGTTCTATACATTACTCTACTCAGGCTCCTTAACATCGCCCCGAGCAAAGATACTGGCCACGTAGTTCAACACATCTGTTGCCGACGTATCGTTATAACCGAAGTTCTTGATCAGACGAGCCTTCACCACATCGATCTTCTCCTGCATCTCGGGATCAACAACGCTACTCACCAAGGAAGTCAACTTAATACTATCCTTCTGATCTTCGAAGAGTTTGAGTTCCAGCGCTTTGCGCAACCTTTCATTGGAATCCCACTCAAACTTCTTCCCGTCAATGGCCAGGGCACCGATGTAGTTCATGATTTCACGGCGAAAATCATCCTTACGCCCTTCGGGAATATCAATTTTCTCTTCAATGGAGCGCATGAGTCGTTCATCCGGCTCTTCACTTTGGCCCGTATAGGGATTCTTCAGCTTCTCATGTTGGGTATAGGCGCGCAGGTTATCAATATAGTTGGCGGCGAGCCGACGAATTGCTGACTCATCGGCGGTGATGGCACGCTGCACTTCGTTCTTAACAATCTCGTCATATTCTTTCATCACCACAGTCAATAAAGAGGAATATCGTTCTCTATCCCGCTGATTAGTAATCAAAGAGTGGTGAGATAAACCATCTTCCAATTCCCGCATGACCATGAATGGATTCAGCGTATCGGTATCACTATACGCAACGAGTGCATTTGAGATTTTGTCCTGCACATAGCGCGGTGAGATACCACCCATTCCTTCGTTGGGCGATTCGGACTTTAGCTCGCGTACCGTCTCTTCCGTAAAGCCTGGTAAGCTGCGCCCATCATAGAGTTTAAGCTTTTGCATCAGGGTTAGGGTGGCGTGTTTGGGTTCATCTAAGCGGGTTAAGACAGCCCACATGGCAGCCACCTCTAAGGTGTGGGGGGCAATGTGCTTGGCTTTGACTGATTTGCGGTTAAAATCCCGTTCATAGATCTGGATCTCATCGCTATAGCGGGTTACGTAGGGTATATCGATTTTAACAGTGCGGTCGCGCAGGGCTTGCATGTAATCATTGGCCAGAAGCTTGCGATACTCAGGTTCGTTTGTGTGGCCAATGATCACCTCATCGATATCAGTTTGAGCGAACTTTTTGGGCTTGATCTTTCGCTCTTGTGATGCGGTGAGCAGATCATAGAGGAACGCCACATCAAGCTTCAAAACCTCCACGAATTCTACGAGCCCACGATTGGCAATATTCAGTTCGCCGTCAAAATTGAATGCACGAGGGTCAGAATCGGATCCATACTCAGCGATTTTACGGTAATTGATATCGCCTGTTAGCTCTGTTGAATCCTGATTCTTCTCATCTTTGGGCTGAAACGTGCCAATGCCAACGCGATCCTGTTCCGAAAGAACGAGCCGCTTTACACGCACATGCTCGATGACTTTACTCCAGTCGCCCTCATACGTTGCCATTAGGGAGCGATAGACGTGGCGACAGGCGGGACAAAGCTCACCGCGGATAACGGTTGTATAACCCATTCCGTTGTTGTCTGCGTTATGACTTCCGCTGCCATTTTCTTTAGTGCTACCGTTTTGATGACCGTTCATCAATTCAGCCACAATCTTAGGCCGGGCGTTTGTAGGAACCAGATGTAGAGGGTCTTCATGCATGGGGCAAGCCATCTGCCCATCGGGCGTCTCCCATTCCAACGTATATAAAGCGCCTTCGTCATTAGCGGTATAACGCTCAAGCCCTTTTTTAAGAAGCCGTACAATCGTGCTTTTGGAACTGCCAACGGGTCCATGGAGGAGCAAAACTCTTCTCTCGGTGCCATATCCCTGAGCGGCCGATTGAAAAATCTGCACTAATTCCATAAGCTGTTTATCCAAACCAAAGACAGCATCCGCGCCGTCGTCAAATGGATCATCAAAGAAGTTATAGTGGGTTAGCTCTTCGCGCAAGGTTGTATACGTGTGGCTGCCATACGAAATAATCATATCATACAGGCGTTGAAAGGCGGTTCGCGCAACCAGGGGCTTCTGCTTAACCAGCTCCAGATAGTCGGCAAAGGAACCCGTCCAGTGCTGTTCCTTGAAGGCCGAAATATCCTGCATGTTCTGAATTTCCAATACCAAATTACTTCCCAAATGGTTCATAGCTGCAATCTCCTAATACAATTGAACGTAAATCCGCTCAAGCTATACATATCCAGCTCGTATCCCATACAGTAACTTATTTTTTAACAACAAAGGCCAACCCTAGTGGGTTGGCCCGAGTCCGCATTCGTTGGTCTGACCATCGTGGATAGTTGCACACCATCATGGACGACGACAATGATTTGTGATACCTGTCTCCATGAACCGTTGCAGGTTGTCTGAGGGCGATTCATAACCAGGGGTACGTGATAGAAGCGCCTGCTACAACGATCTGTTGACTAAATCAAAAATCAAGATGCGATATATATGCTTATCTACCACTTCAAAAACTAGTATGCTTTACCTTTTTGAAAGCTACAGTTTGTCCATCGAAAACAGATATCCGTATTCACATCAGTTACAATGCAATATATCTGTTGACGTATGATAGATAAGTGTCAAATTATGTATCTCCCGAGCCGATATGAAACCTTTCCCCTAGATGTCAGATAGCGTTATGATTTAGACTACATAAACTGCTGGTAAACTTGTCTACCAAATCGTGCTATAGTCCGCCAGTAAAATTTTCTCTCGATTTTTGCTCAACACAATCTGAAGAATCTCAAAAAGAGAGGGTAAATTTTATCTGACTCTCCGTATAGTCTAAACACACTACCTTAGAGTTTGATGAAATTGCAATGAATGAATTCTATAGTCAGTCAATCGAAATGTCACCCTTTCAGCTCTGCCCAGGACTAGCACAAGGAACCGAAGAATCTCTCATTAACATTGCGCGCGACTGTTAGTCAACTCCGTCTTAAATAATGACGGGTGATCTTTCTGGTAGAACTGACAAAAACTACGGGTATTCCACTGTTCGCAGTCGATACCTAACATCTTACTTCAAAACGTGCATGATACGCAAACCGTTCCAAAATGGCTCAATTACTTGGCTACGCTACCTGTCCGTTTTGGATTCGCTGAAAATCAATCTACATTGCGGTCGTTTTGAAAACAGGTGTTTTCCGAAACTCTACCAGAAAGAGCAAACACTTGTTTTCAAACGGAGCTGAGTCGAGTAAGCGAAGGCCTAAATAGATGCACAGATAGGTTTGGCAAACTGGGTATCTTCATATGGCGAATGATAATCGAATAGTGTCACCAATGAGCCACTGCCGTAACTTGAAACTGTTCGTTTAATTTAAGCAGGTGTACGAAAGCGCCTCTGCAACCAACCCCACATATTCGTACGATAGATCCAAAGAAAATAGATGATTAGGGCAATGTCCAAGGCTGTTTCAAAGTAGGTCCACTCCCGACCGTAATATTCGGGATCCCAATAGCTAATCGGGCTAATAAATCGCCATGACCAGTTGAGTGGAAACAAGAGCAGAGGGCCATCGTCTACATGAAGTGGGATGTCGAGCAGGGTGTGGAACATGGCCGCAATGGAGAGCCAGAAAAACCAGCCAGCCCATGGGGTATTGCGCTTCCAAAACCAATATGCGGCAGCAATATAAACAATCAACAGCAGCGGGCTGTGAAAGAGTTGCTGAATGGTGATGACCCACGGGTTTTCAAAGAACCAGACATCAAAGAGGCGAAGGGTTAAGGAAGCATCCAACCACTCTTGAGGTGTGGGTTGTCCAGGCTCTAACTGCTCAAAGTCAACGACATCAAAAGCGCCGACAATCATATCACGGATGATAAACGCAATCGATAGGATAGTCAACAGAAAATCCGGAATGAACGAGCCAACAATCAGAGCGCTCATGGTCACAGGAGGCAGGGCATCCGGATCTTTCTCAACACGTTTATCGAGCGGCCTCTTAAACGCTGCGGCAAGTAAAGCATGAGAATAAGTGTTCAAGGTTTATTATCCACTCCAAGCTAAATCGACAAGTTTCAGTAATTCACGATTTGGTTGGAAAATGTCATTTCGAGGAGGAACGACGAGAAATCTGATGGCCGACTGGGAAGATCTCTCGTCGAGATGACATCCGTTGAAAATGTGAGCGACTGAGTTTGGAAATTGAGTACAATCTACTACGCTCACTTGTAGTATAGTGCCACACCTAGACATAATCTGTAGGCGATCACAACTTTCCAGTATGTATGTTGCACGCTCAATACATTACTCAGGAATCAGGATCAAATAATACCCGAAATTTCGACACTGTCATCTCGGGTACCCGAGAGATCATGCGTTAGGTTTAATGTAATTCTCGTTCCATAGTTGATCGCAATGTCATCCCCAGTCAGACCAAGAATCTTTCACTGATATTGCGCTCAGCTATACTCAGCTCCGTTTGAAAACAGGTGTTTGGTCACTCTGTTAGAACTTCGGAAAACACCTGTTTTCAAATCGACCGCAGTATAATACTGGGAAGGTTTTGCACAACGGCTACTGGGTCATCATCGGTAGATAGACATTTTTGGTTACTTTTGGTGGTTCAATCTCCTCTACTTCACCATCAATCATTTCAATGGCACCGATATCGCACTGTTCTTGCTGGGGTCGCGGAACACCCCGCTGATCGGTCTCTAGATCGCACCGACCGGCGTCGATGACTGGGCTATCGGTAGCTGGCGTATGGGCATATGTACTGGCCGCGCTAAGGGCCAAATTCTCCATGCTGAATGATGAGTCAATGATGTTGGTGGCTGTCTCACCTAGAATGGTGCAATCAGTCAGATTATCCAATAGGTTATGGCCATCTGACTGGAAGGTAAATCCACAAACAGGACCAAAGGATGCTATGTTGTCTGCCACAATCGTGTTGGCTAGACGTACACCCATCGCATCGCTATTGTTGATACCTCCTCCAGCGTTGGTGGCCACGTTGCTCACCAGCGTCACATTCCGTAGCAACGCTGCACCACCCAACGCCTGCAGCCCGCCACCACTTCCCGCCCGGTTGCCGCTCACGGTCACATTCTCTAGAGTGATTTGAGCTTGGTTCAGCAACCCGCCACCGCTAGCTTGGCCTGCATCATTTCCAGTAATTGAGCTGGCGGAAATTTCCATCGAACCGCCCATGTTGGCAATGCCACCACCACCCAATGATTCATTAGCATTGACGCTAACGTTGATCAGAGTAACCACTCCGTCTACATTGCGTAATCCACCGCCATAGCTACTTGCCTCGTCATTTGGTTTCCCCCCTGTAAGGGCTACGCCACGAATCGACACTACGGCACCATTAAGCACATCGATGACCCGGTCTTGCCCATTGGCGTTGATGGTGGTTTCATCAGCACCTAGGCCGATAAGATCTAGATCGTCAGTTATATCCAAGTCACCATTGGCGGCTGCATCTTCGGAGGGGCGCGACGCTGCACCCAGGAATGCAGCCATGACGGTCGCACTATCCAAATTGAGCATGTAGGTCTGTCGCGGGAGGGCGATTCTCTGTTTGCCAGGTAATGCATTGGCCTCCTGAATGGCTGCCCGCAAAGTACACACCCCCTCGGTGGTTTCGCACAGACCATCACCTAGCGTCGAATCGTTGCCTTCAAGTGGTGAGTTGACCAAGAAGTCCGCATCCGGCAGCATGGTCATCCGCACTTCGTCATCGTTATTCTCTGGCACTGGATCAGACGTTGTGCTACTGATTTCGGCTCGCACATCAACCTCAGTCCCAACGGCCAATGCAGGATCGACGTCGACAACGATACGGATGGTGGCGACCGCATCAGGTGCTAAGGCATTGAAGGCACAAGTAAGATTCTTGCCGTTGGGTGCGCAAGTACCGCTGCTGGTCGTGGCCAATCGATAGGTTAACCCTTCACCCAGGGTTTCTCGAATCTGCACGTCTGCCGCCGTTATGCCCCCATCGCTGGAAGGCAGGTTGATCGCTAAGAGCTCATAGCTAAGCGTCAAACGGGTGGGTGAGGCAGTACTATTGCCTTGCCTTTGCAGGGCCAGATCGGCCATCTCCTCGACAACGATGGGTTGGGCAATCACGTCATTTGCCCCTGATGGATCGGTGACAGTCAGCGTGAGATTGTAGGTTCCTGGGTTCCTGTAGGTATGATACGCTAAAATTGAGCGTGTAATGACTCCGCTTTCGTTAATCACGGGTCCACTTAAGGTCCCATCGTTTTGGGCTACGCCTTCCCCTTCATTTGTGCCGTCACCCCAGTCAATTACAACGGTCAGATCATCATCGATTTCCGCATCAACTGCAGTGGCTTGAAGCGCGAAGGGAAATCCTACGCCAGCCTGAAATGATTCGGTATCCAATCTAAGAACCGGGCTATCATTGACAGGAATCATCTGAATGAGGAATTCCTCTGGCTGAGAGAGCGAGCGACCATCGCTGACGGTAAAGAAGAAGCCATCTTCATCATCAAAGTTCTCTCGGGGTGTGTAGATCAGATTAGGCGAGGTGCCGGATAGGCTGCCATCAGCGGGTGGATTCACTACCTGGAAGGTGAGCGTATCCAATGAACCATCGATGTCATATCCCTCTAAGACCAGTGCAGTCGGCATATCCTCTGTGACGCTGATGGCCAGGCCCGCAGTGGCTTGGGGTGGGCGGAAGTTCCGCGTGACGTTAATTTCGACGGTGGCGGGAGGGCTGTGGAGGGTTTCGCCATCGCTGTTGCGAAATCCATCTGTGGCAGAAAAGGTGAATCGATCTGTGCCGACAAAGTTATTCTCAGACTGGTACTCCACCCAGGCTGAGCGTTCGTCAATTCCATGGATCACGGCTGCATCAAAGACATGGACGATCTCGCGGAAGCTATCTAGAATAAAGAAGCTGCCTCGGTTCACCGCTATGTTGCTGGGGCTACCAAAGTCCCCTAATACAAATCCGCTTCCATCACCGCTAGATCGGGCCTCACCAGCAAATAATCCTTCACTACTAAAGCGCTGTACCCGATCATTGCCACTATCGGCTACATAGAGAACATCATTGGGGTCGAAGGCAAGGGCTGCTGCATTCTCAAATTGTCCAGGTCTATCTCCAGACTCTTTACCACCTTCATCGATGAGACAGGTCTCGTCTGTACAACTGTAGCCAACACTGCGACCGTTTACGTAATCGCAATCGGGACCGCTATCACACTTGCCCATCCAGCCAATCAACTCGCCCAAGGTGACGGTGCCGTCGGCCTCTATGGTGGCAGGCGCAAATTTGTAGATGCGATGGAAACCGCCGCCTTCTTCTTCGGCAATGATATGAACGGCCCCTTTCGTATCCAGGGCAATATCCCGAATGCGACGTAAGCGCATGGCATCGACACCCACACCAGGAAAATCACCCCATTTGGTTGATTGGACAATAGAAGAGGAGTAGATCTGCACGCCGAGCAGATCCAGACAATCCTCAGGCCCTCGATCGGTACTGTTGTTGCAGGGCCCGGGCTTAAGGGCCACCATGCCCTTCAAATTCTGATTTTGGTCGCCAATGACATAAAGCACACCATTTGTATTGTCCCATGCCGCGGCACCGGCATTTTTATACTCTGGCCCACGACGAGTTTGCTCTTCTCCTACATAAATATCGTTGATCTCATTCCACAGTGTATAGGTCTGTAGTTCGACAACTGGCTGGGCTGCATTGTTTGGCTGAATAGTGGAGATGTTGACCAAGCTGTTGCCGGTTGAACTGCCGTCGCTTTGGGTGGCGATAATCGTGCCACGACCTAGGTTGAACTTGATATCGCGCAGAGGACGGCTGTCGCTGCTGCGTTCCTGCTCACCTACGTAAAGGCCATTCTGATCCCAGACCGAAATACGGGGGGAGCCATTGGGTGCAACGGTACTGCCGTCCCCGTGGTGGCACCTGCGATAGGCCGAATCATATATGTAGGTATAGCCGTCATCATCTACGGCAATGTAATCAATCCCGCTCACAAAATCCTTGGGCAGATCCTCCCGGCGGATATCCTCTTCACAGAGCTGCTTTATATACTCGCGCATGGCATCGCTGCTTTGGGCCACTTGCCAAGCAAATTCTTCCCCTTCAGCGGCGGCAATCTGGGGGCTGTAGCGGGCGGCCATGCGGTAATCATCTATAAAGTAGGGGTAGAGCGGGGCGATAAAGAAGCCATGTTCTGGCTGACTTTCGATAGAGAACCAAAGGGGATCGGGGTCTCCTGATGACGCAGTATCGCCGTCCTGACCACGTACGGTGATGGTGATCGGCTCGAATGAAATGGCAGATAACGCATTGGGACCTGTCTGTTCGAACGCAGTGGGCAGATTGTTGGTCCCTGGCTCTTTCAGATTAACGACCTGAACTGAATCTTTGGTCGCTTCTGAGACATTGCCCGAGAAGTCTGTGGCAAGCCAGTTGATATAGTAGATGCCTTGCGTAAATTGACTCGGCCCATCATTGGAAATTGTCGGGCGCAGATCGGCGACATCAAAGACTTGGGGAGAGCCTAATGAAAGCGTCATCAGTTCGGTGGCTGTTGCCTCCATAATGAGTGGCGGCGGAGCTACCAGAATCGGTGGCTTGGTATCAACGACGGTCACTTGCTGGGTCACCGTGGTCTGGTTGACGCCCCCTGCATCACTGGCTGCACCATTGTCCGTGGCTGTCCAACTGATTTCAGAGGAGATGCTGGTGCCATCTTCTTGCAAACTTAGGGGCCAGAAGCGGGGCGTGTTGTAGGTGAGCCCTGGCGTGGGATCGCAATCGTCTGTAATGTTGAGCTGCCGCTTGAGCATGTTGATATGGTGGCCTGATGAGACGCCACCTGGCTCCAAAGCTTCAACTGTGACGGGAGTGTTGCCCGTGATAGACGGCGCATTCTTATCCAGCACATAGATGCGTTGGAACTTGATGGTAGTCTTGTCGTGGGTATAGCCGGTGAGGAAGTAGCTATCGAGGACGAATCCCACAGACTTCTTTGCCGCTTTCTTGGCCAGCTTTTTCTTACCAAACTTGAGTATTTTCTTTTTGGTCTTCTTTGCTCCATTCTTGGCAATGTCCACATAGACATCTTTGGCTGAATTTTTAGCAGCCTTGATCCAGCCTTTGATTGTCTGTTTCCAGGTCTTTTTGGCCGTCTCCTTTTTGGCTTTCTCTTTGGCTGCACCAATGCCCGATAGATCCGGAATCCAGACAAGATCTTCGCCAGCAATCAGCGTATCAGCCGTCCACTCTACCGAATGGGAGCCCGCATAAAACTCAACCTCGGTTAGGCTCGTCCGTTTGCCAGAATGAATGGCCGTGACGTACACATCCGAATTAAAGTGATAGATCTCTGGCACCCCTAGCTCACCCCAGTTGGAAGGCCAGGCGGCCGACGAAAAGATGGGGTTGACGATGAAGTAGATGTTGGAATATTCACCACTGGTTTCATTGGATAGATAGCCAAAGTCGCTATTGAGTGCCTGCTCCAACTCTGCCCGAAAATTAGTGGGCAGCTCCAACTCAGGATCTTTAATAATCTGTTCGATGATCTGGTTATCCAGTACTAGTTGGTCAAGGAGATCGCGCGGGATGGGGATCTCTACGGTCGCTGTACAGCTAGAGGGTTCCAGAACCAGAGCGGCTGGCGCTTCCAGAAAGGGACGGCAGTGCTTCAATTCCACATTGGCCCAGTGAGCCGTACCGTCTGCAGCAATGGCCGCAGCCTTGAAAGGCGTAAACCCCAAACCCGTAGAAAGGGCCGTCGCGGCTAGGTGGACACCAGTCCATGAATCGATACAGACCAGAGGACTCTCTTCTCCGTTTTGGAAATCCGAGTTTGCTGGATCAACAGCAGGAGACGTGGACATGCTGTCTGGTGAACTAGCCTGATCTATTTCTATTTCCTGTTGGTTTGCGTGTTCACGGGATTCGGCCTGAGCGATTGAAGCGAATGTGAGGCAAAGAAGCAAATTCGAGAAAAAAACGAATAGCAAAGTGCGAAATAAACTCATACTGATTACTCCAGAAGGGTACATCTCTCAAACCGGGCCTAACTCAATAAAAATCGGCTCAACCACAACCCGGGTCTGTGGGTCCCGATACGTCACTTGATATTTGGCCCGATTCTTCTCATCAATCTGTTCAGTAAAAAAGACCAGCCAAGCCAAAGGCCATCCCATGCTGTTAGCATATTTGGCCGTCTGCTCTAGCGCCTTCTTGTATTCATAGGAGTCACTAAAGCTCTTGACCTCTATTCCATAGACCTGACCAGCATGGTGGATGAGGAGATCAATCTGGCCATTGCCAGTAGGAAATTCCGGCACCACATTGCCCCCTTTGGGCTGCATGAAGTCGGTGAGATATTTATAGAGGTGGAAGTGAAAGGTGGCTTCGTGGATATGTAAATCTGCCCGTAGCGGAGCGTCTTTCAACGCCGATGCCCGATGTGTTTGGAGATAGCCCTCATATAGCTTGAGCAGATTTGGAATGTTTAACGAAGTATCTGTGATCACATTTTCTATAGCGATGAATGGATCGTGGAGACGGCCTAAGTTACCAAACATTTCTCTGGCAAATGAGTTGAAGAGCCGTTTCTGAATAAAAGGGCTGGGAAATTTGACAAATGCGTCGCCTGCGACGTCTTCATAATCGATCACACCATTCATATAGAGAAAGTTCAGCTCTTCATCATCAAAGCTAAAAGGCACCTTATCGGTCGTTTGAAAAAGTTGCAGCACTTCTTCTTTATAGATCGGTTCATGGGCCTTTTTGATCAGGTTCATAATGTTGCTGTTGGGTTGGGTATCCCTCGCTCTACCATAGACAATGTTAAATTCTGTCATAGTAATTGGCTGTTCCGGTGTCGGATTGAAACGCTCCGTCATCAACTCGCCAAACCAACAGGTCAAACCGGGCTGACCCCTCAATTCATAATAAACACGATCGATGACGTCCTGCTCGATGACTTGCCCACTGGCAGTGATATATTGTTGAAAGAGGTCATTGACTTCAGCCTCGGTCAAATTCGGGATATTGATGCTTCGTTGGGTGTTGAAAGGCGAGCCACTCTTGCTTTCCAAGCCCAGCACACTACGTACGCCGATAAGGGCGACACCATGTAGCAGATAATATTTTTCCATGGCACTTTTCTCAGATTGCTTTTGACGATGGATATAAATATTGCGTAATACGCCAGCAACGGACTTGATGACTTGGGGTTGTAGCGCATCAAATTCATCCATGATCAGAATCAAGGGCTTTTGAAGGGTCGCGGAGGTGAATATCTCATGCAGCTCATCTACATGTTTGGGTATCGGTGTCTCTGTTTTATCAATCTCTAGCTCAATAAAGATTCTCTCTGCAATCTTCTGAGCAACGATATTCGCATCGCTAAGTGAGTCCAAATCTTGCAGATTAATATCAACCGCCTCGGCCCAATCATACTCACTCTCATCACGGATGCGTCGCCGGACCCTATGCAGAATCCACGATTTCCCTGCTTGGCGGGGTGCCCATATAGTAATATAATGGCCGCCTTCGCTAGGGTTTTCACCGATAACTTGCCTCAATGCTATGTCAATGAGTTCTGTACGCGGCACATGGTAATGTAGCTTGGAATTCACAATTCCATATGATGTAAATTTAGGCATCGACACCTCCACTCTCAAATTTGTTCTCCTATGCTACAATTATACCATATTGCCAATAATTTCTTTTTCACCTCTCTCGCCTCCTCTTCAGGTGCTCTCACGGCAGCCATAACAACATCAACAAGAGACATTTCAGAATCAGTAGCGGCGTCGAGATTTTTGGTTCTCAGAGACACTGCGGATAATCACTGGTTCAGATTCGTCGCGTTCTCGTCACCGCTATGTCGCCACCTCGTCGTTCTATCTTGTTAAAGTGAGGATGTATCTCATCAAATGCCAGGTAATCGAGACCTAAGCAGAACTAGGCAGCAGCCTGTCTATCTGTATAGAGGTTTATGTTCTCTTGTACTAGGTGCTATAAAGCAGTCAGAAATAGGATAGAAAATAATGAAAAACGAAATGCCTTATTCTCATGCAATTGTGATTGGTGGCAGCATTGCCGGTCTTTTGGCCGCCCATGTATTAGCCGATTCATTTGAGCAGGTGACCATCATTGAGCGGGACATCTTTCCTGAAGGGGTTACGGCACGTAGGGGGGTTCCCCAAGCCCGTCATGCTCACACGCTCTTTATTCGCGGTTTGAACATTATCGAATCGTACTTTCCCGACATTACGAAAGAACTAGGCCAGCAAGGGGCCAATATGGTTGACACAGCCGGAGAGATGGCCTGGATGAATCGGGCGGGCTGGGTTCCCCGCTTTACCAGCGATCTCAGAATGCTGATCTGTAGCCGAGATCTGCTTGAGTGGAATATCCGACGCCGGGTAACAACCCATCCACGCGTGAGCATCCTCCAAAATACTCACGTAATTGGCTTGGTTCTCAACAGCGCTGGCGATGCTGTTTGTGGCGTCCAAGCGCGCCCAAGCAAAAGTAGCGATGATGACTCAACACAGATCATACCCACCAATCTCGTTGTGGATGCCAGCGGCCGCAATTCACGCACGCCTCGATGGTTGGCTTCCCTGGGCTATCCTGTCCCGCCAGAAGTTACCGTGGATGCCAAACTTTGGTATGCGAGTGTACTGTATGAAGCCCCAACCACCCAGCGAGATTGGCAGGGTGCTTTTATCCAAGCCAAACCGCCGGAAACAGCACGATTGGGTATCCTGTTCCCGATTGAAAATAACCGCTGGCTGGTCAGTGTAAATGGCTCACCAACAGATGCGCGCCCCACGGACCACGCGAGTATGTTGCGCTTCACGAAAACGTTGCGTAGTCCGCTCATCCATGACCATTTACAATATGCCAAACCTCTTTCTAGGGTCTACGGCAACGGTAGTTCGGCCAATCGATTGCGCCGATACGAACAGATTCGCATGCCTGAGCAGTTGATTGTATTGGGGGATGCCCTCTGCTCATTTAGCCCGACGTATGGTCAAGGCATGACAGTGGCTGCATTGGAAAGCCAAGCCCTAGCTGACTGTATCCAGACGCAACATAGCCAAGCGCGACATGGCGTACTGCGGGGCCTAACATCTCAATTTCAACAGAAAGCAGCTTCTTTGGTCTCGGGTCCTTGGACTCTGGCTACCAATGAGGATTACCGCATCTTGCAGGCCACAGGTGACGAACCATCTCGCTCTGTAAAGTTCATGCATTGGTATCTAAACCAATTTCTTGCCGCTACGATCAATGATGAAGTACTTCATGCCCAGTTTTTGAGAATAGTCCATATGATGGATGGTCCTGAACAGCTCTTCCAGCCTAAGACGTTATGGCGGATGGCATGGGCTAACTTACAACGCAGAGATGCTCAATCAATACTTCTCCATGATCCACAAGTATCTGCGAATGTCTTATAAATGGTCAGAAAAGGCTTGTCCTCATGAAGATGGGGATCCCCTCCCTCCTTGAAAATTCTCAGAGTGGATGGGTCAAGAGTCGGGGCAAGCCTCTTCTGGTGAAGTATATGATGGCTATCGCCTTTCAATAATCGACACCGGATCCAGCCGCAAAAGCATCCAGACAATTGTACCGATACTCGCTGCGAACACGGCCAAAGGAATGGGTAAGGTGAAGAGCCACGGTGTAGGGTTACTCATATTTAAGGTAAGTCCCAGCCGCGCAAAGAGGCCGAACTTGAGATAGATTAGGCCCACCAAACAGAAAAAGAGGCTTAGCGCCCACGCTGTGCCTGTGACGAATAGTGTTTCGCGAACGGTGCGCCAGACGAGTTGAAGGCGGCTATGCCCCAATGCATAAAGCACGCCAAATTCGGACTGTCTCTGCATAAAAAAGATGTAGTTGAGTACGGCTAGGGCCAATGCAGCGACCAGGGCAACGAGGCTTTCGATCAGGGCAATGGCCATAATCATTGTTCGCACTTCTTGCTCAGCCCTGGCAGCATCGAGGCGATAGGTGGCAATGCCTACTTGCTCAGTTGACCAGGCGCTTTCCATCCAATCATCCAATTCTGTTTTCTGACCAGCGTTGGGGACAACGATCAGGTTATTGGCACCATAGGTACCGTTGACAAACGGCTCCTGTTTGAGAATAAACTCTTGGGATACAAAGGCCAATAGGTTCTGCTCTTCATATGCCGTTGCGCGGGCAAAGACGCCTGACACAACAAACTCGGTAGGCAAGACAGGAGCGCCGTCATATATGGGCTGCTCTCGGTGACCAATAACATCACCGACCTGTAGTGAGCGATTAAGGGCCATGATCTCTGAGATAACCATTTCATTAGATTGGGGGCGCGGCAAGGCTCCTTCCTTGAGCCGCAAATCATAGAAGTCGATCAAGTAGCGCATATCGTCTGCCATGAGAGCATAGGTTCTGACGCCGTAAGAGGCAAAAGGTGGAATGGAGACGCGCATGGGCTGAAATTGAATGCCATGAATTGTTCGGCTCACCGCGGGATGAGTCTTGATCTGGTGAATGACATCTGGCTGGACGGTTGGTGAAGAGAGGGGATAGACAACGTTGACCAGCCGTCGATCCCCTCGCTCTAAATGGAGTCCAATAGATGAGAGCGAAAAGATAAAGACCAGAATCACAATGGCCGTAATCATAAAACTCATGGCACTAATCAGCAATGTTGCCCGCTGACGATGCCGAGAAAAAAATGCCAATGATGTCAAAGGGCGTAATGGACCGGCGCCTAAAGCGTTCCTGGTTATCGTACCTTGGCCTGATAGCTTGATGTCATTGCTGCTTACTTTGAGATCCCGCTGCTCTACCATGGCCACCGAGTCTAACCTGCCCGATAGGCGCGTCAAGTTGAGCGTTACGTGACCGATGACCATAATCGGCAGAGGGCATGTTAGGTAGATTGCCCAAGGAGAAAAGAGGGGAAGCTCATACCCCTTGGGCGTAAAGTAAAGCGTGCGGAGTACGATCAGAACGAGTAGAGCTAGACCAAGGCCCAGCAGCCAACCAAGGCCAGTGAGCAGAGCCGTTTCGGTAGCGACGTGTCGAATTAACCAGCGCCTAGAATGGCCCATTGCGTTCAGCACACCAAATTCTGGCAACCTGCGGTCAAAGGCAATTTGATTGATGATGCCGATGACGACTGTAATGATGATGGCAACCAACACCTCCACCGGAATTAGATAGATGAGTCCACTGGTAAATTCCGCGTCAATGCGCTCAGTGAGCTGTGGCAATGTTCTAGTTTGGGTCCGATTGCTTTGAACTTGGGTGAGTAGAAATTCGTTGACTATCTGTTTATACCCTTGTTGGGCCAGAACAATGACGCCTTTTGTGGCTCGGTGTTGATAAAGATGATGATCACTTACATATTCGTGAGAGATGATAGCTATCCGTACATCTCCCTTGAGCACGCCCACTACTTGAAGCGGGTCAACTAGATCCCAATACCTGTCGTGGTGAACTTCTCGGCTAAGGGGATCACCTACCTCTACACCCAATGTTGCCGCCAACTCTTCCGACAGCATGATCCCGTTGCTGTGGGGCTGAACAAAATTACCTTCTTTCAGTACGACACCAGCTCTCCTCACAACGGTCTCAATATCCCCAGCCCGAACCCCAAAAAGGGGCAATCTCGATTCACCAACGGTTGGATTGGGTAGATCGATGGGCAAGGAATAGAGCGAAAGAACCTCTGCCACATGGGGATGGACGCGTATCTGCTCGATAATCTCCGAATCCAACTCGGGCTGACCTTCTGGGAAGACGAGGCTCATTCGGTCCAAGTAGGTATGGGCATATCGACCTGGCTCAACAAAGGTGGCGGGGATTAAAATGCCCATCAAGTATAGCCCCATAGTCGCCAAGCCAGCTAGGCTAATGAATAGCCCAGCCCTCCCCTTATGGCGACGATAGAAGGTCCAAAGCGAGAGAGGGTTCATGGTAATCGGTGAGTCAGTAATCGGTGCGTCGGAAGTCAATGTCATTGAGTTCGTGGAGACTGCGATGCACGGTGTCCTGAATTTCCTTCCTTCCGGTCAGAATCTTCACCGTGCGTTGCAACCGAAACGGCTTAACTCAATGGCATTGAGTAGTCAGTGAGTCGGTAAGTCGGTAGTCAAGTCTATAGGTTCGTTGAGACTGCGATGCACGGCGTTCTGGGGTTTGGACCTTCCAGTCAGAGACATCGCCATGCGTTGCAGCCGGAACGACTTAACTTAATGGCATTGAGTAGTTAGTGAGTCGGTAAGTCGATGAGTCAGCAATCGATGAACCGGTGGACTGAATACCGACCTACTGACTACTAGCCCACTGATTCACCGATCATCTCCCTAAAATACCTTCCAATATTTCCCGCTGTTGTGGCGTCATATCAGGCTGAGTTTGGATGACTAGTTCACCATTTTCGATACGAGCATCGATCCCGGCACCTGCCAAGTGTTCGAGGGGCAAGGGTGCAGGATTGGTGACATAGGTCTGAAAGAACTCGCTTAGGTCTTTGCCGCTTAGCTCTTCAGCCAGCGCTTGAACATCTTCAGTGGTGTAGCCACCAGGTACCCCAGCATGACGCTCATACAAGGTAGCCATGAGGGTATCAAAGCTCTTTTCGTTGTGGGTCTCTTGGCGAATCATCACATCTAAGGCCATGCCAGTAAAGCCGCCCCCAACATAAAGCAAGCCCCAATGAGCATCCTTATTCTTCGCCGCTTCCTGGATGGAAAGTTCACCAATTCCTGGGTCCATCCGATAGCGTTCGTAGGAATGAGTAATCAGGCGATCAAACAACCCCTTTTCATCCAGGAAGCCAGTGTGAGTTAGCGCCTTGAGCGAGTAATATTCGGTGATACCTTCTTTGAACCACTCCTCTTGCCAGGGCTGCGTTGGGCTGGGCCGAATGGTCTTACCGTTCCACAGATGCATCAACTCATGTAGGAAAAGATGGACCACCATCTCCCACTCCTGTTCTACGGTGCCTTCCTCGACGATCATATCGAAGTTTCGACCAATCGCCTCCCCATCAGTTAAGGGTCCGCTGTTTATGATGACAGCGATCTTGGCAAATGGGTCACCCATGCTATCGATGGGGCCACCACCCAACACCTCTGCATAGTAACCCAGTCCGTCTTCCATAATCTGAACAAATTGTTCTTTCTTTGCTGCAATCTCATCCCCGCCTAGGGCAAAGGCAACCTCTTGTTGACCAATAGTAACCGTAAAGTCAGTGTGGGTGCCAGCAAAGAGCATGGACTCTTGTAGATCAGTCACGTCAGTAACATGAAACGAGTGGAGTAGTTTCGAGTCGTTTTCCTCCCCTTTATGCTGCCACGGTGTGGTTACTGTCCAAGCTGATGGCAGATCAAAGGTTACCTGAATCTCCTTGTCACGGCCAATTACGCCATTGGAAATGAAGAGTGCCCGGCCTACATAGAAGACACCCCAATCAGTCATGAATGCGCCTGAATCAAGGCCTCCTGGAATCTCTATCGTATCATGTTCCAGCAGAATATCATAGCGTAGGGTGATGACCTGACCCGTCTGCGCATTGATCTGCCATTTTGGTACGCCGGGTCGAAAGCCAATACAATTGGTAATCTGGCCAAAGTGACAATTGTCATACTGAACGGCACAGGTGAAGATGCCCAACATGCCGCAGCGCTCTGCCTCGATTGGATTCCCGGCTTCATCCATAACCTCGAAATTGCGCACAAAGTCACCCCAGATCCCAGGATCAACGCCTTCGTGGGTCATAAAGAGAATGGTATCTTCCAGCTCGATCTGCGCTTCGACATGAGCGATTCGGTGATTCTCTTCTGGAATGGCCACAGTATACAAAATCGATTGAGCTGGTGCATTTGACAAGGCCATTGTTTTGAAAATGGTATATGTGATCGCAACGATCAGCACCAGCAGTATGATCAACAGGGTAAGCAATATCTTTTTCAAGGGAAAACCTTTTGGTATGCTCTGAGGGTTTAGGTTCTTATCTGCGTTTGGTCTGTTCCAAAGCGTTACAGTTGGTTGCGAGTCAATCGACTGATGTACGGTCATTTTTCCTCCTATACTGCGGTTGTTTTGAGAACGGTTGTTTTCGATACCCTATCACAGAAATGAAACTTCTGTTTTCAAACGGAGTTAAGTATTCTGTCGTAGAAGATTCCCAATACTCGCCATTCCGACCCAAATCATTCCCCATGCCAGGAGCGGCATCCATTCCGTCACTTCACCGAAGATAGTCAGAAGTACGCCAATGATTGCGGTGGCGCTCATCCAACGCGGAGCAAGCCGATAGATTAAAAGTTCCACCAACAACATGGCTAGGCCAACAAAGAAACCTATTGCGAGGGCAAAGTAGAGAACCCCAATGAAAAAACCTATTGATAGGGTAAAAAAAGGTGTCTGAATCAGCGGCAAACCGCTGGCTTGTTCAAGCACCGTGTTTACCAGATCACGCTCAGGACTCATAGCCATGGGGATTTGGATTAGGTCTAGGGCAAATTGACCACTGTTCGCCAAGATACCCAGGAAGGTAAGTGAGACCCCCATGTCCGTGTATGCTGTCCTTTTGTAACGGAGCAGATGGTAGAGGCCCGCTATCACTGGTATATAAAGCGCGATGGCCAAGATAAAGAATAGATGCGAGTAGAGCCATGCTTCAACATTGTTGGCGATTGCTTCCATGTGAGGCGCTGGATCAACTCGCTTTTGATAGAGGAATCCCCACCCAATGAGCATGGCAAGTGGGGCCAGAATCATCGATAGGGAGATGACGGCTCTTTGGTAATGTTTGAGATCAATCGTTGTCATAGAGTAAGCCTCCTTTGACTTTCGCCTGTAGAGAAGTCGATAGATTGCTGCGCTTATCTACAGAATAGACGAGGTGGGCGGATTACTCTATGGGTGACTGTCATGGGCGCATATGACAACTGTCATGTGAATTGTGACGGTGTCACTTTTTTAGTGTATCACTCTGGCTAATGGGGAGGGAGTGCCAGGAGAAGCTAAAGACAGGACAAAACTATACAATTGATCTATAATGCCTGACGCGTGATCCGATCCTCCAACGCTGTGATTTTGCCATCACGAATCTTAATAATCAGATCGGCTTCGCTTAGAATTTCTGGATTATGGGTTACAGCGATGAGGCTACCATGCTTGCTTACGCTCCGTAACAGGGAGACGACCTGCAAACTGGTGTGTCGATCCAGTAGACCTGTTGGTTCATCAGCAAAGAGGACGCGCGGCCGGTGGATGGCCGCACGCGCGACGGCGACACGTTGCCTTTCACCACCTGATAGCTCATGGGGAAAACGGTGTAGCTTGTCGCGTAACCCAAGTTCAGTCAGTAGAGCGATAGCAAGATCGATTTGAGCTTGGTTTTGGGCTACGGCTGAGACCATAACATTTTCCAGGGCCGTCAGATAGTTGATCAGAAAGTGCTGCTGAAAGACAAAGCCAAACTCACTCCGTCGCATCTCGACCCGCTGTGCTTCTGACATTTTGCTGTAGGCGCGGTCGTCCAAATAGATTTCACCATTCGTTGGCTGACGTAGACCACTTAGTAGATAAAGCAACGAGCTTTTACCCGAGCCGGATGGCCCCAAGATACCGACAAACTGATGATCCTCGATGAGTAATGAAATGTCGTCCACAGCATTAATCTGCCGGTCACCATCTTGATATGTTAAGGTTAGGTTTTTGCACTGGATCATTTTTCTCTTTCACAGACCTTCTGCGGTTGCGGTGATGGAAAACGTTAGGTACTATATACTGGTTATACGATTGCCCTGTCAATCATCCATCATAGAATAGCTTGAAACAGATATGAGCACAATCCGAGTGGCCATTGTAGACGATCATCCCCATGTTGCGATTGCTCTGCGGGCCATGCTGGCTGAGAGTGTTGACATTGAATTGGTAGGTGAAGCGCGACGAGGTAGTGAAACGGTGGTGCTGGTCGAGACGACGCGTCCAACCGTCTTGCTTCTGGATCTGATGATAGAGGAGACTTTTGACGCGCTGGCAACTGTACGGTCATTGCGAGTCAGCCACAGCCACGTTAAAATCTGCCTGTTCAGTGCACACATAGAGCCAACCTATGTTCGAGATCTGCTAAAAGCCGGTATCAGCGGCTACATTCTCAAAGATGATGATTATGTGTCCCGCATTGAGAAAATTCTCCGCGACCTGGCCGCAGGAGAACTCTATTTCAGCACCCAAGCCTATGAGGCCCTGGCCAAGGCCACCAGGCAAGAGAGTGAGCAGGAAACCCTAACCGAGCGCGAACGTGAAATTCTACGTTTGGCAGACAGGGGGCTTCGCAACCCACAAATTGCCCAGGCGCTGCATCTATCCCCAGGCACAGTGCGCAACCACCTGAGTGCAATCTACCGTAAATTGGACGTGAGCGGACGTCAAGAGGCATTGATTGTCGCGCACGAGAGAAAGATGATTTAGGTGGCGGCTCAGTATTGGATTATAAGGCTCTAGTGCATTATCCAGTCTAAAAATTCGGGTTATCGTTCAGTGAGCACGCCCCGTGCGGCCTGGGCTACTCAACCCGAACTTTTAATGTAGACGATGCACTAGCATGTTACTGACAAAGAACCAAAGCTAATAATTAATTTGTGAATTGCCGAATTGTTGAATGGTTAATGATTGGCAAATTCAACAACTCAGCAATTAATTATTTCAACCGATTTTTAGGAGGGTAGGAGGTGTGGAGTTTGTTTGGACGAAGTAGCGCAGAGACGTCACTCGAATCTGGGTTAAACGACCTCAGCCTACAGTTGAGTAGGTTGATGGATGATCCACAGGGCCTGCGTCATCTGTTGTCGGTTGAGATTCCCCATCTGTTCGATGTGGAACGCGCGTCGCTCTTGTTGACCGAAGAACATTCGCTGGTGGATGTAAATGAGTGCCACACGGTTTATCATGAACCAGATGGTTTGAACGCGACTGATCGCCCAGCCAATTCGAGTGTAATCTTACCGCTGCACAACCCGGCGGTTCGACATGTGGCAGCCACTGGTGAGGCTGTACGGGTGGCCGGCCGCCTCCGAAAATTGATTCAACAGGGGCAGACCAATTTGAGCTGGACCGCAATCTGGGTGCCACTGTTGCGAGGAACCGAACTCTATGGCATTTGGCTTCTGGGTGCGCGTACCAAGCGTCAGGCCTTTTCCGCCATCCACCTACGTTGGTTGACCACATTTGCTCAACAGGCATCCGTTAATTTGGAGACAAGCCGCTTTACCCAAGAAAAGCAGCAGGTCGCCCAAGAGATGGCCGTTCTTTACGAGAATGCAGTCTCTGCCCGGGAAACTGAGCGCAGCCATCTGGCCCGGGAGTTGCATGATGGCGTGCTTCAGGATCTCTGTGCTGTCAGTCGAGATCTAAAGATATTGCAATCTAAATCAGGCCAGGCCGATACGATCCCACAGCTTATTCAACGCTCCACCGAAGCCGTCAACGCGCTGCGGACCATCTGCCATGATCTACGGCCCCCCTTCTTGGCTAGTAACCTGAAGTTGGCGTTAGAAGCACTCGTAGAGCGCGTGAATACTTATGACTCGCCACCCATTTCGATTCGGGTCGAATCAGAACTACCTACCTTATCTGAAGAGACAGCCACCGCAATCTATCGCATCGTGCAGGAATCGCTCAACAATGCCATTGAACATGCCGAAGCCGCCGAGATCGCTGTGCATGTCAACCGCTATCCTGAACAGTTGCTCGTCTCCGTGGTGGATGATGGCTGTGGATTGCCCCACGGGGAAAGTTTGAGCCGCTATGTAGAGGCAGGCCATCTTGGTTTGCTTGGCATGAGAGAGCGAGCCCGTATGATCGGCGGCACGCTATCCTTTCACAGTGCCCAAGATTATGGAACAGCGGTACGGTTTGAATACCCTCTTTCGCTTTGAAGAGCTTTTGTCCCGCCATACCCATTGCCCAAGAGTTTGCTCACTTCTCGAAGCTGCCTACAATCGGCTCATCACCCATGCCTGAGGGTTGTTAATCAGACAACCAACTATTCTTTCAGACTGCTTGTGCAACACCTGTAGAGGATTGGGCGTGTTTGGCAACACCATAGCTTGACATCATGGTATGTTTTGCACATTGTACTACTTCCTCATAGAGGCGCTTCGGCGGAATTGCTTTTTCAGGTATAACCCGCTTGTTCATCTCTTCAACTGTACCTGCCCACAATGCCATACGGAACTCAGTTAGCCTGTTCATTGTTTGCATAACGAGTAACAGATCTTTCGGGCCACGAATTCTTTCAACCAATACCGCTAGTGCCTGTTCTGCATGATCATCTTCGGCACTATGTCCTTCATACCCATATAGAATGCCCATTTCAGAATCTACATGAATATCGCCCCACATTCGCGCTTGAGTAATATCTTGCATATTGTCTTCTACATATCCCAAATAACGATCTACGACTTCACGATTGAATATCTCAATAAAGCCTTGGGGATCGGAAGCTGCGGCTTCACGAACAGCAAGTTGAGCTGCAAGCTTCAAATCGCATAAACGGGCGTTTTCTGGATCGTCAAGGAATTGATTCTGTAAAGCAATAGCTTCTGTAAGATTCTGAAGTCGCTCTTTGTAGAATTCCAATGTAGGCTGTGGTATCAATTTTGAGTACTCAATCGCAATCTCTAGTTGCTTATTGAATTCTTCCTTTGTACGGACCCTACTGTATTCATCTACTTCTAAATGTCGTTGAGTGATGTGAGCGGCCCGTTTACGGTCAATTTGGTTCGAAACTGGCAATTTCCATGATTCTTCATTTGCTTTTAATGCTAATGCCGCTAATGCTGTCTTGAATGTAATCGGGTTGACTCGGAAAATTCCTGAAAATATTGCGGATGTCTGATTTAACAACGCAGGGTGCGTATTCTCCGGCACACCATGGCCTGCTTCGTCACTAGCATTATTGGTTATGATTCCGTATGAACGAAGGTTACCATGAAGGGCCGCGCTGGCTACATTAAGAGGAATTTCGAAGTACGTTAAGGCAACACGTAGTATGGTATTGACCATGAGGATTTGAAATTCAACGGATGTTAATCCTCGATTGTGAATGAGTTCTAGGTAGATGGCATGAGGTAGCAAAGTCGAAGAGGATCTCGACATTTTACTATGATGCTTTTGAAGCTCGCTTATCTCCTCTATATTTAGTTGCCCAAGCTTTTGATAATGTGAAATTATAAGCTCTATCGTGGCTGCTATATTGGCTAACGCTGTTTCTCTTTCATTAACGATACAATCTGCTAAATGATTCATCATAACATAGACCTACACAATTCCTATACGACTGGTTGAATGGTGAAGGGTTTGTACTTCACTACTAATAGAACTGTAGTATAAAGGAAACTCGTAGCTTACGACGTTACAATAATATTTCATTTTGCCCCCAGTAAAAGTAAAGTAACTCACTCGGCTTACTACAACAATTTCAAAAGGAAGATAGAAATGGACTATCAACTCATGGTATGAAGAATGAAGTTGGCCTATATAATCACCTGAGATCAGTAATTAATTAGTCTAAAATACAGGATATTATTCCGACCTGCTTATCGGCGAATAATCTTCGATGTCAGAACCGATATTAGAACTCCCAAAGTTATGAAACCGACCACTGTCTCCACTACCAAAAATAGCCGTCTTTGCCAACATATTGGAGTAATGTCTTCAAAGCCCAGACTTGAAAAGACTCCAGCGCTTAGGTAAAAGCTATTGCCAAAATGGATAAAACCACATGAATCAAAAATATTCATGGAGAAATAAATGAGTCCAAAGAACGCAACTATTGCAGCACCTATACCCAGGACTATCCATTCTGCATAGGAGTATTTGAAATTCATTATCCATAGTAACCGGTATGTTAACCAATTAGAATCTCGCCATGAAAGTTTTAGTTTCTGCTGATATTTTACAGAGAGATAAAACATCTTTACCGCTTCACTGCTGATCCCATATTTTTCGTAAAGATTCCCTAACTGTCTATATGCAATAAAAAAGCTGGTATGTAACAACCTCTCATTTATTGGAGAACCACCGATTATTTTTCCGATATCAGACTCCATACGTTTGAAATATACTTCTAAAGGGGGATTGATAAGCCATAGTAACTCAATATCCTGTAAATACTCTTCTACTCTGCACAACGTTCTTTGAATCACGCAATCGATTGCACGAGTTCGATTATTTTCTTCTAAGAATTTGTCTCTGGACTTTTCAAAGCACTCGATAGCATCACCAAATCTCTGCTTGTCTCTAAATGCATTCGCATTGTCATAATATGAATATGCATCCTCGTTCATTTGATTCCCTTGAAAGTGTGTATTCTGCCCATACAGTTATGTTATTCGTTTGCTTCCCACTGAGAGGGATTCCATGATTGTGGTAAGAAGCAACTTCATATCTAAGGGCTTGGAAATGACTTTAACATCGTATTCCTCAGCGGTCTTTATTACACGATGTTCTGCACCCCATACAGTAACGAGTATCATGTGGATGTCTATATTCTCTTGTTTGCATAAATCATGTATTTTTTTCAACAATACCAGACCGCCGTCTTTGGATACCGTTGCACTTGGTGTCAAAGGAATAGCAACATCAATTAAAACGATTCGTGGGGGGTGCTTATCTTGGCATAAATCGACAATTCCCTTTAGGGCATCTTCAACATTAGTGGCGTCTTTGACATGATACTTTTTATCTTCCAAAGTATCATGAATTAGCCTTAGATGACGAGGATTGTCCTCTACTATCAATATATATGGTGATTCAAGCATCTCTTGTTCCTTTTACATACCTTGGAAGCACAACTGAAAAGCTCGTGCCTTTGCCAGGGGTGCTATCAACATGTATATCTCCGTGATGCGTGTCAATAATATACTTTGCGAATGTTAGACCAATACCTGTACCCTCTGAATACCTATCTTTCATCCAAAACTTTTTGAAGATGTTTTGCATGTCTTCTTCTGATATGCCTATACCAAAGTCGATAACCTCAAAGTGAATATGTAATCCATCAACGAAGCATTTGACTTTTACAATCTGATCTTCATCAGAAAATTGAATCGCATTAACGGCTATGTTATAAAGTGCTTCGGTGATACGATCAGTATCCCAAAATACAAAAATAGGACTTTGGGGGACATCGATTTGGATCTCTATAGATTTTTCTTCAGCCACAAAACGAATTCTATTATAGACCGTTCTAACTACGCTGCTAGCATTCCCTTTCCTAGGGTTAATTATATCTACACCTGCGGAGAATTTACTCAGGGTGAATACTTCATTGACGATTTGGAGAAGAGAATTCACTTCGTGTTCAGCAACATCAGCATAATACGGATCGTCTCCTTGCTGCCTATACGTGTGGGCTAGCCTTTCAACACTACCCTTTAGGGTAGTCAATGGCGTTTTAAGATAATGTGCCCAATCAGTGAATAGTAAGTCCCATGCCCTTTGGATTTCTTCGGTTTGTGCAAGGCGCCATTCGTGAATCATCAATGAAGCGCGAAAACAGATTGGGTCAAGCGCGTCAATTAGTGCTTTTGAAAACATTGTCGAATTGCTTGTCGAGTATAGAAGTATAATGCCTTGGCGTACTCCATGGAATTCAAGTGGTAGAATAGCTACCGACTCCGTTGATTCTGTTTCATTTGCATCAATTGGTGAAAGACTCATACTATTCCAAAAATCATGATAGCGCTTATCGTTTTGGAGTTCGTTGAGGAAAATAGACTCGCTTATATCACTAATTGCGACAAGTAATCTGCCAAGAACGTTATTCTCCTTCAGTGTTTGAGCAATGTCATTTACACCCGAATGGGAGGTACGAATCTGTAGTTCATCTCCACTTTGAACGGCAATAAAACCCGACGATGAGCCAACAGAATCAATTGCAGTTTGGAGTACAATATCTAGTCCTTCATCGAGATCTCGAGTCAACGCAAGATGCGTATCTTTGGTATCTAGATCTTTAATTAGAGGTTGCGGCTCTCGACGTGTCGTTGTGTCGTTCGCCAAAATATCGGCTAGTTCTAGTGCCTTGGGAGCAATCATCTTGAAATCTGGCTCTCTAAGCAGAGCATCCTTCTTCCCTTTATTGTCAATACACAGATGACCTACAAGTCCCTTTTCGTCATGAATCAATGGAAATTCGATCCATTGATTTACATCATCCTTACCAAGCTGTCGAGCAAATGGAGTGATCTCCGTTACAGATTTGTCTGATACATCGATTAGTTTTGGTCTCTTTGCAATGATACAGGCGTCATACATATTGGCATCTTGATGCAAGAAGATTGAGAAGCGCTCAAACGGTATAGTCATCCCACCTCCGACCTCAGCCCGCCCCATCAAACGTTTCTTTAGCGGCGAAACTTCATACAGGCGAGCTCTGCTGTAACCAATGGCTTGAAGATCTTGCAAGATTTTCTGCATTCGATTGTCAATTTCTTCTCGTGTATTGGAGAAATATTCCTCTGACAATACTGTAGCAACTTCGTCAACGTATCCTTGGAGAAATTGTAGATCTTTCTTTACAAAAGGACGATGGCTTCTTCGATTATCAACGGCTAGGAAGCCGAGAGGTTTTCGTTCAGCTGTTGTAATTGGATAACCTATCCAATCATTTATGTCTTCTTTCTTTAGGCGCTTTAAGCACTGGCTTTCTTCTCCTAGTTCACCTTGGGAATAAATATAAGGGGTTTGTGTTTCCACAACCACCTTATTTTGAAGATCTGGATACTTTTTCAGTTCAATTTCTAGGCCTCTAAACGGTTGATCTAATTCACTACCACTTTCACATAATCCTTCGAGTTTTTCGTTACTTTCATCGATGGTGTACACTCTAGTACTGTCATAACCAGTAGATGTAATGGCACCTAATACGGTCAGAATCCTATCAACGGTTGGTAACGTTCCTACGACTGGACTCTCTGTGATATTCTGTGTTGCGACAAGGGTGGCGATCGTTTCGTTCTGTGCATTTGTTAAAGGTGTCATTGAAACTTGAACATAATGAAATCCCTGTCCTCGTTTGGCAAACATTATTGTTGGATCTGTATCACCTGTGCTATTAAATTTAGCTACTGGACAATTTGTGCATGGCTTTGTTTGAAGTGGACTACCATGACAGAGAGTCCAACACTGTTTTCCAGGAAGTTGATAGATGAACTCTTCCGTCAGTTGCTGATATGAAGTGTCTGCATACCACAGTTTGTACTCTGGATCTACAATATATAGACTTACATCTAGGGATTCAAGCAATCCTCTTGCCCATTGGCGATTACTAAGCGTTTCTTCAATTTCAGCTTTGATCTCGTTCAGTTGGCGTACTGTTTTAACGAGATCTTCGATCATCCCAAGAGCATCGCCACTGCTTTTGATGATAAGCCTATAAGCTCCAGCCGTGTTTGCTTCTTCTTTAAGTTGTTGCAATATTCCCTGATCACCTTGCCCAGTAAAAATGGCGACTTTTATCTCAGGTTCAATTTCTCCAAACCTACGAGTCAGTTCCAATCCACCTCTTATTAATGGAGTAGAATCTATAGATGCAGGTAATACCAGATCAACGAGTGCAACATCATACTTTGCGCCATTAATTCTAACCTTCTCTTCACCTTCATCAATACTGCCTACTCCATCGACAATATAGCCAGAGTATTCGAGGGATTCAATGAGTAGCTCTCTAGTCTCTTGATCGTCATCTACAACTAGAATTGATGTGTCTAGAATTATCGCTGACATAAGTTTATCCTACGAGGGTATTAGATTTCTTAGGTTGGAGCTACGATTCCAAGAGAGGTAATGTAATAATAATGCTAGTACCTATGTAACGGATACTGGTGACACGAACAGTCCCTTGAAATTCTGCTTCTATAATGTGCTGAGACACGGTTAATCCTAGCCCCATTCGTTCACTATCTAAGGTATAGAAAGGTTCAAATATGTGTGCTAGCGAGCTTCTAGGAATGCCTGCACCTGTATCTTTGATGATGAGTTCAACATTGCTATCTCGGATTTCACCTTTAATCCAGACTTTTCCTGAATTGCCGATAAAGGAAATAATCGATTGGATACTATTGATAAGTAGTTGATAAAGCGCTTGTTCTAGTCGGTAGTCTCGTCCATAGACAAAGATTGGCTGTCTGGGCAAATTAAGTTCAATTGTGACATCAAAGTTCTTCAATGCACCACAAATTACAGTAGCTTGTTTAGCTACGTCCCTTACGATTTTCTGAACTCCAAACTTGGAGGCACTTCTGGAGTGTATCAGTATATCAAAATGGGAGTTCATAAGAGAACGCATTGAGTCAACCGAATTGACTACTTTATCATGAGCGCTGCGGATATCCTCAATATTGGTGTTCTTTTCGTCTGTATTGTTATTTAGCTGTCGTGATAAAATAGTAGCTGCAAGGTGACATCGTAGACCCAAACCACGTAGGCTGTGTCGAAGGGCTGAATAGGTTTCGTCAGTTGTCATGTAAGTTATAACATCCGATTCCAAGCCTG
Organism: Chloroflexota bacterium; assembly: GCA_039028975.1. Lineage (GTDB taxonomy): Bacteria > Chloroflexota > Anaerolineae > Caldilineales > Caldilineaceae > JAHBNG01. Next base: position 63,099 of record JBCCHB010000096.1, read on the forward strand.
AAGGCGTAGAAGATTCTTCATCGGTATCTGTTTTGTATCGATGGGTTTGTATTGGAACAAGGATATCTAGAATAGCCCTGCCAGACTTTGAGGTATTTGTTGTGACCTTCCCTTCGACAATATCTCCTATTTCTAAAGTTAAAAGTATATTTCTGTTGTGGATATGCGTATTTAGAAATTGCTGAAGTGAGCCAAGAATAATCTCAGCTTCATTCTGGGAATTATCATTCATTGCGACAATGGCTATATCCGTTTCGATTTTTGTGATTTTGCTTTGCACAATTGGTGTCATATCCACGGCATTCTCATAAAAGTTCAGCGTGTTGAAGAAAAGAGAAGAAATCGTCAGGACAGTCAACAAATCGCTCAATAGCCTCCTGAAAATTAGGGAAACGAGCTCGTTGGAGGAGGCGAATAGCAAAAGAGCGAATGGAAG
>JBCCHB010000097.1:0-63158 GCA_039028975.1 Chloroflexota bacterium
CCTCAGCATTTTCAAAGCCGGATGGCGATGGTTTAGGCGACAACTTAAATTGGGCCGCCTTGTTCCCTTCAACTTGCAGTTCCCAGAACCTTTTGACTTAACACCGCTCGCTTTCCACCAGACTTGAGTAGGGCAGCAAATCCGACCAATAAGGTTCCCAAAGAAGGGCGTCAAAAGTATGAAAGTAAACGCCTCAAATTGCTCGGCAGTCAAACCAATCTGGTTGAGATCGATCTGCTACGTAGTGGCACCCCCATGCCCACATCGATCCAAGAGGAGGATTGGACAGACAACCGCATTCTGATCAGCCGCGCTTACCAACGCCCCTATGCCGATGTCTATGGATTTGGCGTTCGAGATTCGATCCCGCCATTTCCTATTCCGTTGCGAAGAGGAGAAGAAGAACCCATCGTCGATTTGAACGAAATACTCCACGAATTGTATGACTTACTCAGCTTTGATTTGGTGATCAATTACAACGAACATCCGGTTCCGCCTTTGCGTAAAGAAGACCGTATCTGGATGAACGAATTGCTCTCTGTCCGTTGAGCCAATTCATAATCCTCAGCTTAGGCCATTCCAGAATTTATAGTACCCATCCTTTTACAGAAAGTGTAGAAGAGTAAGACGAAAACTTCTTGTACATTCTGCCCTTTCTGTGCCTAATTATTTTTTTGGAAACACCTTATAGGAACTAAGCTCTCCTGTAAATTTGAACCAATCGTTGTTTTACGATACCATTCTCCTCAATTAACCAATCCCCTCTACAAACCCTGATTCCCACGAATCAACTGTTCCCCAATCAACCGATTCCAATTTTGAGTTCCGCTGTCGGGAAAGATGGTGGGCCAAAGCGTCCTACACAAATCGTCCTACATACAAGGAGACGTTCTTATGCTCAAACCAATTCGACTCTTGTCACTCTTACTATCAGTACTTCTTTTAACTGCCTGCACCGTCGAAACACCTTCCGGTACCGCGACCATCTCGACAGATGACGCATCTGAAGCCGATGATGGCATCCTCACCGTCTTTGGGGCCTACGCCACGGCCATTGAAGAACCATGGGATGGTGTCATCCACACGGCGCTGAACGCGGCGGTGGAAGATGGCCGCATCAAGTACTCCTACTCGGACGATATCGGCTATGCAGGCGATATGGAGCGCATTCTGCGGGAAGTGGCCGAAGAATCCGCTCCAGACATTATCTTTGGCGATGCCTTTGGCAATGAGGAAGCCGTGCGCCGTGTGGCTCTGGATTATCCAGATATTGCCTTTGTCTTTGGTTCGGGCGGTGGTCCGGCGGAACCCAACTTTGCCGTCTTTGACAACTGGATTCACGAACCAGCCTACCTCTGCGGCATGTTGGCTGGCGGCCTGACAGAGAGCAACATTATTGGTGTCGTGGGTGGCATCCCCGTTCCTGAGGTCAATCGCATTGTCAACGCCTTCATCTCCGGGGCGGAATTGGTGAACCCAGATGTGATTGTCAAAACCTCCTTCATCAATTCCTGGTTCGATCCAGCCGCGGCCAAAGAAGCGGCCCTGGCCCAGGTCGATGCTGGTGCCGACATCCTCTTTGCAGAGCGCTTTGGCGTCATCGAAGCAGCAGCCGAAAACGGTCTCTATGCCTTTGGCAACATGAGCGACCAACGTGAACTAGCCCCCGATTACGTGGTTAGCGGTCCGGTTTGGCATATGGAACCCACGGTAGACTACATCATCAAGCAAGTCGGTGCCGGTGTCTTTGCCGCCCAAGATCTCAAAGATTTCAGCATGGTGGCCAAAGGGGGTGCCAGCCTGGCCGAGATCAATACAGACGTGGTCAACGGCATTCCAGAAGAGCTAGTCGAAATGGTCACGGCTAAAGAAGCTGAGATTGTGAGCGGCATCTTCCGGGTAGATATTACGGAGAGTCAGCCACCGGCATCGACTAAATAACAATAATTATTCTCTTCCTTATGCCCACACCCGCCATCCAACTCTGCGCCATCACCAAACGCTTCGGTTCTCTCGTTGCGAATAAGAACATTGACTTTGCCGTGGGCAAGGGTCAGATTCACGCGCTCTTGGGTGAAAATGGTGCAGGGAAGACGACGTTGATGCGGATTCTCTATGGTCTCTACCATGCCGATGAGGGCGAAATTTGGATGGATGGCCAAAAAGCCGAGATTCGCTCACCTAAGGACGCGATTAGGCTGGGCATTGGCATGGTGACCCAGCACTTTGCTCTGGCCGCGCCACTAACTGTGACCGAAAATATTGTGCTGGGTTATCAGAAAGGTGTCGCTCTCAATCTGGCTCAAGCTGCACAACAGGTGGCCCATGCAGCAGAAAAATATGGTATCGATGTGGATCCCATGGCTCGGGTGGCCGATCTGTCCGTGGGTGAACGGCAGCGGGTGGAGATCCTTAAAGCCCTCTTCCGCAATGTCCAGGTTCTGATTTTGGATGAACCGACGGCCGTACTCGCTCCCCAGGAAGCGGACCGCCTCTTTGAGACGTTGCGGGGTCTTCAAACTCAGGGCCTGTCAGTCATCTTCATCTCCCACAAGCTCTATGAGGTCATGGCCATTACAGACCAGATTACCGTGTTGCGAAGTGGAGAGGTAGCAGGTAGCGTGACCACCGCTGAGACAACCCAGAGTACATTGGCCCAGATGATGGTAGGGCGAGCGATTCAAGCACCATCCAGAGAAGGCCGAGTCCAGCCAGTCGCGGATGCACTACAGCAGCCACTCCTCCAGATGGATCAACTTTCGGTCCATGGGGCCAACGGACTACCGGCAGTCCGAAATGTGAGTTTGTCCATTGCCGCGGGCGAGGTTGTTGGATTGGCTGGCGTCTCTGGCAATGGGCAGGCTGAGTTAGCCAAGGTGCTGGACGGCACCCATGGTGCATCTGGCGGTCAGATCCTTTTGGATGGCCAGGAGATCACCCATCTCGATCCTGTGGGCAAAATGAAGGCAGGTATGGGCCGCATCCCAGAAGAACGCCATGAGAGCGTAGTGGGTGAGATGACGGTGGCCCAAAACATCGCCCTAGAAAACCTGGATGACTTTGCCTCGTCTGGCACGTTTGGCGGCACGCTGAACCGCAAGCGCATGGCCACCTATGCCCAACAGCTCATCAATACCTACCAGATCAAAGCCGAGCCCCATGACCGCATCCGTACTCTTTCGGGCGGCAACATGCAGAAGGTACTGCTGGCCCGGGTGCTGGAGCGCAACCCCAAGGCCATCGTTGTTTCCCAGCCCACCCGTGGTCTAGACATCGGCGCAACCGAGTATGTGCGGGGCAAGTTGCTAGAACAGCGCGCTCGGGGTGCCGCTATCCTGTTGATATCTGAAGATTTAGACGAAATATTGGAGTTGTCTGACCGGATTGCGGTCATTTATGAGGGTAAAATCACGGGAATCGTGGGTGGTGACGGAGCGGATAAAGAGGAAATTGGTCTGATGATGTCAGGAGTAACGATCAATGCCCTTTAAACTTGAACGTATCCCCGCACCCGTATGGCAACGATCGCTTATCCCTGTCGTCGCTGTACTGGTCACGTTTTTGATCACCGCAGCGCTGATTGTGTTAGTGAATGCCAATCCCTTTCAAGCCTACTACTACTTCCTCATCGATCCGCTCTCTGGGCGAACAAGTGCAATCGAAGTTCTGGTCAAGTCGACGCCTCTGCTGTTGGCGGGTGCCGCTGTCACATTCGCCTTTGCTGGCGGGTATTGGAATATTGGAGCCGAAGGGCAGCTCTATGCTGGTGCCACTGCAGCCACGGCAATCGGCATTCAAATGCATAATGTGACGCCGTGGATTGCGCTGCCTTTGATGATTGCAGGGGGGTTTGTAGCAGGCATGGCTTGGGCCTTGATTCCGGCACTGATGAAGGTAAAGCTAGCCATTGACGAGGTAGTGACGACGCTCCTGCTCAACTCAGTTGCCATTCTGCTGGTCAGTGCGCTGCTTAATGGACCGTGGCGCAACCCCATCTCTCAGTGGCCCCAGTCGCCAGAGATTGCCGCCTCGGCTATCTTCCCTCGTCTGATTCCCCGGGCGAGGCTCCATTTGGGTTTTCTGTTGGCCGTAGCAATTATCCTCATTCTCTGGTTTGTGCTGACCCGCACTGCTTTTGGGCTGCGGATGAGGGCTGTTGGTCTGGCGCCTAGTGCAGCCCAATTCGCTGGCATTTCCGTAGAGCGAACCATGTTAATTTCGGCGCTGGTTTCAGGTGGCATTGCCGGTGTGGCAGGGGTCAGTGAGGTAGCAGGAATTCACTACCACCTGATTGATGCCATCTCGCCAGGCTATGGATATACAGGCATTATTGTGGCCACTTTGGGTACCCTCAATGCATGGGGCGTTGCCCTGGCCGCCCTCTTTATTGGGCTGATCGATACAGGCAGCCAGACGGTTAGCCGGGCATTGGGCGTCCCGGCATATCTGGGAGATGTGATTCAAGCGGCCTTGCTCTTGGTGACACTAGGCATGCTGCTCCTGCAGAACTATCGGATCCGCCGGGCTTAAAGTGCGGTTGTGTTGAAAACGGTAGTTTCCTATGGCTTCTACCAGAGAAGACGAACTACTGTTTTCAAACAGAGCTCACTATAGAAGGTGGGTTGAGATTTACCCATACCAGTTATGTGTGATCATAAAGGCGGCCATGCCTCCAGCCGTTGCGGCTTCAATTCCGCCGGACCACCCTTGCACATCACCAGCAGCATATAAGCCTGGTATATTTGTCTCTTGGCTCTCATCGGTTTTGAGATATCCCATGTCGTTTAATGCTAGATCAAATTTAGCGATTAGCTTGGTTACGAGGGGGGATTGCTCTTCAGGTGGTGACCATAGGAGCGTTTCAACATTGATACGCTCTCCGGTATCGAGGGTAACGGATTGGACTTTGCCATCGGCTTGCTTAATTGACGTGATGACGCCACGATGGATGGGAATGTTCATGTCCATCATCTCTTGCTCAAAGCTAGGCTCCAACTCAATGCTGGGATCATTCATGATGATTTTGATATGCTTGGTCCAGTTTTGGACCATCTTGGGAAAATGGGTTGCTTCAAAATCAAAATTGGCAACGACGCCCCAGATGCGATCACGATTTTCATAGCCATCACAGAATGGGCAAGGAATGATTGTATCCGCCCAAGCATCTGCGAATCCATCAATATCTGGATGATTATCATGATAGCCCAAAGCAAGAATTACCTTCTTGGCCAACAGTTGACCGCTTGTATCGGCAGTCACGATGAATTCGCCATTCTCGGTATGCTCTACATCGGTAACCCTTTCACGCCGGAGTTCTGCATGCTCATATAGATCAATTTGCTGCCATGCTTGCTTACGTATCTCGGCGGGCAACATCCCATCCAGGCCTAGAAAATTGTGAACGCCGTGTGATGCGGCGTTACGCGGCGGCTCGGGGGCGTCAAATACAACAACTTTCTTGCGGGTACGGGCCAATACGAGTGCTGCCTGCATTCCTGCTGGACCACCACCAACGATTGCTACATCAGTATGCTCAAATGCTTTATCCATGATTAGTTGCTCCTAGTATAGATGGCCAGAAGGGTTTGTCCCCTTTTGTGGAATTTCCCAAAGCGGATTGGATAAGGGCCAGGACAGACTCTTCTAGCGAATTATACAGTCCAGCACAAATTCTTGTACAGCTAAAACGTTGCCAGCCCTGGACGAAAGTTACAGTTCACTTTGGTAACGATTGATGCGAAGATTTGCTGGGCTTTCGCTCAATTGACTCTGTTCTTATATTAAACTCGCTCAAAAAGGTAGGCAAATACTGATTTTTGGTAGGCAATCCCCCGTTGAATTTTCTTTAGATACTCTTTGGTAAGCGAAATATCTTTCTTGGGAATAAAATACTCATCTAACTTCTCTGTGCTATAGCGAAAGGTTTCATCTCGGCGATGGAGCAAAGCTACAAGTTTGTAGTCTCGATCTAAAGAGGCCATACTTGCGTCCCCGTGACTGTTATTGGTCAATAGCCAGCCCCCAATCTTCAAGTAGCGCTTGCAGGATTGAGAAACAAATCCACCATACTGAGAGATTAGAAGGTCAAATGCTTCATCAGCTTCCGGCAATGGCTCTCTGTAATCTTGATGATGAAAATGGACCACAGCTTCTTGTTGATAGATTTTGTGGCTGGCAATAAGTGATGATAGCCCCGGCGCAGCAAAAAATCGTTTTGCACGCTGCTCCATATCTACATATGTAGCTACGGGAAAAACAAAGGAAGGTGTGACATGAACAAAGCAGCCTGGGTATAGCACACGTTCAATACTGAGCCGCTTATAAAGAAGGCTAAACATATCAAAGCGTTCATCTGCCTTATGAATGTGGTGTTTCTGATAGAAGGTATATGCGTCCACTTACGTTATTGTTCCTATTTGACAAAAATGTTACACAATTGTAACATCCATAAAGGATATCACAATATGACACACACGTCAATATTGATACAAAAGTGCAATATTTTCACCAAAAACTCAACGAAATGACTGTATGGGCCATGTATAGAGGATCAGAAGAGTCCAGTGAATAAGACTGAAAAAAAAATTTTAGACGCAGCATTTGACATTTTGGCACAGGATCTATCGGCACCGCTTGACAAAGTTGCCGAGGCGGCTGGCGTTACGCGCAATACCCTCCATCGTTACTTCAATAGCAGGGATGCGCTTTTGGAAGCCACAGGGCTTGAAATGATTCGCCTTAGCAACCAGATTATTGATGAGGCCGTTGCCAAAACCGATTCAGCGGATGAGCAATTAAAAGAGATTGTTATGAAGGCCTCCCAAATGGGAGAGCGCTTTCATTTTTTGATGCACGCATCCGAGGAGATGGACCAAGAGGCCATTGGGCCGCTTATTCAACAGTTAGATATGCGAATGGTCAAAATTATCGAAGCCTTGCGCGAGCAAGGCTTGATCCAGAAAGATGTGCCAAACGCTTGGATTCTGCACTTCTATGGCGGTGTCTTGACCGCAGCGTGGAGTTCGTTGCGCGAGGGTGCCGTTGCGCCAAGAGACATACCGCTACTTACATGGAAGACGTTTACACAAGGCATATTTGGGGATGCCTAATTCATTAGTGTTCATTGAGCGCAATGTAGTGAGAGATTCTTCATTCCATTCAGAGTGACATTGCGATCGAATGAGTACGGAAACATGTTCAAATGGAACCAACAACTCTCCTTCCCTTCTTTATTGGACTCATTGCCGCTACGCTGCGCGTCTCTACCCCGCTCATATTTGCGTCTGTTGGTGAGGTGATTACGGAGCGTAGTGGCATTCTCAATTTAGGCATCGAGGGGATCATGTTTCTAGGGGCCTTTGTGGGCTTTGCCGTAGCGGCCCAAGCTAGTATGGCAGGCATGGTTGGCTACCTGTGGCTAGGGTTGTTGGGGGCGATGATAGCGGGCATCGTAATGGGGCTGCTCATGAGTTTTTTTAGCGTAACCTTAGGAGTCAATCAGCATGTGGCGGGATTGGGCATTACCCTATTGAGCACGGGGCTGGCGCTCTATGGCTTTCGGCTGGTCTTTGGTGAGAGTTCGGTGTTACCGTCGATAGAGCCGTTTGATCAATTCTCCCTCTTTGGCGAAGCAGCGGTCATTGGCCCTATCTTCAAACAATACCTGCTCACCTACATTGCCTTTTTGGTGGTTGCGCCCCTGGCGTGGTGGCTCCTCTTCCGCACCAACTTTGGGTTGGAGATCCGCGCAGTAGGCGAGAACCCAGAAGCAGCTGACGCGGCGGGCGTTAACGTCTTTCGCACTCGGTATTTGGCCATCATCATCGGCGCTGTTCTCATGGCCGTAGGCGGCGCCTTTTTGACGCTTGCTCAGTTAGGGGCTTTCTCTCCAGGCATTATTGCAGGGCGCGGATGGGTCTGCATTGCACTGGTCATCTTTGCGCGTTGGAATCCGGTTCGGGCCGTCGTGGGTGCGCTCTTATTTGGTGGCGTCTTTGCCCTCCAGTTACGCTTGCAAACGGTGGGGTTTGAGCTACCCTTTGAGGCGTTTTTGGCTCTGCCCTACCTTGTGACGATCGCTGCGCTGGCCATAGCAGGTCGGAATGCGGCCTATCCGGGTGCGTATTTGAAGGCATATCGGCGGGAGTAAGTTGGCACCGTTGCACGGGCAGGTGACTCATGGTAATATGCAAACCAATCTGTGCAATTAACTTTCTCGCCGACAAGTCAGTAAATCGTAATGTAACGAGAAATTCTTCGGTTCCGTCAGAATGATATACTTCGCCAGAAAAGTTTTGTCCCGACTGCTTCGAATCTACTCTGGGCAATTTCAAAAAGGGCGGACAGAACTTTTCTGGCCATCTATATTGCGATCTGCCGATAATGAGCCATCCCGATTGACATTTCAAGGGATTCGACAATATCCCGTAGAGGAATAACCCCGATGAACAAACAACAAGGACCACTGGAAGAACCAGCTGGCGAATGGTTCGTCAACCGGAAGGAAGCGCTTGAACTTTTCTGGAAGTGGGCTACTGACATTCCGGACCGTCCTAGAGGTAGTTATGCCTTAATTGGTTTAAGGCGTACAGGCAAGACGACGATTATCCACAAAGTCTTTAATCGGCTCTTTCATGAGCAGCGCCGCGTCATGCCTATCTACGTCACTTTTGCCGAATATTTGAATCGCTCTAAACCACTCGGTGCGTATGAGTTTGCCGAAGAATATTTTATGGGCGTAATGCGTAGCTATTTGGCCTTTCGTCACCGACGCCCAGACTTGCATCATTTCCGGACAAAATATCAAGAACTCTATCTATTGGCTCATGAGCTATCAGATGAACTGGCGTTGGAGTGGTTTCGGATCTATCAAGGCGAAAAAACCGTAACAGCTCATAATGTGATGCAGTGGGCGATCAACTTCCCCAAGGGCTATGCATGGACCAATGACATGCCCATGGCCATCTTTATCGACGAATTTCAGGTCCTAACTGACGTTTACAATCCAGATAGCCAAAGAATGCGCGACTTGACCGATTCGTTTCAGCAGGCGTCGGAAACTAGATGGGCACCCATTGTGGTTTCGGGGTCATCTGTCTCCATGATGGTAGACGACGCATTAAGTGGGCTATTGTCTGGGCGTTTTTCACTATGGTATGTTGAACCACTGTTGGAAGAACATGCGGTGGACTTAGTCTTCCGTCTTGGACAAATTCATAACATCAAAGTCACCCCAGAACTGGCAAAAGCGATTTGGGAATTAACTCAGGGTTATCCCTATCCAATCGAGCGCCTTATGAAGAGTGCATCTCCAGCAATAAATCGATTGCCTGACTTGGATGCCTTAGACGAGATTCTGCTCTTTGAGCTAACAGAGAGGCGTGGTGGATTATGGTATCACTATCACAGTGAGTACGGTAAATACATCAATCAAATCAATGGCGATCAGATTACCCGCAAGACGCTACTCTGGATCATCAAACATCCTGGGCAACGTATCTTTGCGGATGCGATTGCCGCCGAACTAAATTTGGATGAGAAAAAGGTTCGGGAATCGCTGGAGAAATTGCACGAAGCCGACATCATTCACTCCACGGGCTGGTTGAGCTATGAAGATCCCAAAGACCCCATGCTCCATCGCTACATTGAATTTCAACATCACCGTGAGGTGGAGCAATTATCACCTGAGGAGGCCGTTCAGAATCTTATCAGCGAAGTCAATCGAATTCGAGGCATAGCTAATCATCAGGTTGGTCATCTTGCTGAGGTGATTGTAGCTGGTGTGATGCGAAACTTCGACGGGAGCGAGCTCGATGGGCAGGAATGGTTTGGGATACCAGGGTTGATTACACTGCCCAAGATAGAGAAAATCGAACGGAGGGAAGGTGTCATCAAAAAGGGCGAATACAACGAAATTGATGTGATTGGGGAATTTCGTCTACCCGATAATTCCCCATCAGATACAAATTCATCAGCCCCTAAAAGCATTGGTGCTTGGCTGGTGTCAGTGCGCTATCGTAACAAGAAAATGGGGCTAGCTGAGATCGAGAAATTCCTCAAACATACTATGGCGGTCAAATCTGAAAAGGGATATGCTACTGTCATCCGTTGGTACTTCAGTAAATCGGGCTTTACCGAAGAGGCCACCAAACGGCTTCAAGAAGATGGTATTTATTTCAGTGATCAGCAGCAGTTTAACAATCTGGCTAATCAATTTGATTTTTTGGGGTTGCCTGCTTAAATTCGGTGCTCCGGATAGTCAAACATAGCTTGTTCCCGTGAATATGGGGATATCCTCTTTTTCAGCAACATGCATACCTACAAGCTCCGCCAGAAAATTCGCGCCAATGTCCTCAATACCATCGTTGCCGACCCCCGCTTCGTTGGCTGTGTCGATTACGGTTCGGCTAGTGAAGGACGGGATGATGAATGGTCCGATATAGATCTAGCTTTCTTTGTGCGAGATGAATCGCTAGATGAGATCAATCGTCACTGGAAATCTTGGGCCAGCCAGTTTGGCACGCCACTTCTTATGTATATGACAAAGTTTGACCATCCGTGGGTGGTCTATGAAGCAGAACCAATTCCACTGCGGGCAGATTTTGCTTTTCATCCAGAATCGAAGTTAGATATGCTCCTGGATTGGCCTAACTCGCCGATCAGCGTAGAGGCTATGGTGCTTTACGACAATACAGGTGGTCGACTAACTCAAATTGTCAGCCAGATTGTCGGGCAGGATCTTGGTCCGCAGGATCTTCAGCAAACCTTCGAGCGGGTCTGTGGTGACTTCTGGTACTACATGTTGCGCATCGAAGCACGGATTCGACGGGGTGAGCTGTGGGGTGCAGCGTGGCAATTTAGCGAAATTGTGATTGTCAATCTATGCGCTCTGCTCAGGATTCAGCATCATGCGCTTGAGCGGTTTCGCGGTTCGGACCCGACGGTTGGTATAGCCAAGGTGATCACGCCAGAGCAGTTGCATCGACTCAACCGCTGTGTGACAGGTCCAAATGAAGATGAACTGCGCCGGGTACTAATCGAAGCGGCCCAGTTGGGTCGAGAAGTCTGTGGAGCAATTGTGAAGCAGCATAAATGGGAGTGGCCAGAGCAGTTGGCCATTCAAGTCACTGAATTAAATCGCACAGCGCTAACTAGCCAAGATGTCATTGCTCTCTATGATGGTGCGGCTGAACGTTATGATGAATTGGTGGAATCCACGAACTATATTGGACCCAATTGGTTCAGTAGACAGCTGAAAACCATATCCCTACCACCGGACCTACATTTTCTCGACTGCGGATGCGCCAACGGAATCAACGCCAAAGCAATGTTGAAGAACTACCCTGAAGCCACTGCGGTAGGGATTGATATTTCACCCAAGATGGTGAATGCAGCCAGTCAAACAGATCTATATAAAGAGCTATTCACCCATGATCTGAGTCATCCCCTAAGCTTTTTACCGCCAGATAAGTTTGATTTGGTCATTGCATTTGGCTGCCTGGAGTTTCTTACGTCACCCCAGGCTTTTCTAGGTGAAATGCATCGGGTATTGAGAAAAAATGGAGAATGGATGTTGAGCCTTCAGCTATATGTTGAAGGGCGTGCTGATGCACCTCGAATGATGAGAAGTGGAACTGTGATTCACCATGCCTATTCTGAAGCGGAAATCAGTCGGATGATTACTACTGCAGGTTTAGATCTTATTTCAACCGAAGAAGTGGTTGGCTACACAGGTGGCGCTCCCTGTCCATACTTGATGGTACAGGGACGTAAGAGATAATTGAAGGACAAACGTATGGACAAATTTATGCAAGCCGCCATCGAAGAGGCGCGTAAGGGCTTAGAAGCAGGAGGTATTCCCATCGGTTCCGTCTTGGTGATAGATGGTAAGATCGTTGGGCGTGGCCACAACCAGAGAGTGCAGAAGGGCAGTGCAATTCTACACGCCGAGATGGATTGCCTGGAAAATGCTGGCCGTCTGACGGCTAAGGAATACCAGAGCGCCGTGCTCTACTCGACCCTGTCCCCTTGTGACATGTGTAGTGGAACCGCGCTACTTTACAAGATTCCCAAGGTTGTGATTGGTGAAAATAAGACATTCCAAGGACCGGAAGAGTATGTGCGGTCGCGAGGTGTAGAGGTAGAAATCCTCAACTTATCCGACTGCATTCAGCTGATGGAAGAGTTCATCGCTACCAAGCCAGAACTCTGGAATGAGGATATTGGTGAGTAACATGAAACGGATTGGTATTCTAGGCACCGGTTCTATTGCCCGCTGGCATGCCCGATGTTGGCAGAGGCTACCCGTGGAGATGGTGGGGTATTTTGATCTCAATCAGGCTGCCGCGCAGGGGTTTGCTGAACAGTATGGCGGGACGGCCTTCCCGACGCTGGACGAGTTCTTGGATCAGGTGGATTTGGTTGATGTCTGCACCCCTGGAACAGCCCACACCGAATGTGTGGTCGCTGCGGCAGAAGCAGGTAAAGCCGTTACATGTGAAAAGCCCCTTGCTCGTCATCTCAATGAATGCACAACCATGATCGACGCGTGTGAAAAAGCCGGCGTCCCTTTATTTATTGCCCATGTGGTGCGCTTCTTTCCTCAATTTGCCGGGGCCAAAGCGTCCATCGATAGTGGTGCCATTGGCAACCCTGGCGTTATCCGAACTGTACGAAACGGCTCCTTTCCTGGCGGAAATGGCAATACGTACTATGGAGATTTCAGGAAGAGTGGTGGCGTGATCATGGATGTTGGGATTCACGATATTGACTTCCATCGCTGGTGCTGTGGTGAGGTAGAGCGAGTCTTTGCCCGAGGCCTCTCTCATGCCGGTATCGATGATCGCGATCATGCTTTGATGGTATTGCGCTTTGAATCTGGGGCTATTGGTCATATTGAATGCAGTTGGGCACATCCTCCTGGTCAGTTTCGGACCCGGCTAGAGATTGCTGGGGATGAGGGACTCATCGAGTGGGATTCGGCCGATCGACAGGCCATTGTCAGCGCCTTCCGTTTAGAAGATGATCCTAAAGCACCTGTTCCCCGAAATGGTGAAAGCCCTACTTCATTAGATGACGATCCCTACCTCAAGGAACTGGCCCACTTTTTGGATCATGTGGAAAATGGCACGCCTCTTCTGGTTACCCCTCATGATGCCTATATGGCCGTTAAGGTCTCTCTTGCAGCCATAGAATCGGTACGCATTGGTCAACCAGTTGATATCGCATCATTTGAAGAAAACTTTGGAGAGCATCTACAATGAGCCAGCCACTCACCTTCGGCATTATCAGCTTTGCCCATGGCCACGCCCATGGCTACACGAAGTGTTTGCAGCAAATAGCAGAAGCAACATTAGTTGGTATTTATGATGATGACAACGAGCGCGGTCAAGCAGCGGCCCACCAGCACTCTGTTCCGTACTTTAGCTCACTGGATGAATTGCTAGCGATTGGACTAGACGGCGTCATGATCTGTTCAGAGAATGCCAACCATCGCGCCCATGTCGAAGCCGCCGCGGGGCAGACGGGAGCGATTCTTTGTGAGAAGCCTATCGCTACAACGCTAGAGGATGGTCAGGCAATGATTGACAAGTGTGCAGCCACTAGTACCAAGCTGCAAATTGCCTTTCCCGTTCGCTTTGCACCAACCATCCAACGGCTAAAGGCTCTATTGGATGATGAGAAGCTTGGGCAAGTGTATGGTGCCAAATGCACCAATCATGGTTCTATGCCGGGCAACTGGTTTGTCCAAGAAGAGTTATCTGGAGGAGGTGCAGTCATCGACCATACGGTTCACGTGATCGATCTACTCCGATGGTTCTGGGGTTCAGAGGTCACCCAGGTTTATGCAGAGATTGGGGAAAGTCTACTGCACCCAGAGTTAGGCATAGACGATGCAGGGCTGCTCTCTTTCCAACTGGCCAATGGCATCTATGGTACGCTGGATACAAGTTGGTCTCGTTCGCCCAGTTACCTGACCTGGGGCGACGTAAAGATTGAGGTCGTCGGGGAAAAAGGGGCCATTCAGGTCGATGCATTTGATCAGCATCTAACCGTAGCCAGTGAGCAGGCCGGTAAGAGCCGTTGGCAGAATTGGGGTAGTAACATGGATCTAGGATTGGTTCAGGACTTCGTCGAGATGATTCGGCAGGATCGCGCTCCGTCTATTACAGGATACGATGGTCAAAAGGCATTAGAGGTTGCACTAGCGGCCTATGAGTCAGCTCGACAGGGACAGTCAATCCAGTTGGGTTAGAGTAGCCCCCCCAATAGACCGGCCGTCATAGCCATACAAAAGAGCAGTACCACAACACCGATTAGAAGTGCGAGGAGAATCGAGGCTGCAGAAAACTCCGATGGTGCTTTATTGCCACTTTCCACGTTAATCGCGATTAGAACGCCCACAAGAAAGATGCCAATGCCCAAAATAGGGCTGACCATAAGCAGTACAACGCCGATTAATGCAACTGCCCATCCCATAATCTATTGGATCTCCTCTCAGCTCGATTGAGGCTTACCTGACGAGGATTGATGTAGGGATGGTTGTAGGGCTGGCAGAGCCTCACTATCATAACGAATAAAATGGGGATATGGTTCACTTGCAGCCGAAGGCTGCGCTGTGCTACACTCGCTTTCTGACTATATTTATCCACTTATACTTCGCTAGAAAAGTCTTGTCCCGGCTATTGTCTAATCTACGCTGGATAATTCCGAAAAGCGAGGACAAACCCGTCTTCACAGGTACAAGCTTTTTCTGGCCGTCTATAGTAATTGAAGACGCACAACCAACGAATATGTAACGCGATTATTATGAGAAAAAAGTCTGAGCAGATTGGCGAGTATGCATTGCTCGATTCTGGCAATATGCAAAAATTAGAACAGGTTGGCCCCTACCGAATCATTCGGCCTTCTCCCCAAGCAATCTGGACGCCTCAGCTCGCCAAAGGTGAGTGGAAGCGAGCCGATGCTCAGTTTCAGCGGGATAGCACGGGGAACGGTGAATGGACGTGGCATAACAAAGTTGCGCGCGATTTTGAAGTGCTCTACAACAACCTTTTCTTCCAGATTCAGCTCACCAACTTCGGCCATATGGGTCTTTTTGCCGAACAGATGGAGAACTGGGATTGGCTACGCACTAAGATTCGTGATCGAATGAAGCGAACCAACGATAGAAATCTACATGTTCTCAATCTTTTTGCTTATACAGGTGGGAGTTCATTGGCCGCGAGTCAGGCTGGTGCTCATGTCGTTCATGTGGATGCATCCAAAAGCATTGTGGATTGGGCCAAAAAGAATGCGCGCCTCTGTCACTTGGAAGAGCGGCCGATTCGCTGGTTGGTTGATGATGCCATCAAGTTTGCTAAGCGAGAGATCCGACGCAACAACCGCTACCAGGGGATCATTTTTGACCCGCCCTCTTTTGGTCGTGGCCCCAAGGGTGAAGTATTTAAGATCGAAAAGGATCTGGAAGTACTGATGAATTGCTGCCAGGAGTTACTGGCCAAAGACGCCTTATTTGTCTTATATAGTTGTCACACGCCTGGATTTACGCCCACATCCATGAAGAATCAATTGACTCCAGCTATACCTAAAGAAGAGGGGATGTTAGAGGTAGGAGAAATGATTATAGTGGACAAGTGTGGACGAGCGTTACCCAGTGGCGTCTATGCACGGTGGTCTGCAGAAGATTGAGCAGAGTGAGGGACATGTTCATCTGTCGATAGAACCATACTCCCATTCGATAGAAAAAGCTTTACCTAACGTGTCAAGTAACTCATGGTGGTTTATTGGCTTGGAAACAAAGCCATCAAATATCTCAGCTATTTCCGGATCGTACCGAGCTTTATTGATATTGGCAGAGTACACAAGCTGCACAATTTCCGGCTGCTTCTTGCGAATGATTGCTGCAGCCTCGTTCCCTTGCATCTTCGGCATATGCAAATCCATCAAAATACCGCTGGGTTTCCACTCCTTGGCAATCTGAATCGCTTCCAATCCAGTAGCCACTTGGGCTGTCTCCACGCCAATCCGCTTAAGAATTTGTTCTAAGATGCGGCGGTTGATCAGATCGTCATCAACAATTAACAAACGTATTCGCTTACCCCGATATCCGACTATTTTGCGTTTTTCTGGTACCGTCGGTTCGTTGACAAACCGCTCAGTTAAAGTAATATCAAACCAGAAGCGACTGCCTTTACCCAGTTGACTCTCTACGTCTATTTCACCACCCATTGCCTGAACCAATTCTTGGCTAATCGCTAGCCCAAGTCCAGTCCCACCCGGTCGTACGTCAGCGTCCCCCACTTGCTCAAAGGGTTGGAAAATCGCGTTCAGATCTTCCTTGCTCATACCGATGCCAGTATCGGAGACTTCACATCGAATCGGATAGGCATTGCCGTCCGTATCCGTTTGTGACTCTTCATTTTTTGGCAACATAGTCATTCGGAAAGAAACATGCCCCTCTGTGGTGAACTTAATTGCATTGCCTAACAAGTTAATAAGCACTTGGCGTAGCCGCTTCTCATCAATCAAAAAGGCGTTAGGGAGTGTTGGATCGATCTCGGTTTTTAGCTGAAGATTATTGTTCTCAGCATGCATACGCATCATGGCAATTATGCCATCGAGGAATGGCTTAATGAGTACAGTATCATATTCTAATACAACATTTTTGGCCTCTATCTTAGAAATATCCAATACATCATTGATGAGCGTTAAAAGATGTGTACCGCTTTGGTGAATAGTATATAAGCCTTCAAGCTGTTCATCATCCACATCTGGATTATCCGACAGTAATTGTGCAAATCCTAATATTCCGTTTAAAGGAGTACGCAGCTCATGGCTCATGTTGGCAATAAAACGGCTCTTTGCCTGATTAGCAACCTCTGCCTTCTCTTTCGCTTGCAGCAGCTCCGCTTCGACCTTATTGCGCTCAATTATCTCTCGCTCTAGCTCCTGATTTTTCTGGCGAAAGATCTGTGCCTCCTTTTGTGCTGATTCCGTTCGAAAACGCACCTCCAGATTAGCAAAGTGACGGTCTCGATCAGCGGCAAATACAATGCTATGGCTACGATGAAAGGCCCGATGATGAAATAGAGCTTCTTTGTACTCTTCCTTCACATCATATGCTTCAGCCAGAAGTTCATGACATTCAAATAGAATCTGCTGGCTTTCGAGCGTTTCTGCAAGCGCTAAAGCTTGTTTTGCCGAATCAACAGCTATATCGGTCTTCTCCAACAAAAGGTAGATGCGAGCAATATTTAGGTCAGCGTAGGCTACAGCCCTCTGAAAACCATTTTCTAAGGCTATTTTACGAGAATGGTTTAGATGGATAAGTGCATCATCATACTGACAGAGTTTAGTGTATACCTGCCCGAGCGTGTCGAGAATTGTCGCTTGCATGTCGAACATGTTCGACTTCTGCGCAATATCCCAAGCCATCTTTGCTTCTTTTAGTGCATCTTCGTAGGACTCTTCCGTCACAAAGAGCATGGCCATATTGTTACGTGTTAGTAAAATACCTCGTTCATCATCTAGCTGCAGGAAAATGCCTAATGCATGTTCTAGCATCTCTCCTACCTTTTCGAAGTCGCCCAACCGCGCATAGTTCATCGCTGTATTGTTGTAGGTATGGGCTTCGAGACGCTGATCACCTAGCTGCTGAGAGAATGCCAGAGAACGCATGTTGTACTCTAAACCGGCAGAATAATCGCCAAGATCCCAGTGAATCTGGCTAACGGTTCGGGTAATGTGAGCTAGATTCTCGACATCGTTGAAGTGCTCTAGCAGTTCGATACATTGCAAACCATATGGAAGTGCATGATTATATTCATTAGTGGCTGCATAGCAATAGCAGAGGGTTCTCAACGCTAGCGCTTGCCCCCGCACATCACCACTGCTATCAGACATCGAGAGAGCTTCTTCAGCCAGCGATTTTGACAACCCTAAATCATCATAACGCTGTTTCCAAGCACGCGCGTTTAACTCTTCGATCTTTTGGATATCGATAGGATCAGGCGATGAGATAGTTTCGACAGGTAGGCTTGGTTCTATTGGCATTTCGGAGGGGTAGTATGTAAGCATACACAAACCTGGTCTCAGCCAGATACCAGGTTTGCAAAGATATATTTGGATACATGGAGGCACTCAGATTATCCATATCCACCTCTGTCAGAGCTGGGCATCAGTAGGGCATAATCTGTCATTTCATTTGGTTACAGCATGCCGTGCCGCTATTCATGAGCAGCATAACAAATAAGATGCTTAATGCTCATCTGAGACAATGCCTGTCCAGTAGTCATTGCCGGACCAATAATGATCTCCTGTCCAGTACTTGCTCGTTTTCCAAAACTGGCTTACAAAGTCTGCAGATTCATGAAATGTGCCAGAGTAAGCCCATCCACCGGAGTAAGCCCATCCACCGGAGTAAGCCCATCCGCCAGAATAAGCCCATCCACCGGAATAAGCCCATCCACCATTCCAAAAGTAATCCGAATTTTGTGGTAACCGGCTTCCATTTACATCTAACAGAGAGTAGCCTCCGCGGGAATAATCATAAATTGCGGGGCCGATATAAGCATTTCTGGGTGCCATGCCCTGATTGGCCGTCCCATTCAAATTGCCAAACACAGCACTGTATGGATTAATGCGCCCTGCCCCCTGTTGAAAAAGGCTAAAGCTTCTCTTACTACCAGATGTTGTATTAATTAGCGGCTCAGCTGAAGCAATAAGTCGATATTTTACCTCATTGGGCGTCAAATTGCGATTTTGATGCAACATCAATGCGACAACCCCCGACGTATAAGCGGTAGCTGCGGATGTGCCTGCACCAATCGACTGACCGCCTTTAGATCGTAGCAGTGATTTAAATAGTTTGCTCTTCGTATGCAGTTTTGCAAGCAGATGAGCGCCTGGTGCCACAAAATCGGGCTTGACAAATCCTGTTTCAGTTGGGCCAGCAGCACTAAAAGGGGGAATAAAGTCATCAAACGGATCATCAGGCGTATAGTTATCTGTGTATGCACCAACGGTGATGATCATTGGATCGTTTCCGGGGGTCGTAATCGAACCGGCGTCTGGCCCTGTATTGCCTGCTGCCGCAATTACAACAATCCCTGAGTACCAGATTGCTTCCACCGCCTGATTTAGCGGGTTCTCCCAGTAAGGACCTACAACTGGCCCTTGCAAAGATAGATTAATGATATCTACATTTCTAATCCTAGCCATCTCTAGGCTTTTAATGATGTCAGAGAATTTCCCTTTCCCTTTGTCATCCAAAACGGCCCAACTCCACATCTGGGCTTCGGGTGCGATTCCAATGAACTTATTATTATGTTTATCCCGATTATGGACAATTCCTGCCATAAATGTTCCATGTCCATTGGGATCGCTTGGATCAAAATTACTTGGGACAAACCCATAATGCCATGAAACGATTTCTGGATTGACACCTGTATCTATATATGCAATCTTGATATCTCTGCCATCTATACCAGCATTGTGGATGTCATCAATATTCAGGTTGCGATTATACCCGATCGGGTCAATCGTAGTAGAAGTGTCGGTCCCATCGTCACTGTCATCGTCATCGTCACTGTCATTATCGTCACTATCAGCACCATCAGGTGATTCGGGCACCGCCTGGAAGAGTATACTTGATGGGATTACTTGCTTTTGTATTCCCGCTCCTTCGTAACCAACTTCCAACCCCTGTTCGCCCAATTTTTGGAAAAAGTCAACCTCAATTTTATGATAGCCGCTCTTTAGGTTAACCCAGCCACCACGCTCTTGCCACCCATGTAAACCATCGTTATCAACAACAAGCGAACCATTAATGTATAGCTTACTGCCGTCATCCGATTTGGTATAGAAACGATAGTCTCCACCCGTTGCAATATGCATAAACCCTTGGAACTCAATACCATATTTGCGATTGCGATCTCGCATATCATTTGAAAAGTTTGCGACGGTTCCATGATATCTTGGTGTACGGACATCAAAATCAGGTAGGTTGTCCCATTTGCCACGATAGTACTGGTAGATTAAGCCATTCGGTGTTGCTGACGCGCTCTCTACTTGGTTAAAGTCTGTTTGCTTCAACAGTCGAATGTTGTCCAGATAGAAGGTCTCTTGACTTGTCTTCTGCATATTCTGCCAGAGCAATCCGTCAATTTTGTCCTCAGTGGTCAAATTGCTCAAAGGGATCTCATAGTAGGTCCATTGACCTGCCTCAGCAACAATGACAACATCTGAAGATACCCAAGCCTGTTCATTAGAGCCACTCGCTTTAAGCCAGATTTGCTGATTTCCACCGCTGCCGCCGTGTAGCCAAAAGGTGAGCATACGATAGTCATCAACAGTCAGAGGCGTGTTGCTTGCTAAGTAAAGGCCATCCCATCCCTGTGTAAAATCAACCGCAATGACATGATCTTCTGCCGAGCCTGTTTCATTGGACGACGTGACTGCGGTTGACGCCATGTCTACTTGGGTCCATGGTACAACCTCCCACGTATCACGCAATTGTTCTTCATAAATTGTCACTACAGGGGCAGCATTCTCAACAGCAATAGCGGCTGCTTGGAGTTGAGTATCGTTCTCATCTAGTGGTACAGGCGTAATGATAGCGGCGACAACCGAAGAGCCATCGGATCGGGGATTGTCGACAACGCTAGACTGGGGTATGCCCGCTTCATCGGTCGTCGAAATTGTAGGCAAGAAAATTGAGTAGGTTGTTGGATCTTGAGTCAGTTGGGCATCGTCGGAAGCCAGAGTTGCATTATGCACCGGTTCCGTAATGAAGTTTTCTCGATTATGGACTGGAGCATCTATCGTCACAGAGCGGATGTTTTCATCCGCCTCTAAAGCATGAACCTGAGGAGCAGGAATAGTTGCAACAACAGCATCAATCAACGTCAAAGAACCAATAACATGCCCACCGTAACTAGTGACTGTATCGGTTAGAATTGATGTTGATTCTATTGCCTGAACAATTACCTGCAATTGGGGTACTCTGTCCGACCAGTTATTTGCTTCAACGGCAGAGTGTGAGGAGGCGGATACAAGGAACTCACTTGCGCCCATCACTGGCCTAAGCAATGGTAAACTGAGCGTTGCAGCGACTACAACACTCAGAACATTATGCAAAATTTTTCTGATAGTTTTCCTGGAACTATAAAGAAAATTAATTCTATACAAATGAATTGTCCTCCCAACTACATAGCAAGCAGACTTACTCTCGGCTGGCTATTGCATCTACTTTAGACCAGAATATGGTAGTTCCACTTGCCGCGGACAACCATTAGTAACAAGCATTCACTAGGATCTCGACAGAATTTCTATCGTTTTAGAGTTTAGGAGAATTATAGTCAAAAGCCTGCCAGGAAAGGAAGGGGAATCAAGGTTATGGAACGAATTTGCAACCTGTACAAGACTTTACTCGGAGTCTAAAAATCTGCCAAAATTTTCTTCTCTGGTGGGTAATTACAAATCTATTATACTCTGCATGGGCCAAAACTGGACATTTTTATCAGGTTAAATGTCAGTTTTAATCCGTTCGCAGTACAAATAAATCACAACGTCAATGAGAGATTCCTCTCCTCGCAGAGGTGCCCCTTCTAGTACTCAGGATAGATGCTGAGCAAAGCCGAAGCCATGACGTTGCCACGTACTCGATTAACATCTCTATACGTACTTAATAGCTACTCTTAGTATACTCTTAATTTACCATATATTACTTACATATTTCTTACAAAAATGTCATACATATTTGGTGCAAAGAGTGATTCTACGGTACAACGTTCAAAAAATCGATTTTGAGTTGTGCCCTATCTGTAATGACATTTGTAATGATATTGTGATCGGTAAAACAAGGAGATCGTGATAGACTAACAGAAATTCAGCAGATAGCCATTATAGGTAGTTTTTCATGGTTCAAGCTGCACCACCACGGATGAAAAGTCCTGCTACTCCATCTGGTCCGTGTCCAATTTTTCAGGTCAGATCCCTGTAGGGCTGCACGAATGGCGCGCCTTACGACTTAAGTGAGTCTTCGTTATGGGTGCGGCGCATCTATGCTCAGCTCAGTTTCAAAGCCAGAGTTTGGGTCTCCCGGGTAGAGGCTAAGGAAAACTACTATGGTTCAAACGGATCTCATATGGTTGGCAGAAAAAATGAACAGGGATTAGCCAGATTATTAAGATTAGAAGAGAAAACTCTTCGTATTCTTGAAAATCCTTGTTCCACAAAGTTGTCAACCTCATGAAATCCTAAAGAGCCACTCCTATTTTGAAAACGACCGCAGAATAGCGATAAGATACCGAAACTAGAGGTTTGATAATATGATTGATAGGCAAAGACAAGTTACGATGACATGGGTAAGGGAGTGGCGTTTTGTGCTTCTCATTTTGGCGTTCATCATCCCGCTACCAACGACGGGGTGTATTGAAATTACGCTCCTCCCTACAACTGTAGAAAGCACAGTAGGAAATGGGAGTGCAATTACGGAAGTAGACACAGCTACGAATTCACAAAGCGACAGCTCAGGAGGTGATGATACGCATACGCCTTATCAGGAAGAAAATGCCGCCAATCCGCTCGCAGAACAGTTGGTGACGCTTCTTCCGCTGCCTGAAGAAGCAAGCGGCTCCGAACTCGAAATCTCTGCCATGTCTTGGTATGGTGACCATCTCATTCTGGTCCCCCAATACCCGGAACGATTTGACAATCAGCTATTTGCTTTTGAGCGCCAGCAAATTTTGGATACGCTGGATGGAAAACGCTCTGATCCACTGAATGCAATCCCTGTTCCCTTTAATAGTGGACTGCTGCGTCTTCGTATTCCTCGCTTTTATCAGGGCTTTGAGGCTGTAACATTCGTGGGCGATCAGATCTACCTAACAGTCGAAGCGGGTCAGCGCAAGGACGAAATGGCCTCGTACCTAGTATCGGGTTCCGTCGAGCCAGATCTGAGTGAAATCCGAATCGACTATGAATCATACGTAGAAATTCTTGCCCAGGCCGACCTCAGCAATCAGAGCGATGAAAGCCTACTAGCTAGCCAAGGACAATTAGTCACTTTGTATGAAGCCAACGGCGTCAACATCAATCCGAATCCAGTTGCCCACCTGTTCGATCTGGGACTAGATCCCATGGGAACGATTCCTTTCCCAAACATTGAATATCGTATCACCGATGCAACCAGCGTGGACAGCGATGGGCGCTTCTGGGCCATTAACTATTATTTTCCTCGGGACATGGATAAACTGCTGGTGCCAGATGCAGAACCACTTGCAACCCGCTACGGCGAAGGCCCTTCTCATGCAAAGCTAGAGACAGTTGAGCGATTGGTTGAATTTCAGATTACTGATGAACGAATTGTATTGACTGAGCGGCCCCCGATCCAGTTGACTCTATTTGGCGCAGAGTTACAGCAGTTGAGCAGACTAATCGGGGCAGAGATCTCCAGAAACTGGGAAGGCATTGTCCGACTGGACGATCGCGGTTTTCTGCTCGTTACGGATAAGTTTCCCGATACGCTTTTGGGGTTTGTGCCGTTCCCGTAATTATTCACCATTCGGCAGCCCTTCTAGTGCCATAATCTTAAGTGCATTCGTCGTGGGGCAGGGTCCTGGACGCAGACAATAGTCGAAGATCATCCGGTCGTCAACAACATCATCCCGGAAGTGATAATTCTGAATCTGGTGGACCTCGTCAGCCAAGGTAACCAGCTCGAGATCATGGGTAGAGATGAGGCCGATCCCCTTCATTCCTGCCAGAGCAGTGATATAGGCCCGACTACCAACCAACCGTTCCCGGTTGTTGGTGCCACGGTAGATTTCGTCAATGAGAAAAAAGACGGGGAGATCCTCCTCATCAGTCAACACATCAAGCAGCCGTCGCAGGCGTCTTACTTCAGCGTAAAAATATGATATGCCGTCCGTTACAGAGTCAGTAACTCGAATGCTGCTAAATAGACGAAAGCGCTGCAGGGACAAGTGGTCTGCATTGACTGGGCCACCAGCGTAGGCCAAAGCCATATTGACGCCAAGGGTGCGCAAAAAGGTGCTTTTGCCTGACATATTAGAACCAGTGATGAGTCGCGCTTCACCCAAATGCTCAAAGAGAATGTCATTGGTTACTTTCTGTTCCGTTTGGACATCCCATTTATTATTTTGAGAGACAACGGGCTTTAGCTCCGGCAAAAGTGGGTGGCCAATGCCTTCTGCATGAAATAGGAAAGGGGTTATCCCCGCCTCGCTTTTTCCGCTATTCTCGATGTCTACCGCATCGTCTACCACATCGCCGACAATGGTTGGAAAGGTATAGTGAGGATTTAGGTAGGCAAGATTCGCAAGCGAACAGAGTACTTCCATCTCGGCCCACCGATCCAGCCACAGAGGTAAATACTCACCAATCTCAGCTTTACATCGGTCGAGTTGCCAAGTAAAATGAATATCCCAAGGCATGAGCAGATTGAGCAAGAACCAAATCAGAGGGTTCCCCCTCATGCCAGTTGCGTTGATGATTCGCACCAAGCGTTTCAGGTAGCGCGAAGGGCTATGCTCAACATCCAAAAACGGCGCGCAGAGAGATTCAACAGCGGGCATGTTGCGATAGCGATAGGTCTCTAGTTTGGCAAATAGAGCAACAAGTTGTTCAAAGGGTTCTCGCAGGCGCATGGCATCAGCAAAGACGTCTCGGCTCCTGTTGCCGTCGCTGTCGCTGTCAGTTTGCCCGATGAATCCTGCACCAAATAGAACCAAGAGATAGAGAGCGCCTGTGTATGGCCACAAAGCCGGCGCCCCAAAAAGACGATCGGCTAACAACAATGTGATATTTAGAGCGGCTAATATCCAGCCAGCCCACAAGAAATAGCGCCAGATGGGACGAGTCGAGAGTCGCTGCATCCACTCCTCAAGCTCGATAGAATTCCAGCGCCAATCATTTTTTTCATCGTGAGCACTCTGCTTTTTATCCTGTTCCGCTACTTGAGCGGCCAACTGCCCATTCACCAACAACTGCATCCGCAACAGGTGCTTAGGGGCAAGTTCCTGAACCAAAATCTGTCTGGTGGCGATTTTCTCGCGTTCGGGCTTCTTCTCCGTTAACCAATTGCGTAAACGGGCTCTACCATTTTCCGTAATAGAGAGATCAATAAGCCGTAAAATCGAACGGGAGCCGACCAAATCTAAATCACCTTCAAAGGGGTGGGAGAAATCAGCCACTTCCAAAGGTTCTGGCAAATTGTCCCAATCCAAGGTTAGTCTCGCCAACTGCATGGTTTTTATCTGGTATAATCTATCAAACCGTAGAAGCCATCCTTCTAAACGCTGATGGATAACGACTACGGCGATGAAGAGGGTACCAAGCAATAGTAGAGCAAGCCAAAAGAGCAAGGGGCCTGCGACAAAGAGAGCAATAGCAGAGACAAGCAAAGTTGCTAGAAAGAGGAGTAGCCGAGCTAAAGACCATTGACTACTTGCTTTCCGCAGGCGGGCCAGCCGGTGCTCAAGAAAGTGGATCTGCCGCTGAGTTAAGCGATATCGAGTTATTTTCGTCATATAGACATTTAACCAAAAAAGGGGATCTCTGGCAAGGAGAGAATCGGAAAGAATTTTCAATAAACGGTAGAGCGTAACCATTCAAGGAACACGCCCTTGTGTGGCACAGGACGTGACTACTGTACTGCGATCTGCCCTATAAATAAACAAAGATTAGAAGAGTAGAGTAGAGTAGAGTAGAGTAGAAAGATCGAGAATCTGTGAAATCTTTGCAATCTTTATTCGATATTCATTCATTGTGGCGCAGCCTGTTGCATGCCTAACTTCTGATAATGGAGCAAAATCCTATGTACATTCGAAATAACCTCCTGATTGTTGTTGTGATTCTATTTTGTACGCTAGTAGCTACCATGGCGAGTGCCCAGCCGGGCTTGGCAAACTCAGCATTGCAAGGGGATCTTGAGCAGCTTAACGAGTATTCTGATGAGGATGGCTTCTTCAAGCTCGATTTGCCTGAACAGTGGGCTGATGTTGAGTATGGTGAATGGATTCTCGATGATGAGTCAGTTGGCGTCTTGCTCGAGGTTTCCCCCGACCTAGATGGATTTTATGAATCCTGGGAAATACCCGGCTTGCTCTTGGGTCTGTCTACTGTCCTAGTTGATCGCACGGGTGGTCAATCGCTGCTCAATCTCTATGATTTCAGCGAAAGCTGTTCCTATGAAGTGCGGGAGCAAAGTGAGCAGACATTGTTCGTTAATGGAGAAGAGGTTTCACTTAGCCTCTACGGTGACTTTTGGACCGAGTGTGGCGATACAGAAAGCCGGTTTGCTGTAGTTGCGGGGATGCCTGAAGAGGGAGACTATCTTCTTTTTGTGGTGGCTCAGATTGTCGATTCAGATAGCGGTGACATCTTTGAAGCGATCATGGAGTCGCTTGATATTGATGCCAACGCATTTGTGGAAGCTTATCAGCAAAGTAGCTCATCGCCCACGCCTGCCGTGTCATACGGTTTTACAACATTTGCGGATGAAGACGAGGTTCTCAAACTTGAACTACCTGCAGAGTGGGCGGACACGCGCGCCAAAGAATGGTCCAACGAGGGCGACTCAATCGGCATCCTCATCGAAGCATCTACCGATTTAGAGTCATTTTATGAGGGGCGTAGTGCTTCCGGTATCGTTATAGGACTCACAACAACCCCGTTGACTGATGCATCATTGAATCAGTTGCTTGGTTGGTATGGTGGATATGATGGCTTATCGGACGAGTGTACATACTGGGACGACAGATCTTTTGAGATCGAAATCATAGACAATGGGACTGAGGCAATCCTTCCATTTCTGTCAAATTATTGGGAAGAGTGTGCTGAAGATGACATGATCCTACAAATCACAGAGGGTGGTCCATTCGACGGTCCGTACGGTCTCATCATTATCGGCCAGACAACGAGCCGCTTTGAACAGAATTTTATTCAGCAAATCATGGAAAGTATGGAGATCACTCTACCAATCAATGAAGGAGATGGGGAGGGTGATACAGATGGTGTAGATGATGAAAGTGCGGACAACAAAAAAGATATTCTCAAACGGGGGGCTAGGGTTCGCCCGGAGACCAGTGATGCGCCAGTGACCAGTGAATCTCCGGTCTCCGGTACAGACGTGCTCACAGAGACTGAGGTATTGGAAGAATCTGACCCACTTGACATACCAGAGGCTGAAGATGACCTAACTGCGGACGATCCATCTATGGATGAATCATCTGAAGCGCTGTTGCTCCAGTTAAAGCTCCAACAGGGAACAACTTATCGCATTCGTATGTTGACCGATCAGATCATTGTCCAAGATCTTCCGGGCAATGCCACAACGATTGACCAGTCTCTTGGTATGGAATATCGTTACGATATCGACCAAGTTGACGAGGATGGGAATGCTACAATAACGGTTACTTATGACTGGGTTGCCTTTTCTCAAGATGGGAACCCTCTGGGTGCAGTGGAGTACGACTCGGATGATCCACCGTCAGAGGTTCCGCCTTTGGCTATCGGATATGCGGCGCTTCTTGGCCAAAGCTTCACTATGGAGGTGGCCCCCAGTGGTCAGGTTCTTGATGTAAGCGGGATCGATGCCATATTTGACAGTATGTTTGAGCAGTTGGATTTACCATCAGGGCCAGAGGGCGATGCAATTATCGAGTCCATCCAAAGTCAATTTGGTGAGGAAGCCATCAGATCCACCATGGAGCAGATGACAAACATCTATCCTGAAGAACCTGTCCAAGTGGGTGACTCTTGGTCTCGCGTCTTTGAGATTGCGTTGGGCTTTCCTATGATCTTGGACAATTCATGGACCTTGATTGAACGGGCCGACGGAATTGCCGTCCTTGAAATTAATACAACTATCTCGACTAATCCGAATGCGCCTCCTCTCAACATGGCTGGCATCGAGTTAGAGTATGAGCTAGAGGGAGAACAATCCGGCATTGTTCGCATGGATGAAGGAAGCGGCTGGACGATTGAAGGAGACCTCACCCAGACATTTGAAGGTAATCTGGCAACTGAAGGTTTGGCAATTCCCATGTCGGTTGAGAGCACAATTCGCTTTACGGGCAGCGTCGAGGCAGAGGGTAATGAAACTGGGGATGATGCGAATGATGAAGCCAACGATGAAACGAGTGGCGAAACAGGGAGTGAAGCAAGTAACCAAACCGAAGATAGTGAAGTAGAAGTCCCAACGGTTGAAGTTCCCACAGTCGAAGTTCCCACAATTGAAGTACCATTGGATCCCACCAGCGAGCCGACGGATGAGCCACGAACTCGCTCGACAGGGCGAACAACAAGCAGAACAACAAGTCGCTCCACTGCTCGAACAACTAGCCGTACCGGAGAGACGGCCGATGCAACAGCAACATCTGAAACTCAAATTCCAGCGAACCCACCGGATTTAGAATCCGACACTGAATCCGACACTGAATCCGACACTGAAGATGCCCAAGTCCTTCTGGAGGAAGCAAAAGAGATGTCGGCAGACGGTGATGTGGCGGGAGCAATAGCAACTTTTGAGGCAGCGCTTGTAGCCGATCCATCACTTGAGCTAGATCCAATCGCCGCCACAGTTGATGCATTACTCCAAGCTGCTCAGAGCTACATTCAACGTGACGAAACAGCGTCGGCACTGGAACGATTTTCACAAGTGATTGAATTAGATCCAGAAAACGTCGAGGCATATTTTGGCCGATCCACTCTCTATCGAGCACTTGGTGACTATAGTGAAGCCTTGGCAGATGCGTCAGCCTTAATTGAGCAGACATCTGATCAGGCTCGGATCTATGAATTGCGGGGCAGAATTTATAGTGATCTAGAGGAACACCAAAAGGCCATCGATGACTTAACCACAGCCATCAACTTAAACGAACTCGACTATGATTATGCTAGGGCATATGGACTCCGCGGGTATGAGCAGTACCAGTTAGGAGGGTATGCCAAGGCCATAAACGACTTAACCGAAGCCATCAATTTGAATCCGGAAGATACCTGGGCCTATGAGATTCGTGGTGATGCTTACAGGCTGAGTGAGGAATATACGATAGCTATTGCTGATTATTCTGCTGCGATTGACCTAAACAGCTCAGAATATGAGTACAGCACAACCTACACGAACCGCGGGATTGCTTACTATGAGTTGGCTAGTTATGATGAAGCGATTGCTGATCTCTCGGAGGCCCTGTCTCTTGATCCGGCCTATGCTTGGGCCTATGAGTGGCGAGGCTATGCTTATTTAGATAGTGACCAGTATGATCAAGCCATTGAAGATTTTACAACGGCCATTGAACTAGATGAACCAGGCTATCGGTACAAATGGGCCTTTGGCAATCGCGGCAGTGCGTACTTCTCGTTGGGTAGATACGAAGAAGCCTTGAGCGATTTTTCATCCTCGATTGACCTGGATCCCGAGTATGTTTGGTCTTACGATATGCGTGGGCGCACGTATGGCATGATGGGGCGCTATGCCGAGGCGATGGACGATTATCGTATGGCTGGTGAGCTAGACATTCGTTCTGCGGAGACTTGGAATACCCTCTGTTGGTATGGTAGCTTATATGGCTATGCAGAAGAGGTTGTCTATGATGCATGTGAATCTGCTGTTGCCTTTGCTGATGAAGCGGACATTTACTACTACAAGGATAGCCGGGGTGTGGCCCGAGCCTTGGTTGGTGATGTGGACGGTGCATTGGAAGATTTTCGCGACTTCCTGGATGGATATGGCCCTCAAGAACTGCGTGAGTCCTGGATCGAACGGTTAGAAGCAGGTGAAGATCCGCAAGATATCTTCGATGCAGAGATGATTCAGATATTGATTGATGAGTCAATTCCTCAAAACGAGGAGGATACTGAGGCAGAAGATACGGATACTGATGATTCTAGCACAGAGGCAGGTGAGGCTGATACAGAGGTTGTTGCAACGGATGATTCTGGAACCACGTCAAGCCGCCTAGGTGATTACGTCGAATTTCCTGATGTCGGCATCAAAATGGCTCAACCAGAAGGGTTTGAAGAAGCCTCAGAATTCAGTGGGTTTGGCCAGGAAGAGACCTTATCTTCGATTCTCATTACTCGGCTTCCGGGACCATACGACGAAATCAGCCAGGGATTTGACTCGGAGGGATTAGCCTCTGAAGGGATGGACTTAATCAGCTTGGAAGAAACTGAGATTGATGAGTTCCCTGCGTTATTGGTCAATGCGACCCAAGATGTTTCGGGCGCTGTTTTCCTCAAATGGATCTTGCTTTTTGGGGATGCCGAGTCAACAACGCTCATTACGGCAACCTTCCTTGAGGAGTATGAGACAGAGCTATCCGAGATGTTACGTGCATCTCTTAAAAGTGCATTGTCCATTAAGCTGTCTATGACGCTTCCCGAACAGACAGTTGATTTCACGATTACGCCATCTAGTAGGCTACAACCTGTTGCTGGTGTAGGGAAGATGCTTGCCTTTAGCATAGAGGGAGCCATCCCGGCCAAGGATCCCGGGGATCCGCTCTTCGTTGCGGCTCCATCATTAGGAGATGTCCTCATCCTCGATCAAGATGAGTTTGCCCGCAGCCACCTGACTCGAACTGAAGAAACCTATATTCAATCTGTAGATAGCCACAAGCCGATCACTCTCGATGGTCTGGATGGATATGAGACAGTTGCTCGAGGCGAGGATATGGAGTCTGGAACGCCTCTCTTTATCTATCAGGTTATTCTCTTTGACACGGATTCATACATTGTTATGAAAGGGTTAGCCGCTGAAGAAGATATGGCTGAGTACTTACCAGAATTTTCTGCTATGGCGCAAAGTTTTCTCAGAAAGTAACTCAATATTATTTTTCAATCTGATTTTACAATTTACTGCACCTGTTTATCTCTGGATGGATAGGTGCCTGCTGCACCTCTACGCGATGTCACCACGCCATCGATACTGCCTCAACTCTCTCTATCAAAGCGCCTCCTTACAAAACTGTAAGCTTTTTGTCACAGTACGAATACCCACAGTGTGGTAAAGTGGGACGGCAAGTTAGATGAAACAAGAAGGTTCTTCTCATCACCCCATCTGCACTCCAAACTGTTCTTTCCACTGCTCTTCCTATTATTCTTATTTTCATTGTCCAAAAGGCTCAAAGAGTCCCAAGGGATCACGGATTAAGTAAATCGAAGTATTTAGCATCTGAATAACGACTCAATTGAATGCCGATAGAGCACAATGTCATTCTGCGGGTGCTATGTGCCTGTACTCGGCCGCTATAGTTGCTTGAGATGGCATCTAAGCATCTCTCTTTGTCATTGCGAACTACTGAATGTAAGGTTAGAAGGAAATTGAAGTGATGATTCAACGCGTGCTAAAAACAATAGGGTTGCTCTGTTTTCTGGCTTTCGGGTTGCATAGCCTCGTCCCCCAGCATGTCTTTGCTAATGGCAATATACGTGGGCAAGCGCAAACTCCAACTGTTCCAACTGTTCCAACTGTTCCAACTGTTCCAACTGTTCCAACTGTTCCAACTGTTCCTACCGTTCCAACGGTGCCTACCCGACCAACAAGGCCTACAGTTCCAACAGTTCCAACAATTCCGACGGTCCCTACGATCCCAACAGTCTCAACGGTTCCCACCGTGCCAACGGTGCCTACCCAACCAACAAGGCCTACAGTACCGACTGTCCCGACAGTACCCACGGTGCCTACCCAACCGACGAGACCAACGGTTCAGCCCACTACATCAGTGGCTCCCGAACCGAGTGCAACTGATCGCCCAACTGACGAACCAACCGATCAGCCAACCGAAGAGGCAACGCAACTGCCCACAGTCCCTGCGGATCCTACAATAGAGCCAACACCAACAGCACCTCCGATTATCACCCCGGACAACGGAGCAAATCCATCGGCGGAATTACGATTTAGCATTACTGCAAACACAGGGGCCATTGACATAAGTGGGAATCGAATAATCAGTTACACCTTTGCTTATGAAAACATCGGCACAGTCGATGCGCTAGGGGTTGAGATCATCACAATGGTGCCGGAAGGGGCGACATTTATACTATCCCAAAGCTCACCTGGCTGGGATTGCCAGGATATTGTAGCTAATTCGATCTGCACCTTGCTTATAGGTGACATACCTGCTGGTGCAGCAGGGGCCGTCTTCTTCGTTGTCGAAGTCCAGGCCGGGATTGCGCTAATACTGGGTCAGGTTGGAGAGGTACAGGGATGGCTAACTGCCAATAATCTCGAATATATCTTTGATACAGATGAGCCGATCCCTGTTGCAGAAGGAAGAATCTATCTACCTATTTCGATCAGAAACGGTGATTGAGGCACCCATTCCGTCAGAAATTATGGCACTAGCCGCGACATATCCCGCGGAAACAAAGTGGCTAACCGGACATTAGAGATACCACTCAATTGCATGAGCAACCGTTCTAGGCCAATGGCAAAACCGCCATGAGGTGGCATCCCATACCGAAACGCGCTGAGGTAATGAGTGAAAGGCTCTGTAGATAGTCCGGCACGAGCCAAAGCTTCTAGATAGTCGCTATAACGATGAAGCCGCTGCCCACCTGTCACCAATTCGGTTCCGCGGAAGAGAAGGTCGAAAGAGTATGAGTAGGTGGCATCGGATGGGTCTGCATAGGTGTAAAATGGCCGTTTCACCATAGGGTATCCCAACACAGCCAGAAAATCGCTGTTGACCTGC
The DNA here is from genome assembly GCA_039028975.1 of Chloroflexota bacterium. Taxonomy (GTDB): domain Bacteria; phylum Chloroflexota; class Anaerolineae; order Caldilineales; family Caldilineaceae; genus JAHBNG01. The sequence continues at coordinate 32,724 of JBCCHB010000097.1, forward strand.
TCTTTGGCCCAGAGACCCAACCAGCGTTCTTCTTGGGGAGAAAGATCTGGCTCGTTGCGTTCATCCACATAGCCATCACTTTGGCTATGGAGTTGGTGAATGAGCTCTTTGGCATCCCGAAAATGGATCTGTGGAATTTCAGCAGGGATGGATGGCAATTCTATGTCCAGTAGGTTCATCTCACCACCATTTTGTTCTGCCATACTTTGCACCATATGAGCAAGCAGATCGCGTAGGAGGTTCAGCACGGTCAAATGATTTTCAATAAACCCAAACTCGACATCCAAGCTTACATACTCGTTGACGTGCCGCGCCGTGTCATGAGATTCAGCACGGAAGACTGGACCCACTTCAAAAACTCGCTCAAAAAGACCTACCATGATCTGTTTATAAAGCTGTGGACTCTGGGCCAGATAGGCAGGTTGGCCAAAGTAGTCTAGCTGGAAGACATTGGCACCGCTCTCTGTAGCAGATGCCACAAGCTTAGGTGTCTGAATCTCGGTAAAGTGATGGCTTGTTAAATAACTACGAAAGGCAGACATAGCCGTAGCAGCCAGTCGGAATATGGCCCTTCGTTTGGGGTGTCGATTGGCGGTTACGCCATGTTCCAGTAACGTTGGCAGCGCCGCCTTTACCTCGCGTTTGCTAATGAGCACCGGAAGCGGTTCGATTACTGGGGCAATCACGCTGACCTTCGGGTTATGTACCTCATATCCGCCAGGCGCTTGATCAGAAGCAACAACAAGGCCAGTTAGTTCGATAACAGATTCAGTCTGAACTTCCGATTCACCCTTAGCATTCATCAACTCGGTGAGATCAGTCGCCTGTTCAGTGACGGCCTGTACAGTTCCCCAACCATCCCTGAGAATGATGAAGGAGATTCCTCCTAGTTGGCGCAAAGTTTGTAGCCATCCTTGGAAACGCACTTCCTTACCCACATGTTTTTGAATTTCTACCGAACGAATTCGTGGCATTGGGTTATCAGTTAAGCGATGCTCAGTTACCACTTCTTTGGTTACCAATGTTGCTTGTATAGCATGAGACTGTTCGATGATCTGATTCATAATGTTCTTCCTTAAATTAGAGAATATTTGCGGTTGAGCAAAGTGAGCCTGCCGATTGGGTGAGATGAGCAGTATCCACCCTGAGGAAGAACATCATGGCAGGCTCAGAGTTAGGTTCTCTTGTCGTGGCCGATGTCTTCCGTGAGATCATTGTCCTGAAGATCCGTATTATCACTAGGTTCGTCCATACTGTTCCTTTCTGATTTTGTTAAGCCAATAAAAAAAGCCCTCGTCCTATAGGAGGACGAGAGCCGAATTAACAAGCTACTCGTGGTGCCACCACCATTCATCACAATCTGTTAGAATCCCTAGTAGACCAGTCAATAACCTTGAAGGGTCAAACTGATGTGACCTTTATTCAATTGCATCGTCATGTAAACAATAACCAGCAATTGATATGCTATAACGGGCACACCCGGAAATCGCTAATTAGAAAAGCTCTTTACTGAGCTATACTGTTCACGAATCGGCTCGAGGATGTCATCATCTGGGTCCACCGGAAATGCTTTCAGCACTATGCATTACTCTCTGGACAGCAGAGAACCAGACTACCTATTCCCGTCAATGCCGTTTGTTGATATTGAATTATGAGCTTACCATATTACCATAGGTAAGTCAACCCCCTAAAAAAACTTCCAGCGAATCAACCGTCAGATTTTCGCCAGAAGGTGTTCTACTCCTTGGTTCGTTCTTTCCTATAACCGCTAAAAATTTAGCGAGTATCATCCTAAGATTTCCACAATGACAACCCCTTATGGTAGTATTCCTTCTTCACTTTCTCTCTCGTTAGGGTATAGATGAAAATACGAAGCGGTCGATTCATCGTTCTACATATCATCGCAAGTTTTTCCGCCTTTTCATGTCATCCATTGAGTACCCTCTAGCATCAGTGGCCGCCTGCTCCATCAAAATAGCGAAAGATTTTGTCACTATCTTGCGTCTATAGTAAGCTAGGAGATCCGCTTCATAACCCAATTTGAGAAACGATTACCAGCTATTCTCAGTAGATTGCAATGTCATAGATTCGGCAGTTGATCAGAGTGACATTGGGATATGCTGATACAAGAGCCGTTTTGAATCCACAGATGTTTCAGGGTTCAGTAGCATATGGCATCGTAGTTACTTGCAGCGATTCATCAAAGTCAAGGGTATGGAATTGCGAAATGAAAAAGCTCGTTTTACTGGCTTCATTCCACTGCATCTTTACGTTCTTTCTTTATACATCTCTTCAAATCAGTACTCTCCAGCACAGTACTCTCCAGCACAGTACTCTCCAGAACAGTACTCTCCAGAACAGTATCAATGAGATTTGGCCAGTTAGCTTGATTCCTTCTGTGGCTGCTGCCGAGTCCAGTGGCAAAGAGAACCTTTTGCTAGAAAGCCAAGATACCTCTGCGGATCACTTCGCAGCCGCAGCCCTTTCTACAGTTCAGAATAATTCTTCTTTTAAGAGTGCCACCAACGAGCATGCAACCAACGACATTGGTCCTGATATTCTTGACAATCCCCAGCTTGCAATCAGTTTGGGTATTGTCGCGATAAATAATCGCCGAGGGCGTATTGTTCCGAGTATTCCGGACGCAGTCTTTTTTAACACACCTGGTTCCGTCCCCTCGTGGACTGGTGAGATCAATTCACGCATAATCTCCACCGCACCGATTGAAAGCAATGTGTTTGACCTGGACGGTGATGACCTAGTAACCGTTGCCATGGTCATTGAAAACCAGGGTACGGGTAGCAATGGTGTCTTTGATATTCGTCTAGGCATCAGCATACCCGATGAACTTCTAGAGCCAACGCTGCCTAGTGGCCACAATATTCAAGCCAGAACAGGGGCTGGTGCGCTGATAGACGCAGAGGAAGCACCGAGCGGACTCTTTTCCAGCGGAATTACTTTGAGGAAGCTGATGGGCGGTGGGGCCGTCTTGAGTGAATTTGACCAAGATTCAGGCAGCAATATCGCAGTCGTTACATTTGACTTAGCCATCAAACAGTCTGTAACCCCTTCTACTACGCTGCCCATTACCTTAACGCTGAACGGATACTCTTTCATTAATAGTGGCAATGACACAGTGATAGAGATTCCATTGACGACGAATCAGGATCGGGCTTTCATGAACATCCGAGCGCCCGAGCTTCGTTCGATCCCTCTGGCAACCAGCCAGGTCCATACAAGCAACGTGTTGACTGAACCCATCCCAATGGCCATTGGCGAGATCATCACTCATGCTGTCACACTGGAGATACCAGAAGGGCTAACGCCTGAAGCCTTCTTCGTTTCCCAACTTGATCCTGGTTACGGATTCGTAGGCATATCCTCGATTACGGCTTCGACCAATATTACGACCGCAATTCCTGGGGGATTTGAGGCAGTTCGGGAGATGGCTAATGTTGTTGACCGTTGCGATGCTGACTTTGCCGACCAAACTTGTGAGTCCGCTCAGCGCCAGGCGGTTGAGCTTGACTTTGATACATTAGCAGTACGTAACGATGGATTAGATGGTCCTGGGACCATTGAGATACGGTATCAAATAGTTGTCTTGAACAATCAAGTTAACCGGCAAGATGAAAGTCCACTAATGCGCGCCCAGTCCCTTCAGCTATTCTGGGATAGCAACCGGTTTACGATCACTGGCCAGACCTCGAATACGTTTATAGAGGAACCAGTGCTCCAAATCAGTCAGGTCATTTCACCCGCGCAGCCTAACATCGGTGATATCGTGACCGTCACGCTATCAGTATCTCACGCTGCCAATTCCAAAATAAACGCCTTTGATCTGCTGGTGGCAGACAATATACCTGAAGGTCTTATCTATGTGCCAGATAGCCTGGAGTGGAGAGCAGGGCCTACCCCCAGCATCCTCAAAACAAGTGAATTGTTAATAGAAGCCGAATGGGCGGCCCTTGAACTAGACCAGAAGGGCAGTATACGCTTCCAGGCGATTGTTACCGATAGTCATGTCAGTCCCAGTCAATCCGTCCAGAATATTACCATTGTCAACGAAGCAATTGCTCAGTGGAGTAGTTTACCAGGTAAGCAAAACCAAAGTTTGTCAGCGTATCATGAGCTTGCCGCGGAACGCACTGGTAACATCAATCAGGTTGGTGGCATAGAAAATCGATATCAAAGTCAGGTGAGTTCGTCCATACAACTCACAATTACCGCATCAGCACCGCCTCAGGTCTGGCTACAAGCAGAGCTTACCGGAGAAAACCTCAGTCGTTCGGATGGCCCGGTCCAACCCGGTGATACGGTCCAATATCGTTTAACGATCTGGAATAGAGGACACAGTATAGCAACAGGGGTCTACCTACGTAACTGGTTAGACAATAGTGTAGAACTTGATAGCGAATCTATTCAGACAAACCAAGCGCAAATTCAAAGACAGATCCAACGGCAGCTAAGGAACAACGCTGAACAGCCCCACCATGTAATTCTTCCGATAGGCTCTATTGACTCCCATCAGCCCATAACCATTACATACAAAATAACGGTACAGGATCGGTTGGCTGATGGCGTAACCCAAATTGCTAACCAGGCACTCCTCTACGGCGACAATTTTACGCTCGTCGTCAGTGATGACCCAGCAACCCAGCGTCAGAATGATCCCACGATACTCCCAACGACTGATGGACCGCGACTATTTGCCACAAATCAAGTATTCTTGGATGCGGATTTGGATTCAAATGGTATAGCCAGCACAGGAGATATGGTCGCGTATGAAATCAAGATCGCCAATCATGGCACATTGAGTGCAGAAGAAGTTATGCTCTCCGCACAAATGCCACCCGAAGTGACGCTGGATCCGGAAAGTATTGAGAGTACTGAGGGAACCATCGTCGAAGGAGAGAGAGCAGGTGACAGTCGAATAGAGATCAACATCAGCCAGATAGAGCCTGGTACCACGGCGACTGTGCGCTTTCGGGCATCGGTCAATGAACTCCGTTCAAACCTTATTAAGGAGATCCAAAACCAAGCTATTGTGATGGCCTTAAATCACCCGGCCATTCTAACAGATGACCCAACGACTCTACAGATAGATGATCCGACCGTTATGCCTTTAACCGACACACCCTTAATTTTGGCCACGCAAAGTCAGTATCTTCTGGAAGATGCAGATGGGGATGGCGTGCCGTCGGCTGGGGATACCATGGCCCACCTTATATCGATTCGGAATCATGGCACAATGACTGCCACAGATATCATTGTGACAAACGGGATTAGCCGTTCAGCATCCTTGATTGAAGATTCGTTGCGAGTCAGTCCGAACGGTACATCCAGCGCAGAGATGGAGCAATCACTAGATGTCGAGATAGCAAAGCTTAGTAGAAATGGCTCGTTTGGCGGCACAGATAGGGGAACTATAAGCTATTTGGTTGCGATAAGCGAGACCATTCCCGTTAGTGTGTCCTTGCTTTCAGCCCAAAGCACGATTGCTGGCACAGGCTTTCCAACAGAGATAACAGGCGACCCCTATCATCTGGTTCGGCAGAGCAGAACCTCGACAGTTATTTCACGGACGGCGCATTTGCATATATGGAAGAAGGATCTGCTCTTACGCGATCTAAATCAAGATAGCGCCTTCTCCCCCCCTGGTGAAGAACCGTTACGCGATCGGTTATTGTACTGGCTGTTAATCGAAAATGTAGGCACGATTTCGGTGACCCAAGTCATTATCGAAGATAATCTAAATGCCAATATCAAGCTCATTCCCAGCACGCTTCGCAGCAACCGTGGTGAGACTATCCTTGGAGATACCGATGATAGCACTAGTGTGCTCATTGACTTGGGTGCCTTGCCCGAACAGCAATACCCAGGTTCCAGCGAAAAAGCCATTGTTAGCTTCGAAGTTGAGTTAGTGGGTGAGATCCCTCCGGAACAGATTGAAAACATGGCGACTCTGTTGGTTTCCCTTGAAGGGTCAGGTGTAAATGGAAATAGTCAATATACCTTACCGTCCGATGATCCAGATACGGTGAAACCGAATGATGTGACCATTACCCGAGTGCTCTTGGCTCCGACCCAATTAGTAGAAGTGGAGGAGCCGGGCCCACGCGATACTACGCCTACAGTATGGCTGCCATTAATCGCCTGGGAGTAGAGTGTTCCTCCCCGAGGGCTTCTATAGTTCGCTAGAAGGGTTTTGTCCTAACGCTTACCCATCATACCCTAATAAATTCCGGAAAGAGAGGACAAACTATATCTGGCCATCTGTAAGAGTGTGGTAGAATACTAGGATGCAGAAACATATACAATTCCTGCTTTATGCTTTAGGGAGCTTATTTCTTTTATTACTCGCCTTTGGCCTTGGCTTTTACAGCTATCCACTCATTACCCCGGCAGGCACTTTACCGGCTCAGGTGGGTTCATTCTCAGCGGAGTCGGATGGAGGGCCACAGGATGATGGGATAGCAGATTCAGGTGAGGGATCTGGTGATGCCCCCAATAGCTCGTCTGGTGGAGCCTCTGAGGCAACCTCAGTTAGCCTCTCGGAGGGTGTCACCGATGACAGCACTAATGATACGGCAGAAGTTCCAACAGAAGCAACGGCTGACCAAACAGATGTTGATTTAACAGGCATTCCAGCCGAAGAATTGGCCCTTCTGGCTGACGCGTGGCGAACCTTGAATCGAGAATTCTTTGGCGAAAAACCACTTCCACGAGAACAGACATATGGTTCGCTACGAGGTCTCTTACAAGCATATGATGATCCGTATACCTTTTTCATCGTACCTGAAACAAATGAGGTAGAAAAAGGAAACCTTCAAGGCAGGTTTGGTGGCATTGGTGCACAAATTGGCCTGTCAGATGCCGGATATAGATTGACGCCACTGCGAGACAACCCAGCCGAACGAGCCGGCATTCAGGATGGTGATATTCTGATTCAGGTTGATGAGACAGAGATTTCAAAGGAGACCTCATCGGATGAAGTGATTGCACTGATTCGTGGTCCTTTAGACACAGAAGTGACGTTGGGGATACTGCGGCTGCCCAAGGGAGAGACAGATCTCAGTAGCGCAGAGGCGCTTGCTGTTACCATCGTTCGGGGAGAGATTCAGACTCCTAGCATGGAGTGGCGGTTGCTTACACCTGCAGATATTCCAGAGGAACGGTTGGATGAACTAAATCTGGACGGCAACAAGATATCTCAGATTGGATATATCCAGCACCATACATACAGCGACCGTAGCCCATCCGAGATGGCATTGGCCATTAATGAACTACTGGAAGGCGGTGCAGATCGCTTTATCCTCGATCTGCGCGGAAACCCCGGCGGGCCTGTCAAGGCGGTGATAGATGTTACCGATCTGTGGATGGATAGCGGCATCATTATGCAGGAAGAGAAAGCAGACGGAACAGAAAAGCTTTTCGCAGCCAAGATGGATTCTCAGATCAGTAGCGAACCAGCCGTAATCATCCTGGATGGTGGCTCAGCCAGTGCCAGCGAGATCTTTGCTGGTGCGCTGCGCGATAACCAACGAGCCACGCTCTTGGGCGAGAAAAGTTTTGGCAAAGGCAGCGTCCAGATTATCCACGGTTTGCCAGACGGCAGCAGTATGCACATTACTAATGCCCTATGGTTTACACCCAATGGCCATAAAATTGATGGGCAGGGATTAACGCCAGACATACTAATCGAGCAGGGAAGTGATTTTCTACATGAGGCAATCCTTTATATACTAGCAGAATAAATAGCGGAGCAGTATATTCTCAGTCGCTCACAGCTGTACAATAGGCACGCCCTATTGCGGCGCCGGACATGTCTACCGCTGCAATGTACAGCTACACAAAGAATCATTTTTGACAGGATATTCTATGACCCACGAAGTCAATCTCTCAACGGCAAACGCCGAAAGCAACACATCACGCATCCTTGAACGTCCAGGCCTATTGGTAGGCGTTGGGATACTTCTATTGACAGTCACCTTTTTGGTTGGCCTTGGAGTAGGCGTTGGTGTCGGGCGTTGGACAACGACCAGTACAGCATCCGTGCCCTTTATGCCAAGTAGCAATAGCAACCGCCATTTGGGGGAAGCGGATAATGCCAGAGAGTTGCTAAAGGATGAGTTCGAGGTCTTCTGGGAGTCTATGGAGCTTCTTTACTCAGACTTCTACGGCGAGATTCCAGCAGCAAACGAAATGAGCTATGGAGCGATTCGCGGGGCGCTCAACTTACTTGATGATCCAAATACATCCTTTATGTCCCCTGAGGAGGCTGAGTTCTTTCTAACCCGCATAGAGGGTAGTTTTGAGGGGATCGGCGCTCGGGTAGATTGGATCGAAGAACTTAGCGCAGTAGAGATTACAGAACCTTTTGAAAATCAACCGGCGTGGAATGCTGGCCTGAAACGGGGTGATTTCATTATTGCGATTGATGGCGAAAGCACTGAAGGGCTTAATCTGACGGAAGCCGTTCGCCGCATACGGGGAGACAAGGGCAGCACGGTCGTTTTGACCATTCTGCGCGAAGGAGTTTCCGAATCGTTTGATGTCGATGTCGTTCGAGACAAAATTGACATTCCTACTGTTACCAGTGAAATGGTCGGACCTTCAGATAATCTAGGCTATATCCGTCTCAGCACCTTCAGTGACAATGCCAGTCGCCAGATTAAGCAGGCGATAGAGGACATTATGGCGAATGAGCCAGATGGCTTGATCTTTGACTTGCGTGGCAACTCTGGCGGTTTACTACGCGAAGCAGTTGCTGTATCCAACATATTTATCGAGGATACGGACGTGTTGATTGAACGCTTTGCTGATGAATCTGAAAAGGTCTACAGCACAGAAAGTAAGGCGATCTTGCCAGACCTTCCATTGGTGGTTCTAGTGAATGGTGGTAGCGCAAGCGCATCAGAAATCGTTGCCGGTGCTCTGCAAGACATGGGCCGCGCAGAGCTTATTGGCGAGACAACTTTTGGTAAGGGAAGTGTTCAGATTCCTCATCAATTAAGCAATTCAGGTATATTACGGGTAACCATTGCCCGTTGGTATACGCCAAACGACCGGTCTATTGATGGTACGGGGCTAGAGCCAGACACAGTGGTCGAATTTACAGAAGAGGACAGGGAGGCAGATTTAGATCCTCAGCTGGATGCGGCCATTGACCACTTTCAGTAGATAAAAAAGCCTTTAGCTAATCAGCCGTCAGCTAAGGTCGGAGCAACCAGAATTTGTCTATATTTCGGGGTCGAGGTTTATACTTTACTATAACTATAAAATAGCTTTCAGCGTACGTAGAACGGCAATCGTAAATGGCTAAAAAGAAAAAAAAGAAAGACGATGCGCCAGCCACTGGACCGCGAATAATTGCAACCAATCGACGGGCGCGTTTCGACTATCACATCGAAGAAACCTATGAAGCGGGTATTGCTTTGACAGGTACAGAGATCAAGGCGATCCGACAAAACCTTGTCAACCTTCGCGAGGGGTTTGTCCTGATACGGGATGGTGAAGCATGGCTATTAAACGTTCACATCTCCCATTATAAGAGCGGTAACCGCAACAACCACGATGAAACTAGACGACGCAAGCTGCTCTTGCATAGCCGTGAAATCAACAACATTTATAGCCAAGTGACTCAGAAGAATTGGACGATTGTTCCACTGCGCCTTTATCTTAACGGCAAAGGATTGGCGAAAGTCGAGATAGCATTGGTACGCGGCAAGAAGAATTACGATAAACGCACGGATATTGCCAAGCGGGATTCCCAGCGAGATATCCAGCGGGCGCTTAAGAATTATAACAGCTAAACCTGCTCTGTTTGAACGCGAAGGCTTGCATCCAATTAATTGTACACCAAAGAAACACTTTCGTATTCAAAGCAACCGCACTATCAGAGTGTAGCCCGTCCTTTTAGGGCGGGAACTCAGGCGCACTGGGCGCCTCCCGCCCTAAAAGGCCTATCCTTACCCGCATGTGGTTGGTTTGTGATGTCCGCCCAGTGTTGGCGCTTTGCGAGAAATCCGCTGGGCTAGGAGCAGACGCCCGCTAAACCGGGCTGATTTGTAGGCGAACCAGCCCCTTTTAGGGGGCGTCTTTTATGTAGCCCGATAGCTTGAGCGGGCATCGGTTACCCCGCTTCTCTGACTAGAGATGTGGGTAATGGCAAGCCCTAAAAGGACGGGCTACAACATCGCCATGTGTCAGGTTCACCCCACAAAAGCTCAAACAACCAGAAAAATTTTCGTCCTCAAAGCAACCGCACTACATCACTTTCAATAGCTCCAACCAATCAGATTGGGATTCACTCGAACGGACGCTATTGGCTTCGTTCATAGCGCTACTAGATCCCAAAACCACCACCTGTCCCTTCTTCTCCACTTCATCTAATACATGGGTAAAGTTGCTAAAATCTGTCATAGTGGTCGAAAGGATCTCGGTACGAGTCTTCTGTCTCTGCTCTAGGGTCAATCCCGTTAGATGGTAAACCATAGAGCTATACCCCTTGGCATCGGGAAGCTGATAGCCGTCCCAGCTAGAAATTGCCCCGATGATGCTGCGGACCAATTCATCCTCACCTAGAAGTTCCCCACGCAGGAAATCTGCAGTTCCGTCATAGACATTTAGTGTATTGAGCAAGTTTGGATCTCGGTAGGAGAGAAAAGTGAAATTACCGGAACTTCGGTTGAACCGACAGAATGCGCCATAGGCACCACCCTGTACTCGGATATTGGACCAAAGCCATGACGTACGTAAATAGTTGGTAATGGGCAAAATAGAGCCATGCATCTCATAACCCAACCCATAAAGATTGGCCCCTTTGCCAACATAGTTCACCTGAGCCGGAATCAGCAACCCTTCATTACGCTGGCGCAACTCAGCTTGCCAATGAACGCGCTGAAATGTTGTGCCAGGAATTTCGCCAATAAACTCGTCCAACCGAGGGGAAAGCCTATTCCACCCATCCTCGTCTAGTGTAACATTACAGACTAGTGCTTCCCTGTTAATTAGCGTTTTGCGAATCTGTTCCAATTCCTGATGGACTGAAGACCAATCGTTCTCAATTCGGCTGGCTAAGTTGCGCAAGAAGAAGAGATTCGTGACGCCATCGATCTGCTCTGAAATCCAACCCGTCTGATGCAGTTGACTATGTAGCCGAGTACCAACAACACCATGTCCCCCAGGAATCAGGCTCGACTCGGCTTGGGCTTTGGCTTTGAGCACGATTTGGCTTAATCGAGTCCGATCATCGAGTTTCAGTTCGAGCAGAATCTCTCGTAATATATTGAATAGCTCGCCTGATTCGTCAAGGGTTGATTTGCCTCTTACAATAAACCAGGCACCATAATCAGCCTTCCCATTTGTTGAGGATGGAGACAACGGCCTAATCATGTCATAGGCGTAAATCCCGCCCGTATGGGCACCGATCCGATTGAGTAACTGAACATAATCCTGGTTGTGGGTCCCCATTTCGGTCAACAGGCGACCAAATATAGAAAAGTATGGAAGCAGCTCTTGGGGTACCCCTCGCATATCAAAGGCAAGATCCAGATAGACAATCCCACTTGTAAAGAGATCGTGGAAGAGGACTGATGCGCCATTGCGTCTCATTTCTTCAATTGGTAGAGCCTTCTCTTCAGGATCTAGATCGGCCAACCCCAATCGGGGCAATTTGGCTAATAGCTCTGGTGAATCTTGGGCCTGTTGAAGCTGGCGCAGTTGCTTCGTCTCATCAATAATATGCTGAAGCGTTTCATCACTCATAGTGGCCTGGATATCGGCCAAACGCTCAGCTTCCTCGGCCTCCTTTTGCGCATCCAAACCAGGCTGTGGTTCGATGGTTGTTGTTGTACGATGGGTGTTGTCGATGATAAAGTTCTGGAGAAGTGTTTGCAGATAGAGCGGGTCATCCTGCAAACGGGCCTTGGCCTTGGCCAATGGTGCCTCGTAACGCAGAAAGACCAAAGGATCGCGGTCATACAGCCAAGAGTTTAGTGCGTTGAGCATCATAGACAAGCCACGTGGTGTGGAGTAGGTGTTATTTTCCCGCAGGTGAAACTCAAAGGTATTGACCGCTGCTGTAACCACATCCGGCTCAATGCCTTCTTCAGCAATCTCCAGTAATGTTTCCCAAATTGTCGCTTCGGCTTTTTGAATATCTTCTACCTCCACGCCCTTTAGCCCAACGGCAAAGGTCATCTCGCGTCCGCCTAGGCCAACCCCACCACCGATGACATTTTCGCCCAAGCCAGAATCGGTTAGTCGCTTGCGAAGGGGCGATGCGGGAGTACCAAGCAGTGCAGAAGAGAGAATGATCAGCGACATGACAAGCTCTGGCTCTTCCCCTTCAGGCAAGAGCCAATTCATGCGCACCATGGCTTTGTCTCTATTATCTCCTTGCATCATAGATAGAGAAGAGGCCGAAGTGCCAACGCTATCCGATTCATGCTCCTCGCCTGAACCTCTCTTCGTGTCTAGGCCGTTGATACCATCCGTGCTGAGGCCGTTCTCTTCTTGACCCTCCTTGGCATCCACGCTATAAAAATAACGCATGGTGCGCGGAGCCTGCCAACGGGGCTGGATCTCAACAGACGAGCTGACCTCCTTGGCTGGGAACTCATCTAGATAAGCAGCCAACATTTCTAGCCGTTTTAGAGGATCGTCATCACCATAAAAGTAGATATAGGCATTTGAGGGGTGATAAAAAGTCTCATGGAAGCGCTTGAACTGATCATAGGATAAGTTAGGAATCTCAGTGGGATCCCCGCCAGAATCGACACCATAAATTGTGTCGGGGAAAAGGGAGCGGCTGCTCTGGCGTGCAAATACACCATCCGGAGAGGAGTAGGCTCCTTTCATCTCGTTAAAGACCACACCTTTATACCGCATTGGTTCACCCAGTTTGTCTAGCTCATAGTGCCACCCTTCTTGTTGCAAATGAAACGGGGTAATCAAAGGATTCAAGACGGCATCTAAATAGACATCAACCAAATTGTAGAAGTCTTTTGTATTGGGGCTAGCAACAGGGTATACGGTCTTGTCAGGGTAAGTCATCGCGTTGAGAAAGGTTTTGAGAGAGCCCTTGACCAATTCGACAAATGGTTCTTTCAATGGGTATTTTTTGGATCCGCCAAGAACGCAATGTTCCAAAATATGGGCTACTCCTGTTGAATCCGAAGGCGGTGTACGAAATGATATGCCAAAGACCTTATTCTCATCATGGTTTTGCATAGAAAGCAGCCGCGCACCACTAGGTGTATGATGCAGAAGTTGGGCTAGTGTATCTCGTTCTGCTATAAATTCCTCGTGGATTTGTTCAAATCCATAATTGTTCGCTTGGCTGCTTTTCATAGGGGTTATTTCCTTTTACAGTTTTCTCTTGATCGTAGCTGTTCAGTCCCCTGAGCTTGTCGAAGGGGGCGTCCGGCTTCGACAGGCTCAGCCTACATGGGGGGAGTGAACGGTTACTCTTGATCTTATTGATTGTAGGCTAGCTCTTCCCATCGCCACTGGATCGTAGCGACAGGATCATGGCCCGCTTGATTGACCGTTTGAAACTCATGTTCAGGCAATCCCTGTACCCTACATTCGAGCAGATGCATGGTAAACAATGACTCCAACCCTGGATAGGAGGGGGATTCAAGCCGTCGCTCTTCTGTATGAATGAGCTTGGGTGAGTTAATTACGTCTGTCTCAGTACAACCGACTTCTTCATACAAACAGCGCCAAGCAGCCTCTTCAGGCGTCTCGCCACGCTTCATCTTTTCGGAAGGGTTTCGATTTGGAAATCGTTTCCGGCCATCATGAAAAATCTGGACAGCCTCAATTAGCTGCCAATCTTTTGACTCGATAGATGGGTCACGGCTATATACAACTCGCTGTATAATCCGGACTGACGAGACCTCAACACGCCGCAGCAAAGAGTGACTTTGGAAGTGAGATTCTCCCACCAATATTTCGTGCCAAAGGTCATTGAGTGATTTGGCGTTACCAATTCCCCAATGGCTAGTGTCAATGCCATTGTTATTTAGCCAATCGGCAAGTTGATCCGGTCCAGAGATATTCATAAAAACGATCTCAATTCTTATTAAAAAAGAAGAATTCCATAATTGCTTGCAATCTACTGATCGTAGATCGAAGATGATGTTTCGTCAAATAAGGCTAAGCCAGGAAGATCCGCGCCCCTACGACAAAGAGAATAAGACATATGTCCAATGCGAGCGGTACCAAAGTCCTATTTACGGAAGTTGGAGAAATAGCTAAAATATGATGTAAGGTTCATCAGGACACCGCTCAGTTCTTATGCCATCCTCAGAGCCTACCCGAATAGCCAACCCCACCCAGGTTGTGCAATTACCCCGGCTAGTCAATAAATCGGTTGACGGCATCAATATTCCAGTCGTATACGGCACAATGAATAAATACATCTAAAAAAGTCAGCAATGATTCACTACAACAATGCAGGCAATTCAGCCCCGATCATGCCGATTTGGCAGTCACACTTCGCCCATATAGTCAACGCAAATTGGTTCAACACGCTCATCATAGCCTTCATTATCATGGCTGGAGTCACGGTTGGTATTGAGACCTACGCCGAATTTGCTTCTCAAAATCAGGAAATACTCGATGGTCTTGAGCGGGTTATTCTAAGTGTATTTGTCTTAGAGATCATCATCAAGATGGCGGCCGAAGGTGTTAGGCCGTGGCGCTATTTTACCAATCCTTGGAACATTTTTGACTTTATTATTGTATCGGCAAGCCTGCTACCCATTGGTGGACAATATTTAGCGGTACTGCGGTTGATACGCATTTTGCGTGTCTTCAAACTTATTACAGCTATTCCTAAACTACAGATCATCGTCGGTGCGCTGTTGCGCAGTATTCCATCGATGGGCTACATTAGCCTGCTCCTTTTACTGCTCTTCTACATCTATGCGGTATTAGCCGTCTTTATTTTTGGAACAAACGATCCTGTGCATTTTGGCAACTTGCAACTTGCCATGCTTTCCCTCTTCCGAGCAGTCACCCTAGAGGATTGGACTGACCTCATGTACATTAATATGTATGGCTGTGATCAATATGGATATGGCGACATGATGGAACTCTGTACCCAACCTACGGCATTGCCTATTGGTGGCGCACTTTTCTTTATCTCCTTCATTATGACCGGCGCGCTCATTACACTGAACTTCTTTATTGGGGTCGTACTTTCCAGCATGGACGAAGTCCGTGCCGAAGCGGTTGCGGAGGAAGAGCTAGCTCGTTGGGCAAAAGCAGGGAAAACGCCCCATGATGAATTACTGAAGTTGAATAATAAATTGAATGAGATGCAACAAGCTATCCAACTCATTGCTACAAGTCTTCAGCAGAAAGACCATTTGCCTGTCAATGATTACCAAAATGGGAGCACCATAAAGCAAGCAGATGCCACTGATGGCACGCATGAGAATCTTCCACATAAACATACAAACGAACACGGCTTGGAGGTGGTTGAACGAGCGGAGGCCTCCCATCGCTATAGACACCAAGAAAAAGATTTTCCAACCGCCCCCTGAGCGTGTCGAAGGGTAAGGGCGGAAAATCTTTTTCTTAAAAACTATATATGTCGCCTGAAACACAGATAGACACCGCAGCATTGGCTAAAAAAGATGATGCTGCTCAACAAATGAACATAAAAAAACCGTGATACGCTAGACCTAAATCAGTTTATCTTCAGTAACTGCAGTGCGTCGTAAAGTACCCATTCACCTCCCCCGTAGGCTGAGCTTGTCGAAGCCGGGTTTCCCCTTCGACAAGCTCAGGGGACGTGAACAGTTACGTCGTAAACAAATCGCGCTTTAGGGCAAAGGTATCAATGCTGTCCTAAAGCCAACAGCTCTAATTCACAACACCAAATAATAGGAGACCACAATGAGTGAAATAGCTGCTGCACCAGCAGATTACCCATATCCCAAGGTAGATGACGGTAAGATTCAAGAACGTCCATTGCTCAACCTAGTCGTTGGGAACCGGACAGTTCTTTTCGTGGTATTGCTGAATTCGGTGGTGATACTGCTTACTACATTGCCGGCCTTCGAGAACTTCGCATATCGTTCACTCTTATTGGGCATAGATTATGTCTGCTCCGTCTATTTCCTCATCGAAGCCACTACCAAAATTAGCGTGTTGGGGTTCCGCGGCTATTGGGCAGATCATTGGAATAAGCTAGACTTATTTGTCGTCTTAACTACACTCCCCCTGCTGCTCGATCCACTCTTGCCCGCAAACCTAGCTGCATTCTCGTTTATATCCCTCTTACGTATGGGGCGCTTTCTACGCTTCCTTCGCTCATTACGTATGATACGCTTTATTCAAACGGCCAAGGACGTATCCGAAGGGGTTCGAATGCTGCAAGTTCCGCTCTTTAGCCTCTTCGGCCTACTGGGGTTCCATCTCCTTCTGGATATGGTTACTTTGCCCGAATGGCTGGTAGATTGGCAGGGTAAGGGTTTTGCCTTTCTGCTTACGCTCATTGTCACCTGGATGGTAGCGACTCTCTATCGGATCGTTCATCGTTTCTACTTAATTCCTTGGGTCGAGCGTACCCAAAGCCAAATGGATGACATTTTAGTGGCCTTTATCCAGGTTGGCATCTTGTTGTTGATTTGGGTCTCTGGGCTGGTTCTGGCCATTAGCAACGCAGGCTACAACCCAAGTACTTTGCTGGCCAGTTTGGGGATTGGTGGGTTGGCTTTTGCATTAGCGGCCCAACATACGGTTGGCAATCTGATTGGTGGCATCAATATCTTTTTGGATCGACACATCAAAATTGGTGAGCGAGTGCAACTAAAAGGGGAGAGTGGAGAGTTTATTGATGGGGTTGTCACCGATATCGGCTTTCGGACGACAAGAATCAAGACCCGTTATGAAGGTCGGTTGGTCAATATTCCAAACGGAACCGTTGCAAATCAAGCCGTTGTCAATGTAGATAGCGAAGAGTCGCGCCAGATGTTTGCCGTCTACAAACTTTCACCCCAAACCCTATCTGAAAAAATTGAATTAGCACTCAAGTTATTAAAGGAAATAGCCAGAAATCACCCCGCCACGACGGATGTTGCCGTCACCGGTTTTGTTCAAGTCTCAGAGGTCTCTCGGGACATTATGCTTCTCTATTGGATCAAACCAGATGCATCAAACCTAAAGACGCGGACGGCTATTAACTTGGAGATCATCAAGACCTTTGAAGAACATGAGATTGAGTTTGCAGATAAGGTGAATTACGCTTATCAACAACGAGTGGTGATGTAGTAGAGGGGTAGGCAAGAAAAAATCGACTAAGACGACCACCAGGACATGGCAACGTGGCGACCAAACGACCTAATACGTTATTCACTCTCTTCCGCCGCAAAGGGATCCGTAAATACATCTACTACTGGCATCTCAAACCCAGGCATTACATCATAACCACTTAGTGTTTGTGTCGCATTGAGAATTTCAACATCTTCATTTGGTCGATAAACTTCTACCAAGCGATGCTCTGGATAGATTAACCATACCAAGCGGCTCCCGTTTGCCAGATAATAAGCAGCCGTCTCCCGCATCCCATTAATTGTATCAGTGGGTGATTTGATCTCGACGGCTAGATCTGGCATTCCTGAAACACTTCCCTTCTTTATCGGTTTGTCAGAAGTAAGTCGAAACGAAACATCAGGCAATCTGGAGTTCTTATTGTCTTTACGCGCTTGATGACGTACCTCAACGCCAGCCCGTCCAGTTTTATTCTGTTTGCCATAGGTTCTGAATTCAGAACCAACATTTAGGGCAATCATGCCATGTTCTTCGGTAGGCATTTTTTCAAAGACTTCTCCATCAATTAGCTCAAAGAGTCGGTTTCTGTTCTCAGGCTGAGCGCGGAAGTCGTCAAACTCATCAACGGTATAGAGCCGTTCAGCAGTTGTTTCTTGTTCAATCCCAATCATAGGATCTCCATCAAAGAGAAGAAGTGGTTCGGCTAAATATACTCACCATTATAGCTCATTTGGGGGCAATAAAAAAGCTCTGCGTAGTGATTGCGCAGAGCTTCTTCCTTTGTTAAGCTAAACTCAGCTCCGTTTGAAAACACGAGTTTGGTCACTCTGGTAGAGCATCGGAAAACTCCTGTTTTCAAAACGACCGCAGTATAGCTTATGCTTCTCCAGGTAGATCAAACTCTTTGAAGATCTGAACCATGCGTTCATGGGCCGTTGCTACAGCCTCTTCTACTCCTGTGCCAGTTAGTATGGAATTGACCATATCATTGAAGGCACCTGATTCCCCAATGGCATCCATGGCCGCTGATGGTGGTCCTGGCCATGTACCCTGATTAATACCAGATTCGTCAAGCGCCGCTGATTTCTGCTGGAGGGCCGGTTCAAATCCCTGAGTGAACTCAGACATCTCCCATAGGTTTGTGTAGCCCGGAATGGCATATGCAGGTGACGAGGCTAGGATAGAATCCATTACCTCTAAATCTGCTGTGAAGTGGAGAATCATATCCCTGGCCGAACCTGAGTTTTTGGCCCCAGTCATCATGTACCAATTCTTAGAAGGCGTAGAGACAAACTCTTTGTTCACCGGACCACCAGGTGGCTTGTGGTAATTGGTCAACGGTGCCACCGGATTCTCATCGATTACAGCTTTGGCATAAACTGTGCCCGCATTCCAGGTATAGCCAATAATCCCACCGAGATACGCTTCGTTGTTGGAAATATCGTTCCACGCCAAAACACCTGGAGGCAACATTGCTTCATATGCCGGATCGGTGTAGGTGGTCTTCAGCCAGTTCATAGCCGCGATAACCTCGTCTGAGTTACAGGTGATAAACTGACCCGTCTCATCTTGCCAGCCACCGCCATAGGCAACCCTCACTCGATCAATCAAGAAGTTTCCATCACCAGAACGATTCGGTGTGGTACCCCAACCATAAAATTCCTCATCAGGGTTGGATACTTCGAGGCAGGCGTCACGGGTCTCGTCTAACGTGCGGATTGCTTGAACATCAATACCCTTTTCATCAAACTTGTCACGTCGATAATAGCCACCACCAGAGCGTTGGTGATGGGGTACAACCTGCCACTCACCGTCAAGGACTAGCGTTCCCTGTAGGAATGGCGCGGCTGGACCGTAGACTTCTTCAATCTCGGCCACGACATCGCTAGCTGGGGTAACCAGTCCCAAGTTCAGCACCTGTGTTGCACTGTATGTACCATGCACTAGATCAGGTGCATCGCCAGACTGAACCGACGCAGCCAGCTTTTCAAGCTCACCGGAACCCGAGGCAAAGCCCGCCGAATCTACCATCTCTAGTTCGAGGCCCTGTTCGGCTGTCCAACCTTGAACCGATTCACGCAAAAATGCATCGTAGCCTGGGTGGAAGTCTTTAGCGATCACAAACCAAATGGCACCAGGTTCCTCACTGCCGCCATCACTTTGACCACCTGGTGCAGCAGCTGGAGGTGTACAGGCCGCCAACGCAGTCATTGTTAGCATTCCGCCTGTAAGCTGGAGGAAATTTCGTCGAGTCATGTTCGAGCTATTCATATGGTTTCTCCTTTGACAAACATGAGGTTTATACTGCTTACAAGATAAATGCTCCACGCCTAGGGACGAGGAGCATTCTTCACAATTCAATGATCCCAGTCTGGAAATTCTCTACTGCTTCACTGCACCAGCTGTTAAACCAGCCACCATAAAGCGCTGACCGAGCGCATAAATAAAGAAGACAGGGATAGCCATTATCAGCGCTGCACCGGTTAACTCACCCCACGGCTGCACATCGCCAATAATCATCATACCGAGGCCAACGGGTAAGGTACGCAGATTCTCTTTCCAGATGAGAATGTGAGCAAAGAGATACTCGTGCCATGCATTGGTGACACCAAAAAGGAATATCGCCATCAGGGCCGGCTTAGTGAGCGGAAGTACAATGCGAGAAAAGACTTGAAAACGATTGGCTCCATCAATTAAACCAGCCTCTTCAAGCTCTTTGGGTATCGAAGCATAATAACCCATCATCAGCCAAATCGCAAAAGGCAGCGCAAAGGTGGAATAAGCCAGCATCAAACCAGGCAGGCTATTAACCAGCCCAATGGTAGAGAAGATCTGGAAGATAGAAATAGCCATCAACACGCCTGGCATCAAGTAGGCCCCAAAAACAGCACTTGAGAAGAAACGATTGCCTTTCCAGTTGAGGCGAACAAGGCTGTAGGCAGCCAAGGAAGCCACCATCGTCGAAATCAGCGGTGTAATCACTGAGACAATAAAGGAATTGCGCATCCAAATCAGGAAATTACGCGTCGGGCCCAATAACTTTTCGTACTGTACTAACGTCCATGGCTCAGGACTATAGATGGAACTAAATGTGGTAATCTGCACCTCCGACTTAAATGAGGTGATTAGCACGAAATAGAAGGGAAATAGCTCAAAGGCCAAAAGGATTGCTAAAACAACACCTGCAAAGATATTGACCCGTCGGCGTCGAGCTTGTGCCTGCAGTTTGGCTGTGCGTGCATCCTTTGCCACAGGCGAATTGCTCTTCAGTGCATTACCAATTCGTTCGATGACGTTCTCAATCACGTCATTGAGAGTCCAGAAGATTGCAGAAACACCCTGGAGAAGCAATCTAAATGGCCAAGTAATTATACTAAGTAAGCCCCCACCCTCTTCGGTCGTCGAGCTTTCGCTACGACCCGTCTGGGTTGCCAGAACCTGTCGTCCCAAAATAATGATCAGTACTCCCAAGAAGGGTACCATAGACATGGCTGCAGCAACCGCTTTGCCTAGGCGGAATGTCTGAGCCGCCTTAATGGCGTAAATGGAATAAATTTCGGTCGAGCCAACTGGACCACCGCCTGTCAACAGGAAGACCTGGGTGAAGCCATTAAAGGTCCAAATGGTTGAGAGTAGGGTCTCGACCAGAATGACGTATTGCAGCCCCGGTAGCGTAATATGAAGAAACTGTCGCCATGCACTAGCTCCATCGATTGCTGCTGCTTCATAAAGTGATTGGTCTATGGCCTTCATCCCTGCCACCAGCAGTAGGGTAAAGAATGGAATCCCTGCCCATAGATTGACCATAATAACCGATGGCAAAGCCAAGTTTGGATCGCCGAGGAAAGGAATCGATTGTTCAATCAGTCCTAAATCTTTTAAGATGGGATTGACCATACCGTAGATGGGATCAAGCAATCCCTTCCAAGTAATCGCGCGAACCACCTCTGGCATAATCCAGGGTAACATCACGAGCGCCGTAAAGATGGTCGCGTACTTGTTCATTCGGTGTAGCAAAAGCGCGGCAATCATACCCACAACGAACTTGAGAGCAACCGCACTAAATGTGTATGTGATGCTAATGCGAACTGAGTTCCAGAAGAATGGATCTTGGTAGAGCAAGGTGTAATTCTTAAAGCCAATCCAAGGGCCTATCTGCAAACTCGTAGTTTGGGTGAAACCAATATAAAAGGCTCGCAGGAATGGATAAGCAACAATACCACCTAAAAGGAGGACAGCAGGAATCATGAAAAGATAGGCTTCTTTCCAATCTGGGCCAAGGATCTTTCTCCATCGATTGGCTGGTTTAACTTGCTGTTGGGCTGCAACTACTGGGCTAGGGCTTGTGAGTTCCATACTGTCTTTCCTTAAAACATGACAAGATGAGAAATACTTCTCTGCTCACCTTGCCATGTCACCTTATCACATTGTCTTAACTACATTTACTCAACGCGTCAAATCTCAAAAATTTCTATGCCTCGCCAGGCAGATCAAATTCTTTGAAGATCAAAACCATGCGATCATGGGCAATTGAGATCGCTTCGGTAACCTCCGTTCCGGTCAATATAGAGTTGACCATGTCGTTGAAGGCGCCTGATTCACCGATGGCATCCATGGCCGCTGACGGCGGTCCAGGCCACGGTCCAGCATCAATACCGGATTCATCCAACGCAGCCGTCTTTTGCTGGAGTGCCGGTTCAAAACCTTGGGTAAACTCGGACATCTCCCACAGATTCGTGTAACCTGGAATGGCATAAGCCGGCGAAGAAGCTAAGATAGAATCCATTACTTCTAGATTGGCGGTGAAGTGGAGAACCATGTCGCGGGCAGCACTGGCATTCTTGGCTCCTGTCATCATATACCACATCTTGGCAGGCATGGAGACGAATTCCTGGTTTACAGGTCCACCGGGTGGCTTATGATAATTGGTCAATGGCGCAACTGGATTTTCGTCAATGACTGCCTTCGCATATACAGTTCCAGCATTATGGGTATATCCAATAACGCCACCTAAGTATGCCTCATTGTTAGAGATGTCATTCCAAGCCAGAATACCCGGAGGTAACATGGCTTCGTATGCCGGATCGGTGTAGGTATCCTTGAGCCAATTCATAGCCGTAATCATCTCATCCGAGTTACAGGTGATGAATTGACCGGTCTCGTCCTGCCAACCTGCGCCATAGCCACATTTGACGCGGTTAATGATACCATTGCCATCGCCAGAGCGGTTTGGTGTAAGGCCCCAGCCATAGAATTCTTCATCTGGTTTTGAGACAGCCAGACAAGCTTCACGCGTATCGTCCAGCGTGCGGATTTCCTGAAGATCGATACCCGCTTCGTCAAAGGCGTCACGGCGGTAGTAGCCACCAACAGAACGCTGATGGTGTGGTATGACCTGCCATTCACCGTCCAGAACAAGCGTTTGCTGCAAGAAAGGTGCTGCTGGACCATAGACTTCTTCAATCTCTGACACGATATCGCTAGCGGGTACAACCAATCCCAAGTTTTGTACCTGGGTAGCAGCATACGTACCATGGACCAAGTCTGGCGCGTCACCCGACTGGACAGAGGCTGCTAGCTTTTCAAGCTCACCACTACCAGAGGCGAAGCCGGCCGAATCGACCATCTCAAGTTCCAATCCTTGTTCAGCGGTCCATGCCTGAACGGACTCTCGCAAGAATGCATCATAGCCTGGATGGAAGTCTTTGGCAATCACAAACCACAAGCTATCTGTTTCTTGAGGGGCTCCGCCACCATCACCATTCCCTGGTGCAGCAGCCGGTGGTGTACATGCGGCTAATGCGGCGACACCGAGCATCCCCCCAGTCAATTGTAGAAAATGCCTTCGAGAAAGCTTAGAATTACCCACTATTTCCTCCTTAAAATTGATAATACATTTTATTGAACAATTATTGAACAGAATCCATATTAAGCTGTAATTGCTAGGTTCAAGGTTGTTCAACAAGGATGTCTTAAGAGCTGATCGTGTTTAGAATAAATTTGACTATTTAATAAAACATGCCGAGTAATTACATGAAATCAGAAGCATGTATACAGTCTAGCTTGCTATACAGTAATCTTTCTAAAAAATCCAATTTTCGGTATTGGAGCTATGCAGATAAGAACGACAGCGATAATGGGGGGAGAGTGTTCCTATTTAAATTGCCACTCAGTTTAATAGTAGTAGTAGTACATACTATGTAGCTGTATCAGTATAGCATTTGGATGTCAGATGCGAAATATAGGGATAAATTGGAATAAGAATACCAAAGATGGCGCATCGTGTCAACCCGAGAGCGTTTCTTTTCTCGCAGCGTATTTTCCCCATTGGAAAGCATATTGCACACTATTTGTTTCATTTGCCGTATTGTGGAAGAATTGAAAAGTTCATTGTTTCTCTTTCCCTTAAGGCATGAATCGACAAGTTTGCGAGCAAGGTGGATAAATTATGTTAGCTACCAAAGAACGAAAACTAACCATAGATGAATTTGAGCGACTCTACCTATCGGCTAAAAATGGCGAACGTCTCCTAGAACTTATCCATGGAGAAATACACGAAAAAATGCCTACTGAAGAACATGGCATCATCTCTGGGAATCTGGTCTTTGCCTTCAAACTCTTTACAAAAGACATTATTCGGAATAAGGATTTCTCTCTGAGAACCACATTGGACTCTCTCTGAGGATTTCTTATTCCGAATAAACTCTAAAAAAGTATGGGGGTCGGGTAGGTGTTGAAATTCGCCATCGAATCCCTAAAGATAACCATAACTCGCGCCTGCCTGATGTCTCATATACCAGAACGAAGCGTAAGATTGTCACCCAGGGCAGCGTGCCAGAAATGCCAGAATTAGCTATCGAAATCAAGTCACCCAATGACACCATCAAAGGTATGAGAGAGACAGCAGAATACTATTTAGAAAATGACGCAAAGTTGGTTTGGCTCATATTTCTACATAAACGGTTTACGAAGTTTACCAAGAAGATGCTGATGTGGAGATTCTATCGGTAGGAGATACGTTGACGGGCGGTACTTTATTAAAAGAATTTGAAATACCAGTCTCTAATGTCTTTGAAGATCTGGTATAGTAGGTATGATAAACAACAGAAAGGCAAAAAATGACTTTACCGATGAATGTTCTGGGTACGCCGCTGGAACCGTGCTGTACCGATCCAATGACCGGTTTTTATCGCGATGGATATTGTCGTACAGGCTCTGGCGACATGGGCGTTCACGTTGTCTGCGCACAGGTAACCGCGGAGTTTCTTGAATTTTCCAAGAACCAAGGAAATGATCTGAGTACCCCCCGACCTGAATACAATTTTCCTGGACTGGTCCCTGGGGACTGTTGGTGTCTTTGTGCGCCTCGTTGGCAAGAGGCTTTAGAAGCAGGCATGGCCCCCAAAGTAAAGCTCGCCTCTACCCACATAACGGCTCTAGAGTTTGTGTCGATGAAAGATCTGGAAGCCTATGCCATCGATGGAGAGATCTCACGGAGTGCTGAGTAATGACAAACCACATGGTATATGGAGACAATTTTGACTACACCTCTTCTTGAAACAGATATCTTAATCGTCGGTGCTGGTTTATGCGGTTTGATGGCTGCCACGACCCTCACAGCAGAGAACCCGAACGTTTCGTCCATCACCATAGTCGACAAAGGGCGAAGTGTGGGTGGGCGCCTAGCAACCCGACGCATTGGTCCGGGGCGCGCTGATCATGGCGCTCAATTCATGACGGTTCGTCGTCCTCCGTTCCAAAAGTATGTGGATGAGTGGTTGGCCCGAGGGTTGGTCTACAAATGGTCCGATGGCTGGGGCCCAAACTTCGACGGTTATCCTCGCTATGCTGTACGGGATGGGTTTAACAGCTTAGGAAAAGCCTTGGCGGCAGATTTACAGGAAAAAGGCGTAGATATCCAAGTCGGTGTTCGTCTAAACAAAATAGCTACGGATGGCACTCAATGGCAGGCAACAGATGAAGTGGGCAACGAATACCAGGCTGGGACAGTCATCCTCACTCCACCTGTGCCTCAGTCCTTGGCGCTCTTAAATGCAGGGGAGGTGGCGCTGAACAACCAGGATCAAACCGTATTGGAAGGGTTGGCCTACGCCCCCTGTCTTTGCGGTCTCTTTTGGATTGAGGGTGAAGTTTACTTTGAGGAGCCTGGTGCGGCCTTAGAACCAGACGCCGTCGTCAGTTGGATGGCTGATAATCAGCGCAAAGGAATCTCGCCAGATGCCACACTGATTACCATCCATAGCGGGCCAGAATATAGCCAAGCCAACTACGATGCACCGCCAGAAGAGGTGCTGCCGACTCTCTTCAACAGCCTAAGGCCTTACTTGAAGAGTGAAGTGACCATAAGAGAAGAGCAGCTCAAACGTTGGCGCTATGCAAAACCCATGCAGCTTCACTCGGAACGATTTCTAAAGGCTCAAGAACTGCCGCCTCTCTACTTTGGCGGTGACATCTTTGGTGAGCCTCGTGTGGAAGGGGCCTCTCTTTCAGGGATCACCATAGGCAGGGAGATTCTACAATGTCATCAAAGAAAGTAGAGTTGAAGCACATATCGTCAAACCCCTCAGCAAATTTCTCAGACAGCTTTTCAGCCGACATTTCCAAGCTAAAGTTGGTTGTCTTTGATATGGCAGGGACGACCATCCATGACGGAGGTGAGGTATCTCGCGCCTTCCGTCAGGCGTTGTTGGGACGTCACGTTGAAACCACGGATAGCGATCTACGCGCCATTCGTGGTGCCTCCAAGCGAGAGGCCATTCGGACGTTGCTGAAACAGAGCGGCACAGTCCCCATTAACTCACTGGGTGCCGTAGCGGAACAGGTCTATACCGAGTTTTGTGATATCCTCAAAGAGCTATTCACGAGCGAAGGAGTTGTCATCGTTGATGGACTGTTAAAGACTCTGGCTTTTTTGCGCACGCGCCGAATCCATGTTGTGCTCAATACCGGCTTTGATCGAGAGATTGCCACCCTACTTCTCAACAGCCTCATCGTCACCAATCCTCAACTAGACAGCACCCTGGTCGATGCAGTCATCTGCGGTGACGACGTACCTCAGGGCCGCCCAGCTCCCTACATGATCTTTCGAGCCATGGAGAAGACAGGCGTCCATAGCGTCCACAATGTCATGGCGGTTGGTGATACAGTACTGGATATAGAAGCAGCTTGGAACGCGGGCGTAGCTTGGCGAATTGGCGTTCTTTCCGGTGCCCACGGAAAAAGTGAGCTTGAGGCTTCTGTGGCCAGTGCAGTGATTGACTCTGTGGCTGAGTTGCCCAATCTGATTGATGGGATCAGTTAGCAAGTATCCGTAAAGTGTAACGACGGTTGTGTATCTGATTTTCTGCTTTAGCCCAAAGATTAATCTTCTGTCGTCTTCGCCTTCTCTACACCCTTCGTGGTAGAATAATCCCGTTTCAAACCAATACGTTAACCAGGAGAAACCATGAAAATTACAGCAACCCACCATGTGGGTCTCTTTACCCCAAACTTTGAAACGATGAAATCCTTTTATACCGAAACCTTGGGTTTACCCATTGCCAAAACGTGGACAGATCCCGATATTATTTTTCTGGCTGCTGGTGACACACTTATTGAACTAGTCGATAAAAAGGACTTTGGTCTGAGTGACGCGCGCCCCGCGGGCTTTGATCACTTTGCTTTCCACGTTGAGAGTGTGGATGAGACCTTTGCTGAACTGGTGGAGGCAGGCATCACCATCGAAATCGAGCCGCGAGACTTCAAAGATGTACGGATTGCGTTCTTCCGCGACCCGGATGGGAATCTATTGGAGTTGGTGGAGGATCCCAGAAAGTAAGAAGTAAACAGTAAACAGTTGTTAGCCCGGTAGCTACTCCAGCAACGATCTAGTGTTCACTGTTCACTTCTTACCAAAATGCTCTAACAAAATGATATTCTGTCAACATTAGATCAACCCGGCTGTCTTCGCCTTTACAGCAGCTTCGGCTCGTGTTCTTGCCTTGGTTTTGGAGAGAATGTTGCGCACGTGCTTTTTGACGGTACTGACTGATATATTCAGCTTTTGAGCAATTTCTTTGTCGCCGTCACCTTGGCTGATTAGCTGAAGAATCTCTGTCTCACGCTCGGTTAGATCATCCATGATGACCGACTCATTTGCATACCCATCGGCCGTATGAACTTTACGAATATGGTCAAATAGCTGTTGTATGGTAAAGCCTTTATCCAACGGATCAGTCCCCATTTTCCCTACTTTCTCGAGCAGTTCGGGATAGTTGGAGATGGGAATGATCTTGGTTGTTGGTGATAATTTCCGTATCGCTTCAACGAGATAGAAGCCAATTTCGTCGATGCGATACCATGAGAGATCGAGTAGAACGATATCGGGCGCCAGCTGCTGAACTTCCCTTTCGACTTCATTGGCTGTACGGCACAAAGCTACCACGATCATATCCTCTACATCTTCAAAGAGATCGTTTAAGCCGCGCACGGCAAATTCTTGATCATCCGCAATCAGAATGCGAATCATCTCCTCGCCATCATTGATAGACGTACCATCGACCATCAAACGTTTCTCCCGAATTCCCTTCTAGTACTCAGTATACTTCGCCAGAAAAGTCTTGTCCCGACCCTTGCACAATCCACGAGGGAATTTCCAGAAAAGGAGGACAGAACTTTTCTGGCCATCTATAGGTAACCATGCAATAGACTGCACCACAGGCGATGAAAATCGAACAAAGATTTGAAGGTTGCGCAGATTTTTCATCTTTCAAATCTTGAAATCTTTGTTTATTTACGGGCAAATCGCAATGTACCCGGTATGGTCTAGGCTGACTCTGGACCAGATGACTAAGCGACTGCGGACTACTGGTACTCTGTTACTGCTGGTGCCAGTTGATTTGAACAACAGTACCTGTATGGCCATCGCTC
Organism: Chloroflexota bacterium; assembly: GCA_039028975.1. Taxonomy (GTDB): domain Bacteria; phylum Chloroflexota; class Anaerolineae; order Caldilineales; family Caldilineaceae; genus JAHBNG01. The sequence goes on from JBCCHB010000097.1 coordinate 60,945, forward strand.
CTGGGCAACCATGCCAAGATTGCACCAATTAAGTCGGCTTGATACTGCATCAGGGTCATGCCTGAACCATGTCTGGCGCGATGATCAAAGCCAAGGCCATTGTCTATGATCGTCATATAGAGTCTATCTCGCGACAGTTGAATAGAAAGGGTAACTTCGTTCCCACCATGCTTGAATCCATTGTGGATGGCCTCGCGAGCCAACCGATAGATTGGGTTGGCCACCTGGGCTGGCGGTTCCCCGTTGGCCTCTAGTACGTTGACGCCTAGCTTTGGATATTTGTTCCCCAGGTAGTGAAGAGCGGCCAGCAGCCCCTCATCAATCAAAACAGGGTGACGCATATCGTCCATGATATGTTTCAAGGTGGTCGCTACACTCCTGGCATTATAGTGGATAACCCGAAGACGTTCCGTTAAGGTACCATTGACCGTCTGTTGAGCCGAGTAGTGCAATCGTTCTAGCGGCAGGGTTACGTTAAATTGCAGTTCGTTGAGCTGATCATGGATGTCGTATTTCCACATCTGCCTTTGATGATTCTGGGCCTTGGACCATGCCTTCCAAGCACTCCACGCTTTGGGAACATGTTCCTGAATGAGTGGCAAAATTTGCTTGATCTGATACTCGATTCGAGGAGATACATCCCAATAATTGATAAACATAATCCCCTGCTCCGTATCGTTCAATTGAATCCTGGCTCCATATGCGCAACGAATCTTTGCTCTTCGAACATACATGCTGCGTCGCTCAGGCGCGATTCGATAGTCTATTTTGTATATGCCTTTTTCCGAAGCCAGTGTAGCAGCGACTAAGTCAATTGTCTTTGGATCATTGACATTTACTTTATCCTGAACATTTTTGTCTGTGGTGATGAATGTTGTCGGATCCAGCCGCTTGTTCTGGACATCTAGTAAGCCAAAGGAACAAGAATGGGCCTGAACGGCCTCTTGAATAATTACGGCGATGGTGCGATACAAATCTGCCTCATCATCTGAGATGCTGGTGGGGGAAAAGAGCTCATGGATCATACGGCGCAGCGCTTCAGTCATGTCCGCTCTCGTCTCAGCTTTATTCAGCAACTGACAGTTGCGAAGGTCAACCGCACTATGGCGTGCCAAGGATAGGAGCAATTCCTGCATGCCAATTGAGAGTTCCTTTTCTTCTCGGGTAGCAAGGACCAAAAGACCGAGAGCCTTATCGCCGCTTTGCAAAGGAAACGCCAAACAGTCATGGAAATCTGTTTGGTCCCCCCAGGTTCGATCAGTCGTCAATAGGTTAAAGGGGTATGTCTGCTCCTTGGCGATCTGAGAAATGGAAAGTGCCTTGGGAATGGAAACACATCTGTCTGCTTTTGGGCTATCACCGGTCAATTGAGCACCTGGCAATTGAGTACTGGATAATTGAGTGGTTGCAATATCCAAATCCTGCTCAATTGCCCCAACGCAATTACGCGTTGTATCGTTGAAACCATAAGGGAGATGTAAGCAATATCTTTCCTCCTCACCATCCCAAAAGAAAATGAAAGCAACTTCATAGCTAGCCAGATCGCTGGCAGCCTTTACAATTAGGTTAGCCGTCTCCCAAAAATCGATATTATCCTGTATACGCTCCAACCAATCATTTAGGCGAGCAGAGATCTCTTGTTGGTAATATAGATTGATCACTTCCTCAGCGGAGAATCGAGCACAGTTGCTTTCCCGAGCAACATATAGTCCCAATTGTTGAATATCCTCTACGAGTGACTCATTCGCTCTTTTGAAGTCCTCCTCGGTAGACCAATACAATGAAATTGTACCGTACGGCTGGGTCTGGCTTTCTGTGGCCAGAAGCGGAATTACCATCCCATGTTGCAGATCGAATTGTTCGACAAATCCGCGATGGTGCATACTCTCCAACAGATGCTCCTTATTGTTGACGATCATTGGCCGACCACTTTTGAATGCAGTAGAAGCCAAAGAGCGACCTTCATCAATATCTAGGCACATAAACTTATGGCCATGGCTCTGATTCAACAGGGATGAAGGTGAACAAGATGTCAACACAAGTGACTCTCGTGCTCCGTCAGTAGAGTGAATTCGTAAGAATACAAGTTTTGCATCATATTTGTGTTGCAACCGCTCAAGAGCGAAGTGAAAATTGGCTTCGAACAACTTTGAACGACCATTTTGCCAGCTTCGGCTTAATAGATAGGTTACCAACGTAATGATTGTTATGTCA
>JBCCHB010000098.1:0-62974 GCA_039028975.1 Chloroflexota bacterium
CAACGGTTGTAGGTGCGGTTTCCATACCGCACAGGCTTCGTTACCCGAGAGCGTGCGGTATGGAAACCGCACCTACGATTTGTTAACCTTGTTTGCTCATTCGTGAACCATGCCCCGAAAAGGAAGGACAAACTTTTCTTGTCGTATAAGAAGGTATAAAAATCGACCCCGAATGATGGCCAAATTCTGGCTAAAGGCTTTTAGCCATCTATCTAGCAAAAAAGGAAACGTGAATGATGGGTCTATTCGTCTTGTATCCATTACTGGTTGTATTAGGTATCCTCTTTTTTATTCTATCCGTTGCATCAAGGCGCTCGTACGTCTGCTCAACATGTGGAGAAAAGTTCGTTGAGATGGAGCACATGAGAGCCGAACACTGCAATATGTGTGGTGCCTCATTGAAAACAATTTCAGAAAATCAGGCTTTAGAAGATCAAGTTTCAAAAAATAACGATTCAGAAAAACCCCCGGAGTTTATCGTATGACTAATCCCAATACTGCTACCCCTGTAACGAACGCTACTTCTAACCCTAAGAGCATCCGTGAAGATCTCTTAGCTGGTACTCGTCCAGAAATAGGCGAGAGAATTATTATGACCGGCGCCGATGGGTTTGACGGCTACGAAATTATGGAGTATAAAGGCATGGTGTGGGGCATTTCCGTGCGTGCCAAAGATATGGGCCAGGATTGCGCAATGGGCTGCCAACAGCTAGTTGGTGGTGAGCTTGGTTCATACTCCCAGCTTGGCAACGAATCTAGGCAGCGAGCCATCGATCTCATGTTGCAAATGGCCAAACGGCAGGGGGCCAATGGCGTGATTAATGTCTCGTTTGAACTCGATGGTGCGTCGCAAGGCGCATCCCAGGTGGTGGCTCATGGCACGGCTGTGCATATTAAGCCAATTATCAACTATGTGCCGGAGGGGGCCGTTGGCAATATCCTTGCCGAGATCCAAGAGTCTATGGTAAAAGGATAGGAGGGTCTCCAAATGCCCCTTAACCTATCGCTTAATTCTCAGATCTATCAGTGGAAGTTGAAGTGGCTGTGGCTGCGACATTCTTACAGCTTTCGCTGGGCGCACAAACCGCTCTGCCAACGATTTTCCGAGGATGTGTTGACCGTTGGTCACGTTCACCTGTGCCGAAGTTGCACATTTTTATGGTTAGGCGGATTCATAGGTTTGCTGGGATGCTTATTGGTCCCTCCACTGCGAAATGACATTCTGTGGATTTCCCCCTTGAGTTTGTTTGCTACACTTCTTCTTTCAGCACCAGGTGTGTACAAAAAGTGGCCGCGCTGGGTGCGAGATGGACTCCGGTTCTCTCTTGGTGCGGCATTGCCCTTATGGCTTTGCCTGATGCTTATGGGTTATTATCTACTCGGTGCAGCAACAGTCGTGGTTGGATTAGGGGTTTGGTTTCTCTACTCTCAGAACCGAAAGAAGCGTAAGATGCAAGCCTGTGAAAGCTGCCCAGAATATGGCCAGCCCCAAGTCTGTAGCGGATGTACCCTGCAAGCCAGCCAAATCCGCCTCTACGAGACCAAAGCAACCCAACTCTACCTCGAATCGGGACAAAGTCCATTCGGATAGCCTACGCTAATGCGGTGTTCGACAAGCTCTCCTGCTTCAGCTGCAGCCCGTCCATTTTGGATACTGCTGGCTAAAAATATCATGCCTAAAGAGCAGGAAACACAATAAAAAAGGCGGGATTTGACGACCATTTTTGGACGTTCGATGGCCGCCACGGGGCTTAAGCCTCCGGGCTACAGAGCAGACGCCCGCTAAACCGGGCTAGGTGGTTGACTAGTCAGTTCCTTTGAAGGGGCGTCCGCTTAGCAGCCCAGGGTTTAAATCCTGGGTGGGCGTCAAGGACCAGAAGCGGACGCCAAGCAAGGCAATTACGCTTGCCTTTTTCATGGATACAACACGTAATACTTAACCAGCATCATTTTGGGCGGGGAAGGTGCCGAAATCGACCTGCTCCAAGTGAAACGCACGAATTCTTGACGTCCACCGCCTTGCAAGGCATATCCTGAGCGGGGCTGAAGGGGCGATCTACCAGCGGCCCATCGTAACATTGCAATATGCAACTACGATGCGCTGGTTGGCTCACATCGCCTTAACAGTGCGTTGGAATGGGAGGAGACTATGGCCAAACCAGTGCAGGGTGGACAGGTTGTCATCTTCAATGACGCCAAGAGCCAAGTTCTACTTATCAAGCGGGAAGACTTCCGTATTTGGGTCCCACCAGGTGGACGGTTAGAAGAGGGCGAGACGCCAGAAGAGGCCGCCATTCGGGAAGCCTGGGAAGAGACAGGGTACCAAGTTGCAGTGGAGTACTATGTGGGCGAATATCGACGCCCTCAGTTTGGGAACGGGATCACCCACGTCTTTGTAGGCCATGTTGTGGGTGGGGATGGGCGCGACCGCAGTTGGGAATCGCTAGCAGTGGAGTGGTTTGACGTAGACAAGTTGCCAAAACGAACCTTTTCCCTCGCTAAAGAAATCATCCTTGATGCCCAAAGTGCCAATGATCTCCCCTTGAAGAGGGACCAGTATCTGCCTATATGGTTGGTAGGGCTGCTCTTCATTGGTCTGCGCATCCGAAATGTACGCAACTGGGTGATGGGACGTTGAGGACGTCGTAAGCAGCGCGAACGTAGACTGCCTATGGCCCAAGTTGGCGAACAAGGATACTCTGAGATATGATCACTGTTTAATGTGACTGTACTCGGATTGTATAGAGATGGTCGAACACAACAAATACTTGCTCTGTATCTGAGGATACTTGCCTTATACTTCACCAGAAAATGCTTGTCCCGATTCTTGACCCATCCGCTTTGGGAACTTACTATACTCAGCTCCGTTTGAAAGCCGTAGTTTGGTTACTCCGGTAGAGCTAAGGAATACTACGGTTTCCAAATCGACCGCACTATAGACGAGAGGACAGAGCTTTTCTGGTCATCTATACAGTGCCGCATGTCTTGAAAGATACAGGGTTTTGAAGATTACGCAGATGGAGAGCCAAAGAAACCTGTGTTATCTTTATTGATTTTCGTTCTCTGGGCGTAGCTTGTTTATACTGCGTTTGGCCATAAATGAGAATAATAGAACAGTTTTTAGTCGAATAGATAATTCTCATCTGTGACAGCGCCAAGTATATACGGGTTCGTACCGAGAAAAAAAGAGGAGAAAACGATCTTGTCCACCATGATAAGCCCCTTTGGTATACCCGAACCATCCATTCCCATCCGCGAGGGAACGCCCCCCCTTACCCGCCCCACCAAAGAAGAGATTGCTACTTTTACCAATCAAGCCCAGACTCTCTTGGAACGGAGTTGGTCCGATCAGCAGAAACGCCTGGATGAAGGTCAATACAACCTAGACTGGCTGGAAGGACGTCACATTCTCTTGGGTGGTGCAACTGGCGCAGGATTGGGCGGTGCCTTTGCCTCGGCCATTTTAGGCACAAACAAAGCCGCTAGCGTCACCATTGTGGCCCGTGACATTAAGCGCTCTATCAACTTTGAGACGGGCCACGCCATGCAGGTCATCGCTGAATCCCAAGGCATGGGTAATCGCTTTCACTGGCTCAACGACGGCATGGCCATGGAGGGCAAACCCTTGGAAATTCTCCTGGCTGCACTCAAAGAGGCTGGAGCAGATCGGGTGGTTTACTTCAATACCGTGGCCGCAGCCATCTCTGGCATGCTAGACGGAATGCCACCTGTCTATGTGAAAGATGTAGACGAGACAGGGCTATTCCAATGGCAGCTCCTACCCCTAAGTGAGAAAGAGATCGCTGTCACCAAATTCGTCATGGGCGAAATGGCCGTGACCTTCCCCAACGTGTTGGAAGAGAATGGCATCGCCGTGGAGGCCAGTGTCTTTGCCGACTGGCGTGGTTCGTTGGATAAAGTCTCACGGGATCCCACTCAGCGAGAATATGGCCGTCACGGCTCATACTCGACCAGCCTCTACTTGCCTAAAGAGTATCTGCAAGAGGCTACCCGCTCTGCCTATGGTACTGACCGCACCGTGCTCGACATCTTCTATCCCATGATGCGTACGCGCGCCTTACCCCTCATCCCTGGTGGCATGACCATTGCAGCGATCAATGAAACCATCATGAATCGGGAAGGCATTCGCCGTCGAGAGGTTCCCGAACTAGCCCTTATGGGACTCGACTTTGTGGGCAAGGCCCTGACGGAAGGCTATGACAACCCCTTCCCTCGGGCTGATGACCACGACGCTCATCTCGATGAATGGATGTTTGAAGTGCTTGCCAAACTCAACAACGACGAGAATAGCGACTTTTACTATAAAAAATGGATGTAGCGCCAATCCCGGCCCTTTTGCCTCGGGATAGGACCGGTCATCAATTTGTCCTCTATGCCGATAGCTGTTCCGGCGTACCAGGCGCGCTACATGAGTCAACCTTTGCCGCCGTTAACCAGATCGTTGCCCGACTGGCTCCTCAGCCGGAATTTATCTGTTTCCCTGGGGATGAGATTATCGGCCTGACGGCAGACGATGAGGCATTGCGCCAACAGTGGCAGCATTGGTTTGATGTGGAGATGGCATGGCTCGACGCTAGCGCCATTCCACTCTACCACACAACCGGCAATCACACGGTTTACGACTCGCATAGTGAAACGATCTATCGCCAGGTTATGAACCATTTGCCCCGCAATGGTCCCACTGGCCAGGAGGGGTTGAGCTATTTTGTACGGCGGGGTGATCTCCTACTCATCTTTACCAACACGCTGAATCTGACATTGGGTGGCGAAGGCAGAGTGGAGACAACATGGCTCGAGCAGACGCTGATAGAGCACGCGGATGCCCATCATAAGCTAGTCTTTGGCCACCATCCTGTCTTTTCAGTAAACGGTTTTGTAGGCGAGCACGGGCGAGATATCGACACGGCGATGGGGCAGACGCTTTGGTCGTTACTGATTGAACATGGAGTGTTGGCCTATGTCTGTAGCCACATTCTGGCCTTTGATGTGCAAGTCCATGACGGGGTGCTGCAAATCCTCACGGCCGGTGCCGGTACCGCTCACCGCATGCCTGAAGGCGTGGAGTATCTACATTGCGTTCAGGCCGCCCTGGATCAGCAAGGGTTACGCTATCAGGTGCTGGATACCGACGGTGCTGTGCGAGAGCAGTTGGCGTGGCCACTGAACCTAGGTATGAGTTCCGACTGGGATCCTTTGTCCCTTGGCTTGGTTCATGCGCCTTACTCCCCGAAATTAGATGAGTCCTCCTCAAGTTCCCAGGATCCTAACTTAATTTGCTGGCGCTTTTCTGGCGTCTGCTCTGCCGAAGCAACCGGAACCCGCCAGACTCTCCTCTCTGCCTGGAATGAAGGGACTGGCTTAGCCCCCCTTTGGATAGGTCTTGCCGGTATCGAGAATCGACTCTCCATCCTCCTAGCACCCACCCCAGGACGTAGCCCCCACCTGTGGACAGGCCCCGCCCTACAAGCTGATCAGCCCTTTGACATTCAGGTTGCGCTTCATGGCGGCATGGGACCAGGAGGAGTACTCTGGCGCTGGGATGATGATAAGCCCTGGTCATCCTTACACGGCAGTTCAGCTTGGGGAGTAGAAAGATTGAGCTGGCCTAGCTTTTGGAGTATTGGTCGCGGTCAGCGGGGAGAGACTGATTTTCCTTTTTTAGGCCACGAGTTGAGGGTAAAGTGGCATGAAAAATAGCCATAGTTAGTCAAAAACCCATCTATCAGATCGTAGTTGGATTCTAAAAGCCAGGCGTAATTGCCTGGCTTTTTCTACGATATCAGTATCTTCTCTATCAGCTTGTAGATAGATTCTACAACTCAAAAGAACGCAAGTTCACCCCTAAATGTTGATGCGTTCACCATTGAATCAAACTGAATCGAATGGCTAGCCATCCAATCCGTAAAATGCCATAGCATTGTCATATAGTACCTTCTTCTGCTCCTCCTCTGCCCTGGCCGAAATGACTTCTCGCATGGCAGCAGCCCATTGGCTGTAAGGTGCGCCGTAGAGGCAAACTGGCCAGTCACCACCAAAGATAGCTCGCTCCGGCCCAAATGCATCCAGACAGTAGTTGATGGTTGGGGCCAGATCGGCGGCTGTCCAACCCGGTTGGGTCCTAGCAACAATACCCGAAATCTTGATGATAACGTTGGGCTGCGCGGCCAAGGCACTGATCCCATCCATCCATCCCTGTTGGGTGTGGGCAAAGGGATCATCTGGATCGTCAGCTTGGGAGGCACCACTGACAATGTAGGGATTGGCGTTACCGCAATGATCGACAATAAAACGCGTATTGGGTACTCGACGAGCTAGTTCAGCACCATCTGCTAGTTCACTGGGTCGCATACAGAGATCAAAGCTAAGGCCCGCTGCCCCCAACGCTTCGACACCGCTAATAAACTCAGAGCTGAGACAATACCCTTTGCCCCGATCAGGCACGTGAAGCACTTGGCGCACCCCTTTTACATACGGACTATCGGCAATCTGGGTTAAATATTTGGCAAAACCATCCAGTGACGGATCCCCCCCCACGACAGCGCCGATGGTCGGGGTATTTGGATCTTCACAAATTCCAACAATATGCTCAACCTCTGCCACCTTCTGCTCTGGTGACACATCGACTTCCATGTAAACGGCATGGGCAACGCTGGCGTCCGCAGTGGCATCCAAATAGTCTGAGGTTACATAACTGCGCCCCATAAGTTCATCGCCTTCGGTCCAAGGTAAAGAGAATTTAGAGAGATCCCAGAGGTGTTGATGGGTGTCTACGATTGCGGTCATGGTTCGTTCCTTTGGTTATACTATGGTTGGTCAGTGAACAATCTACCGTTCAGTTCATAGGCTGGAATCACGATGCTGTCTCGTCTCCGGCCATCAGTATAGTGAATTGACCAGAGTGGTTTCCAAGCCAGCGCCACCAATTCAATCTTAACATCCGTTCGTCGCGGTTTCAGCTCTTCTGTATCGACTTCATCCATAAGTTTGGCCCACTTCATGGTTACCTCCCGGGCCTGTGTTTCCAATTCTTCCTGGGTGTCGGCAATGGCTTCTTTCAATTCAGCGATCACCTCGTGAGATTCCTCAATGTCCATACGGGCGCGCTGGGTCATCCGACGATTGGATGATATTCGGCTTAATGAGCGCCTTCGACGCCCGAGGACGGCACCCAAAACAGTTTCGCCAATGCCGATCCACTCCTGGTGTCGCCGAGAGGATAGCTCGGATTCATCTTGGGACAGCTCGCGCTCTTCTTTGGTTAGCTTGGCTTCTAGCCGATCAAGATTTTTTTCAAATCGGCTCTGGAGCTTATCCACTTCATCATCTCGACGTTCTCGGGCTGCCTGCTGCAGGCGCATGTTAAAACTGCGCTCATCTTCCCCTGGTCTCTGAAAGAGCTTTAATCTCTCATGGACCAGAATCGGCATACCGCTATTGTAATAGAGCCAATCAGACAGATCTTTTTCTATCCGTTTGATTTTGCGAGCCTGATTCGCTTCTTCTGGGGCTGGGGCAAAGAAAGGCCCCTGTTTGGGATCGAGCATCTCAGGCTCGTGGAGTAGGTCTCTCACATCAAGGCCTAGCTTAGTAGCCCCCTCCCAATCAACACCGCCAATCCGTTTTGGGGCATCGGCCAGTAGATGGCAGAGTATCTGCTCATCGATCTGGCGTTTGCGGTCAACAAAGCGTACCGTGCCGTACCCTAGGATGGCTGGTTCATAGAGCAATTGAATTTGGCTTGGTTCTACGGTATTGCCAGCCTCTTCGACCAATTGACGGATAGCCGCTCTCTCGCTCACATCTGCAGGAAGATAGATCTGCTCCACATTTAGATCCAAGCCAGGTGGCGTTGCCGAATATCCATGAGGGATGGCCGGTTCACTGGATGGTTGGCTTGGTGCATGCCCTGAGGATGGGGTTGAAGAGCGAGTTGCAGATTGAGCTGGTATCGGGGGCGGCGATTGACGCGCAGGTGCATCAGATGGGGTAGGGGAAGTAGCGCCCTTGGATTCAATTGCGCCTGTTGCAGCAGGTATGGCTTTCTTAAGCGCCATCAATTGGCTTACTTGAGGCCGGGTTAGAGGACCACGCAGATAGCTCATGGCCCACCGGGTATGGAAGACAACAGGGCCATCATCATGGACATTGTGAAGCAAAAAGACTCGACTTCCAAGCCTACTGATCAATTCATCATAGTCAATATCGGTTGTGCCACCTGCCTCGGCAATGGCACCCTTTAACCCTTCAAGAACACGGGCCTTATCCCGCTCGGCTTGAAGCTTACCAATGAACCACGTTCCTGCATTGGTTAGCCCCTTGTAATCGATATCAACGGGATTTTGGGTTACCAAAACCGTCCCCAGGCCAAAGGCCCTTGCCTGCTTTAATAACGTGAGCAATGGTCGCTTAGATGGGGGTTCTCCAACGGGTGGGAAGAAGCCAAAGATCTCATCAAAGTAGAGAAGAGAGCGCAGGCTGGTGGTACCGGACTGGCGCCGCATCCACGAAAGAACATTCTCCAATAGAAGCGTTACAAAGAACATACGCTCGCTGTCGCTTAGGTGGGCTATATAAAAGATGCTGTGGCGAGGCGTTCCTTCTGCGGTAAAGAAGAGTGTGTCCACATCCAGTGGCTCGCCCTGAAGCCACCCTTGGAAGGTGGGCGCAGCAATCAGGTTGTTAAAAGACATAGCCATAGAAAAGCGATCTTTGGCTGGATAGAAGGTCTCCACATCGAAGACGCCAATTTGCCGAACTGGTGGATTTTGGATAGAAAGGATCAGCTGAGCTAGATCCAGATTCTTATTCTGTCGCCAGTGGTGTTCAAAAATGTTAGAGAGAAGAACGGCTTCCCGACTACGCACAGGGTCGGCGTTGATATCAGCCAGTCCCAGCAATGCAGCCACAGTTCCGCTAATGCGTTCGCGGATGGCTTCCGCATTGGTATCAAAATCGATACCCGGTGCTGCCAAGCTGCCCAAAATGTTTATGCCAATGCCTGCATCCGATCCTGGTGTGAAGATGGTGTAGTCAACTGAGTCCCTTAGTGCACGAATCCGTTCACTCGTGATGCCCCAACTGGCCAATCCCCCTTTCCAGAGATCAGCGGTAGCTTGGGCATACTCCTCTAACGAAAGCCCTTTACGGCGGGCATCATCTGCGTTAATCCAAGGCTGAAAATCCTGAGGGGCCAAGTCTGGAAACTGAAGCATTAGGTTGGTGATATCGCCCTTGGGATCGATGAGAATGGCTGGCACCTTGTCCAGTGCAGCCTCCTCTAACAACCCCATGCAAAGACCTGTTTTGCCACTACCAGTCATGCCCACACAGACGGCATGGGTGGTCAGATCTCGAGCATCATAGTTAACAACTTCATGGGTATACTCATCAGTATCAAAATCATATTCAGCACCTAGGAAGAAGGATCCCAGGCGTTCTGGAGGTGCTTGGATTTGTGTCGGCATAAGTCTACTTATCTAAATTTGAGCTTGCATTACCTGTTGGTTCTAGCTTCGCTTGGTTGGGGATTAACTGTTTGTGCTGCCATCTAGGGCGAATCGTATCGAGCACTGGTTGATAGACAAAGATTTAATTTACAAAAGTATAGCATAGCTCGGAGAACCAGCAAGATTTGACGGCGAGTGAACGACTATCTTCTGGACCTTACGACACACCTTACAAATCCGTAAGCATTCTGTCACACATCCAAAGCACAACCCACGGTATAATAAGTCCCGATAGAATAACTCCTTTTTTGGGTGCAGGAATGATTGAAGCAAAGGACTCGCTAGTAAAGCGGGTCCTTTGTGTTTTTGGGTACTATTGTATATATTGGTTTACTTGAATTTAATCCAAAAACTGTTTGCCAAACCAAAGGAGCCAACCCATGAACACTCTCCACTTCGAAAAGCTCTCCCAGTTTGACCGTATCGCAGAACCTGTTAGCTTTAGTATCCCCTTTGCTCAGAAAACATTGATGGATGCAGATCACCTATTTGTGCTTGACGGTAACATCGCCATTCCGACCCAGCGACATGTGCTCGCTCGGTGGGCAGATGGTAGCGTCAAATGGCTCCTAGTTCATCTCCAGCCGGACTTGCCCGGCAACCATTCGAAAGATCTCTCCTTCGAAGTCGATTCGTCCAGTGTACAGCCGGCGCCAGCACAAACCTGCACCCTTGTCGAGTCGCCCAAAGGACTTGTAGTAGACACTGGTCCCCTAACGTTTACTATTCCCAATATCGGATTCGACCCGATCACTGACGTATATCTCAACGAGCAATTTAGTTCGATTTCAGATCAGAACCGCGGCAGCCAGCCATTTTCAGGCTTTGAGATGCGCTTCAGCGGCATAGAGTACATCACCACAGGGGCACCCACGTCCATCCAGGTGTTAGAAAGCGGCCCCCTTCGCTGCACCATTGAGATTGAGGGTGAACTCCAGTCTATTGCCCTCACCGCTAGCAACAATGCATCAGCCCAGCCCATTCTCTTCTGCGGACGAATCACAGCCTATGCTGGAAAGTCCTATATTCACATTGAGCATCAATTTATTCACAGGGGCGATGAGCAGGATCTACATCTGGAGGAATACCATCTGCGATACAGACCAAAGGCGGTGGGGAAGATTCAAACTGCGCTCGGGCAGGGTTTCTACCGCACAGCTATTGAACAGGGTACTCCGGCTAACGGTAACGCTGTCCATATGGATCTGCTTGCAGAAACCATGCTATACCAAGCCAACGAACACTTCATCGATTCTTTCTATGGTGACTTTTGGACAGATTGGCGAGACGGAAACGGCGGTCTGACCCTATCCATCTACCAGGCCCATCAACACTTTCCTAAAGGGCTAAAGGCAGATTCAGACGGCATCGATTGCGCGCTGGTTCCAGCGGGCGTAGAGCCAATTCGCGTGATTCAGGGCATGGGCAAGACCCACCGCATCCAGCTTTACTTTCACGGTGCCGATACGCCAATAGAGGAATGCAGCGTTCGCAGCCTTCAGTTTCAACTGCCGGATCGACCATCGCTCCAACGGGCATGGTATGCGGTCAATAACCCATGGCAGGAAACCTTCTTCCCTGAAAAGATACCAGGGAGGCTAATGACCTATCTCAATAACCTACACGATGGTCGCCCCAAAGCCCTTGGCATGATGCACTTTGGCGATGCGCCCGACGCTGGCTACACGGATCAGGGTCGCGGCGGTGGCGAGGCCGTATGGGTCAATAACGAATACGATCGCCCCCATGCCTGCGCGCTCTTTTATGCACTTACCGGTCAAAGGAGGGTCCTCGATTCGGCTATCGTCTCTGCTCGTCACTGGATCGATGTGGACTTCTGCCACCGTCATGACGATCCGCTTATTGAGGGCGGTCTCAAAATCCACACCGCCTATCATGGCACCGGGCGCGTTACGCCCTCTCATGAATGGACTGAAGGCTTTCTCGATTACTACTTCCTAACGGGCAATCAAGAGGGGTTGGATGCGGCAATCTTTGTGGCCGAAAACATTATGCGCCACATGGAGCGCCCGATCATGAAAGAGCCAGGAGAGACAGCGGTCCGTGAAGGGGGCTGGGCCTTGCGTGCCATGATCGGTATGTGGCTTGGCACGAGCGAACAACGCTGGCGAGACGAGGCGGAGCGGATTGTAGAAATGTTCCTGGTATGGCATCAGCAATACGGCGCGCTTTTGGCACCTTACACCAGCCATACCATGCCTCGGGTTCCATTTATGATTTCGCTCACCGTCAACTCGTTTGCTCGCTATCTACTCATCGACAAAGAGCCGCGCGTCGAACGACTGATAGTGAACGTGATGGATGATCTTATTGAGCATTGCATTGGGCCCGATGGTATCTTCTACTACAAAGAGTTGCCGTCCCTTCAGCGGACCGCGCCTACACCTCATGTTATAGAAGCCTTGGCTTACACCTATCGCATTACCGGCAACCAGGAATATCTGCGTATTGGTGCGCGCCAACTCGCTGCGCTAGTCAATAGACCAGAGGGAATGGATGGCGGTGCCAAATTTATCGATTCAAGCGGGGCGGTTATTACTGGAAGAGGAGGTGGCAGGATCTTCGCCGACAAGTACACCTCAATCCTGCTCTTTGCGGCTGAAGCAGCGCCGCTAGGGTTATTGGATTGGTATGAGTATCCGTAGAGAACAAAGGAACTGCAATCACATTACACGAGGGTGCCTAATGGATTAGACCTCCTCTTGATGAACTAACTCCCAGCCACTGTAGACCAGAATCAGCTTTTTGATGGGGACTTGGGCGCTCATTTCTTGAATGCGGGGATCGTTGCCATACTGTTTTAGCTGCTTCTTGGCTTCTTTGAGCTTTTCCATCAGCCTGTCGTTATCGAACTTCCCGCGGGTAATGTACTCCAACTCAATCAGATACCCGTACTGCATATCTGGATAGCGAGCCAGGAAAGGCTCCATGTAGAGATCCGCAAACCCGTTGCCCATGTCCTTTTCCGACCAGATGTGGTAAAACTGGGTCACGTTGAGATAGGCGAGCAGGAACCCCTGGATGACCTTTTCGCCCTCCAAATAGTCACGGACAGACGTCTGCTTCTGGATCTCATCGGCCAGAAAGTCGAAGAATGGTTCCCAATCGCCTCTGTAGGCCATTGCGCTTAGTCGGTTTGCCAACTGCCACGGATCGATGCGAAAGTGGTCGACGTCTTTCAGGGCACTGCGAATATACTTATAGAGCAGATCTCGGACGGTTCGGTTGGGGATAGCGAGTAGAGGACGCCCTTCCAATTCACCAGCGAATGTGAGCAAGCCAAAGTAGTATAGTTGGGAGATAAAGTTCTCCGGCTCCAATAGACCTTCTAGCGGAAAACTCAGGACCACATCGGAAATGGTCTCGCCGATCTCTATAAGAGATTTCAGAATACTAAAATTGCCGTTTAGCTCCTTACCTGCCGGAGGGTGCTCGTCGGGTATCCCGCGATTAAGCAGCCTATCAATCAGAACCAGATGACGCAGTTTGCCATATTCGATGCGCAAATTGTCATCAATCAGATACATGGGTAGACGTGTTGAGTCCTTGATCTCAAGCAGAAAGTACAAGACAGAAACTGAATTAAAGAGATCTGTCTTGGCCTCATATGCAAAACGATAGTTGTTATACCAAAGCTTCATTACCTCCATACATGTTTCGGTAGGAATTGAGATGAAACCGGCATTGACATAGTAGGTCAGCATCTCCCATACTTCGCTCTCCGTAAAACCGATCAGTTCATTCACTTTGCGCTCGAGACTAATGTTCTTGCCAATGTTAAAGCCACTGGTCACATCATCCATTGTGATGGGTGAAACGCCAGTAATGTATAGTCGATCCAGCCCTCGAATTTGACCCCCGGTGGCGCCCTTTATCAGGTTGAAAAAGTAGCGAAAGAAGCCATCTTCATGGGTTAGCTGTTCATAAGCTTTGCGACCATTTCTGGTTAGAATAGTGTTGGCAAAGTTATCGTATTCATCGATGAAAAGATAGAACTTCAAGTTGTTCTCAGCAACATAGGTACAAATTCGGCGTATCTTCTGTTCCGTCGTTGGTGCATTCAAAATCTCATTTCGAGCCTCATCATCGAAAAAACGTTCATATTGGCGAACAAAGCTGGCAATAGCCACCGCACCATTATCTTCAAAAGATTCTTCGACCTTTTCAACGTTTGGATTCACCAATGCGAAGTTAAGAAAGAGCACCAAATAACGATTGCGCTCTGCGGTTGGATTCTGGCCGATCCAGGTATCCCCGAAGAGGAAATCAAACTCTTCTGCCAAGTTGATATCGTAATAATCTCGCAGTACAGTTAACCAGAGCGTCTTGCCAAAGCGGCGCGGCCGTATGCAGAAGAGATAGAGGGGAAACTCTTCAATCAGCGGAATAAAGTGGGTCTTATCAACGTAATAACCATTCTCTTCTCGCAACCGATAATAATCGCCGATGCCATATGGTATTCGCTTGATTTTTTCTGTAACCATAAGTCTATTATAGCCGAACTGTCAGAAGAAAGGAATGCTGGGGTGTATTTTGAACCGGTGCGGCATTGCGTCTTCGTTAGCGCAGTCCGTTTAGCATACCTACAATCTCGTTTACAGCTTGCGGGTTAAGCTGATAGATCTTCTTGGCTCCTGCTTCGCGCCGCTCTTCGATTAAGCTGGTGGCGACTAATTGCCGAAGGTAGCGCGAAGCTGCAGATTTGTCTAATCTAAATAGGTCGATAACGTCCTGGGTACTCAACTCGCCCGCCTCACTCAGCGCCCCAAGGATCCTCAAGCGATTCTCATCGGCTAATGCTTTGAACCGATTGACCATCGTCGCCTGATCAAAGCGAAGTCCTGTCGAGGCGTGGGTCGGCGGTTCGTGGGCTGAAAAGCCAATCCGTAGCTCCTTTTCATCGCCATACCAGAGGATGTAGGGGCCATTATGTATCTGCGGAATAAAGCGGACGTGGCGATAGTTGAGCAACTCCTCTAACCGAAATACGGGGCGCAGATCTCGCCCGGTGACGGTCTGCATTGCTTCCAGTATCGTTAAGCCGCTGAGAGGTAGTTGCTGAAAAGCATCCACTGTCGCCTGCAGTCGAGGTTCAATGCGATTCCACTCTTCGGCTACGGCCACGGCCCACAGCGTTTGAAGGTGTGTCACCAGCTTCTCTTGTAAACGCGTAGGTTCGTTATACAGGGCATGAATAGTCTTCGGATCGGGCAACTTCGCTTTCGCCAAGGCCATTCTGTCAAAGAACTGAAGAAATTGTTGCAGATCCGCAAGTATCGCATTCAGATCTGGGTCAGGCTGAAGGGGACAGTCATACATCAGTCGGGCATGGGTGGCGTGGGTGACCCAGTAGAGAAGTTTATCCCGTAGAGCAACAGGATCTTGCTTGGCCAAATTATCAACATACGCTTCGAATGTTTCAGTCGCTGGGCCACGCTCCACCGCATTGGTCAGGGCATCCAGCCAGATCCAACCAAAGAGCAGGCGATGTTGTTCCAACAAAGATGGATCTAGGACGGCAACTGTATTCGTGACCCATTCGTCTAACCCACCATAGTGATCGGGGTCGCGCAGCGCGGCCATGCTCATCAAGATGCTGTAGACGGGTTCAAGCGCGACGACGCCGATTACAGGTTCTGGTGTTGGATGCATACCCGATACAACGGTCAAAATTTTTCTACTGCCCCTCTATTCATTTTCTTACCCGGTTGACAATGCGGCTGACGCTGAACCTTCAGCGCTAGGCTCTATGGGTGGATTATCTTCCAGTTCAGATATGGGTACATAATCTGGCAAAATAGTCTCGATATTGCGGATTGCAGGAAAGAAGTACCCGGAGAGTGCCCCGATTATGCCAATAATGCTAGTGAGGACAAAGATCAACCCTATTCCCGCGCCAGGGCCAACACCAACCAAACCACCCCACAAGGATGCCCACGTACCACCGGCTTGCATGGTTGGTTCAAAAATGCGATCAGCAAGTGGGCCAGCCGAAAGCATGGCCAATGGACTTGTGATTTGAGCAATTAGGCGCCGCGTGGCAAACACTCTGCCCTGCACGTCTGGCGGGACTTTTGCCTGCCAAATGGCTTGATTCGAGCCATTCAGAATCGGGATAAAGAACATAGAGAAAAAGGCACCAATGGTCCACCAGAGAAGATTATTACCGATTCCAACAATCAAATTGCCTAACAGGAAATTGCCAACCATGCCCAGCAAGACACCTTGCACCCGATTCTTTGGCCCGCCCCAAGCGCTCATCAGAATACCGCCAGCCAATCCACCCAATCCCAAGGCAGATTGTACTGTACCCAAAACGAATTCATTGCTTCCAGTGCGAGCTAAAACCAAGGGGGCCAAGAGTACCCAGCCATAACCACCAAAGAAGTTGGCCACAAAGAAGATCATCTGCATACCGAGCAGGCTAGGCCGCGCCCAAATATATTGAAACCCAAAGATGGATTCCTGCCAGAGGTTGCTCTTTGCCGCTTCGCCAATATCGGTTGTCTCTGGTTGAGGAATCTGTACGATTAAAATTGCACCAACCGCAAAGAGGAACGTGATAACATCAATGACCATGATACCGCCAATTCCGATGAGCGTCAATAGCAAACCACCCGCAATTGGTGCCACAATTGCTGCTGTAGACTCGGCCGTTGCCCGCATACCGCTGGCGCGTCCATACTGTTCTTTGGGTAACATCATGGTGATGGATGCTGAGAAAGCTGGAAATTGGAATGCCTCAAAGGTACCAGCAACTGCGCCAAGAACATAGAGATGCCACAGCTCTAGGCTTCCACTTGTATAGAGTAAAAGCAGAACGATGGTTGCCACTCCTGCCATTAGATCGCTAATCATCAACACCATTTTTCGATTCCAGCGATCAACTAATGCACCTGCGAGTGGGCTCATGAGCACCAAAGGGCCAAAAGAAAAGAATGCAACAAGCGTCAAGGCGGTCGCCGAACCAGTTGTCTGGTATGCCCAAATGGTTAAGGCAAATCGTGTCATGCTGGTACCAAGCAAGGAGACCAGTTGGCCTATCCAAATCAGTGTAAATCCTTGCATACCTCCAAGAGGCGAGTTATTCGGGGTATTCATTTCTCATCTCCATTAGAGTTTTATGAACAGTATCGTTAATACGTATTACTGAAAATATTAATTTCTTAATTTATCAAGAAATTAACACAAAGCATATCATCTTAGATTAGCTATTGTCAAACGAAGTTTTGGGTTTTCTTTGATCTTGATTCCTTAGATTGTCCTAACCTGGATGAGCCTGAACCAAAAGGGGTTTCACAGAGAATCACAGAGCCAGCACAGAGATTAACAGAGAAAAGTTCATTTGCCGATTTTACTCTGTGAAATGAGATTTTTTTGCCGTCAAAGCACAAACTAAACTGCAAAGGAACTACGTACGTGTAGATTGTCCACTACTTGGCAGCACTTGGCAGTAAAAAGTATAGGGCTGGCAGTCGCCCCACCGCTAACCTATGGCTTAAGAATAAAATCTGATAACATGACAAACCTATAATTTTTAAGAAAAAGATTTTTCGCCCTTACCCTTCGACACGCTCAGGCGGCGGTTGGAAACTCTTTTTCTTGGTGTCTATATGAAACCTGAGAGTAATCAACGGAGATAATCACTCATGAAGCTTGTTGGAATAGTCTGTATTGATGCAACAAAAGAAGAAGTTTGGAGGGTACTGGCTGACGTCGCCGCTGTGGATCAGTGGGTTGGGGTTATCGAATCCGCCTATTGTGAAAGTGAGCAGACCACAGGTGTCGGAACGAAACGCGTCTGTCATCTGAGTGGAGGCGTAACAGTCATAGAAGAGTGGACTATGTGGGATGAGGGGAATTCGTTTACGTACCGAGCGATCAAACGACCATTTATGATAAAGACCGCTTACAACACTTGGTCTGTGGAAAGTGTCAACGGCCAGACTTTGCTGAAAACCGAGTCTGAGGTAGTTTTGAAAGGCGGCATCTTTGGCAAACTTCTGGAACCTCTGATGCGGATGCTAACGACGCGAATGGGTGATGAGTCTCTGGTAGCATTCAAATATCTGGTCGAAAATGGTGAGCCATATCAGGGTCCTATTGCAGATTTGCCCAATATTCCAGTTACGTGCTAATCGATGCTGTATTCAGTTTCCCACAGACGGAAATGCCCGCGTTACCTATTGGACAACCCGCCTCCGCACCCAGTGCTGACTAATAATGTTAAACATCACTTCCATCAGAACGATAACTGTAATTTAGCTGTACCCCGATGGCTACGAATCCAAGTCGGCGATACAGCTCTTGTGCATCCTCCGCCGCTGAGAGCCAACACTGTTCGAATCCAGCCGCAAAGTACTGCCGAAGCAGATAATGACAAAGCGCATACGCATGTCCCTGGCGTCGGTGGGCTGGCAGGGTCCACACACCTGCTAGCTCGCCGATGCCACCACCAATCTGAATTGATGCGCCAGCAATAAGCTGCCCTTCTTGCTCAATTGCCGCTACCATGAGATCACCACTCTTCAATCCACTGATGAAATTAGGCAGCCAGCCCAATGAACTTTCATCGCCAGCGCCGCCGTAGGCAATGCTCTGGTTTCGTAGAAACGAGCGAAGCTGGGGTTCATCCTGCGCTTCTAGATTGAGCAATCTTCCATCAGATTGGGCAGAGTGTGCATTAAGAAGGTCTTCTGCAGCAAGGGCCATAACCGGATCTCGTCTGTCACATGCAAACCCAGCCGATTCGAGCGCCACAGCAAGGTGAGGATGCAGTTCATGAAAATATTCCAAACGAAGCGGGCGTTTTCGCTCTTCAAAAAGTGCAACCAACGCCGAGATCGGTGAAGTCCAGTCACTAGGATTGGGCAAACAGGGAACAGCAAAATTTTGCATCCAATCCAGTGTTGTTCCAATGTACGCCTCGAAATGATCTAAGGTTTCAACTGCACGGTTTTGGCGACCCACGGCGCGCAAACTCGCCTCTAGTATGGTTAACTTGGTTTCGTTCTGGTTCATAGTATTATTGACTGAATCTGATTTGTCGTCGCTCCTTCACACTCACACGCCTTTACATCCTCACACGTTTAGATCCTCACGCCTCTACATCCTCGCGCACAACGAACGAAACTATATTCGTTCGCTCAACCCGTGGTAAGATAATATAAAACAACTTGTTGCAAACCGAAAGAAGAGCTCATGAACGCTATTGATCAGCACAACCAACTCATCCAAAAAGAATTTACAAAACAGGCCCGCGCCTACGCATCCAACCCGAATATTAAGGATACGGATTGGGCCATGACCTTAGTGAACGCCGTTCAACCGGTAGGTAAGGAACGGGTTCTCGAAGTTGCAACAGGCCCTGGATACGTAGCGCTCGCTTTCGCTACACGAAGTAAAGAAGTGATTGGATTAGATTTGACGGATGCACCACTAGCGATTGCTCGTCAAAATCAAGCAGAGCGGGGTATAACCAACGTCAGTTTTCAAGCAGGCGACGCCAATCAGCTCCCTTTTGAGGACAATGAATTCGATGTGGTCGTCTGCCGGCTGGCTGTCCATCATTTCGCCGATCCAAGACGGGTTCTCAGCGAGATGGTCCGGGTCTGTAAACCAGGCGGCAAGTTGGCGGTTGAGGATCTGATTGCCAGTGAGCATTCTCAAAAAGCATACTTTTACAACTATTGGGAGCGGCTGCGGGATCCCTCTCACGTAACGGCTCTCTCCCTTAGCCAACTACTGGCGCTCTACACTGGATTGGGGCTAGAAGCCGAGTACGTCCACACGCAAGATAAACGCCAAGTAGTAGAGCAGTGGATGAAAAATTCTCAGACACCTCTTGACGTAGCCGAAGAGATCCGAACGCTGCTAGAGAGAGACAAAGTAGAACGCCTCAGTGGGATTCCCGTCTATACGACTGAAGAGGGAGAGCTTTGCTTTGATCATCGCATGATTGTTGTGATTGGGAGAAAGTAGAATTTATTGGCGCTTCAACATAATACTGGGTATAGAACTCATTACCACTGAATATCATCAGCCGTGCTTGCCCCCAGAAAAGTCATAAAGCGGGCAAGCCCCCTATTAAGCGCAACACGAAACTGCTCATCAGGTTCAACCCACTCTTCCAGCCAGAAGCCGTTCACAACTAGCCGCTTCTCAGCCCGCTCTAATTTCGCATCGATTCGCGCCACCAGTTGATCGCCAAAGAGAATCGGTAGGGTATAGGGGCCATAGTGGCGCTTTGCCGCTGGTTTGTAGATCTCCCAAATATAATCAAAGTCGAATAGCTCTTTGGCACGGCCGCGAGCGCTAACATACTCTAAAGGAGAAAGGAAGATGATTTCTTCATGGGTTGTTATGTCAAAAGGTATCCAGCTATCCGGAACGCGATCGTCCACTACGGCCTCTATCAGCGGAAGATCATCGGCGAGAAGGTAGTGAAGCGTTTTACTACCCTCGACAGAGACCCCAAGCAATTGCCCAATTTCAACACGCTCAGCCAATTCGACTTTGGCTTGGACGGTATCAATCGCCCTCCCCGTCACCTCTTTACGAAAGGCACGATAGAGTCTTGGTGTGATCACTCCCCATTGGCGGATACTCTTTTGGGTCAGAAACTCCTCGGCCTCTTCGGGCGCCGCAACAAATTGAAGATGCTTGGGCGCCACATTTTCTAAAAAGTCATAGACCCGCTCCTTGCCATCACGGCTGTAGGTCAACAGCTCACCCGTCAACCATAGATAGTAGAGAGCCACGCTGGTCTCTTTGCTGCCCCGATAGTGTTGAACGGCCTTACCCTTCAGGTCACGGTTACGCAAGGGGCCCCGGTGTCGCAGTTCAGCCCTGACCACTTCTAAAAGACCTGGGTTGGCGGAGGCAAAGTCGCGCCATCGTCTTTGTGATTTACGTCGCTCCATCATTACCCGCCAGTAAGGCAACTCACTCATAGGATAGATGAAGAGCGCGCCACCATGATCGAAAAACTGACGTTTCTGGTAAAGCAGTTCATGCAAATGGGCCGGCTGGTAGCCGTCAACTCGTCCCCAAAGAACAATATCATTGCTAGGTGCTACAATCGAAACGGGATCAATCTGAACGGCTTCCGCTGCATGAAGTGCGGTGGACAGTCCCTCTATACCGGACCAACGACGACCTGGCCAAAGGCCTTGCTTGCCCAGGATAAAACGACGTAGTTGTTCTTTTCCCAATTGACTGATTAGCGGTTTAGCCATGGTAAGTAACTGTCCAAGAAAAGCTATCTTTGACGAATCCTCTTTCTTAGTGCCATAATTTTAGTCATGCACTCAGTGCTATTGGAAAACGATAAAAATAACAAAAGTTAACAAGATCAGTAGAACGCAACGAAATCGATCTTTGTCATTTCGACAGCGGAAGCAATCTTTCATTTAGTCGGTGCAGGTTTCTCGTCGTGGGTATCTCTGGGTACCTCAAAATGACAGTTTGCTATCTACTGAGTATAACACACTCAATTGAGAGAGAATAGATGTCTATGCAAATGTCTACGCCTGATACAGTCGGCCTGAATATAGACCGACTTGCTCGCATTAAACCCTCCATGCAAAGCTGGATCGACCGCGGCACCATCTCTGGTGCGACCATGATCATTAGCCGTAGGGGCCAAATTGCTTACTCGGAACAGATCGGTGAGATCAAGAAAAATAGTGGTGTTCCGATGGAAAGTGATACCATTTTCCGCATTTACTCCATGACCAAACCAATTATTTGTACTGCGCTCATGATGCTTTACGAAGAGGGTCGATTTGGGCTGAACACGCCAGCAGCCACCTTTATGTCTATGCTGGCAGACCTAAAAGTGCTGGAGGTAGAAGAATCGGGAAACCAAAAGGAGGTAGCGTGTAAACAGCCTATTACCGTGGGTGATCTGATGAAACATACGGCTGGCTTCACGTATGATTTCCTAATCGATTCACCGGTAGGAGAGCTCTATCGTCAAGCCCAAATCGGCCATAATGGCAACCGCACATTAGAGGAGTGTGCCAAGATTTTGGCTGAGCTTCCGCTGGCTTATCAGCCTGACAGCCGCTGGCATTACAGTATATCTATTGACGTGGCTGCTTACTTGTTGCAGGTTTTAGAGGACAAACCCCTGGGCGACGTTTTGAAAGAGCGCATCTTTGTCCCGCTGGGCATGGTTGATACCGATTTCTGCGTTCCCGATGAGAAGCTCCATCGTTTGGCTGCCATGTATGGCGTAGGCGATCTGGTGGGTGTCAATGCAACCGTGCTAACCCAATTTGAGGCTTACCAGCAGGGCATCCACAGCGAATTGGACGTCCAGAAAAGCTATCCCACATCGTCACCGGAGACATTCGCTCGCGGTGGGCACGGCCTCTATTCCACTGGGCCTGATTACATGAAGTTTGCCCAAATGTTGGCCAATTGTGGCAAATGGCAAGGTCAGCGTCTCATTGGTCGCAAGACACTGGAACTGATGCACGCCAACCATTTGCGTGCTGACCAGTTGCCGTGGGAACTGAGCGGCGTCGTTAACCACGGCTATGGCTTTGGACTAGGATCGCGTTCGATGATGGCTCCGGGTCTTGCAGCCACTCCTGGCTCGGAAGGTGAATTTGGCTGGGCTGGCGCCGCAACCACCTACTACTGGATCGATCCGCAGGAGGAAATGATTGGGATCTTTATGACCCAATATCAGGGTGCAGATGAGCCAGATAAGCGATTTCGCCAGTTGGCGTATCAAGCAATTGACGATTAGTTTATCGAATCAGTCCGATGTTCAGTACTTAATCATGCAACAGACAGCACCGATAGCCATGTGAGATTATCTGAGACCGTGTCATTTCTGAGCTAGCCCTGTTTGGCCACGGGCGCAAAGCGCCAACGTTCCAAACTCAGGGACGAGGAGGGAGCTGGGATTTGCAAGGCCCAGACCTCACGTTCGGGTGCCCTGGGTGCAAGATGACTAGGGGAATGTCTGTTTGTGCTCCTCTTCGCACTCCTCTTCGCACTTTATGTACAATCTGTTCGCAGTCACTAAGTAGACTATAGAAAGCATATGCCAATGAAAAAGTAGCTACAGACGTTGGGTGAATATCACTGTGAGCGGTACTGAGTCTTTCACAGTGGGGGCCTCTCACCTTGATATGACAGACATTCACAGATGGGACATCGCATTCATCTGCGAATGGTTTCAGGAACGACAACTGATACTTGCATAATCAGGAGACCATCCATGACACACAACCCAACCCTAGGCAGTCAATTCGGATGTAACAAGATCAGCCTCTTTCAAATTAGGTGGCTTATAATCGCTGCCTCCGCGCTATTCCTCTATCCCCAGCTTGCCCTAGCCCAAGATAACCGTCCCCCTCAAGTAGAGCCAGTTGCAGATCGAGAGATGTTTGAAGACGATCTGATACTCATTTCGCTCAATGCCAGTGATCCGAATAAAGAAGATAGTGTTACCTTTATTGAAGAACCATCCTTGCTACCGCTGCCCCAAGGGGCTAGACTTTTGGACAGTGGTACAGGCAATGGTTCGGCGGTTGTTGAATTTGCGCCAGTCCAAGCCGGTATCCATAACTTTGCCATCGTTGCAGTAGATGACGGCGAGCCGGAAGGGCGCACTGCGGTCTTTTTCAACGTAACCGTCAAAGAAAAGCCAGATACCTTTGCCGACTTGTCGATTGACGCGATATCTGTATCCAGCCAAGCTGCGGATGGAGAAGTTCGCAGAGGAACGCCGATTGATTACAAAATTGACCTCTTTAACCATGGTAACCTTGATGCCCTGAACTCAACTTTGACGGTTGTACTCGATCAAGAATTATCTTTCGCCGCCGTGGTACAAGGTGCCGAGTGTACCCAAGGGCCAACAGATAGTGGTGCCGAGGAGATCATCTGTGATTTGGATACGGTTTCGGCCCAGCGTGGTTTTCAATTGATTCTGCGGCTCGTGCCAGAGATCAAAGGGACGGCCATCAATCAGCTACGTGTCGATACGGCTACTCTTGATCCCATTACCAACAATGACAGTCAAAGTCATACCGTCGAGGTTAATGACCCACTGGTTGATCTAGCCGTTGAAAATCGACGGATTTCCGGCGGCGAGAAGGTGGGAGACCAAGTGAGCTTCCTCGTGACCATCTACAATTATTCGGCAGTGGGAATCAATTTTGTTTTGACAGATATCTTATCGGCTGGTCTCGAATTTGTCAGCATCGAGGGACCAAGTGATGATAATTGCCCTCATACGGGTCCAACGGTTGTCTGCCAGGGTAGGATTGATGCATTTAGCAACAAAGAGTATACGCTCATTGCGCAAGTTATCAGCGACGGTTGGCAACAAACCCAAGCCATCATCGGTGGAGAAGCCATTGATCCATCACCCAGCAACAACGATTACATAGCGCGATTTCGAGTGAAGCCAGTTGCGGATCTAAAGGTAGCATTGAGTGTAGTGGATTTGGTCAATGAGTATAAGGTAGGGGATCTAATCTTTACGAAGATAGCAATGGAAGTAGTATCCGATGCTTATACGGCAACCCTTGAGAACGCGCACGTGGACTACAGTATTGGCGCAGGTTTGACCTTTGTTCGGGTTGATGCGCCAACCGATCTGGACTGTATACTCAACAGTAGTGTCCTGAGCTGTACAAAAGCAAGGCTGCAAAGTGGGCAACGTATTGAGATTCCAGTGGTGCTTCTAGCAGTCGCAGCAGGTCTATGGGATCACAGTGCAACCGTTGGTGCGTTTCAATACATTGATAGCGCGCCGAATAACGAACAATCTCTAGGTCAAATAGAGGTGGTGGAGCCAGTCAGCCCAATGATTCATGTTCAAACCTTTGTGGATCTAAACAAGAATGGGCGTCAGGATCCGGGGGAAACTTCTTTGCCAGGCGTTAAGATTGAGACGAATATCCTCAAGGGTCAGGAGACAGATGAGGCACAAGGCAATACGGATGAAAAGGGAATGATTCAATTGCCCATGCCCACTGAGCCAGACAAGCTGAAAGTCACGGCAACCTTTACGCCAAGCCAGGAGATGACACCCACAGTTTCAGTTAGCATCAATGCTGTTCCATCGACTGGTAAAGCACTTATCACGGGCAGTAGTTCCTGTGGCATGACCGTCCATAATACCAGTGGCGATGCGGTGATGCTGCCCTGCACAGAAGAAAGTTCCCTAGAATGGAAAAATCAGGTGAATGCGTCGGTTGCAAAGCTCACGGCTCGGCTACAGCCCTCGGAACCACGGGTCTTTGGAGCCAGTGGCGTTCTGCAACAGCCAGCAGAAGTCTCATTTGAAATAACGAACCAAGAGGAGAATCTAAGCTATCTGCCCCTAATGACCCAGTAAATTCCAGCCAGGGCGGGGTGATTCATTGAGAATGGTCCCGTCATATCAATTTGCATGATTTCCCAAGCGCGGTTATGATTGTTTAACAATCAAATAGTATGTGAAGGTGCGCCAGCCGCCCGGATGCGCGGCGCACAATGGGGAAAGCACGGTGACGTTTCTGCTAAATTTTTTGTTTCTTTCACTTAAGAGAGCAGAAGACCAGTCCGGCACTGTCCCGCAACGGTAAATTGATTGATGATTTGAGATTGAAGATTCTGAGGAATCGCCAATCGCTATAGACCACAGTCCGGTAGGTACGCCTTATGTCATCCTTGAGCGTGCTCCTTTAACCACTATGGTCTACTGATTCAAAATCGACAATCGATAAGTCCGACGACCCGCCTTTACATGAAGCGTCTCTGGATTATTCAATATCAGATACGTCATTTCGTTGTCACCTTCGTGGATAAAGGGGACGAACGCATAGTAATAGTTACTCTGCGCTCGGCCCGCCTTATGGCGGGTTTTTGCATTTAGAGATGACCAGAAAAGTTCTGTCCTCTCTGTCTCGGTTTTACAGAGTAGATTGGACAAAAGTCAGGACAAGACTTTTCTGGCGAAGTATATGCGGTCCCTCAATAATTTTTGGGATCGCATTTTTTCATAGAGGACAGATAAAGGCAGCTCTCGATCCTGCGCCAACAGGTTGGTGTGGTCTTCCACCAGGCTGACGATCAGTTATTCAGCGCAAGCGTCCGACAGGACATTAGCTTTGGACCGCTGGATTTGGGGTTAAGTCAGCAAGAGGCATCAATGCGAGTCCATGAAGCTGCCAAGCAATGTGGTCTGTTTCATCTGCTGTATCGACCGACTCATGCTCTAAGCGGTGGTGAAAAGGCACGCTGTGCGTTGGCTGGTGTACTGGCAATGAGACCAGGGTTGCTGCTTATTGATGAACCGACCGCCAGCCTCGATCCACCTGCTCGCCAGCAGGTTTTTCGGATTCTTGAGTCGCTGACGACTAAGGGAAAAACTATCGTATTGGCCACTCATGAGATTGAAATCGCCCATAACTGGGCTGACTACGTTCTCATATTGCAGGAAGGGTCTCTGTTGGCTTCCGGACCTGCAACCAGCATCATGAACGATCAGGCGTTACTCGTCCACATAGGTCTAGATAAGCCTTGGTATAGCGAGCTAACAAAGAGGTGAGAGACAGAGGGACAGGCAAGGATAAGCAGAGATAGTGAGACAAAGGAAAATCTTCACTTGCAATCCAGCAACTTTGCCACATAAACACCATGAACCATATTCCACGTCTTGTCATTGCTGGTCAATCATCAGGGGTTGGGAAGACCACCATAACGGTTGGGTTAAATGCGGCGTTGTCGAGGCAAGGTCGGATTGTGCAGCCCTTTAAGTGCGGCCCTGACTATATTGATCCCATGTATCATACCATGGCTGCGAGGCGGGTTTGTCGGAATTTAGACACATGGATGGTAGAGAAAGAGCAGGTCAAACAGAGCTTCACACAGGCCACCCAAGGAGCAGAGATTGGGTTGGTGGAAGGAGTGATGGGTCTATATGATGGGTATGAGGCGCTGACAGAGGCAGGCAGTACTGCTGAAGTAGCGAAGCTAATTCAAGCGCCCATCATTCTGGTCGTCAACGTTGCCAAAATGGCACGTAGTGTTGGGGCTATCGCTCTGGGCTATCGTGACTTTGATCCCCAGGTGCAAATTAGTGGCGTCATCTGTAACAATGTCGCTAGTGACCGTCATGCCCAATGGGTAACCGAGGCCGTCGAGTCGATTGGTCTGCCGGTCTTGGGGTGTATCCCACGCGACCAAGCTCTACACATACCGGAGCGCCATTTGGGATTGTTAACGGCTGTTGAACGGCAAGCGGAAGTCGCTACGTTTCTAGAGGAGAGTGCCAACCTCATTAGCCAGCATATTGATCTGGAACGAGTTTGGGGAGTTGCCTCTTCTGCTCTGGAAGATGAAGCGTCTTATCCTCAGGGCCATAAGATGGGATCCCCGACTTACTCGTCGGAGGTTATTCCCTCAGAGAAGATGAATACACCCATTGCAGGCGGGGAACAGCCTCGAATTGCCGTGGCCTATGATGAGGCATTCTGCTTCTATTACGAGGATAATTTTGATTTTTTGCGAGCAGCCGGTGCAACCATCTGCCATTTTAGTCCACTTCATGATAAAACGCTGCCAGCAGACGTCTCGGCCCTCTACCTTGGCGGTGGGTATCCTGAATTATACGCAGCTCAACTCTCGGCTAACCCCGGTATGATGGATGCCATACGCCAGGCCATTCATAGTGAGATGCCGATCTATGCTGAGTGTGGTGGGTTAATGGTGCTGACCGAAGCCATTATTGATCTCCACGGTAAAACCCATCCTATGCTTGGCGTCTTATCAGGGTATATAGTCATGGAGAAGCGCGTGCGCTTGGGCTATAGGGAGGTGGCAGCGGTGCAAGATACGCCTCTATTGAAAGCAGGTGAAAGAGCACGCGGCCATGAATTTCACTATTCGAGATGGATGCGAGACGAAACCGATCCCCATTTTCAGCACGCCTATTCGGTTACACCCCGTAGGGACGAAGCAGCTTGGCACGAAGGAGCGCTATTGGACAATCTGCTGGCCTCCTACGTTCACCTACATTTTGGCTCAAATCCAAGGATGGCAGAACGGTTTGTTGAACAAAGTCGTCGGCATCAAAAGAAGCAGGTGCGTAATCCGTGATTCGTGAACTGACTATTATAGACACCAAGAAAAAGATTTTCCGCCCTTACCCTTCGACACGCTCAGGGGGCGGTTGGAAAATCTTTTTCTTAAAAACTATAGTTTGGTAAATTATTCTACTTTAGAAACGACCGATCGTAGGTGCGGTCCCCAGTTTCCTGAGGCAAGCTTGCAACCCCACAACCGTGGAAAATCCCATGGCTTCTCTTGAAAATGAGGGGGCTAGCTACATTTGCGCAGTTAAAAACAGCGCCTACAGTTAAACTATCAAAACTTAGTATACAATTTGTTAGCAGAGTGTTAGCAGAGTGAATTATTCACTAATTTTGGAGGCAATCTAGATGGGCAAGGTGTATTTGGTGGGTGCTGGGCCAGGGGATCCTGAGTTAATCACCGTCAAAGGGTTGCGAGTCCTACGCGAGGCCAATGTGATCCTTTATGATAGGCTGGCACCCCAGGAATTGCTGGACGAGTGCAAAGCGGATGCGGAGAAGATCTATGTTGGCAAGGTGCCGAAGAAGGTTATGGGTCACCAGCAAGATGAGATCAATCGTCTGCTAGTTAGCCATGCACAGCAGGGCAAGACGGTAGTACGGCTCAAGGGAGGTGATCCCTTTGTCTTTGGCCGGGGTGGTGAAGAGGCGCTGGCTTGTGCCAAGGCCGGGGTTGCCTTTGAAGTGGTGCCAGGCATCAGTAGTTCTATCGCCGTGCCAGCTTATGCTGGCGTTCCCGTTACCCAGCGTGACTACAACAATACCTTTGCCGTCTTTTCTGGCCACAATGATCCCGATGTGGAGCCAGAGGCCGTCAATTACCAGGCGTTGGCCAAAATCGGAGCAGAAGGCACAGTCGTAATTTTAATGGGGATTATGTTCTTGGATGGCATTATGCGCGAGCTGCTCAAAGCAGGTCTTCCCCCGGAGACACCCGCCATTACCATTCAGCAGGGAACAACTGCCAACCAACGAGCTGTTGAGGCTAATGCTCAGGATCTGGCCCAAGCCGTCAAGGATGGAAACATCAAAGCACCGGCCACAACATTGATTGGCTCAGTCGCAGAGCTGCGTCACCAAGGAATCGAATGGTTTGTTGAGAGAGCGGCCTCTGCCGAATAGATCAGTAGTTTTGCATGGAGCAGGAGGCACCACCGAGGGTGAAAATGATCCTGCTAATCCATCTGAATCCCTCTCCTATTTTCAGGTCACAACAAAATCTATGCAAGATACAGCCACCGCTAAGCGAGTCCTTCTCCTGATTGGACATGGCAGTCGGGATGAAGCCGCCATTGCCGAATACAACCAATTTGCAGCCAGCTTGGAGCAGCACCTCTCTATCCCTGTTCAATCCTGTTTTTTAGAGTTTGCTGACCCGCCCATTGCCCGGGGAATTCAAAGCGCAGTGGAACTTCATGGAGCCACGGAGGTGATTGCCCTACCTCTGTTTCTGGGAGCGGGTGGTCACCAGAAGAATGACGTTCCCGCAATCATCAACTGGGCCAAAGCACGCTATCCTCAGGTGACCTTCCGCTATGGCACGCCAATCGGTACCCACTACGGCATTGTCCAAACCTTGGCGGCACGCGCGGAAGAGATGTTGGCCTTTGCAGACGTAGAGCCTTCCGAGACGGCGCTGCTATTGGTGGGAAGAGGCAGTTCCGATCCGGATTCCAATTCAGAGGTCTACAAGATGGCAAGGATGCTCTGGGAGGGTCGCGAATATAGTTGGGTTGAAAGCTGCTTCTATGCCCTGACCAAGCCTGACATTAGCACCGGCATTGCTCGGTGCGTCCAACTGGGTGCGCGCCATATTGTGGTATTACCCTATCTGCTCTTCACCGGCTTCATTTTGAGAAGAACGGCTGCTCAGGTAGAGGCTGCAAAAACCCAATATCCCAACCTCTCCATCCAGGTGGCTGGCCATCTAAGTACCCACCAAGCCGTGATTGAGGCCGTGGCCCAGCGATATGAAGAGGCCACCCAGGGGCTTGCTGCCATGTCCTGCGATCTCTGCAAATACCGTCATCGCTTTGCAGGTTACGAGCAAGAATTTGGTCTTCCCCAGAATTCAGATCACCACCACGGGTTGCGTGGATTGCCCAATGGGGGGCATGGGGCATATAACGATTTGCCACCGGAGCTAGAGGCCAAGCTGGCTCAGATCTTACCGCCCCGCTATCAAGAATCCGCTACTGGAGACGGGAACGGCAATGGTACTCGCGTATCGGCGGCCCCCATGGCCGGTGCCGATCTCAAATTCGGTCAGGATGGTTCGGTGGCTTGGGGAGAGATGTGGGAGGATTTTTGTGATTTGGCTTTGGCTGGTGGCCCCAGTCATCGAAGCGAACTGCTGGAGCCGGTCGATCCGCAACTGGCAAAATTGAATCCGTCTGGCTATGAGGCGGTTCTGAATGAACTGGCTCGCGGGCTGGAATTAGTGACCGAGTTAGAGACGGTAGAGAGCCGTTCCCAGGGTTGGATCGGTCTAACTTGTCATAGCGAAGAGATGGCCATCTGGTTGCTCCGAGCCATTGTGGTGGAGAATATTTTCGCCCGTCGTGAAGGCCATATCCTTTACTTTCCGGCTGGCCCTCACTTTCAGTTGGGCGATGAGATCAAGAGCATTATTACAGTGGCGGCCAAAACCCACCACTACTGGACCGAGCATCTAGCTGGACAACAGTTGGCGGAACAGGAAACGACCAATGCCGCTGTTCGCGTCAGTATGATAAATGGGGCAGAAGAAGATATTGGTCAGCTGGGTGTTGGGCTAACAGATGATGTGACAACAGAGAATGGCGTTGTAAGCGCTGGAGAAGTGAGCAGTGTTTGATTACCCAACGCTGTCACCCCAAGGAATCACAGAGCAATCCTTTGAAACAATTCGACGGGAGTTGTCTGCAGCAAACATCATTTTGCCTAGCGACACAGCACCTATTGTGGAACGGATGATCCACAGCACAGCAGACTTTGACTTTGCGACCATCACTCGCTTCTCAACGGGAGCCGTTCAGGCTGGCATCCACGCATTAGGTAACGGTTGTGCCATTATTACCGACGTCAACATGATACGGATGGGGATCAATGCAAGTCGTGTTCAGCAACAGGGTGGTACACTTCACTGCTTTGTGGCCGATGATGATGTGCGGCAACGTGCGGCAGAGACGGGCCATACGCGTAGTGCGCTGGGCATTCGGATGGCCTGGGAGCAGGGTCTGCTGCAGGACAGCATTGTGGTTGTCGGGAATGCTCCTACGGCTCTCTTTGAGATTATTCGTTTGATGTTGGAAAAAGAAGTCCGGCCAGCTCTTGTCATCGGCGTCCCAGTGGGGTTTATCAATGTGGTGGAGAGCAAAGAAGCGTTTATGAAGACAACGGTTGTGCCGTGGATTGTTACCCAGGGCAGGAAAGGCGGTTCTGCTGTAGCGGTGGCCATTGTTAATGCATTGTTGCGGTTGGCAACGGGGACGCGGGCAACAGAGACGGATTAACGCAGATGAGCGCAAATGTAATAATTAATTTATGAATTGTTGAATTTGTGAATGGCTAATAACGGGTTGTGGGGTTCACGAACAACTCGTGGTCAACTCGCTTTGAGGTTACATTTATTCGACTATGGGAAAATATACTGTTCCGCCCCGTAACCGAACGGGCACCCGAACCGGCTACACAACTGGAAGTAATGCATCGGCTGCGGCCAAAGCGGCCACAGTGGCCCTAGTGACCAGGGAATGGCCTGATCAGGTGACCATTTCTCTACCCATAGGGGAAATGGCGACTATGACCCCGCTGGAGATGGCTCAGGCAAGCACAGATGACATTGCTGATTCAGGGACCGATTCAGATTGGGCTTATTGTTGTATGTTGAAGGATGCCGGTGATGACCCGGATGTGACCCATGGTGCGTTGATTTGTGCTCGAGTAAGTCGGACACTGGAGCCAGGAATTCACTTGCATGGCGGTGAAGGCGTTGGTACTGTCACCTTGCCGGGATTGGGTTTGACCGTGGATGGACCTGCCATCAACCCGGTACCCAGGCAGCAGATCACCGAAAATGTACTAGACGCAGTGCGAGGTTCTTGCGAGGGAGGTGAGGATTGGCTGGAAGGGAATGGTCTCTCAGTCACCATCATTGTGCCAGAAGGTGAGGCCCTAGCCAAACGGACCCTAAATCCCCGCTTAGGCATTCTTGGTGGCATTAGCATCTTGGGAACAACGGGCAAAGTTTTCCCTTATAGCACGGCAGCTTGGCGCGCGAGTGTAATACAAGCCGTTGAAGTGGCAGCCAAAAATAATACAAGTAAAGTCGTGATGGCCACAGGGGGTCGCTCAGAGCGTTTTGCCATGAAAATTTTCCCCGAACTGCCTGAGGTAGCCTTTGTGGAGTTAAGTGTCTTTACGGGCGATGCGCTCAAGACGTGTGTGGCTCATAAGGTGGTCGACGCAGTCTTTGTTGGTATGATGGGCAAGATGATTAAGACGGCCCAAGGTCACATGACTACCCATGTTGCTGGCAATCAAGTCGACTTTGGTTTCTTGGCCGACGTCTGCCGCTTTGTAGACGCGCCGGTAGTCTTGACTGAGGCGGTTGCCCAAGCCAATACAGGACGTCACTTCTTGGAACTGTGCCAGGAGCATGAATTTATGGCACCGGTTCAGCAAGTGACGGAACTGGCGTTGGAAGCTTGCGATTCATTTATCAAAGAACAAGGTGGTGAGATGGGTATCGAGGTGATTTTGGTCGATTTTGGCGGTTCTATTTTGGGCCGAGCCAAGAGAAGCGCTGCCGACAGGCCATCTTCCAAATTGGAAGAACCCCATACACTTGTTGAGCGTCTGGCGGCTGATCCAGCCCATTCCTATGATGATGAGACAGTGATCAGATAGTATGGATTGGTGGATAGCCGTAGGTCCGGTTTGTAACCGGACCAAGAACTTCTGTCATGGATGAATTCAAAGGATCTCGAAGAATTTTGACTCAATCTGAAGAACCTTTTGAACTCAGGAAGTCGAACAGGATTCTGGTCATTGGGATGAGTGCTGGTGGGGCTGAGAGCTTGCCACAAGTGCTATTGACGCGAATTCATGATTCGGATCTTCTGGTAGGCGGACGACGCCACTTGAGCTACTTTGACGATTTTTCTGGCCAACGGATGGCCATTGGCGCGAATATTGCTCAGATCAGTCAAAGATTATTCAAGGCACTTCAAATGGGAGAGAAAGCTGTCGTCTTGGCCTCCGGAGATCCTCTCTGCTATGGCATTGGGAGCACCTTACTCAGGACGTTGCCCGCGGAAGCCTTAGAGATTTTGCCAGCACCGACGGCTTTTCAATTGGCCTTCTCATCACTACACGAACCATGGCATGATGCAGCTTTCCTGAGCGCCCATGCTCGGCCTGTGACAGAAGTCGTTCAGCAGGTTCGCCTGGCAAGCAAAGCTGCCATATTAACCGATCCTACCCAGACGCCTGCGGTTATTGCTCAAGCTCTTCTGGATAATGGCCTGGCCGGATCTACGCCTTGCGCCATCTGTGAAAATCTGGGTGGAAAGCAAGAGCGAATTGTACGGACGACGCTAGAGGCAGCCGCGAAAGAGGTATTTGCTGACTTAAATGTCTTTGTTGTCTGGCCAGAACGTGCAAAAAGATCGGGTATAACCCTTGGCCTGCCAGATGAGGTGTTTGAAACATCCCGCGGGCAGATCACCAAACGAGAGATTCGTCTGCTCGCCATTGCCGAATTGGCCGTCCAGCCGGGCCATGTGGTTTGGGATATTGGGGCAGGCAGTGGTTCGGTGGGAATCGAAATTGCCCGTAGCTGGCCGACGGCCCGAGTCTATGCGGTTGAAAAACGGGCTGAGTTTGTGGCTCACATTCAAACCAATCTGCAACGACATCATATACTCAATCTCCAAGTTATCCACGGTTCAGCTCCGGAAACCTGCGCCCAGTGGCCTGCTCCCAACGCGGTCTTCGTTGGTGGAAGCGGAGGTCATCTGGGTACAATCATCGAAGTTATCCGGCAGCGCCTGGAAGTAGGTGGCAAACTGGTCTGCAACTTGGCCACGCTGGAGAACCTAGCCCGAGTGCGGAAGCTGCTACCAGACGCCCAAGTCAACCAAATACAAATCAACCGGGGTGTACCCATTGGTGAGATGATGCGCTTACAGCCGCTCAATCCAGTTTTGATGGTAAAATGGGCGAAATAATTTGAGGCCAAGATAATGCCCTATGAATTAACCGCTGTTGGATTAGGTCCTGGCGATCCGGAACTCATCACATTGAAAGGATTTCGTGCCTTACAAGCCGCCAACTTTATCTTTGTCCCCCAAAGCAAAGGCGGCGAGCAGAGTTTAGCCTTGCGCATTGCCCAGCCCCACATTGACCCGACGCGCCAGCAAGTAATCGCCCTGGCCCTACCCATGACCCGCAACAGCCAAGAGCTGATTCCGGCTTGGCAGGCTGCCGCTGATACGATCTGGCAGACGCTGGATGAAGCAGGCCAAGGCGAGGAATCCAACCATCCACAAAAAACATACCGTGCCGTCTATCTGCTCCTCGGTGACCCCCTGCTCTATGGCACCTTTACCTACATTTGGACAGAGATTGCCCAACGTTACCCGCAAATCAGCGTACAGATTGTGCCAGGTATCACTTCCTTTGCTGCTACCGCAGCAACAGTGGGTATGCCACTCAGTGCCACGTCGGACAGGGTAGCTATCTTACCTGCCAGCTATGAGACGGATACGCGCACATTGCACCAACTCATGGCCCAGTTCGAGACGGTGATCTTAATGAAAGCCGGGCCAGTCCTGCCCCAACTATTAGATGTATTGAGCGAACTGAACCTGATTAAGAGCACCATTTATGCAGAGCGTGTGGGCATGCCTGAAGAGAGGGTTGTGACTGATTTAAATCAGCTTCCTAAGGAGCCAGCTCCCTACCTGTCTCTATTGATTGTCAAACGAGGTTAACAGTACAGCAGACCTGGACTTCAACTAACCGTGGATCGTATAACCTTGGGCCGCCCGAACAACCTTGGACCACCTGACTCGGGACCATTAATTCTACAAAGAGATTTTCATGACAAACCGCTTTGATTTTTCTGTTTCTCCTGGTACTGTCTATATTGTTGGGGCTGGCCCAGGCGCGCCGGATCTGATCGCTGTGCGAGGACGAGATATTATCGCGCAAGCCGATCTGATACTCTATGCCGATAGCTTGGTGGAAGCCAGTGTGGCCGAGTTAGCTCGCAAACCCGACGCGCGCATAGTGGCCTCGTCCGGTCTTCACTTGGGTGAGATCATGGACCTGATGGTGGAGACGGCCCAAAATGGGGGTGTAGTAGCCCGGATCCACAGCGGGGATCCGGCCCTTTATGGTGCCACCCATGAGCAGATGGCCCACTTAGAAGATCATGGCATCCCCTACGAAATCGTGCCGGGCATTACCGCCGCCTTTGCTGCCGCGGCCTTACTCAAAACCGAGTTAACGGTACCTGACGTAGTCCAAACCATCATCCTAACTCGGACGGCTGGTCGCACCACCATGCCCGCAGGAGAAGATCTGCGAACGCTAGCCGCATCGGGTGCCTCTTTGGCCATCTACCTAAGCGTGACCCGCACCCGCCACGTGGTAGATGATCTGCTGGCCAGCGGAGCCTATGATGAGACAACGCCGGTGGCCGTCCTCCACAAAGTGACCTGGCCAGATGAATCTTGGGTTACGGGCGTTTTGGGCGACATTGCGGAGAAGGTTCGGCAAGCCAAATACACCAAGCACGCGCTCATCCTCGTTAGCCCAGCCCTGGATCCGGCCTTGAAGGGTGACGAACGGCGGACGAGCAGCCACCTCTACGACGCCTCTTATACTCATCGATTCCGCCGCGCCGCAGACACAGATCGCACCAAAGAGCGGCAGGAAGCAGCTCAGCAAGATCCGTCGATTGTGGCCGGTGAGAAGCATCTGAAAAACGCTGACTCCAGAGTGGATGAAGTTCCCCGCGGGACTGGGGTGCTCGCCGTTACTCGACGAGGTAGCCAGCTTGCAAGCCAGCTATCGGTCGAATTGGATGCAGGTAGCCTCGTTCCCGAAAAGTTTGGCACTCATTCTGGCAATGGCTCTGGGGAAAAAGAGGCTTGGCACGGTACATATGCTGGCTCTGTTCTGAATGCTGTGCAATCCGCCTGGAGTCGATATGAGCGTTTGGTTCTGATTATGCCAACGGGCATTGCCGTACGCGCGATTGGCCCCTTATTAACCCACAAAACCGTTGATCCATGCGTGATCTGCTTAGATGAGCAAGGACGGTCTGTGATCCCGCTGTTGGGTGGTCATCAGGCTGGTGCCAATCGATTGGCTGAAAAGATTGCCCACATCACCGGTGGTCATGCCGCCATTACAACGGCCAGTGATTTGCAAGATAAACCAGCTCTGGATCTGCTGGGCAAGGAGATTGGCTGGACCATTGCTCCCCAAAGCGCACTGACTCACGCCAGTGCGGTATTGGTCAACGATGAGATGGTCGGTGTTGTCGTTGATCTGGCAGCGGGTGAAAACGGCCAAGTTAACAAGCTTGCCGATCAGATCTGTCAACAAGCTGAAAATCTCTCTCTCCTAGAAAATTTGGATGAGCTGGACCTGGACACCTTTGCCGCGGGTATTATCATCAGCGACCGCAAGTTGAGCGCCCATCATCAACATCTGCTGGCCAAGAGTGTGCTCTACCGACCGCAGACTTTGGTGGCGGGGATGGGGTGTCGGCGTGGCGTGGATGAAGAAGAGCTACAGGAGGCGCTCCTGACCACCTTGTCAGACGCCAATTTGGTGCCGGAGAGTTTGTCTACCCTTGCCACCGTCGATCTGAAGGCCGATGAGGCAGGTTTGCAAACCTTGGCCCATCGCATGGGGCTACCATTGAAGATCGTGGAAAGTGACGAACTTCGTGCCTTGAACCCCACCGACTTCAGCCCTAGCGCAGCCCAGGAGAAGCTCGGTCTACCTGGTGTAGCTGAACCTTGTGCTCAGTTGGTTAGCCAGGGAAGGTTGGTGGTGTCCAAGCAGGCGTTTGAGCGATGTACGGTGGCGGTTGCGGGTGTAGTAGGGAATAGTAGTTGACCATTCATTTTTCAAAGGAGCGGGGGAACCTATGCAACCACAGTCCCATTTCAACTACATTATCATCGGTGCCGGTAGTGCCGGAGCCATTCTTGCGGCTCGATTGAGCAAAGATCCTTCCTGCCAAGTCCTTTTACTAGAAGCGGGCCCAGATTACCCTCATATGGCTCTCATTCCCGAAGAGATCAAGTTTCGTAGGGGCTCCAAAGATAACTTGGAAGCTAAGCAGACTCATGACTGGGGCTATCAGGCTGCGGTTACGACTGAAACCGCCGATATCCATTTACCCCGAGGCAAAGTCACTGGTGGTTCGAGCGCCATCAATGGTATGGTCTTTTTGCGCGGTGAATCGGATGATTACAATAGTTGGGCAGATGCAGGGAATGATCGCTGGAGTTTCGACGAGGTTCTACCCTATTTTCGCAAAATTGAAACGGATATCAATTTTCCAAATGAGCATCATGGGATTGAAGGCCCCACGCCAGTATACCGCTACCCAGCCACCGAATGGACACCTGACCAAAGTGCCTTTTATGAAGCCTGCCGCGCGGCAGGCATTCCTGATTGCCCTGACCTCAACCAAACCGGTTCAACCGGGGTAGGTGCGTATCCGCTCAACATGGTGGATGGAATTCGCTACAGCACGGCGATTACTTACCTCAATCCGGTTCGTCATCGAGCCAATCTGACAATTTTGGCTGAGCGAATGGCCTACCAGATTCTCTTTTCTGGCAAACGAGCGGTGGGCGTAGAAGTGAAGCATGCAGGAGAGAAAGAGGCTTTTAGCTGTGACGAGGTAATCGTTAGCGCGGGTGGAATCGGTTCGCCTCAGCTACTCATGTTGTCGGGTATCGGTCCAGCAGAAGGCCTTCAGCAGTTGGAGATTCCGGTACTAGTTGACTTGCCAGGCGTTGGCCAGAACCTGCGGGATCACATGACGGTCGAAATGCATTGGCACTTAGAACCCGATTTTGTGATTGATCCATCAAAACATGGCCATCAAGTTGGGTTGCGTTACACAGCTTCGAATTCTAATTTAGTCAATGACATGATAGTCTATCAGGGTACTCGGTTTCCCAATCGAATATATCTCATGAGACCAACAGTCAATCTGGCCCTCAGCTCTGGCGAATTGCAATTGGCGTCTACGGATCCTAAGGTTCAGCCGATCCTCAACATGCGCTACTACGATCACCCATTTGACCGAATGCGTCAGCGAGAAGCCATTCGGATGTGTATAGAGTTGGCCCACCACCATTCATTCGAGGGCATCATTGCTAATCGAATCAAGCCGACAGACGTGGATCTGGCTTCAGACGAGTCGGTGGATGCATACATTATGAGAGAGGCCACGACGGGCCATCATGCTTCCAGCACCTGCAAGATGGGTCCAAACTCGGATCCGCTGTCGGTCGTGGACCAATTTGGGCGGGTTCATGGTGTGGAAGGGTTGCGTGTGGTAGATGCATCAATCATGCCCGATTCGGTGCGGGCAAATATCAATGCCTGTGTACTCATGATTGGAGAGCGGATGGCGGATCTAATTCGCGAGTGAAGAGAGGATGGTGGATAGTTGGTCGTCCTGAAATGCGTTTACAATATACCAATCGACTGCCTGCGCCATGTTTACGCCCCCAAAGTCGTCATTCGAGTCGGTGTGGGTTACCCATTTGGGTTCCAGCGGATCTTCCAGTTTGAGATCAGATAGTTCGGTAACATCAAATTTGCGACCAAATTGGTTTGGGTAGGGCGTAAAGCCAGCAAAGATGTCGATGCTAAATTCATCAAGAAACCGTTCACGAGAACCATATTCATCGGCAAGCATCTCGACAAATTGCTTTTGGTAGAGCACACAGTCCAAGGGGGTTCGATCTACTGGTTGCCCCATGAGGGTGGCTAGGATTCGTTCTCTGGCATTCAGAGTCATCTCGTCTAATCGACCCACGGTGCATCTTCAGGCGTAATCATAGAGCGAGGTGCAATATATCCGCCGTCCAATACGTGCCGAAACATGGGCAATACGTCATCGCCGCGTAGATTAAGCGTCTCAGCTTCCTCAATGGCAAACCAGCCTGCCTCGATGGATTCGGCGTCAGGTTCGTGTTTGGGTGGCGTTTCATCTACCGGACGCCCGACAAGTATAATCCGCACACGCATAGCTCCACCTTCCATCGGAGGCGGTGTATGCTCAATACGCAATACGCCATCAATTTCGATAGGTATGCCACCCTCTTCTAAGGTTTCACGTTTGGCCGCATGGAAGAAATCTTCGCCAAATTCAACTTTTCCCGCTGGTAGATACCAGGGGAATCCAGGTTTCTGCTCCTTTACCAGGAGAAATTGATGGCCTTTGCGTACAACAACCAAGACGAAAAACCATGCAGTCATGGGAAGTCTATCCATAGTCTGTTGCATAGATGAATTAGGCTAAGTTAAGTACACTGTCCCAAGTATCGAGCCCCACTGTGTCTACGTAGCCGCTGTGAAATCGCTCCATGTAGATTTGATCCCAAACGGGAACAACGGTTTTGAGATCGTCAGGAAGTCCTTGAATAATCTCAGCATAAGCATGTTCTAAAATCCGGTAACCCGATGTCTCCGATGGCTGAAATTTTGCGTGGGGGCGAAGGATGCCGTCAGCAACCATGGTCTCATCAAGGATGTCGGCCATCTTCTCTAGCAAGGTCAACTTCCGCTCCCAAGAGGTGGAGAGTAGCACAGCCTCATCAACTAGTGGCCCCATTGATTCATAGAGCCGAGGCAGTTCTTTGAAGTAAGCCATGATCCACTTGTCATAAGGGAAATAGTGCTTGTCGAGCAGAAAGGCTAGTTGAACACTGAGGCGTAGTGCATTGGAGAAGCGGGTCACTGCATAAAAATCGTTGTTGCGCAGGATGGCCCGCTTCAATGCATAGGTTCCCATGCCGGAACAATATCGGCACCAGTGAGCAATGCGTCGCAACCGGACCGGCTCAGGGTAGTAATTGGCAAAGGTCCGACGGATGGTCGAGAATTCACCTGACGGATCGTGCCACACTTCACCATTGATGATGTGGATAATGTCCTCTTCAGGGATATTGAGCCATTCGATGTGAGATTGGGGGGCGTGGTCGAGGCCGATGGTGCGGGTCAGGTAGGCAGAGAGGCTATCAGGCGCCAGCCCTGCCCCTGCCAAATGACCCTCTCTGAGTGAATGGCCTTGGAAGCTTTCGGGCAAATTGGCGCTGATCGTTTCCATAATAGCCTGGTGACGATTCTTATAAATCTCGTCAGGCATGAGCGCGTCAATGCGTAAACCCCAGTGATGGTCCCGGGAATATTCGTCGTCTAGCCCCAATGCTTCTGAGCCATACCCAAAGATACCAAAGGCAGATTGTTTCGTCTCCTCTGGGAAGTGGGTCATCAGAATGGGGTAGACCACCGCTTCAAAAAATTCACGGCTAATCGTTATGATCGAGTCGGCCATTTTTACATACCCTGCTGCAAGGTGGTCGTTTAGACTTCTAAACTCAGCTCCGTTTCAAAACCGTAGTTCAGTCTCTCTGGTAGAACTAAGGAAAACTACGGTTTTGAAATCGACCGCAGTATAGATACTGCATTCCTGTGGGCACTCGTAGTCAGTCAGCATTTCAGCGTTCAGCGATTCAGCAAAGAAGCACTTTAGCGTTTCAGCATTTCAGCCTGATAGCTGGCTGACTAGCTGACTAAAACGCCGTCCCCACCTCAATTTCGCCGTCAAGAATCTTCTGTTCCGCCTCGTCTACTGCTGCCTTTACTTCATCTGGGGTGCTCTCATCGTAGAACTTATTGCGAGCGAGGCCTACACCACCTTCTGCAATGCCGAGGGATTCGGTTTCGCCGTATGATAAGCTATCTTCCAAGTGGAGAGAAAGCGCGCGGAAGAGCGAATTGTCAACATTTTTCATCATGGAAGTGAGAATTCGTTCTGCCTGCCCCGGATCTGCCTCTTCTACAATGAGTGCTTGATCCGAGTCTACGCCAATGGCAAAGTGACCATCTTCGGCGGCAGCTTCGAAGACACCTTGGCCAGTTCCACCAGCGATCTGGAAGACAATGTCTGCACCTTGGCTATATTGGGCTTTGGCCAGCTCTTTCCCTTTGGCCGGATCGTTCCAGCCTCCAGCAAATTGACGAATAACCTGAATATCCGGATTGGTATCTTTGGCACCTTGTTCGTAACCCACCATGAAGTCAATGATCACAGGGATGTCCTGCCCACCAATGGAGCCGATGATTGGCTCGGGGTTGATACCATCCATCTCGATGGTGGTTATGGCTGCAGCATAGACGCCAGCAAGATAAGAGCCTTCATTCTGCTTATAGAGAATCGAGTAGACATTGCTGCAATCACAGGCGCCATAGTCTACGTTGGAGTCGAATAGAACAAACTTCTTGTCAGGATACTGAGGTGCAATCTGAGCAAGATAGTCAACCATCTGCCAAGTGCCAACAACAAACACATCGTATTCTTCGTTTGCTGCTGCGTCAATAAGAGCCGCTTCCCATTGAGTCTCATCGAGGCCCGCTTCAATCGTTTTCGACGTTACCCCTAATTCAGCCACGGCTCGATCGACACCCCGTTGAGCTGAATCAAAGAAGGATTTATCGCCAAGCACACCATTGACAAAGAGAACGACTTGAAGCGACTCCTGATCAGCAGCTGAATCTTCAGCAACTTCTTGCGTTGTTGCACCTGTGTTTGCAGTCGGAGCAGCACAGGAAGTGGCAGCAATGGCAATAAGCGAAAGACAGAGTATGGCTAGCAGCTTTTTCATCTCTCATTTCTCCTTAAGAGGTCATAGAATTGTTTCCAACGCCAACTGATTTGTGAACAGTAACCGCGTATAGGCCAATCAAGCTTGTTCCCATGAATAATCTGATGCCCTCATTTTCCAAAGCTTGTCAGACCGAGAAGGATAAAGTTGAGGTCAAATCATCACGATGGACTATATTCCCAACAGCGATGTGGGGTATTAGCGATCGAACCTTGATACCATGTATACTGCGCTTGACCAA
Source organism: Chloroflexota bacterium (assembly GCA_039028975.1). Lineage (GTDB taxonomy): Bacteria > Chloroflexota > Anaerolineae > Caldilineales > Caldilineaceae > JAHBNG01. The sequence goes on from JBCCHB010000098.1 coordinate 41,810, forward strand.
TGATTGAGGTCCTAGAGCAGTCTAGTGCAAATCCTTGCGCAAATAAATAATTATACCATCAGGCCGAAGTCGATATTTCTATCTCGGTAACCATTTACGCGTAGATTTACTAGGAACTTCGGTTACACATGTTATCAGTAGATCGCAATATCTTTCTGTAGGTGCTGTCCATCAGTACCCAGCAGTCATGGTTACTTGTGACCGAACCAAAGAATCTTTCGTCTCTATTAGGATCTACTGGTTTTTACTATACGGGGGTAGAAGTGAAGCTTACCCGACTAATTATAACGAATCCTGATTATGGCCCCAAAAACCTTCGATGACGTATTGGCTATTCACGAACACTTTGAAACGCCTGTTTACCGAGATCTAGCGGATGATTCGTTATTAGTCTATGACCAGATTCACTTCGTCTGGCATCGTTATCGTTGGACCCACGGACGTAGAGAAATTAAGTTTGTAGAATCTTTAGAAGGGGAACTGCCAATCATGGTGCAGGTTTATCCCACGTTATGAGTGACAGTTACAATACGAGCGACGGTTGCAATCGAAAAATCCTAACCGGGCTACACCTCAGGCAGGCAAAGAGATTTCGTCGTCCATCAACTGGAAAGTCCATTAGGACTACTTATCCTTCGTTAGCTCATTAGCCTGCTCTATCCAATCCTCTACTGTTGCCCGATTGGGAATACGTCCAACGTTCTGTGCCTTTGCCGACTGTTTAATCGTAGCATGTAGTTTATATGGTTCACAATTGCTAAGTGCAACCAATGTAGTAATGCCTACAGAGACCAGCAGATCAGAGTAGATCTGACCCATTCCCTGGATTGAGGATAGCTCGGCCCGATTTACTAGCTCACTAAACGTTGTCTGATCAATGCCCAGTAGCGAAGCTAACTCAGATTGATCTTCAAGAACATATGCAGCATCTAATAATTTCCCTGAATCATCCAAACCGGCTGTTTTTAATGTAGTAGCGGTTGCCGAATCCAAACCCTGCAAACGACTTAATTTCATAAGACACTTTTCCTTCATCCTTGTCTCATCCACCAAAATAAGAATTCTGTTGGGTAGATCACTGACGACGGTTATACATGTGATATGTATATTAATGAGGAGATGAGCGCGTACTTTGGTATGTGGTTTATATTGGCAGATCGAATCAGCAAATTCCCGCCATGCCAATCAACCAGCACGAAGCTATGCTCTATCCTGGTTGTGATCTGCAAATTAGATTTGTGAATGTGCGAATCGAATGGCACAAAATTTGGTTGGGGCTGAGAACGTATTAATAAGAGGAACTTGTACAGTCCACTACATAGTCAAACCGTATGAATGTTGAGCGAGAAGAGATGGAATTCTTCTAAACCGTACTAAAGCTCATTATAAATAACCAGATTTTAATGCAACGATTCTGATATTCGCCCACTTATGCTAGAATAGAGGCGTCGAAAAAACGTTAAAAACGCGCCGAAAACGCCAAAAAGCGCTTATTTCTTTGCCCAATAGGTTATTCTGAGTTGTTGTTGCCTACAATATTCGGCAAATGCGGTGATTTATTGCAATGATAAGATCATTGAATGGCGCTGCATAAAAATTAGGAGTCTACAGCCACTATGCTCCATCAAAGGGGTTAGATTCACAATGAATTTGCTTTTCACAATTTCCCTACTAGGTTCTGGTGACCATTTTCCGTAACCAAGTATCCAGCCCGATAAAGGGGGCCGCCTGGTGTCACTTCCGCAGGTAATAGGTGGGAATCCATCGTGTATTCCGTTGTGGATGCCGTTTGCGAAGCAGGGGCAAAGCGCCATTAGTGCCTTCGGGCATGACAAATCACAAATGTCAACACGACCTAGATACTTGGGGTTGGATGTTATACTTCGCCAGAATAGTCCTGTCCCGGCTATTTATTGTCCACTCTACCCTGGATAATTCCGTAAAGGGAGGACAGAGCTTTTTTGGCCATCGATAACAGTCTAGGAGAATAAGAAGTGTTAAAATAGTCGTTATTTGAAGTTATGTCATCGAAAATAGAACGTTCCCATAAACCGCTTGAGTTTATACTGCTTGGCCCTCATTCAATTCAGCTAAATCATCAACGGATAAATGAGTTTTCCACCAGCAAATCTCAAGCATTACTTATCTACCTCGCCGTAACGGCAAGGGTGCATGTAAGAGAAGAACTAGCGACCCTCCTCTGGCAGGATATGTCTAGTGATAACGCCCGTAGGAACCTACGTGGGGCGTTGTCCAATTTGCGTAAACTGGTTGGAGACTTCCTGCTCATCACACCGAAGGTTGTCGGGTGGCGTGAGGAATGTAGCTACGATTTGGATGTGGCGCGTTTTCGTGCTCATATAGATTCAAAGACGGCTCAGGATTCGGCAGAACTTCATCAGGCAGTTACTCTCTATCAGGGAGATTTTTTAGAAAGCTTTTCGCCGCGAAACGCACCTGCATTTGACAAATGGGCACAGCAGGAACGCAATACATTACGCCGACTCAATCAGCGTGCCATCCTCGACCTAATTCAGATCGAGATCAAACACAAAAACTATACTAAAGGCTTGGAGGTAGCAGAAAGGCTGCTCCGATTAGAACCAGCAAATGAAGATGGCCACTTTTTCAAGATACAGCTACTTGCATGGCTTGGAGACCGTGATGCAGCCTTGGATCAATATAAGCTGTGCAGACAACATTTACTTCAACAGTATGGGCTAGAGCCATTACCTAGAACATCGGCCCTATTTGAAGCGATTAAAACAGGCAGAATAAAGGCAAAAAGAGATAGCGGCAACCAACGTCTCTCATCTTATGCAGAATCTACGAGAGACGAAAAGCCTGGTTCAACAGTGTCTGCGCCTTCTCAAAATTCCACTCATCCTGCCCACAACCTTCCATCGTGCTCATCAGCTTACTCATCACCCTTTGTGGGAAGAGAACGAGAAATACAGTATGTATATCAATTTCTTGGTGACTCTTCAGGTCGCCTGCTGACAATTCTTGGTGCAGGCGGCATGGGGAAGACACGATTGCTCCTAGAAGTTTTGTGGGAAGTACTACGCAAAAAAGAGCTCCTACCAAACGATGTGGATAGCATCTTCTTCATTCCACTGGCAGAGGTTGACATTACACAACTCAACCATCCAGAGAGGGATGAACAAACGTTTGTAGAGCATTGGGTAGATATACCGAATATAGATCTGCTTGCGAATCGCATTGCTATTGCCATTGCCCACGGCATGGATTTGCGATTGGATGGTCAACAATCACCCAAGGCTCAGCTTCTTACGTACTTACAATCCAAACGGATCCTGCTCTGCTTGGATAATTTTGAACATCTATGCGAGGCAGCATCTTTCCTCATGGAGATATTACAGAGAGCGCCGTACTCGCGATTGATTGTTACCAGCCGGGAGGCACTCCAACTGTACCCTGAACGCCAGCTGCTTCTGTATGGTCTCGATAGGTCAACGGATGTCAATGGAGATGAAATCGATCCTGCCTATCAATTATTCCGCAACCGAATCTCTCCACCAAAGGTAAGCGTTCAGTCCCCTGAGCCTGTCGAAGGGGATGTCCGGCTTCGACAGGCTCAGCCCACATGGGGAAGTGAACATTTACCACAAAAGGTAGACGCGTCAGCGGAAATGGAATCATCGATTCTATTTCAAAGCCTATCTCAAGATGGGTCAGGAGAGACACGACAGCAGATTGATCAGATTATCCGGTTGGTAGGCGGGATGCCCTTGGGGATTGAGATTGTGGCTGCGTTGTCAAACCGAATGAGTTTGGCCAAGATTATTGATGAACTTCAGTCGGGGATTGAGATTCTTTGGCTAGATCAAGCTGATCTGGCCAGCCGACACCGCAATATCAAAGTAATGCTCGACGTCTGTTGGCAACGTCTCTCTCCTAATGAGCAGGAGATACTGGCCAAGCTATCCGTTTTCCGCGGTGGGTTTACGGCAGATGCTGCCGCAGCCGTGGTGGGTGCTACGAAAGAGGATTTGTCTTCGCTTGTCAATCGCTCCCTACTTTGGCTGACATCCAATCGATATGAGCTACATGCGATTGTTCTCCAGTATGCATCCGATCATTTAACCGCAGCATATCAGGTAAATCATCCACTCGTTACAAACCTGCGGGCAGACCATCAAATTTATTATCAAGCGCTACTACATCAATCCATTACGAAATGGCGTCAAAGTCACCAACGCAAGGCACTTGAGCTCCTTACAGTTGAAAATGGGAACCTATCCGCGGGTTGGCAATGGCTGCTAGGAAGAGAAGATCCAGTCAGATTAAATTCCTATCTAGAAGATTTCTGGCATTATGCACAAGCAAGCGGTCGACTGCATGAAATAGAAATTGGGCTAAATGAAGCGCTTCACATCATCGAGCGAAATGTTCCCACTTCTATGCCGCAGGTTCAGGCAAGGTGGTACCAGTTGCTTGGCAGCACATATTTCGCTTTAGGACGGATAACTGAAAGCAACCAGTGTGCCAGCCAGGCATTGAAGATTCTTGGGCAAGAAGAACCTCGCTCTAGAATCCGGCTTCTACTGGTTGCTCTCATTGAATTGGGCAAACAGCTATGGAACCGCTTTAGGAATATCTATGTGTCTGATATCGGCACGACCGATTGGTCAAATTCTGATAGAACAAACTCCGATGCAACACATACAGTCGCAGGGTGGGCTTATACGATTCTTTGCCAGAATGGGTATCTAAGTAGCACTATGCCTCAGATGCTTGTCTATGCGCTCAAAAGTGTCAACTTGGCAGAGCAAACTAACCATAGCGCTCTCGTTGCCTTTGGATATGCCAAGATGATCGTCTTTTTTGGTCTTATGCGTATGAACTGGCTTTCACGCATCTATATTGTTTTGGCCCAAAAAGCTGCCCACCAGGCCCAAGATCTCTTATCGATGCCTCTCATTCATGAATATCATGGACTCTATTCCCTTTCTTGCGGTCACCTCAGCGCAGCCCAAGAGCAGATTGAGCTAGCTCTTTCTCAGTACGAGCAGCTCTCGGATTGGCGAAATGCAGGTGATTGCCTTGCACTCCTAAATCAGATCGCTGTCATTCGTGGACAGCATAAACGGGGTAAAGCGTATGGGGAACGGCTAGAAGCACTCTCTGCAATTAGCCAGAATGTTGAACATCAGGTTTGGGGCATTCAAACCCAGGCTAGTAATCTCATTTATCTAGATGCTTTACCAGAAGCCCAAGAATATATTGAAAGGCTGAAGCCCCTATATGGGAGTCTGAACGCAATGGACATTGGACGTGCGGTCGGATATACGACAGTAGCCTATAGCCAATTCCGGATGGATGAACATAGCGCTTCTCTAAAATCGATCGCTGTTGTAAAAGATTTGATGGCCAACAACATCCCAACCTCCTCGATATACCTATATATCTATCATGCTATTCTTGAAGTTTACTTTGGAATATTTGATGAAATGTCTCAATCAACGGCCCAGAGTGACACACGCCCCCAAGAGATTAAACAGCAGTTTCGCTATTGGCTGAGGCGGTTAACGCTCTTTACCTGGCTTCATCCTATAGGAAAGATGTTTTCGCAGCTACACCAGGGAAGATATCACCGCATGATGGGGAAAACGACAAAGGCAAGACGGATTTGGCAAAAAGGGCTCTACGAGGCATTACAGCAGACCGAATTTCGAGCGGCAGCAGTTTTTCATTTTGAGCTAGGCAGAACCAACGGTGCAACGAGGGATGAACGTATCCGCCACCTACAAAGTGCTGTAACACTATTTGGAACGTTGGATACTCCGTATGAAGTGGCCCAAGCAAATCAGACTTTGACGTCGCTATTAAACAAAGGAAATTCATGTCCCCAAGCTTAGAGATATACCTTCTAGGGGCGCCAGCCATAAAACGACAACGTACGCCCATATTTGGCTTGGCTACTCGTAAAGCGGAAGCACTCCTTTACTACCTAGCAGTCACCGAACAAACAGTTGAGCGAGCAGAGATGGCTTCGTTACTCTGGCCAGGGAAGCCGCTCAACCGCGCTCGCAAAAATTTAAGAGATGCCGTGGGGCACATACGCAAGGCCGGGTTGCACGAATATCTGGATACGACATCGAATACCATCTCCTTACCTGCAAGTGCAGATATTTATATAGATGTCACAGACTTTCGTGCTAGTCTCCCAAAGGCATGTAATCAGTTATCTCAAGAACAGGCTGAAAACCTCGCAGAGACGCTGCGCCTCTACAGTGGAGATTTTCTTACAGGCTTTACGATTCGAGGGGCGCCTGAATTTGACGACTGGGCCGCGATTGAGCGGGAAGCCCTATTTCGATTAGCAATTCAACACATTGGTAAACTCATTGAAAGCTATCGCCAACAAGACAACCCCACAGCAGCTTTAGAGTGGTGTGATCGAATGCTAACGTTGGAGCCATGGAATGGAGAAGCCAATCGCACCAAAATAGAAATCATGGCTGCCCAAGGAGAGCGTAGTGCGGCCATTCGCCACTACGTTACGTATGATGAGATTCTACTAACGGAATTTGATTCGCGACCAGATTCAGCGACCCAGAGGCTTAATGAGGCTATTCGATCAGGATCGGGGATATCGCAACCTTCTTTCCCTACTGAATTCGGTGACACACCCAGAAATAGTTTGGCAAAGGGTTTGACTCAGGGGACTCCGAAACACCATAAAAAAATGGCTTCAGAGGGTAACCAATATACGAACTTAGCCCCATCCTTAACCACTTTTGTAGGCAGAGAGAAAGAGTTGACTTATCTTCTCGACTGGCTCCAACGTGGTGCAAAGCGCTTACTCACAGTCGTCGGCCCTGGTGGGATCGGCAAAACAAGGGTAGTTTATGAGGCCGCGGAACGAGCGGCCGCCATGACATTCAGTAAGCAGCTCTTTGCAGATGGCATATTCTTTGTCCCCTTAGCTGATGTATTGCAGGGGTATAATAAATGTACAGAGACTATCTCCCCTACTGAAGTGATCCAAGCCATCATGGCGACGATGATAGAACGTATGGGTATACGGTTTTCAGGACAAGTGCTCTCAGAAGAGAATTTATTCAGTACGCTTAAAAGCAAGCAATTGCTTCTCATCTTGGACAATTTTGAACATCTTCTTGCATCAGCACCATTTGTTAACGAGCTTCTGGAGGCATGCCCTAGGATTCGTATTATCATTACATCTCAGGACCGACTATATAGCAAGGCAGAAGAGGTTTATGTTTTACAGGGGTTAGAGTGCCAATCTACTGAGCGACTCTATAGCGAGGCGGTGACTCTATTTTCCAGTCGGGCTGCTCTGACGAACTGTCCTCGAAGTCAATCATCAAATAAGTTATCGCCACATGAATCACCAGAAGAGAATACCCCACATATAGCGCGCATCTGCCATCTAGTTGGTGGAATGCCTTTAGCAATTGAATTAGCCGCATCTCTGGCCAACCATATGACCTTGTCAGATATTGTGCTGGCCCTAGAGGAAGATCTCCAGATTCTGCAGAATAAGCTACCAGGCATGAAAAGCGGCCATCATAGCATCGTTGCAGTCCTTAACGAATCCTGGCAACGAGCCAATCAGAAAGAACAGTCTGCTTTAGAGCGCTTATCGATCTTCAGCGATGGATTCACACTTGAAGCAGCTCAGAAAGTCGCTAATGTCTCCGAAGAAATGCTCTATACCTTGATAGGAAAATCATTTCTGTTATCGAGGGGGGGGCGATTTGCCATGCATGAACTTGTTCGTCGGTTTACTAGGGAGCAACTGGCACGGGATCAGGTCCAGCAAAGACAGGTACAAGAAGCCCATCGTCGTTATTTTACTGATTATCTTCATCAACAACTTCAAGCTTGGACAACGACATATCAGAGAAAAACTTTAGACGAAATTGCCCAGGATACAAGTAATTTGCTTGCGGCGTGGCATTCCACTTTGGCTAGAGAAGATATCACCCAGCTTTCTCCCTTAATAGATGATCTGTGGCTCTTTTATCGAACCCAATCATGGGCTTCAGAGGCCATTGCAATTATTGAGCAGGCCCAGAAGTTGGCCGCCCGGATCCAACCTTCTTCCCTATCTGTTGAGCAAGCGCGATGGTTGTTTTATCTTAGTGAGCTTCAGTACGATTTGGGTCAGCTACAGGAGAGTAATGCTCATGCACTAGATGCCTTGCGATTGTTAAATTTGCCATTTCCCCGGGAGAAAGGCACTCTCGTCTTGAAAGCCATTGGTGCAGCAAGTGGACGACTAAGCGGTTTACAGCAGCAACCGCTCTGCCCGGTATCCGACGAGCCAAGAATTGTCATTGGAGCTAAGGTCTATGCCCGCATTGCCTTCAACTCGTACTTGCTCAATGAAAATCCGTCGATAATGTTCTCAGCTATTCATTTTGCTAACTTGACTGAACAGCTTGCCAATGGCGCGATGTTGCCGATTGCCTATGCTTATATGAGCATCATTTATACAAGCTGTAAGTTACAAAACATGAGCAGACGATACAGCACGCTGGCATTATCGATGGCTCAGCAAATGGGTGATGGGTCTACATTGGCTGCAGTGAATTTTGTATGTGGAACAGATGCCGTTTCACGGGGTAACCTGAGAGAAGCACAGATTTCCCTTGAAGCGGCTCAGCTCTTCTACGTCCAGAGCGAAGATTGGATCAAGCTGGGAGACTGCATCTGTATGTTAAATATCATTGCTGTTCTCACCAGAAACTATCGTAAAGGTCATGAATATGGTCAAGAATTGGAAGCACTAGCCAACGTAAGCCATAATCGGGCACATCGCGCCTGGGGATTGATCATGCAGGGAGCCATTGGGGTGATTGAAAGGACAGATGAAGCCATAGCGAACCTTGAGCGTGCCCTCCCGCTTGCCCAACATCTTGCAGCCAAATCTATCGGGTTAACGGCCTGCTATGCATCCAAGGCTCATCTTCATTATCGACAAGGAGACTTCACGAGCGCGCATCAACTGCTCCATAAAACTGTAGTAGAATTAGAGAAAATTAATCCCACATCCGTTATTTATCTTTATGCTTTCGATATATTATTGGAGACACTTATCGAACTTTGGGTTGCTGTCGAAGCGTCAAACGAATCCAAACCCGCTCTAATGCAAACCTATCGCAGACTAACAAAAAAATTATTAAGAATGTTATCTCAATTTAGTTGGTTTCATGCTATAGCCAAACCGTTTAGGCTTCTTTATCGAGGGCATTATTTGTGGAACAGTGGAGAATATAAAACAGCATATGCGCTCTGGATCAAAGGGCTTAGGTTGGCCGAATCCCACGAGAATCCGTCACTAATCGGACGCTTTCACTATCAATTAGGGCGCACACTCCCTCCATCTGACCCACAGCGGTTAACCCATCTAGGGACAGCTCAAAAGCTATTTGCCCAAGCAGAGATGGTATGTGAGCTAGAGCGAGTCAATCAAGCAATCACAAAGACAAGGTGAGCAGGAATAGAGTGAGTCAAGCCAAGATAGGTAGGCAGGTAGAAATAAATCAAGTAACAGCAGGACAAGTAGAGAATGAAGCTAAATGTTGGAAACCTACGCGTTTTGATTACAGCCAGTGCTCAAGGCATAGGGTGGGCAATTGCCCAACTCTTTTTGGAACATGGAGCGCAGGTCTGTATTTGTGATATTAATCCAGAACGTTTAGCAGAACGCAAGCAATTGTTCCCATCAATAGGCATTTCGACAGCCGATGTCTCGGATCCGGTGCAGGTTGAACGCACTTTTCAGGAGGTGGTTGCCCACATGGGTGGCGTCGATGTATTGGTAAACAATGCTGGCATATCAGGACCGACAGGTCCGATTGAAGAGGTAGAACCCGAGGCGCTTCAGCAGACGCTCAAGGTTAATATAGGCAGCCACTTTTACTTTACTCGTTTGGTCGTACCGTTGATGAAAGCCCAAGGCAGTGGTTCAATTGTCAACATTTCATCGACGGCTGGCTTATACGGCTATCCCCTGCGCTCGCCCTATGCGGCTTCCAAGTGGGCGGTCATTGGTTTAACCAAGACATTGGCTATGGAGCTAGGCTCATTTGGTATCCGTGTTAATGCTATATGTCCAGGCTCCATCAACAACTTCCGCATGGATGGCGTCATAGAGCGGGAGGCCCAAGCGAGAGGGATGCCAACCGAGGAAATTCGGCGGAACTATACGAATCAGGTTTCTATGCAGACCTTCATCGAACCCGAAGAGATTGCCAATATGGTGCTCTTCATCTGCTCACCTGCCGGGTACAAGATCTCTGGTCAGGCGCTATGTGTGGACGGCCATACAGAGACCATGCGGACATAGGCTAGTGAGCAGGTGGTCGCTGTGGTCAGTCAGTTAGTTAGTTAAGTGATTGGTGGTCAGTGACCGACATAGGTTGTAGAAGCTGACTAACACAAGTTACTTTCACCATTCATTGTTCACTATTTACGAAACTGTACCAAAATTCGGCTAATCTGCTCAATATGAGTGACATCATGGTGCCCCACCTGCATAATGGCATCATGCATAGACCACGGCCCGTTCTCAGGGTGCATGCCCGCTCGATTCCACTCTGCATCGGAAAGTCCTTTAAAGAATGTCAAGGTTTGTTGTCGAGATCGAATCAGTTCATCCATCACCGTAGAAAGCGTTTGCTCATTGTATTTTTTTTCCAACGCAATGGCTTCATGATCGTACGCCGGAAGTGAGGGGTTATCGAGGGCGACCATCATCTCTGCTCGACCTCGAAAGTAGCCGTCAAAGTCGCGCAGGTGGCAGAGCACTTCAAGTGCCGTCCATCCCTTTTCTCCATCATTTGGGTCACGCAAGGTCGTTGCAGTCTCCTGGGACACTTCACTTAGTAGGGCAATCAATATGTCGCGCGTCTTCTCAATCAAAGCGATGTGACGACGCTGGACTTTCATCAAATCAGACATTTTTTCTCCTAATCGAGTAAGGCTAACAGGTATTAAAGTAGAAATGACATCCCTGCCTATTGAGAACGCGGCAGGGATGTCTGGGTTACAATCCGAACCGCAATGGATTTTCCCAAATGAAGATTCCAAGTCGCTCAAATTATACTGTACACAAGGAGGTTCCCATGAATGATGAACAATACCAACTCGGCGTCGAGCAATTTGCGAAGATGGTCGGGCAGGAAAAGATCGACGACTTACGCGCTCGCTTTGCCCACCTTTCTCCTGACTTTGAACGGGCTGTTATGGGTGTAGTTGGGGGTGAGATTTGGACTCGACCCAATCTGGATCTACGCACTCGTAGTCTATGCAGCATCGGTATTTTAGCAGCCCAAGGGCGGGTCAGTGCCTTAGAATTGAATGTAGAAATGGCCCTCAACAACGGTGCCACCGCGGAAGAGATCATTGAAGTATTCTTTCAGGTTGCTGCATATGCAGGATTTGCAGCAGCGTGGGACGGTCTACAGAAGGCGATGGAGGTGATTGAGAACAAGAAAGGTGAATGAAATAAGATGAGGATTATGGCAACCGGGGGCGTGCCAACGGCGTGGTAATACTTTGAAGATTCAGCTCATGCCTAGTCGTAAGAGTTGCATCCCCTTTTTGTATCAGTCCGTCCGAGAGAAGTTGGGCGCGTAAACCACCTCGGCCCTTGAGAAATTTTAGCGCGCCCTGTGCAGCAGCGAGATCCATCCAGCGACAGGGGTGACAGTGTCTGGCACCACGAAAATCCACCCGACCCTTCTCCCATAGAATCGTAAAGTCATGCCCGATCAGTTGATTCAGCGGCATGCCTTGAACAATAATATTACGCCGAAGCGCGCTTGGAGCAAGTGATTCTGGGCCGATCTCATCAACTAGAAGCCGGAAGACCTCGAAAGAAAAGAAGGTCACTTGCCCATCAAAGTTAGGACGCACACCAAAGAAACGATCCCCCTGCAACCCCTTCTCTGCAATGGCCTGAACTTCATCAACGTCAGCTGTTGGGTGGGTTCCTATTTGGTCTGGCTGGTGGCCAAAGTAGTTATGACCAGGGGAGATATAAATGTGGTGAATGGTAATAGGATACGTAAACACTCGTTTATTGATGCCAAGAATCACTGACGACCTAGCGTTGAATTGAGTAGGTCGATAATCTGTCGCACGCTTCCTCGTTCAGTTAAACGGATAGCCATGAGAGCAGGAAAGGAGATAAATCCACCCGGCGACAGTACGACTTTGGCCAATCCCTCAGTCTTCTGATCCAGCTTCTTGATCACACCCTTTTGCTCTGCCTCAGAAATCGGTGCCAATTCTTCGGCGACCTTCCAAGCAGCATCTCGGGCCCTTCTCATGCTAAAGTCGACGATGATATCATCCGTTTTGCGTACAAAGCTGAGCAGTATACGTAAGCCAGGCCAAACTTGCCCCAATTCGCGCTGCACCTCATCCACCAACGAGGAGAGAATCTCGTTGATGGTATTGAAGTCCTTACGTAATCGGGGCAGTTGGTCACCAGGGCTGGTTTGGGCCGCGGCAATGCCCAAATCTAGATTGATGTGGGCATTCATGCCCAACAGCAGATGTTGAAGAACAATCAAGCGCCGACGACGGGTGGAAGCAAAGGAGACGTCCCAAGAGGAAGTAAGTGGTTTACCGCTTCGGTATGCGCGAAATGCATCTATATACCGATTGGCAAAGAGAACGTCCAACCGCTCCATGCGAGGGCCATCCTCAAAGCGCCCTTGCAAAATCCCTTGCTGTACTTCAACAGTCACCTTGCGGTACAGCGCCGGGAAATACCCCATTCGACTATTGTTCTGCCGACACCATTCAATAATATCATCCAGTTCTGAGATAACTTGATCAATTGTTTGTGCCATGATTCACCGGTTGGTCGGTTGGTCGGTTGGCTGGACTGCCATTAATGTTCAAAATGATAGGCGATTCCACAACCATCTACTAGCCACTATCCATCTCTTTAAACCGTAGCGAGCGCCCTGGCAACTGAGCACCTTGGGAATCGACAGGTTGTCCATTCTCCACGATCTGTATGCCATTTACAATTACGTGCTCAATTCCAGATGAATATTTATGTGGCTCGGTATAGGTTGCATTGTCTCCCACAGTCGCGCTATCAAAGAGAACCAGATCGGCAAACCAACCCTCTCTCACCTGGCCCCGCTTGGTTAACCCAAAGCGTTGGGCCGGATAGCCACTCAATTTGTATACGGCTTCCTCTAGTGAGAAGAGTCCCCGATCCCGTACACATGGGCCAAGCACCCGGGCCGTCGACCCATATTGGCGGGGATGTACTGCACTGGAATCGTCTGGCGGACCCTGGTGGAAGATCCCGTCGGATCCCATCATATAATTGGGATGAGAAAGAAATGGCTCGATCTCCTGATCGTCACCACTTGAGAGAACCAAGAGAACCGTCAAATTTTCCTCAATCAGCAGATCACAGAGCGCATCTGCTGGAGAAAGTCCTCTCTCGGTGATGTAGTCACTAAGCAATTTACCCTGATGCTGGCTATTCTCCTTGCCGCCCAGCCATGCGATATGGGTTTGGTCCAATGGAAAAGCTCGCAGGCTCTGAGCGAAACGAGCGCGAATGTCTGGCCGCGTTAAATGGCGGACCACACCCAGTGGTCCATCCTCCCATACCTCATAAGGTAGCAGGTAGTTCAACATGGTGGATCCAGGCATATAGGGATAGACATCAAATGAGAAATCGACTTCGTTGACGGCCACTGTATTGATGTATTCCATTATCTGCTCAGTCTGCTCGGGTGTAGGTCCTTTGAGATGAGAGATATGGACTGGAACGCCTGCCCGACGCCCAATCTCTACGGCTTCTTTCAAGCCTTCCAATACCCCCTTCTTGTAGCGCATATGGGTGACGTAAAGTCCCTGCTGGGCCACAAGCGGTAGGCATGCCTCCACCAACTCGTCTGTATCAGCGAAGCATTGAGCCACATAGTCCATGCCGGTGGAGAGACCTACCGCGCCTGCTGCCATGCCTGCTTCGATCTCGTCTAAGATCAGCTTCATAGCATAATCATCGGGCTTATCTCGTCGCCAGCCACAGGCTAGGACACGGCAGTTGGCGTATGGCACATGGGCTATGCTGTTCTGCACATTCGCTCCATCCAATAGGGCCATGTAATCACCCAAGCTCTCCCACCCTGTGTACTCCTCTTGCTGCAGTGCATTGAGTCCACGTAGGTAGTAGATCCAATCGTTGACGTTCTCTGGCCGCACTGGCGCATACGAAATGCCATCGGCCATGATCACTTCCGTCGTAAAGCCTTGGCTGGTATTAGAAAAGAGATGAGGCGTCTTGAGCAGCCAGCCGTCAGAGTGGTTGTGGACATCCACAAAGCCAGGGGCAACAACTTTGCCAGTTGCGTCAATTTCAGCCTGGGATGGAGCACCGCCCAATTCACCAATCTGAACAATGCGGTCGCCTCGAATGCCCACATCCGCCCCATATCTGGGAGCTTTGGTCCCGTCGACAATGGTTCCATTGCGTAAAATTAGATCAAACATAAACATAGGAGTTTAGCTTTTCTGTTTATCTGGCAGGCCATCATGATCGCCCAGGGGACGTTCAGGTGCATCATGCCAGTAGCTGTCACCCAATTGCTCCTTACGTATTGAATTCACAGGATAGACTAAACGATTTTTTGGACGCGTCGCTGACTTCTCGCCAACGACCAGTAAACGTACGTCAGATTCGGTATTGTTGAGGAACGTATGGGCCTCCCCAGTTCCGTAAGGGAAAGCCACGCCATCACCTGGGCTAAGCCGGTGAAGCGTGCCATCCAACCACACATCTGGATTCCCTTCAATCACGTAGACAAACTCATCAATATCGCTCTCCGCATGGGGCCAAGAGGTACGGCGCCCAGGCGGTACCAATTCATGATGAATACCGAGGCGGGTTAGCCCCATATGACGGCCAAAAGAGGAAGCAATACTAAGGATCTCGTCGCTCTGTGGGTAGTGGGAATTATCTTCGTCTTGAATTTCTGTGTAATGCTTGATGTTATCCGGTCGGGACATAGGGTGATCTCCTTAATAATCAATCTGTCAATTCACGTCCTACAAAATCCCATAAGTGGCAAACGCCTCTGTTGCACTCATGCCATCTTCAATTTTCTCGCGCACCACCTGCTCACCCCGAGCCTTCTCTAGCGCTTTGGTAAAGGCTTCCTCTTCCGCTTCCTTGGGGACAACGCAGACACCATCCACATCACCAAAGACGATGTCACCCGGCTCAATGCGTACGCCAGCGAACTGAATGGGCAGGCGATAATCCACCACCTTGCCTCGAGGCCCTTGGTCCTGAGCATAAGCCCCCATGGAAAAGACTGGGAAGTCCAATTCCAGCAACTCATTGGTATCCCGATGATAGCCATTCATGACTGCACCTACACTCTTGAGGTGCCTAGCGCGAGTCGCCATCAGGCCACCCCACATGGCATAGCGGGGCGATCCTCCAGAGCAAATGTAGACTTCATTGGGCTTCAAATCATCCAGTGCATTGAGCATAAGGCCAAAAGGCTTGGTAGCCAGTTCTGTTGCACCTTGTTCCGCCATGAGATAATCCGCCTCTAGCACAGTCATTGCCCGACCAATAGTTATTGCTTTGGGTTGAATGGGTCGAATATCAGGCGGCAAGAATTGGATCAGTAAGCCCATCGTATCCATAATATCGCCGACAACGGAAGTAAAGAGTTCATTGCGGGCCAGGGTAAAGAGTTCGTCATCAGTTGTCCAAAGAGGGGCCATTGCTTGCTCCTTATACTTAGGCTCCGTATAAAGTAACAGTTTTTCTCGGGTAGCGGCTTTACTTTATCACGACCGCCAGATGAGTGGGGTTGAATGTACCTTATCAGAAAAGTCTTGTCCAGGCTCTTAGGCTAATTCAGAAAAAGATTACCCCCAGAAAGGACCAGAAGAACTCGTCTTACTCTTCTAAACTTCCTATACATGGATAATAAGTTCTTGATTATCTGACATGACCTTATCCAATCCACTCTGGGAAATTTTGAGAGGAAAGGAGAGGAGAGAACTTTTCTGACCATCTTCAAGTGAAGCAATTATAACATTGGTTTGAGAATTGGGAAATGGGGACGGGGGCTAAGGGTCTGACTTCTGCGCACGGATGTGCGAATGTCCCGTACTTGAAAATACAGAACATATGCTCTTTCTATGGACTAAACAGGCTGATCGACTTGTCTACAAGATCTGTCGTTTGTCAGTAGTAGCAAGGAGCTGACGCCAGCCCGACGAGGCAAATCCTTGTGCTGCGGCCCCCCTTTACTCTGTGAGCCTTGGCCTGTTTGGCCACTCGTTTGATAGAGCAGAGCTGGAGCCGTGTTACGTTGGGCCATTAAGATTGGATGTCAAGGAGCCGAGTGATGAGGAGATTAACCACCGCTTTCCCTCTGAATGACAATGCAGCTTCGACCAATCAGCTTAAAAGCCTACGCGAAGTTTTCGGGGAATGCTTTTTGGAACGGTTCGCGGAGCATTTGCGGAACGGGCAACTCGTACAATTAGTGCATGTAGTGCGGTCAAAAAACGAACTTTCGAGTTTTTGAAATTCTGAAATAATTGCATTTACGCCATGCAAGAAAAATTATGGGAAAATATTGACATGACTGACGAAACAGTAGTTACACCAGAAGAAATTCAAGCCTGTGCCCAAACAGTTGGTGGTTAT
This sequence comes from Chloroflexota bacterium, assembly GCA_039028975.1. GTDB lineage: Bacteria > Chloroflexota > Anaerolineae > Caldilineales > Caldilineaceae > JAHBNG01. The sequence continues at coordinate 58,521 of JBCCHB010000098.1, forward strand.
ATCACTGGGCATTTTGTCTCATTGATGATTAACCTCGGGGATCGACTTGGGCTATATAAAGCACTAGCCCACAGCGGCTCACACACTGCTGCATCCTTGGCCCAACAAACGGGGCTTTCAGAACGCTGGTTGCTGGAATGGCTGAGCAGCCAGACAGCAGCCGGCCTGATTGAACATGAGCATGGAGCCTTTACGCTTGCTAAAGCAGCCGTTCCCATATTGGTTGATGAGACGAGTCCGCTAAACCTTAATGGTATCTTCACGTATTTCGTCCCCGAGGATGACATGGCGCGGGTTGCTAAGGCGTTTGAGACGGGAATCGGTGTTAGCTACGATCAACATGGTCCAAACTGCGCCTGTTCGGTCAAGCGACTCACTGGCCCCGGACACAGCCAGTTGGTCGAGCATTTACAATTAATCGATGGATTACATGAAAAACTGGAGCAAGGAGCAGCGGTTGTTGATGTTGGCTGCGGTGCTGGGGTCGCCCTTCGAGAGCTTGCTCGCCATTACCCGAACTCAACGTTCGAAGGATATGATCCGGCAGAAGCCGCAATTGAGTTAGCAAGGTCAGACGCAGCCCAAGATGGCTTAACCAATATAACATTTCACGCTGCGCCCGGTGAAGATTTACCGCAGCAGCCCCGTTACGATTTAGTCCTCACGCTAGACTGCCTCCATGATATGCCATTCCCTCAACAGGTTATGGACGCAATTCGTGGCTGTATCAAAAGTGACGGTGTATGGGTAATCAAGGATATCCGTTGTTCTGACCAGTTTGACGAGAATCTGGCCAATCCATCTTCGACCATGCTCTATAGTATTTCGGTATTGGTTTGCATGTCTTCGGCCTTATCGGAAGCGGGCGGGGCAGGTTTGGGAACCATGGGCTTTAATCCAGTATTAGGGCAGCAGATGGCACAAGCAAGTGGGTTTTCCAGCTTCATCCAGCTACCAATTGACTCGGATCCGTTTAACAATTATTATGAAGTCACGGTCTAGTAAGAGAACACAATGGTAAACAAAAAAACATCAGCTGGACATGAATTTGCAGACGCAAGCCGTCTAGACAAACATTACTTGGCTGCACAAGCTGAATATGAAGATACGCTCAATTCTGCCGGAATCCAACCAGGATGGAAAGTTCTTGATGCAGGTTGTGGAAATGGTGTCTTCTTGCCGCTCTTATCGACGATAGTCGGCTCTGGTGGCTCAATTGCTGCGTTGGATGTAGCTGAGGAGAACGTTAATGCCGTTCAACATCAAATTTCTCAGCATCGCTATGCCTGTCATGTAGAAGCGCAGACGGGAACGATTAGTAACCTGCCCTATGAAAGCAATAGTTTTGATGCAGTATGGTGCGCAAATGTGACCATGTATCTGACCGAAGCAGAACTCGAAACGGCAATCTCCGAATTTGCGCGGGTTCTGCGCCCTGGAGGCATAGTAGCCATAAAGGAAGTTGATCTATCTGTCTTTCAGTTTCAGCCACTTTCCCCAGAGCTCGTATCTCGTTGGCTTACCGCAGCGCAGCAAGCAGGGATTACACATATTCAGGGAGCGTCGCGAGGCACGAGAATGCCATCATGGATTAGAGTGGCTGGATTTGAGATCACAAAACGTCAAACTTTTCTAGTTGAACGATGGGCACCACTTGGGGATGTGGAACGAGATCTAGTCGCTGAAAATCTAGGCGCTTTGGCCAATAAGGCACCTGATTTGGGCTTATCCAATGAAGATCAGCAACAGTGGGCGGAAGTTAGAGATTCGCCCGATCGATATCTGGATGACCCTGACTTCTGTTATCGCGCCATTCATGTTCTGACGGTTGGCGTTAATTCTAGTGAGAATAATAGGAGATAAATAAGATGACAACAGATAAGCTTGAACAACACAAAGAATCTGTCCGCCAGCTCCTAGCTGCATTCGAGCAGGATGATCTTGAGACAATTGGGCAGCTAACTAGCCCAGAGGTCTATACTCAGATTGAAAACTCGTTAAAGAATCGAGCTTTCTCAGAACATACCTTGAAAATTCAACAGTTAATTGCCGAGGGGGACACAGTCGTCGTCCGCGTCTTGAGCAGCGGTCGCCACACAGGGGAGTTTCTGGGTGTTCCAGCAACGGGCAGGCGCTGGAAAGATAATGATGGTATTCTTATCTATACCTTTGCTGATGGCCTGATTGTTAACACATGGATGCTTTTCAATCGCTTCCTTCATTTGGAAAAGCTGGGAATCAAGGTGACATTGTCTGCATAAAGCAAAGCGAAAGATTGCACCGGCGAATAACAAAAGGGAGCGGCCAAAAGTTGCCATTAGCCAAGGCTTTGTGAGCGCTGAAGAGGCCCAAGCATGGATTGAAGAGTTTGATAAATTGGAGAAACAGAAGACGTACTTTTTCTCTTCTTCTCCATTTTTGACCGAGGCTCGACGTCCTCATTGATTTTTGAACGTTGTTGCCCTGAGATAGTTACCAGAGGTACGCCAAATGACTAAGTCGGATAATGCGAGGTTAGCCAGTTCCACAGGCGACGACTTTTCCAACGCTGCTCAACTAGACGGTCATTTTGCCGCCTGTCAGCCTGAATATGAATCAATGCTGCGGTCAGTTGAATTGCAACCGGGCTGGACAGTGCTTGATGCTGGCTGTGGCGTGGGGAGCTTCCTGCCTTTGATGGGCGAGCTTGTCGGGCCTAACGGTCTGATCCATGCAATTGATACAGCTCCTGAGAATGTAGCGACTGTGGAAGAGCGTAAACGGATCGATAAACCCGTTTGCCCAGTTGAGGCTCGAGTTGGCGATGCGACCACGTTGCCATATGACGACAATGCATTTGATGCCGTCTGGTGCGCAAACGTCACCCAATATCTGACCGATGCCGAGCTGACAAAAATGCTCGGTGAGTTCATGCGGGTTTTACGCCCAGATGGCATCTTGGCACTCAAGGAATTCTCGTTGATGTGTTGGCAATATCAACCACTGGATCCATTTCTAATGCCTCGCTTGTGGCAAGCCTTAATAGATGTGGGTACGGAGTATACCAGACAGACCGCACGCGGGGTCGAACTGCCTACCAGGGTACGGAAAGCCGATTTTGAAGTCTTGCGAGCCAATACAGTTATGTTTGAACGTTGGCAACCGATTACTGATGTTGAACGCTCGTTCTTTGAAGGCGTTATCGGTTATATGGCCAGTCTGGCGTCAACCAACGAGTTGCTGTCAGATGCGGATAAGCAAGCGTGGGAAAGATTGAATGATTTTGATGCTCCCGATCATCTGCTCGATCATCCAGATTTCTACACAAGTGAGGGGCATATGATGGTTGTGGCTAAAGCCGTAAAGAAGGTTATTGAGGCTTGACCCAACCAAGTTTGGGGAGTTCTTCGAGCAGCAATTCAGCCATTTGCCATATGCTCATAGCTTTCCCTTGTTCTTGTGATTCTCGGGCAAGCTTATCTGGTACTGCTTGTAGCAAAGCATAAATTGGCTTAGCAATTCCGTGTACGTCAAGCATTAATCTTGAAGTAGTGGGGTTTCTATCTGTTGCTTCATAAACGGCAATTGCCAACATTGAAAATTTCTTTTGATTCTTCTTATCAGAATAACCTTGTTCACTTAACACAACAGCAATCACGATTAGCAGTCCGAAAATAGGGTAATACATTCGTTTTTCAAGCACTGTACAGAGCATCTCGTAGAGCCGTCGGTAAATCTCTTTGGGGTTCTGATATAACCTTTGTGTAAAAATTAGCCTAGATTCACCGTGTAGAGCTTCATCTTTAGCACCTAACCTTTGATAAGTAGTTTTAGATTCAAGCAAGATCTTCTCTGCTTCTTTAATTTGATTTCGTGCGATCAAAGTAAAGCCTAACATTTGTAAAGCCCAAGCAACATTATACCAAGAGTTTGTTTCGCGCAATGATGCCAAACCTCTGCGTAAATACTCTTCACCAAGTTCAAAGTCGCCGCAAGCCGCAGCATAGAAACCTAATCTACTGATAGCCGCCGCAACATTCACAGAATCCCCTAACTCCTCGTATATTTCTACACATTTCTGCTGGTGAACAAATCCAAGATCGTAATTTCCTAAGCCTGGGCCGCAATTAAAGGCAAGGTTCGTCAAAGCCTTCGCCAAAACAGGTTTATTGCCATTTTTAATGGCGAGTGCGTGACATTGTTCGGCAAACCGCGTTGAACGGTCTAATTGACCAGCATGTCTGGTATTCGTACTCAGCACCTCTAGCGTTGTAACAACCGACCGTGGATCACCTACTTGTTCATACAGACTCAATGCCTTTTCCAGATGTGTATCCGCCAGCTCGAAATTCCCCCGTAATCGCTCTATGTGTCCTTGAGCTTCGGCAATCTTGGCTTCTTCCCATTGATGACCAAGTTCAGCATACAGTTTCTCACTCCCTTTAAGATAGGATTCAGCCGTCGATAAGTCAAGA
>JBCCHB010000099.1:0-62966 GCA_039028975.1 Chloroflexota bacterium
CTCATTTTGGGCTCCTTTTGGATTAAACTTTTATAGTTGACTACTTTAGTTTAACCCAATTTAGTCCAAGTTCTTCACTTTTTCACCATTGTTTGGCAACTCTCTTTCTTTATGCAATTATTTTCTGAATGGGGGTGAGACTCTGCTGCTACAAATCTCATGCTGTCAAGCCGTACATTGCGATCTTTCGCCAGCATTCGTTGCAGCAAATTATTCAACAGAGGCGGTGTACCTGGTCTCAATTGGTCGATAGGAGGCACTCGCTTATTCATGATCCCTGTAATTAGGGCCGTAATGGTTCGACCAACAAAGGGCGGCTGTCCTGCTAGCATCTCATAGAGCAACACCCCAAAAGACCAAATATCAGTGCGGGTATCAAGCGCTTCATCGTTTAGCAGTTCGGGGCTGGCATAGGCTGGGCTGCCGAGGAGCGCACCAGATTGAGTTAAACGCACATCATCATGTATCAGACGGGCAATGCCAAAATCGGTCAATCGGGGCGAACCGTCCTTGCCTAGCAATACATTGGCGGGCTTAATGTCTCGGTGGATAATGCCCACGTGGTGACTACGGCTGAGTGCATCAGCCACCTCTAGGCTAATCTTTAAGGCTTGTTTTAGCGGCAAAGAAGGTTCTTGATTTAGCAAATCGCGTAGAGAACCACCTGATACATACTCCATGACAATATTTTGCTGCCCCTCGTACTCAAAAGTGGCTAGCATTTTGACAATATTCGGATGATCGAGTTCCCTTAGCACCTCGCTCTCACGCTTGAAGCGCTGCACAAACTCTGGATGCCCTTGCACGACGTCAGGCTTCAGACGCTTAATCACGACGGGTGTCTCTGTTTCGGTATCACGCCCGAGATAAACTTCTCCATGTCCACCCGTCGCCAATAGGTTATCGGTTAAATAGCGCCCGGTCGGTGATGTCGATAGCGAAACAGAAGAGGGCCGTTGCGTCTCTCTCGCAGCCGCGACTTCCTCTATCCTTGTGTCCGTATCTCTCTCTCTGCCGCTCTTCTGGCCATGGCTAGGATAACGCCGCGTGCGGATTGCCTCGTATAGCGCATTTGTCTCTGGCTCCGGTGGCACATCTAACTCTTCATTTAGAATGCGTACACACTCTTCATATTGACGTACTGCTGCCGCCTGTTGGCTAGCCAATGCAAAGAGCCGCATCAACTCGCGATGTACCGGTTCATGCATTGGGTCAAGCGCTAGCCAGCGACGGGCGTAGACAATAGCCAAGTCAAATTCACCTTCATCCTGGTAGTGTTGGGCTAATGTCTCCAGTGTAAAGGCATATTTACGCCGCAAATCATCTGCTTCAAAGAACTGCCACTCATCAAATTCAGGACAGTCAGAGAGGGCGAAGCCTGCCAGAAAGTCACCCCGTACCAATTCTACTGCCTGGACCAACTGCTCGATGGGGTCACCCTGCTCAGCCGCTTTCTTCTCAACAAGAGAGCGGAATTCCTCAATATCAATCCACAGGCCTGCATCCGAATGGAGTTCAACAACTTCGCGGGTACTCTCTACCCATTCATCACCAATCATCTTTTTTAGCAGATGCAGCTCGCGGCGCAGAGCCGTACGTGCAGCTTTCTGACTGGAGTCTGGCCAGAATAGGGAGGCCAGCGTATCTCGGCGATGGGGCTGCTGGGTGACAACCAAGTATGTCAAGAGAGCCATCATTTTGCGGCGAGGCATTTCAATCACATCACCATCTAGCTCAAGTTTGGGTGCACCAAATAGGAACAATCTGAGTTTGGACATGCGGATATTCGTTTTTAATTAGGGAGGCTAGCGTTCAATGGCATGAACAGAAAAAGTATACAGAAGAGAGGACGATATCGCAATGGCCGCAAGGAGTTGTGCCCCAATTGTCATAAGGTATCTTTCTCCTTTTCTGGAGAGACGGAAGACGCCACCTTTTATCCTATTATTGGATAGAGCGATACTTCGTGAGCCTCACATACGAGTGCAACCTGTCTAGAATTTAAAGGAAAAGCTGTCTTTGAATGGAAAAGAGCGGTGCGCCAGATAGCGATCCGTATTCAGCCTCCATCTATTTCAGCGCAGCGGTTTTCGCCCCACAGCCAAATGGTGAGGCCAAGAAAAGAAGAAGGTTCCCTCATCCGAGGCAGTCTGAATTGCTTCTTCCCACCTTGTGCGATCAGCAGGATCCATCTGGGCCAACGTTCCGCCCAAGACAAAGCGTTCGATCACCCCGTACCCATCATAGAATGAAGCCAGATGTGGGCCAAAGCTAACGTTCTCTAGCGCAGAGTGCTGAAAACGGCCATAGAGGCTTGCTGATGCACAGCTATCTCCTTCTGGTCGACGCGGCTGGTCTTCAAAGCGGGTTAGATCTTCTTTGGGTAACGGTATGTTAAGGGTATACTGCATATCCATAGCTCGAACAACGACACCAATCCAACCACCTGGTTTGACGACGCGAATCATTTCTGACAACATCTTATCTGCGTGGACTTCTTCCATGACTGTGGTGGAAAAGATAACGTCAAATTGATTATCAGGCAGCGGAAGCGCTTCGGCATTCCCTTGTTGAAAGGTAATCAGATTGCCTAAATTGGCTCGATCCACTAGTGACTGAGCTTCGCCAAGGAGGTAACTATTCAAATCCAGTCCGGTGAGTGGATTTTTTCCTGCGGTCTGTTCGGCCAGCCAACGCAAGACCACCCCTGTCCCTGAGCCAATCTCTAATATAGAATCCCCAGCAGCCAGTTCAATTCGGTTAAAGAGGGCTTGCATCATACCTGTATACCCAGGTGATTGACCTCGCATCTCCAATCCAGGTAGCATGCCCAGTTCAGGACCACCAAGCACAATGACGCAACAGCGCTCAGCCAGCCAATCAATCAAGGGTTGCCAACCTGAAGGAGCCAGCCCCAAGGGCATCAGAAAAAGTGGCTGCCCTTCACCCACCATCTGATAGGTAATCCCCGCCACTTCCCCTGACGACTCTTGATCAGCTCCCCCATTGCGAATAGAAGCTACCTGTGGACTCGCGGCCATTCTCTGCATCAGCCTTTCGCCGATCTGTTGGCCGTGATCCTGAACCAGGTCTGCCCATAAGTGGCTCTGGTATCCGTCGAGAATCAGATGCTCTGCTTGGGGTAACCTCTTCATTGCTTCTGCCACCCAATCCCCAAACATCGGCAAATTGCTGGAGAAGACGGTTACGCGGGGTGCAATCCCAGTCAACTCACCCGGTGGAATAAAGGTTGGCGCAATTAGAGTCAAAGAGGCGGCCCGCTCCTTATGATGCTTAATAACATCCTGCCAGTCTCCTGGCATACGACCTGCTATATGAACGGACTCAACTCCTAAATGGTCCATGAGTGCGAGAAGGCGCTCATCCATTCTTTTTTCCATGTTAACACCTTAGTTAATTAACTGAGGCTTTCTGAGGAATAGTGGGGAGGAGTAACCGTAGCCCGTCCTTTTAGGGCGGGAACTCCGTTATACCGGGTGCCTCCCGCCCTAAAAGGACGGGCTACAACATTGCCGTGTATTAGTCTTACCCCACAAAAGCTCAGACAACCTTAATTGAATCGTCAATTGTACGTCGGATGAACTCCCTGAACATTGTCGGTCCCCGGCCTAACAGAGCGCTTAGAATCGTTGGGTTTCCCCAAAAACCATATGCCTCGTAATACGCAAACATCTTGAGCAGCGTCTCAATGGCATAGGGACTCAATCCATTGCTGCTGGCCTGTTTTGTCCAGTCACTCTTTTTGACTTGCCGGATTGTGACAGAACGGCGTAGCTCTTCACTCAGTATGGTGGCTATGTCATTTTGGGTTAAAACTTCCCGACCAGCCAGTTCATAGGTAGCTCCCCCGTGGCCCTCTTCCGTCAGAATCCAAGCGGCGGCCTGCGCCACATCCTGGAGATCCACCATGCCTAATCTTGTAGAAGGCGCATAGGGAATCTCATAGATTCCTTGTTGCTGAATCGTGCTCCAGCTGGCCAACACGTTCTGCATGTACGCAGCGGGCTGAAGGATTGTGTAATCCAACCCACTTTTAAAGAGAAGCTCCTCCATACGTAACTTTAACCAATGATGGGGCATCTCCTCAGTTTGGGGGTGGAGCACAGAGTGATAAACAATACGTGAAACCCCTGTTTCTGTGGCGGCACTGATCAGCTTTTGACCGATGAGCAACTCTTCTGGATGCATGTTGGGGCAGATGTGGTAAATCGTCTCGATGCCTTGACAAGCCGCAACCAGATCATCCCGGTTCCATAAGTCGCCGACCATGACGCTCGTTGCACCTAACGTCTTAAGTAGTTCCACCTGATTTTTACTACGCGCAAAACTCCGCACATCGGCATGACGCGCCACAAGGGCCTTTGTAACGGCTTGGCCCGTCTTTCCACTAGCTCCAGTAACCAGAATCATGCTCCGTCAACCCAACCCAAACCAATTCGACCGCGTTCTGCTTCTACATTGAGAATCTCTACCGTAAGAATATCACCCACGCTGAGAATAGTGCCAAAGGGGATCTGACTACGATGAAGTAAACCATCTTGCTTTACACCAATATCAATAAACGCCCCAAAGTCCACCACATTACGGACAGTACCATCCAGCTGAAGACCAGGCATCAAGTCGTCCATGCTAAGCACGTCGCTACGTAAAATCGGTGGGGGTAGATCTTCCCGGGGATCTCGACCCGGGCGCACCAATTGTGCCAAGATATCCTTTAGGGTTGGTTCACCTGTGCCAACGTCATCAGCTAGTTCGGCCAAAGAGTGGGTGGATTGGAGTTTATCCAAAGGTTCTTTGCGTTCTTCGGGTTTGGAATCAACTTTTAGCTTGGCTTTCTTAAGAACTTCCTTGGCCACCTTGTAACTTTCAGGATGGATCGCGCTGGCATCCAAAGGATCGCTGCCATTGCGAATCCGTAGAAAACCGGCGGATTGTTCAAAAGCTTTTGGTCCCAAGCCTGATACGTCTTTGAGTGCCCGTCGATTGGCAAATAGCCCTTTCTCATCACGATGGGCCACAATGCGCTCGGCTAATTTGGGTCCGATGCCAGCTACATGGGTCAACAAGGCTGGGGAGGCGGTATTGACGTCCACCCCAACTTGGTTGACCACGCTTTCCACTACGCCATCTAAAGATTGAGCTAGAGCATTCTGATCCACGTCATGCTGATAAAGACCGACACCAATAGACTTGGGGTCAATCTTTACCAGTTCGGCCAAGGGATCCAGCACCCGCCGGGCCAGGGAAATACCGCTCCTCATACTTACATCCAATTCGGGGAATTCGGCCCTTGCTTGAGGGCTGGCACTGTAGACGCTGGCCCCAGCTTCGTTAACCATGAGGTAATGAAGAGCGTCTTGTCGAGAACGGATTAGATCGGCCACAAGCTGTTCTGTCTCTCGCGAAGCGGTGCCATTGCCAATCGCAATCAAGGTCACTTGGTGGCGATCAATCAACTGAGTTAGTTGGGCCGAGGCTTCTCGCATCTTCTTCTGGGGCGGATGAGGATAGATGGTGCCTGTGTCGAGCAGTTTACCCGTCGAGTCGGTGACAGCTACTTTACAACCGGTGCGGTAGCCAGGATCAATGGCCATGATCGTCTGCTTACTCAGAGGGGGCTGACTGAGAAGCCCCCGCAGGTTGGAGGCAAAGACACGAATGGCATGATTCTCAGCCAACTCGGTCAACGTGCGGCGCACATCCCGCTCAATGGCAGGCAGCAGCAGCCGCTTGGCGGCATCTTCAATGGCCAACTCCATGTGGGGAGCAAAGTTAGAGCCGCGATGGCTACGAAAGTTTGCCTCAATCGCTCCACGCCAATCTCGTTCTGGCACGTCCACACCTACTCGTAGAATCTTCAATGCCTCTCCCCGATTGATGGCCAAAACCTGATGGGGCCGAATCCGATCAACCTTAAAATCAAATTCGTAATAGAGTTCAAAGACATTCTTTTCATCTTCTGCATCATCGATCTTCTGGGCCTGAAACTGTCCCCATTTTAGTGCCTTCTCTCGGGTCATACGGCGCACTTCGGGATTGTCACTGACTGTTTCGGCCACAATATCTCGCGCGCCAGCCAACGCATCATCGGGGGTCGGCACCTCATCGTTCAGGAAAGCAGCAGCAAACTGCTCAGGTGTTTCAGTTCCGCGGACCTGAAAGAGGATTTGATCAGCAAGAGGCTGCAGACCCCGATCTCGTGCCATACTTGCCCGGGTACGGCGTTTAGGCTTATAGGGCTGGTAGAGATCTTCAAGCTCTGTTTTGGTCTCAGCAGCCATCAACGAAGCCTGAAGTTCTGCTGTCATCTTGCCCTGCTCTTCAACGGAAGCTAGAATAGAATCTCGCCGGTCATCTAGGGACCGTAAAGATTCCAGAAGGGCAATCAACGCCCGCAATTGTTCCTCATCCAGTCCCCCTGTTGCTTCCTTACGATAACGAGCAATAAAGGGTAGGGTATTGCCCTCATCTAACAGCTCTACTGTGGCCGCCACTTGGTGTTGAGAGACCGGTTGCTGGGAGGTGGATAATTCTTTAGCGATCTTTTGAATATGGATTTGGGTTCGTTCGTTCATAATGTTGATGTTAAGGAAAAAGCCGTAAATAACTTGCGCGTCTCATTCGGGTGTGCTCCTGTCAAATGACCAAATTATTTCATTCTCGTTCCTAAATATTCCGCAAGAGCTATGCAGTCATCAAATAGGAAATCACATGAAAAAAGACTGGGGCACTATAAATCACCGTATCAATGCGGTTCATTACGCCACCGTGGCCGGGAGTCATGGTCCCCCGATCTTTGAGACGCAGGTCCGTTTTGATTCCGGTCATGGTCAAATAACCGATAAAGCTTGCAATTGCGACGGCTGCCCCAATAATCAGTGCCTGCCACCAATTAAGAGGCGTAAGATAAGGTGCAGCAAGGAAGGCGAGCAGCATGGTTACACAGACACTTCCTATTAGGCTTGCCCAATTTCGTGTCGTTGTGATCTTAAGCTGTAGTTTGGGATTGTCGATAATTTTGCCAAAGGCATACTGGATGACGTGGCTCATCTGTGCAAGCACTACAAGAAACAAGAAGAGTCCCATTCCTCCAACCTCGGAAACATAGGGGGGATGCAATAAGAGTAGATAAGCAAGATGGCCCATACAATAGATCATAGTTACCGTCCCCCAGCTAAGGGTGGCAATGGCCTGTAAAAAGCCATCCGTATCGCTGATGACAACCATACAGAAGGGAATAAAAACGAAGAGATAGGCTGGAACAAAAGCAATGAAGGCTGGGTACCAATCCATAGCAATAAAAAAGTACTGTACCGGAATCGCAAGGTAAATCCAAAAAAGCACTCGGCGATCAGCACGGCGGGTAGGGGTAATGGAAAGAAATTCCTTGAGTCCCAAAAATGAGAGAAACGCAACATAAATGATCAATAGGCGAGTGCTGGTGATCATCGACAGAATAAAAATCATCAAAAAGAGACCCATATAGCGTACTCGCTGACCTACGTTATCAGCATGAGCACCAGGCCGATTAAAGAACAGATATGCGTAGATACCAGCAGCTAAGAGTAAAATAAGGGCAACGACAAACGTTGCGCGAATCAAATTGGGATGAATCGTAAAATCAACCAACAGGGTTCCAATCGGTAGTTTGGGCCATTTCGAGAATAGTTTGGGTCATTTCGGCAATAGTTCAGTGTAAAGAAATGTATGTTTTCAAGGTAGCCAGACTAATAGTCTACCAGATAAGAGTCGATCACCAAAGGCTCATTCATAATAGATAAGTGGATTGAGGAGCAATAAATGGCGATGGACAAGGATCTTGAAATCTGCTATAGTGCAATGAATGAAATAGGATGGATTGGGTCTATCATCCATCAATCAATGATCCAAATCTTTAGGAAAGAGAATTAAATAACTTGGCCATTTGACTAGGCTATGCCCGAGCCAAACGCGCAATTTATTTGTAACTCATTCCATAATGGGAGGACAGAATGGTAGCGGCAATTGCACAGATTACTCAGCCTATAGGCAAAAAGGCGAGCGGGTCGATCAAAGAAGCGGTCATTGACTGCGACATTCATACTGCGCCTGCATCCAGCAAGACGCTTCTTAAGTACTTGCCTCAACGGTGGCGAAGGCACCATGAAACGATTGGCTCTCGGGGTCACGTCGGGTCCGCCTATCCTCGGGCCAATCCCAATGCTGCCCGCCATGATGCATGGCCTCCAAATGGGGGGCCTCCTGGTAGCGATTTGGCCTTCTTACAAATGCAATTATTAGATGGATGGAATATTGAGTACGGCATCATGAATCCGTTAATGGGTGCAGGTGGACAAACCAACCTTGAATATGGTGCGGCCCTTTCTCAGGCACTCAACGATTGGCAGATTGAGGAGTGGGTAGAAAAAGAGCCAAGACTGCGCGCCTCAATTATTATTCCCTATGAGGATGCCGATCTTTCAGTAGCTGAGATCGAGCGCTGTGCCCAACATCCGGGCTTTGTACAGATATTACTCATCGTACGCACAAAAGAGCCGTTGGGACGTCGCAAATATCACAAAATATATGAAGTTGCCGAGCGTCACAATCTGCCCATTGGCATTCACTTTGGTGGTGCAGGTGGCGGCCCTATCACTGGAGCAGGTTGGCCTTCTCACTACTATGAGGATCATTGTGGTATGCCCCAGGCCTTTCAAGCCCAGGTAGCCAGCTATGCCCTGGAAGGCGTTTTTGAGCGCTTCCCCGGGTTGAAGGTTGTCCTTATCGAAGGAGGCTTTGCCTGGATGCCACCCCTTTTATGGCGTTTGGATAAAACTTGGCAGAGATTAGGTGATGAGGTGCCAGAGCTTAAGCGCCCGCCGTCGGAGTATATCCGTGAGAATATTTGGATTAGCACCCAGCCTATGGAGGAGCCCAATCAGCGCCACCACTTTCATCAACTGCTAGAGCAGCTCAATATGAACGACAAGCTCCTCTTTGCCACGGACTACCCCCACTGGGACTTTGATTCACCGGACCGAGCCATTCCAGTCAAGCTCGATAAGGAGTTAGAACGTAATATTATGGCAGAAAACGCGCGGAACTTATATCGATTTTGAGGTAGCTGAGACTTCGTTGAACAGTAATTTATACTCAGTGCCGTTTCAAAACCGTAGTTTGGTCTCTCTGGTAGAGTAAAGGGAAACCACGGTTTTGACACGACCACAGTTTAGCTGGTCGCTAGCCTGCATTTCGGTAATGATTTCCGCGATTTACCTCAGGAGATAAGAGAATGACTCTGACGTTAAATAGAGCGAAAAAGGAAGATCGTTTGGTAGTGGACGATCGCCCAGGATGGATACCAGATCATATCCACTCCGACTGGGATCCCAGCCCATACGCCTATCAAACTGAGGAGGAGATGATGCCGGCAGGTGGTCCTCATAGCCGCAAGTTGAATTACATTGCTGAAGTACTGCGCCATCCGCTGGAAGACAAGAACCTAATGTTTATCACGGATACGTTTCTGCTCTATCGAGACAAAAACAATATCAAGCAGCGAATTGCACCTGATTTTCTGCTATTGGACTATCGTGAAGAAGCTCCGTCTGCCTACGATCTGGATATTGAGCCAGTTCCCAAATTGATCATTGAATTAACCTCTCCAGATAGCATCTCTAGGGATCTAAATGAGAAGAACCGCTTCTATCTAGAAGAGCTTGGTATCACAACTTACTTGGTAATCGATGCTATCACGCCACAAGGCCACCACCGATCACAAATTCGGCTCTATCTTTGGCGATTAGAGGGTGGACAGATGTGGAAAATTGATTCTGATTTAGATGGAGGCTATCTATTGCCTGAAATTGGCATTCGGCTCTATGCCGAGGGGCAACAGCTACGATTTATCGATGTTGAAGCGAGTAAGAATTTACTAGACAGTGGAGAGCTTACCCTATCACTCAATCAAACTCAGCAGGCATTAGGTGCAACTCAGCAGGCATTGGATGCAACCCAGCAGACCCTACAGGATAAAGAAGAGCAACTTGATGAGACTCAATCTACCCTTGCAGCAGAACGTCAGGCGAGAGTAGAGGCAGAGGCTGAACTAGCTCGTCTGCGTCAGCTTTTGAAAGAGAAAAATGATGAATGAACCTGCCGTTGTCCATCTTACTTGAACGAGCCATTGAAGCCAGAAAAGCGGAACTGGATGCCGCACATCATGTGGCATGTCGCCTATTCAATGGGCCACGGGAGGGGTGCCCGGAGCTATTTGTTGACCTCTATGGCTCAACGGTTGTGCTCCACAACTATGCCGACCCTCCAGAGATGGGAGCGGAGAACTTGATCGCTGCGCAAGCGGTGGTTTGCAATCAGCTACCTTGGGTTTGTGGCATCATCATCAAAGAGCGCAAAGGCGAAACGGATCAGCAACGCCATGGTCGGCTCATTGATGGGGAGAAGATAGATAAGCGGATTCGCGAGAACGGCATCTGGTACGCCATTGACCTTTTGATGAATCAGGACGCCAGTTTTTATCTGGACACCCGGCTGTTACGAAAGTGGCTCATAGAGAAGATGGCGGGTGGCTCGGTCCTTAATACCTTTGCCTACACAGGGGGCCTTGGTGTGGCAGCTGCGGCAGGCGGAGCCAGTCGCGTAGTCCAAACCGATCGAAACAAGCGCTTTCTCAACGTCAGCAAGATCTCCTACTCCCTCAACGGATTCCCCATCCAACGACGCGACTTCCAAAGCATGGATTTTTGGGCCTATATGAAGAGGCTTAATCGGGCTGGTGAACGCTTTGACTGTGTGATTCTTGATCCCCCTTTCTATTCAACAACGTCTCAGGGAACCATCGACCTTAACAAGGATATGCATCGGCTCATCAACAAAGTACGTCCCCTAGTCAACCACGGTGGCTTGATCGTAGCGGTGAATAATGCGCTCTATCTGAGTGGGCAGGCGTATATGGAATCCCTCAACGAACTTTGTATTGGGGGCTATGTGGACATCGAAGAAGTGATTCCTGTACCTGAAGAGTGCATCGGCTATCCATCAACCATTGTTGCGCCGCCTGTGACCGATCCAACGCCCTTTAATCATTCGACGAAGATAGTCGTTCTTAGGATTTTGCACAAAGTGTAAACAGGTTTCGATTAACAGTAGATCGCAATGTCACTCTGTTTGGTTACAGTCGCTTGCGACGGAACCGAAGAGTCTCTCACTGGCATTGCGATCTACTGATTAATGTTTGGATAAAGCTGTCGCCACCCTCAATGTGGTCTGATTGATGGTTGCTAGCAAGGAACGAGTAGCCGGGACTTGGCTACAGCCGGGGTCTATGCACTCCACTAAGACGGCGTCAATGACTTGGTCCCACGGTTGTGATTGCATGCTCATAGCAATCAATACGCCTTGGAGGGGCGAAACAGAGGGGTTGAAGGCGACATTTTCGGCGTATGGAGCGGCGAAGATTTGACCACTGCGTAGCCGTACGGCTACACCAGCATGATTTTCGGAGTAGGGTGCGTAACTGCGATTGGCCATGGCCAAGGCTGAGTTAGCAAGTTCATCTTGAGCGGCAGAAGGGAAGTGTAGCTCATGGCGCATTGGGTACATCAATCCACGGGGATTGCCCAGTGCAGTTGGCGTAAACGCGTTGGGCAGCAGATTCGCCAAAGGTTGGGGGGACATTTGGGGTGTGACGACCGTTAGAGATGGTTCATTGAGTTCCATCATAAATTGTCGACAGTGGCCGCAGGGAGCGCCGTTGACGCCAATCGCATGAATACCCTCTTCTCCGCGAATCCACGCGTAGAGGATGGCGGACTGTTCGGCATGGATGGTTGCATTGAGGGCCTGGCCAGGGAATTCGAAGTTAGCCCCAAAGTAGAGCTTGCCAGAAAGCGCCTGGACCACAGCACCCACATAGAATTGCGAAATGGGAGGCGAAGCGTAGAGCTTGGCAAACGGAACCAGCCGAAGAAGCAACTCATGAATAGATATCTTCAGCAATTCGGCCAGGTGAATGGCTAGCTCAGCCTGAATGATGCCGTCAAACGCTGGATTCAACAGGGCTTCCCGTAGGGGTGCTTGCCCTGCGCTAGGGAAGTTTTCTACTTCAGTCAGAAGCCTTTCTCTCATTTCGCAATTCCACAGTAATCAGTGGCCATTTCCGCTAAGACTTGGGCCAATTGCACTACCGATTCAAGATCCACCCACTCTTCTTTGGTATGAAGCCCATCACCCGTTGGCCCCATAATCACAGTCTCTACACCGCCTTTACTCAGGATGGCCGAATCCATCCACGCAGTATGGCCGACCATTTGCGGTCTCTTCCCCAAGATACGAGTAGCACAATTGGCCAGCGTTTGGACAATCGATGCATCTGCGCTTACCTCGAAAGCATCTCGCACAAGCTTGACAGTCAGCGATGCCTGGAAAGTAGAATCGGCTGCAGAGAGCTTATCCAAAATCGCCTGAATCTCGCCAACGACCGCCTCTTCTTCCTCACCGGGTACTATCCTTCGCTCAATCTGCACCACGCAGCGGCTGGCATACATACTCCACTCACTGCCGCCATGAATAGTGGCAACATGGAGTGACGGCGGCCCGGCAAGCAGATGGGCGGGGCGCTGTCGCAGCGCTAGTTCTAGCTTGTCCAACTCACCCAACAGCCGTCCCGCCCGCATATTGGCATCAACCCCTTCGTCAAAGCGGCTCCCGTGGGCCGCGCGACCCAATAGCTCGACTTCGATCCAGATGAATCCTTTGTGGGCTAGGCAGATATCCAGATCCGTCGGTTCGGTCACAATGGCACCGTCTACTGGGTAACGTGGAGCAATATCTGCCGTGCCGATACTGGCAAATTCTTCATCAGCCACCGCAGCAATAAGCAGATCGCCACCAAGGGATATCCCGGCATCTTGCAGGGCCTTTACCGCGGCAATCGATGCCGCTAGGCTACCTTTCATGTCCTGAGCGCCCCTGCCATAGAGTCGCCCATCGGCAATCCGGCCGCTGAATGGTTCAGCCATTTCGTCTACGCTCACCGTATCCATATGGGCATTAAGCATGAGAGAGCGGCCGCTGCCCGCTCCTGGCCAAATGGCTACCACGCTGGGTCGGCCTGGCTCAGGTTCATGGGTCTCAACCTGCAAGCCCAGCTCATTCAATACTTGAGCCACATATCCAGCAATTTCACCTTCACCGGCACCGGTAGGGGATAGAGAAGGGTTGGTCGAGTTGATTTGAACCAGTCGGCTCAGTAGCTCAGTCGTGTAGTTTCGGTCGATTTGAATCGACATATTATTGCACCATGTGTCCTATTCTGCCTGCCAGATCCACTGGCCATTCTCGTGGCTCAAGCGGCCAAAGACGCTATTGGAAAAGTGGCCGTCAGCCACCAAGACGTTTGGTTGGGCAAGCTCTGCATAGATGCCTTCTCGGGTAGTGCGACCCTGGACTGGATCGATATCAAAGGCCACAGACCAGTCTGCCTCTTTGAATTGGGCTTCCGAATGAAGCAAATCCACAATCAGGTAGACTACCTGATCACCTGCATCGAGACGGAGTGAAATATGGCCAGGCGTATGGCCAGGCGTGGAAAGAACCGTAACGCCTGGTGCTAATTCATCTCTGGCGGTGATGAATTCGATCACGTCCTTTATGGGATCAACGACAGTGATCTGATTGGGACCCATCCCTGTCTCATCGGCTTGCCAAAAATCCCATTCAGCCTGGGTGCAGAGATAGCGAGCATTGGGGAAAGAGAGGACCTGCTTGCCATCCACTTCTTGGGATGTCCAACCTACATGGTCTAGGTGTAGGTGGGAGTAGACGACTTGAGTAATCTGGTCAGCCGTAAGTCCAGTTTGGGCGAAGCTCTCCATAAATTTTCCGCCTATAAATGGACCAAAGCCAGGGAAGTCGACGGTCATAGGTCCAAAGCCCAGGTCCAGCAGAATATTCTGGTCTCCAGTCTCGATCAGGAAACCACCGATCGTCACCACCAATCGCCCCTGGTCATCCAGCAGATGGGCATAGTCACCCCATCCCTTCTTTGCCGAAGCGGGGTACATAGCTGTCGGTTCAATAAGGCCACCGCCATCGGCAATAAATGTAATTTTGAAATCACCAACTGTGCGAGATTGAAGTTCTGCAAATTGTGCCATCATTTTCTTCCTTTCTGGATTTCTTCCCTATTTTACTACGAATATCTAATCGCTGCTACTCATCCCCCTTCTTACCCGTTCTTCTAATGTTCCGTGAACAGCTTTGGTCGCGGCAATGCCACCACTGCTCTTCTCCAGCGAAACAGGGGAACCGCCAGCCTGAGTAAAGAGGCCACCGGCTTCGGCAATGAGCAGTGCACCGGCGGCCCAATCCCAAGAGCTAATGGTCAAATTGATATAGCCATCGAAGCGCCCAGCAGCAATCCACGCCAGGGCGAGGGCGGCAGAGCCTGTCCCGCGTAAGGTACGCACCTCTAGTCCGAGGGTGCTTAGTATGTTAAAGACAACTTGACGGTCGCTATTTTCGCGACTCCAATCCAGGCAGACAACGGCTGCGCCCAGTTCATCAACTTGGCTGCAGTGGATGGGCTGTCCGTTAAGCGTACTGCCTTCTCCCTTTACCGCACTAAATAGCTCATTCAAATTGGGATCATAGATGACGCCCACCACAATCTCATTGTTGACGGCGACCCCGATGGAGGTGCAAAAGCTAGGAATGCCTCGGCTATAGTTGCTGGTGCCGTCAATGGGATCGATGATCCAGCGCACCTCACCTTGTTGAGGCAACGACGAATCCTCTTCTTCGGTGAGAAAAGCGTGCTCGGGAAAGGCAGCCTGTACACTGTCTGTAATCAGGGCTTGGGCCTCAAAGTCGACAGCCGTCACGACATCGCGAAAGCCTTTGTCGGTTAGCTCAAGAGGCTCTTGAAGTCGGCGCAACATGAGCGCGCCTGCCTCCTGAGCCGCCTTCTCGGCGACAGCTTGCCAGAGTAAATAATCAGATTGTTTATACATATTGATCCTTCTTGTGGAACAGGTTGATCCTTATTGTGGAACAGGATTGGAATCATTCGTGTTGGTTAACGCCTCAACGTCATTCAGATCCCGCTCTCTTCCTGCGGCGCGTTTGGCATCAATAAGATCAGCTTTGGAGACAACCCAAAATGACTGTTCCCCGGCAAACATCTCTACCTTGTTGGCCCAAGCTGTTTCAAAATCCAAACCAGGAATATCCAGCATAATGTCAATTTTGATGCCGTTCTCGAAGATCAGGTATTTGACCTGAACCAGTCCACTAGGATCGACCAGCGATGCTGTATCATACCCTAAATCGGCCAAGACTTGAAGGACGCGTTCAGCATTCTCGATGCTCGGCTCAATCAATAGATCGACATCGCCAGTCATCCGCGGCACGCCATGTAGAATAGCGGCAACTCCTCCAATGACGACGTATTTAACTCTGTTTTTTTCTAAGGACGCAAACAGATCCTTGGAACGCGTGATCATCGTCAAATTTCCGAAAAACGTCTGGGTTATTTTGCAACAGGATTTCGGTCCACTCGTCCAGCCAAGCAATACGCTCAGCAACAGTTAGGGTGGAGAACCAGCGGGCTTTGTCGGCCAGAGTTTCGTCGATAAATTCGTTGGAGAGGGTTAGTTTTGGCATGTTTTTGGCTGAATCGTTACAGTAAAATCTCTATTGATCATTCTGACAATTCTACAACCTGGGCGGGTCCGTTCAGCGTGATAGAGAAGTTATTCAAGATATCTCTGCCTATCAGTGGCTCGCTACCCAATGGTGTCGCGACGACTGGAACTGCAGAGAACGTAAATGGTCCGATTTCAATTGTCACATCATAAACGGCTACCTGAGTTCGGTGACCAGTTACGCCACGGATATACAAAGAATCGCTCTGCTCCAATCCCAACTCTTCTAATATATCTTTGGGAACGATGGTTGCGTCAGCCCCTGTATCGACCATCGCATTCAACTGGATTCCCTCATTATTTGTTCCAGGTGCTCGCAACAGAATGGAAAGCTGCGGTGCCGCAGGATCGTATGATAGATCGTAGTCGTAAGAGTATACAAGCATGTTATCGTACGAACCTTGGCGAACGGAAATTTAAAGTTTTACGCTCTGGGGATTCTTCTACCTGGGTGATTAATACGGTTTTATTTGGATATTTCTCCCTGCGACGTATGATAAGCGCGACTTTGTCTGAGTCATGATCCACAACCTCCCCTTGATAAACAGCCACATACTGATCCGGATAAAGCTCGCGCAATTCTGTATGCATGACTTCATAGGCTTCCCGCTCCTTCAGGATAGCCTCATGTTCTGGGCCCAAAGCAGTTGCGGCTTCTGGCCCTGGCTCAACCAAAACGCCTTTCGACTCACCTGATGGCCCATTCGTCAGCGAATTCGCGCTATGGCCATTGATGTTGTTCTCATCATGAGGCACCACAATCTCAAACGGAATGCCCCGCTTGAAGACAATCTGCTTGTAAAAGAGGGCAATGGCTTGAGAGGCAGTCAGTTCGAGTTCACTAAGTATCTCTTCGGCCCGCTCTTTTAAATCTGGATCGATTTGAGCCGAGATTGAAGTTGTATTGGCCATTTTTGCTCCGTTATTCATGCTATTTGTTATCAACAATCTCCCAGAAACGGGGGTCGTCTCGGATCCATTCTAGATCGGGATCTTGTTTGGCCCATTCGGGGTCGCCGGTGCCATTATCAATTGACTGTTGCAAGAGTCCTATTGCAACTTCGACATTTCCTGCTACGCTTTCAAAGCAAGAAGCATTATATAGATCAGAGTAGTCAACTAGTGAGCGTGCCTGTTCAATAGAATCTTGCCAGACTTCATTATTGCCTTCGCGACGAGCCATATTTGCAAGTGACAGAAATCCCAAATATGCTTCAGGATTGATTAAGACGACTTTCTTAAAAGAAGCTTTTGCCTCAGCCCAATGCCCCAGAACCGCCAATGCATTGCCACGATTGTTGTAAGCACCTGTATATTCCGGATTCAACTCAACAGCTTTATTGAAGTCCCGAAGCGCCGTTTCTAACTCCCCTTTTGCTTGATGTGCAAGACCACGATTGTTATAGATTAAAGCGTCTTTAGGGTTTAACTCTATTGCCTTATTGTAGTCCTCTATCGCTGCTCCTAACTTCCCTTTATCGTAAAGAGCAACACCACGATTGAAATAGACATCTACATATTCGGGGTTCAGCTTTATGGTAGTATTGTAGTCCTCTATGGCTGCATCCAATTTCCCTTTATCATAAAGAGTAAGACCGCGATTATAGTATGCACTTGCATATTTGGAGTCCAGCTTAATGGCTTTGTCGAAGTCTTTAATCGCCTCATCTATCTCAGTTTTTTTTGCATGGACAGCACCTCGATTATTGTAGATTATAGCATCTTCAGGATCTAGTTCAATGGCTTGCCCATAATCTCGTATTGCCTCATCGAATTTGCCTTTATTAGAATTGGCGAGACCAGAAGTAACATAATGTAAAGCTGTTCTCGGCAATGCATTGACAAAGCTCAGAGCCTCTGCTTCACCTACTGTTTCGAGTACAATGCCTAACCCAGTCCAATCCTGATTGTATCTACGCTCCATAAGGAGGTCATCAAGGAATGAACTACTAAGTTCGACCTGACCGGACACGACAAGGCAATATAGAATCTCTAGTGATGTATCCACCTGTTCCAGGTAAGCTGGGATTGCCAAGACGGCACTCTTGCAAAGCAATTCAGGCGGTAGCTTCAACAACAAGCCTTCACGGGTCTGGTCATGATAGCGCCACCCATGGGTTGTCTTCTCCACAAAAGGCAGGTCTTGTAGAGCAGATAACACGGCTTCCCCAGATAAATCCGTGTCCTTTGGCACCAATGCCTCTAGAATAAATCCATCGAACCAGCGCAAAATAACACAGCTCCGAGCAGCCAAAGACATTGGTTCGGACATCTTCTCAAAAGCCATTTCGGCAACCACGGCGGCTTGTTCGGCTGGCGATTGGGCCGCATCAAGTCGTTCGAGCATCTTAGCTATCTGCTGAGATGGGCTGTGGGCAGTTGGTTCAGCCATAAACGTGCCCTCCGGTGGTGAATTGAGTCATGCTTTCGGCAAAGGCACCAGGATTGTAAAAGAGGGCTTTGGCTAATTGGGGAATAAACTCTTCCTGAATATCGGCTTCGATTTGGCGACAGTATTGTACATAGGCATCTACCTCTTCCACTTGAGTCAACGTATATTCACAGCAAATCGACGCATAAGCCCCTGATGATGGGGGCAAGGCACGACCACCCGTGATGGCATGGACTTGAGGAATGCTCTGCAACTGAGCCAGCAACTGATTACAGAGCCAGCTTTGCACATCATCTGAACCGCGTTCGACCTGATCAAAGACAAGAAGTATGGGATGTTGAACAAGATCTTTAAGATCACTCACAAAGGAGCGGGTAAATTGGGCAATAACTGCCCTGGATTTCTCATCGCTACGCTGCCCCAACAGAGTAGAAAGATTCTCCGGCTCAGAGTTGGGCTGCGCCAACCATTCTCTGTATGTAGCGTCAAAGGTAGAGAATCCAGTGGGATCAATCTGGCCACAAGCATTTTGTAGGATGTCGATGGCGGATAGCTCGCGCAAATCGATCACGATAGACCGCAACCCCCTATGCTCAGCAATCTTAGGAAAAATTTTGGTCAGCAGATGGCTTTTACCCATCTTGGCCTGACCCGTCAAGCGAAAAAAGCGATGAGGATGATCTGCATTGAGCAAATTGAGGAACATTGCCACACAATCAACACGATCAATGATTGGCCCAGTATTGGCCCGCTCAAGTTCTGTGACGATTTGATGGATATCAGCGTGGTCGGTCAATGATGATTGGGTTAGGTTCAGTTGGATCAAGTCTTGATAGCATTGGCGAATTTTCGGATTATCTGGGTTTTCTCCATGAACAGCAGAAATCAGATCGGGCAATTGACCTGTTCGCTCAGCCCATTCGATTAATCCATAAAATACGTCTTCGTCGCTTCCACCAGGGACAATGGAATCGAGTCGTTCTTCTAAGCGAAAACGTACAACACGGGCTAATGTCGAACGGTTAAACGCATCCAACAGTGCTTTGTGCAGCTCTTCAAACTGGGATCCAGAAAAATTCATAGATAGTCGTATCCGTACCAAGGGGTTTACGCAACAATATTGTCAATAGTATACCACAGATCCCCGCGGAAATGATTCTGGCTCTTTGGGACTTTGGAATTTCATGAGGTTGACAACTTTATTGAACAAGGATTTTAAAGATTACGAAGATCTTTCTCTTATAATCTTAAAAATCTGGCTAATCCCTGTTCATTTTTTCTGTCAACCACGTGAGATTCGGTTGAACCATGATTCTGCTGATGGAATACACGTTGAATGCGATTTGAATGCGTTCATGGCTGCATCCGGCGACGATCTGAATGCGTTGACGAGATATTATAGGGGTAGATTATTGCAACAGGTTTTCCCAGGCAATGGAGAGCCAACGATTGACACCAGAGGAGAGTATGATGGCTTCGCAAACAAATAGTCGAATCGATGGACAGAAAGTACTCCAGAGTACCACGATTGTGAGTCCTCCAGACCCTGTGCAGAGAGCAATTCAGTGGTTTCTCGTGCTGCTGGTCCTGTTCGGGCTAGTCACGTGGCTGCCCAGCGTTTCTGCGGCACAAGCTGAAAGTGAAGGAACGGGTGGTCGGGTCATCCATACCGAGCTTAGGGCAGCCGTTCTACGATGATCTTTTCCACATTGCCAGAAATCAGGAGGGTCGAAGTGGCTCCATTGGGCCAGATAATTTGAATCTGCTGGGGTGTTGAATCATCTGTCATGCCAAAATGGAGTTGGCTGGACTGGCCTGTCAGATAGCCACTAGTAGCTTGGACCGGGCCTACTTGTCTGCCAGCACTCGTTGTGAGTGTCACTGTTGAACCGATGGCTTGAGGGTTGGCCGAATCCATCCAGGCTAAGTCCACGACCAGAGCCTTGCCTGCACAAAGTTGATTCTCCCAGATCTGACTCGGTTTTCGTAAATTATTCACCACAACATCTAGATCCCCATCGCAATCGAGATTGGCCATGCCCATGCTACGCCCGCTTAGGGTACCGTTGAGCTGCCATGCTGGGTAAGGAAGCAGATTTCCCTGGCCATCATTGCGATAGACTTGGTTTTCTTCAATCAGTTCATCGTTGGGTAGGTGGGCGAAGATAGGTTGAAAACAGTCAGAAATGAGCAGACAGGAGACGATTAGGCAGGCAATGCGATAAACTGCACAGAGCGATGAACCACGAATAAATTGATGAAATTGATGGGGTTCAGCAGTCATCTGACATTTTGAGTTCTATGAGGCATTAAGGGTACGTAATTCGCCCCCTAATTGAATGAGATTATTTCGTGATATTCGAAGCATCAAATAACTGTGTCATTTAGGCTGCAACGATTTTGTCTACACCTCAATTGCCTCAGATGGGTGAAACATTCACAGACTACCAAAATCCGTTTCTATCTACATCTGCTGTAGTCGTCGGTCGTTTCGCACAGCTCACAAATCACGCGGCACCCATCACGACAATCCCCACTCTGCTCTCGCCTCCTCCATGGACTTCAACTCGGTTATCCCATGGGCGGTATGACCAATGCCCTCGCCCACCCAGCGCTTGTCTGCCGGTTCACTGGCGGGCTGAAAGCGCACGTCACAGCTCAGGCGGAACCGATCGGTCAGGTTGGTGGTGGAGGCGTGCATGGTGTGCATGCCAAAGATCATGACGTCGCCCATTTTGAATTCAGAGGTGAGCCATCTGCTGCCAAACTTCTCTACAATTTCCATGGGGTCTTTGGTAAACCAGCCATCGGTGGCATCTCGGTCCACGTCCATACGACCATAGGTCTCCCGTAGCTTGGCAAAGGAGGGCAGATGATTGGAGGAGGGGCACATGGTAAGGGTGCCTTGATCCACGGACGTATCGCCCAGGGGAATCCATACTGTATGCAGATTGGGCGAACCCTGGCCCATGTAGACGTAGTCGCAGTGAGCACCAGTGTACTGCTCGTTGCCTACGCCCCGCAGCCATTTGTAATTGAAGGTCAATGCCGGTTCACCAAAATATCTCTCGAAGAAGTCAAAGAGTTCAGTGGATTCGATGACGTTCAGCACGTCGGGATGAAAGGCAATGCCCTTGCGCCCCATCATCTGGACACTGCGCCCTCCCGCGGGCATGACGCCTTCCAGAACGGGTGTGTTGGGCGTAAGCGCCTCTTTCTCTTCCATGTGGGTTAGAATGGTTTCACGAGCAGTCAGGACTTTTTCCCGGTTGTTCAGTCCGCGCAACAGCAGGAAGCCATCTTCTTTCATGCGGGCCTTGATGGCGTCCATATCGTCGAGCAGTGGGCTGCTGTCACGCAGTTCGCCCAAGTCGCTGCTGGGGTATTCCATGTTTCGGTAGCCAAATCGGATGTTCATGATTGTCTCCTAATACAGTTTCTTCACTCATTCTCGTACGGACTTCAGCAGGGTAGCTACCCATTCATGCTCAGCATCCGTTAAGTTTGGTGATGGAACAGGTTGTGTGTAATCGATCTGTATGTCATAAGCCCCCCGCTCATAGACATTGGACATGACATCTCCCAGTTCGAGCGTTGCGTCTGGATCGGGTTGGTACAGGGGAACCGGCACAGTAGGCAATGGGGATGCAAGCTGAATCGGCCATACTTGGACGTTGGGGCGGCGCTCCATGCGACTCAGCATAATGTAATAGGGAGCCTGAGGGACCGGGATCTCAAGTGGGGGGCGCTCACCAGCCCGTAAGAAGTCAATCTCCAGAAGGTGTGCGCTGGAGCGCAGAATCTCAACCCGCTTGTTGAGATAGTCAAGATAGGCTTTATGTTTGGGGCGCTTGTTGACAGGTGATAGGATCTCAATCGCCGTCACGAGCAGTTCGTCATCGGTGTCGTAGATTTCAACGCTGAGCAATTCCATGCGATCTTCAAGCAGCACCGCGCTTTCCACAGACTCATCTGGCTCCAACAACGCTACAGACGGTTGACCATATCCCATTGAGGGTTGGGTTTGCATCACCCCAACGTCGGGTCGTACACCGCGCAGTTTGGACTTACCGATTTCAATTGTGTCATAGGTCACATAGGGTGTGAGACGAGCAAAATAGTTTGGCCGAATCTGGGTATTTAGTTGGGCACCAATTTCGTCCGCCAAACGATTATGAAAATCGACCCATAACTTTCTTTGTTCAAGATAGGGATCCATACCAGGGAATGGAGATGGCATTGCAATCGCTCCTCAATAATTGATCAACTTTCGTCTACCGTCATTATAACACGTATTGGTCGTCGATGTCTTGCTTTGTGCAGATGCATCCACTATCATATGGGTATTCATACGGATATCCCCTCTGGTCACCGACAACCCAGCTATACTCAGCTCCGTTTGAAAACAGGAGTTTGGTCATTCGAGTAATAGCCTTGGAAAACTCCCGTTTTCAAAACGACCGCAGTAAACTATCCATAAAAAGGAAGCTACGTGAGTAACCGAGTCTTTCACCAACTCTCTCTCTGTTTTGTTGCATTTATGTTGACTGCCTGCTTAGCAATCCCGATTCCTGTAACGCTGCTTGATGGTGCGGAAAGTGACGCCTCTGATACACCTAAAGTTCTGGCAGACGTAACCGTATCGATTCTGCCACTCGCCCCCAAGTCAGAATGCGAGGAGCGCTTTGTCGAGCATACCCTTCCCTTTGCAACTGGCATCCGAATCCGTGAGATTAACACGTACGAAAGCAACGGCGCAGGCGTCGCCATCAATGATTTGGACAATGATGGTGATTTGGATCTACTTTTTGCCAGCATTGACAATGAGTCGGAGATTCTGTGGAATGAAGGCTCGCTGAGTTTTCGTGCTGAGTCGCTGCCCATTCGGTTTACGCGTGGCGTGCAGATTGTCGATGTCGATGGAGATTTGGCGCTTGACGTGGTCTTTACCCTACGAGGCGTAGCGCCACCATCCTACTGGCGGAATCTGGGCGATGGTGAGTTGGTTCAGGACATCTTGCCCGGCGTCAAAAGCTTGGCTTACAGCATGGCATGGGCAGATCTCAATGGCGATTCGGCTTTGGATCTGGTTACTGGCTCCTACAATATCGATCTGATTCCACGCGGGATCGATTTCCCTGCAGAGGATGAGCGGGCAGGCGTGATCGTATATACCCAAAACAAGGGTCAGTTCGATGCACTTCGGCTAACTGGCGAGTCGGAAGCGCTTTCCATTGCGGTTCTTGATCTGAACGACGATGGTCATCAGGATCTATGGATCGCCAATGATTTCGACCTGACCGATGGATTCTGGCTGAATCAGTCAGATGGATGGCTAGCCACGCTACCTTTTGATGAGATCTCCCACAGCACCATGAGTATCGACTGGGGTGATTTGTCCAACGATGGCTCTACGGCCCTCTTCACCACCGACATGATGCCCTACGATGACGCCCCCGAGACCGTGGCCGCTTGGCAACCGGTCATGGAGGCGATGATGACGCAGCATGTTCCAATTGAGGGCGATCCCCAACTGATGGAGAATGTACTCCAAGTACGAGAAGACGAGTGGCAGAATCAAGCTGCTCAACGTGGCATTGTGGCGACAGGCTGGAGTTGGGCAGGGCGCCTGGGTGATCTGGATAACGACGGCCTGCTTGATCTATATGTGGTTAACGGCATGATCGCGCAGAATATGTTCGGACACTTACCCAACGGTGAGCTAGTGGAAGAGAACCAAGTTTTTCGCAATAGAGGTGATGGCACATTTGAGCCGATGCCACGGTGGGGTCTGGGCAGCACAGCCAGCGGGCGGGGCATGGTTATGGCTGATCTCGATTCGGATGGCGATCTGGATATTGTGATCAACAATTTGCGTGCTTCGGCTCAACTCTTTGAGAATCGGCTCTGTGGGGGGAAAGGCCTTCTGGTTGATTTATTGTGGCCTGACAGCGGTAATAGCCGAGCCATCGGTGCCGAAATCGTGCTAGAGACGTCGATTGGGCGGTTGACACGTGACGTTCGGGCTTCAGGTGGCTATCTATCAGGCGATCCGGCTCGTGTTCACTTTGGCCTACCAAAGGATGCTGAGATTCGGCAATTGAATGTTCTGTGGCCGGATGGGGCAAAGTCAAGCGTTGAACAAGTATCCCAACAGATGTTGTATACGCTAACGAGAGAATAACAGAGAGAGAATAACAGAGATAAGCTAAACGAGCCATGACGACTATCACCCAAATTACCAACTACGTTTCTCAACTGACCGGTCACTCTATCAACCGCGATGAGGGCGTTCACCACGGTACGATTGACGATCCAGTCAACGGCGTCACCGTCTGCTGGATGGCGACGCCGGATGCGCTACGCTTTGCCGGAGAACAGGGCCACTCTCTGATTATTGGTCACGAGAGTCTCTATTACCCCTATGACGTGGTTAATCGAGAAGATCCGCCCAAGGGCTGGCAGGAGTGGCCCACCAACCGACAGCGGCGGGAGCTGCTGGATGCGCATAACCTCACCTTTCTGCGCCTTCATGGTTCGGTTGATGAGATATGCATTTTGGATGATTTTGCCGAGCAGATCGGCATGGACGAGCCGATTCACAATGAGGGATACGTCAAGATCTACGAAGTTGACCCTATCTCCGTTGATGCACTGGTGGCGCAGGTCAAAGAGAAATTGGGCATGGATGGTGTGCGGGTGGCACCAGCGGCTGGTATGCCCGAGAATGTGCGCCGCATCGGCCTACCTTGGGGTGGTATGGCCCTTTTTGTCAACGTGAACTATCAGCAAAAGTTGATCGAGCAAGGGGTCGATCTGCTCATCGCAGGTGAAACTGATAACTACGGCTTTCGCTTTGCACAAGAGCTAGGCATCCCAATGATTGAAACCAGTCACGAGATCTCAGAAAACAAAGGGATCCGCCACTTTGCCCAAATGTTGGGGGCAAAATTTGCGGATACCGACTTCGTATTCTACGAGAATGAGTGCGTGTGGGAGATGAGGTAAGCTAGTTCAGACTACCCCTTCAACCCCGTCATATTGATCCCCTCGATAAAGCTGCGCTGGGCAAAGACGAAGGCCGCAATCACGGGAAGTGCGACGATCGTACTAACCGCCATCAGATGGGGATAGGCCAAAGCTGTATTACCAGTGCTATTCGCAGTCTGCTGGAGGCGGTAGATCATAAGCGCCAGCGGATATTGGGCCTCATTGTTGAGGTAGATCAGTGGACCCAGAAAATCATTCCAGGACCAGAGGAAGCGGAAGAGAACGATAACGGCAATCGCAGGTTTAGAAAGGGGCAGAATAATGCGCCATAGAATGCCCCATTCGCTGGCACCCTCCATACGAGCCGCTTCCGACAATTCTTCGGGAATACTCATAAAGAACTGCCGCATCAAAAAGATGAAGTAAGGATGTCCAGCCAGGGCAGGGACAACTAATGGCAAGTAGGTATTTATCCAATCTAGCTGCCGAAAAATGATAAAGAGCGGCACCATGGTCACTTGCCAGGGCAGCATCATGGTCCCAATGCAGATGGCAAAGAAGAAGCCACGACCCCGCCACTGGATTTTGGCAAAGCCATAGGCCACGATTACCGAGGTAACTACAGTAAGAACCACAACAGGTAGCGAGTACTTGAAGATGGAATTAAACGCGGCCAGATTAAAGTCGTACCGCGCCCAACCACCGGCAAAGTTGTCCAGGTGCATGGGCCATGGAAAGAGAATTGGTGGCACCGTACGAATCTGAGAGTCATTCTTTATCGCAGTGACAACCATCCAGTAGAGCGGGAAGAGCCACGTAAAAGCCAGCATGACCAAAATGCCGTAAATTGCAAAGCGCCCGAGCCTCTCTTGGGCGGCTTTCGAAGGTTGTCCAGAAGCCCGCCTATCTACGTGTACCCTGGTCGAAGCTGTTTGACTAGCAGTGGTCATTTCTCACCTCCGTAGTAGACCCACCGTCCCGAAGAGATAAAGAGGATGACCGTAAACGCAACGATGATCACCAGTAGGATCCAAGCCATGGCTGATGCTTTGCCCATGCTGAGCTGGACAAATGCATTTCGGTACAGGTTCATAACATAAAGCTCGGTCGATTTTGCCGGCCCACCTCGGGTGAGCAGCCAGGGAAGGGTAAACTCCTGAAAGGCACCAATAAAGCCCAGAACTGTATTAAATAGGATAACAGGCGTACAGA
Organism: Chloroflexota bacterium; assembly: GCA_039028975.1. Classification (GTDB taxonomy): domain Bacteria; phylum Chloroflexota; class Anaerolineae; order Caldilineales; family Caldilineaceae; genus JAHBNG01. Next base: position 26,320 of record JBCCHB010000099.1, read on the forward strand.
GCGGGATGGTAACGTTGCGGAACTTCTGCCACCAGCCGGCACCATCCACAGTGGCAGCTTCATAAAGCGACCGTGGCACATCCTGCAACGCAGCAAGGTAGATTACGACTGCGGCGCCTTGTGCCCATATAAAGATAAGAATCAGCGTCGGTTTGGAGAGGGTCGTGTTGGAGAGGAAAGGTATTGTTGGCCACTCTAGCGCTTTGAGGATTCCGTTAACAGCACCAAATTGGATATTGAGCAGAAAGAGCCAGACCATGGCCGTACATATCGCTGGGACAATGGCCGGGATGTAGATGATCGAGCGGAAGAAGGTTCTTCCGCGGATATCCGCATTGAGCAGATTGGCAATCAGAAAAGCGACTGCCATCCCAATCGGCACGCCCAGTATCACATAATAGAACGTGTTATATAGAACGATCTTGAAGTCGGGGTCTGTGGTAAACAACCGCTCGTAGTTGCCCAAGCCGATCCAGCGCGCTTCACCGATCAGGTCGTAGCGGGTAAATCCATAGTAGAGCGACATAATCAATGGGATTAGCGCTAATAACAGAAAGCCAATCAGCCACGGCGAGATAAAGAGCAGTCCGAGAATCTGGTTACGCCACTCTCGCTGCGTCATCCCAAACCGTTTCTTAGTCGCACTCGGGTTAGATGTACCTTGCGGTGCGGTTGCAACAGCCATTTTCCCTCCATACCGAAGTTAAAAGGTTCGAAGTTAAAAGGTTCGAAGTCCAAAGTCGATAGGTCCGAAGTTGGGACCCTGGACCCTGGAGTATAGATCCTGGACTCCGTCCCTGGACCCTGGACTATAGACCCTGGACTATAGACCCTGGACTATAGACCCTGGACCAATAAACGAATAATTATCCTGCCAACCCCTGGGCCTCGAACTCTTCTAAGGCTAACGTATTTAGCGTCTCTGCAGCTTCAGTGGCGGTAATGTCATCACGCGCAACCTGATCGCGTAGAGCATCCCACTGCCCTTTAACAAACCAATGAATTGGGCAGCGACGTAGCAGATACCACTCGTTGGCGCTCTCCTGCGAATCGATGTAGAACTGCAAGCCTGGGAATGCATTGCCGTCGATCATGGGAAGGAAATCGTTGATGGGATGGATCCAGCCCACCTCTTTGAAGATGATGTCACATGCAGTGGCTGTGTTGAAGAATTCACCCATCTTGAATGCGCCTTCTACATTGTTAGCACCCTTGAAGATCTGTACGAGATGCGCGTTGACAGCCTGCAAGTTGACGTCGGCGCGGTCGTCCGGCACTGGTGCCCAGCTAGCGCGGTTGTGTTGGGCAATCTCGGGCTTGTTGATCTGGGCCTCGCCCGGATGCCAGTAGCCTTCAATGATCATGTGCTGCACGCCAGACTCAAACGCTTGGCCCCAGCCGCCATTGCCCTCAGTCTGGCGCATACCAGAGAACTGATCGGGATCAGCAATGCGGATAAACTCGGCTGTCGTATCAATCAGTTCGGCCATGCGCTCATTATCCAGGTTAAAGGTCTTGGTCGCCTCATCATACCACCGGATGCCGTAAGATGCCGTCTGGAAGTCCACATCACCGCCCATAGCATCGTGGGGATCAAGACCTACTTGAAGCAGGTTGCCCGCATCGTCTTTTAGGGTTAGCTCTTCGTGCCAAGCCATGACCTCAGACCATGTTTTGGGTGGTGCGTCTGGGTCTAGGCCAACCTGGGACGCGGCATCAGCGTTGTAGTTAAGGCCCCACTGTACGTAGCTTTCAATGCCTGGCACGCCAATCATATCGCCACCAAACCATGCGAAGTCCCAGGTCCAGTCCAGCATTCGGTCTTGAGAAACCAGATCGCTGGCTTCGGCCATGTCCTGAACGGTAATGACTGCACCACGGGTGTATAGGTTGGGATAGTCGAAGTTGGATCCAGCGTCAGGTGGGGTACCGCCAGCAATGGCTGTCAGGATGGCTTCGCCAGCAACCGCGCCCTTGTACTCCAACGTTACGTCGCCCATGTGCTCGTTCCACTCATCGGTCTCGATAAAAGCAGCCAAGGCGGGATCAAGTTGACCCCACGCGTACCAGAAGCTGATAATGCTACTTTCGGCAGCGCCGCCACCATCACCAGCAGGTGCCCCAGCAGGAGCGGCGCAAGCTGCCAGGGCCATAGCACCAGCAGCCATAGCACTGGTGCGCAAAAAATCACGGCGGCTAAATCTTTGGTTATTCATATTTTCTCCATGCGGTTTTCAACAGGGTCATAATTGTGTCAAGCGGGACGTAAGCATAACCTGTAGAACAGAAGGTAACGCACCCACTTTAGGGATGTGTGAACGAATACAAACAGGGGGCATGTTTGAGGGGTATCATTGTATGTAAAATATCCTTGACATTATATTCTAGCTTTTACGCATCACAAAATGGCCCTCGGATAGGATCCATTCAGGCAAATTTTTCATTGTTGGCTACTGCGGTTATAATCATCTACAATACAGCTAGTTCCCTCCCCCCATCCTACAATGCCTGTAATTGTTATTCAACCCCGTTGATGATTGGCATAATAATTTTTTCGTGTTCATATGGTAAGCATACCATAAACTATAATCAAACTAGGAGAATAGAATGGAATCGAAACATGGTATGAGTCGACGTGATTTCCTAAGAGTCACAGGTATCGCCGCTAGCGGAGTTCTGCTAGCGGCCTGCGCGCCTGGTGCAGATCCGGCTGGCACAGGTGCCACTGCAGGTAGCGGTGCTGCTCCTGCAAGCGAAGGTGGTACCGTTCGCTACTGGTTTGGTTGGGGCGGCAATTATGCCGGAACGACGTGGGACACTCTGCAGGAAACTGACGAGTTTCTGGATATGATTGGTGATTTTACGCTGGAGACCAAAGGTAGCTCGGCGGGTGAGGTTATGCTGACTGCCGTGGCCGCTGGTGATCCACCTGACGGAGGCTCTAATATACAGTATCTTGACTACATGGCGCGCGGTGTCTGCCTTCCCGTAGAAGATTGGGTGGCCACTAGCGATGTCGTCAAGAAAGATCTCTATCTTGAAGGTACATGGACCGATGCCTTCCATGACGGTGTCATGTATGGCGTACCCGCCAACGAGGGGTTTCTGCGATATGCTTTGAACTACAACCAAGGGATGGTCGAAGAGGCTGGCTTAGATCCAAACGATCCACCAACAACTTGGGAAGAGACGTTAGTATGGCATGAGGCATTGACTCAATTCGACGATGCTGGCAACATGACCCAGATCGGTCTGGATCCATACGATGCTATGGGCGGCAATATCAAGATCCAAGATGGCTTTTTCCCGGCCGTTTCCTGGGGCTGGACTTGGTTCGATCCGGAGACAGGGGCGTTTGATCTGGACAATGACAACATGGTCCAAGCCTTTGAGCTGATGGGTGAGTTCTACAAGATTGCAGGCCCAGATAATATGGCCGGTATGCGCCAAGTTGAAGGTCAAGGGACTTGGGGTGGTTCTTACAACTCTAAGGTCCAGGCAATGATGGTTGACGGTTATTGGCGACCAGGCGGTACATCCATCAACGCACCGGACATCACGCACCGCGCTTCATGGGCACCTGTTCCCACGGCGCGCGATGGTGTCAAAGTTCAAGGTACTGGCGGTCACTACGTTCTCTTCTTTAATGAAGCTCCACAAACGGAGAAGATGTTCGAAGTATCTGAATTCCTCAACACGAATGTCGCTATGGATACCATCTTTGAGAATAGTGGCTGGTTACCGGGCATGGTTCCTTACATTGATAATGTTGATCCCAGCGTTTACCCAGGTCTTGACTTCTACTTTGAGTCGGTTACAGAAGCTACAGAGTGGTCATCGCCTGCCCGCTGCCCCATCACTGGCTTTGTCAATACTCAGTTTGCTCAACTGCGCGAGGCCCACTATCGTGAGGAACTGAGTTCCGCCGAAGCAGCCGCCGAGTATCAGCGTCGCTGTGAGGAAGAGTATAAAAACGCCGGTTTTGCCTAGATCGGATATCCCAGTAGTAGTATGAACTATCACTAGATCGCAATGTAACGAGAGATTCTTCAGTCTCTTCAGAATGACATTGCGATCTACTGGCTATGTTTGGGCTGGACAGAACGGTACGGTTTGCCCAGCCCAAAGAGTAATCGAGGTTATTGATGGCGGCATCTGCATACTCTGTATCCCAAAAGAAGTGGTTCGGGATGACAAAAGCGGAGCGAAGAAGTTTTTTTGTTGGTCTGGCCTTCGTTTCTCCGTGGATAATCGGTTTTCTCCTTTGGACCCTCGTTCCTTTATTTTCATCTCTGCGATATAGTTTAACACGCTATGACCTGCTGCGCGATCCGGTCTTTATTGGTCTGCGCAACTACGTCGAAATTTTCACTGAAGATCCACTTTTTGGAACGGTCACGTATAATACCCTCTATTATGTAGGGTTGAGCGCACCGCTAGGCGTGGTCTCTGCCTTTCTTTTGGCCACATTGCTCAATACAGAAATAACATGGCGTTCTGCGTGGCGGGCCATCTTTTTCTTTCCGGCAATTGTTCCAGCCTTCGTCACTGCAATGGTTTGGCAGTTCTTACTCAACGTGCAATATGGGGCCATCAATGGCACTTTACAGGCGATTGGGTTGCCAATTATTCCATTTATTGCCAATCCGACTTTAGCAAAACCCACTTTGATCATGATCCACTTGTGGGCGCAAGGCAATGCGATGGTCATTTTCCTGGCAACATTGCAAGATGTCCCTCGATCACTCTATGAAGCTGCCACGGTGGATGGTGCCAATGCTTGGCAAAAGTTTAGAAACGTCACCATCCCTATGTGTACACCAGTGATCCTATTCAACTTGGTGATTGCATTCATCTTTGGATTCCAAAATTTCACGCTGCCGTGGCTATTAACTCAAGGCGGCCCAAATGCATCGACAGAGTTATACACAATCTTCCTTTATCGCAATGCATTTGAATATCTACGCATGGGTAAGGCATCTGCTCTAGCCTGGATCTTATTTGTGGTCATAGTTATTTTTACGATTATCGTCTTCCGAACTTCGGAGCGGTGGGTCTATTATGGTGGCGAAGATGAGTAACGTAATTTCGGGTAAAGGAAACTAACCATGTCAGTTCAAGCAACTTCGGCACCACAGAGGTCAACTACAAACGAAAATACAAACCTAAAGGGTAGACAATGGATTGTTGGTTCCATTATTGTTTTCTTGCTCAAGTATGGACTGCTAATCACTCTAGCCTTTAGCTTTATCTTGCCGCTTTTTTGGATGGCATCTTCTGCGATCAAGAATGATGCCCAAGTCTATACGGTTCCACCGATTTGGTTTCCAAACCCTTATTATCCGCAGAATTTTCTTAATGCCTGGAACACCTACAACTTTAATCTCTACGCATTTAATACAATCTTCCGCTATGCGTTGCCTGTAACCATTGGCGTGACTCTCTCGTCAGCGGTGGTTGCCTATGGATTTTCTCGCGTCCAGTGGAAAGGACGTAATGCCCTCTTTTTTGTCTGTTTGGCGACAATGATGGTCCCCTTTCAGGTTACCATGGTGCCGCTCTTTATTATTTTTAAGACGTTCGGCTGGGTCAATACCTTCCTGCCCCTTGTGGTTCCCGCCTTCTTTGGTGCCCCCTACTTTATTTTTATGCTGCGCCAATTCTTCCTGGGCATACCCACAGAGCTATCAGACGCAGCGCGAATTGATGGGGCCAACGAACTCGTCACCATGTTCCGCATTATTCTGCCGCTCACCAAGCCAGCCCTAACCGTAGTAGCACTCTTCACATTCATGAATGCTTGGAACGAGTACCTGGGTCCCCTTATTTACCTCCGACGTGAAGAGCAATATGTGCTTGCTTTGGGCCTAGAGTCGTTACGTAGGACCATTGCTTCTATTGCCAATGTAGCGCTGGCGTATCCCTACTTGATGGCCGTCAGCACCATCATCACCGTCCCCATTTTGATTGCATTCTTTTTGACTCAGCGCACCTTTATTGAGGGAATTTCATTGACGGGTTTGAAGGGCTAACTTGCCTTAAGGTTCTGCTATGGTACAATTGAGCCATGCGAACCTTTCCTCCTACGGGCCCATCAACAAAAATCTGCATTACTATACACCACGGACGGAGCTGGTCGATCAGATCACGGCTCATACGCGCGGCAATGCAAATAACCCTCAAACGGCCTAGATGGCCATTACATTACGGTGTGGGCACCGCGCCAAACGGGCAAGACGTGGCTAATGCAAGAGGCAATGAGGTGCCTTCGAACTGAGACAGAGTACGATGTAGCTGCCAAAATTTCCAAAGGAGAAATCCATGCGCCCCAATATCCTCTGGTACTGCACCGACCAGCAGCGTTTTGATACGATTGCTGCGCTCGGCAACACCCACATCAACACGCCGCGCATCGACGAGTTCATGCAGACGGCTACCACCTTTACCCATGCCTTTTGCCAAACGCCCATCTGCAGCCCCAGCCGCGCAAGCTTCTTGACGGGGATGTATCCCAGCGCGGTAAATGTTACAGGCAATGGTTATGAGCATTTCCCAGCCCACTATTCAGATCGGCTAATCACCAATGTGCTAACCAATGCAGGCTACGATTGTGGGCTGGTGGGCAAGTTGCATCTGGCCAGCGCCGCAGATGGACAGGAAAACCGAGTCGATGACGGCTACCGCTACTTTCAATACAGCCACTCTCAAAAGGGGGCGCGCACCTTTGGCCATGACTATGCGGAGTGGCTGCGCGCTCAGGGAGCCGATCCGGACGCGCTGATGGCCGATCAGAATCCTGGGACTTATCGAGACGGGGCGAATGTGAAGAGCTTTGGTGGGGTCTACTCACCTACAGAAGAGGACGACACTATCCCACCCCACCTGCATCAGAGTTACTGGTGTACGGAGAAAAGCATTGAGTTCATTGAAAAGAATCGGGGCGTTGAGCAGCCTTGGTGTCTGTGTGTCAACCCGTTTGATCCTCACGCTCCTTTTGATGCGCCGTGGGAGTATTTCCGCCGCTACGATCCAGAAGAAATGCCGGGCGCACATTTTGAAGAGGATGATTTAGAGCATCAAAAGAAGCTAGTTGATGCAGGCGTTGATTTCCAGTCTAAACCCAAGCACCCCAACGAATGGGATCACAAAACGGTGATGGCCTCCTATTACGCCATGATCGAATTGCTGGATCACGAGTTTGGGCGATTGCTCGACTATCTGGACGAGACGGGGCAGCGCGAAAACACCATCATCATCTTTATGAGCGATCACGGCGAGATGCTTTGCGATCACGGTCTGCTGCTTAAAGGTTGCAGGCTATACGAAGGGTTGGTACGGGTACCCTTGATGATTTCGTGGCCTAGTAAGTTTCAAACCGATGTGGTCAGCAATGCTTTGGTGGAGCTGTTGGACCTGGTGCCGACTTTATACGAAGCGCTGGACATGGAGATTCCGTACTATGTGCAGGGGCGCTCATTGATGCCGATGCTTATCGGCGAATCAACCCACCACAGAGAGACGGTGCGCACCGAGTTCTTTGGGGCCATCAACTACCCCGATCAGACCCACGCCACCATGATTCGGGATGAACGCTGGAAGCTGATCGCTTATCATGGCAAAGATCTCTATGAGTTGTATGATTTGGAGAACGATCCATGGGAGCATCATGATCTTTCCGATGATCCCGACCATCAACAGAAGAAGTGGGCGTTGATGGGCAAGAGCTTTGATGCCGCGGTCTATGCTCACCCGGCCATGCCGCCGCGGGTGGCGTCGTTTTAAGATCAGATGCATATATGATATATTTATAGCCATTGTAGTATCAGTAAACCGCAACGTACTGCTGGTTGCAGTTCTGCACCAACGGCGGATTATGAATCCGCCAGGAGCAATTGCGATTGACTGAGTACTTATCATGCATTTTATCTCCCCCATTTTGTTATCTATAAGTGTCTCACGATACTCTATTTCAATCCAACGCTTACATCTGAATAAAAGTGAAGGAGGAACTTCATGTCCGCATTTAACAAAGGCATTAGCCGGCGTACCTTTTTGCAAAGTATGGCAGCCGTCGGCGCGACAAGCGTGCTGGCAGCATGTGCGCCAGCCGCCTCTCCAGGCGCCGGGGGCGGCGCGGCGTCCGATGAACCCAAAACCGTCTCTTTTTGGATCTTCTGGACCCAGCCGGGCAAGATAGCCGATCAGCTATTAGAGACAGAGGAACTTGAGCAATTGATGGGCGGTAACCAGCTTGATTTCAAGACAGGGGTCGATCAAGAAGCCAGGCTAGCCGCAATTGCCGGTGGCAACCCACCAGATATTGGGGCGTTGGGCAATTACACAGACTTCATGGCGCGCGGCGTACTCGACCCATTGGATGACTATGTTGAGGCCAGCGACGTCATCAAGGAAGAGGACTTTATTGAGGCTAATTGGTCACAAACCCACTATGAAGGAGCAATGTACGGAATCCCGGCAATCGAGGGCTTTGTACGTCGGGCGCTCTATTATAATGCAAAAATGGTTGAAGAAGCTGGTCTAGATCCAGATAGTCCGCCGGTTACCTGGGACGAATTGATGGTCTGGCACCAAGCGCTAACCAAATTCGACGACGCAGGTAACTTGCTCCAGATCGGCATCGATCCCTTCGATGCAGAAGGCGGTGTCGGGCCTGGAAATGATGGATGGTTCCAGATGGATAGCTGGGGCATCTCATGGTGGAATGCAGATACCAAGGAATTTAACTTCGATAACGAAGAGTTTGCCCAAAGTTATGAGGTGATGGGTGAGTTCATCCGCTTTGTTGGGCCAGATAATCTCACGGGTCTCCGTGGTGTCGAAGGACAAGGTACCTGGGGCGGCTCGTTCAACGCTGAGGTTCAGGCGATGATCATTGAAGGTTACTGGCACTCTGGCGAGACAGCCAATGAGAAGCCTGAGGTAGCCGAGCACCTCAGGGCAACCTGGGTACCGGTTCCCGAGGGCCGCCGAGGGACCAAGATCCAAACCGGTGGCGGCCACATGGTGCAGATGTTCAAAGATGGTAAGCTCAAGGATGAAGCCTGGCCCGTGGCGGAATGGCTACAGACAGATGGCTTTATTAACCTGATCTTCGAAAACATCGGCTGGCTGCCATCCTACAAGCCATACTACGACAGGGTTGATCCCAATTACTTCCCTGCGCTCGAATTCACCATCAACTCAGTTAACGAGGCTACCTACTGGGGTGAAGAAAATCGCAACGAGATTATGCCATTCATTCGCGAAAAGCACGGAGACTACCGAGAAGCTGTCTATCGCGACGAGATGACTGGTGCAGAGGCGGCAGCGAAACTGCAAGAAGATGCAGAAAAAGAATATGTGGCGGCAGGATTCGGCTAAGCCGGTGGAGTTTGTTTAAATTTAGCCGTTCAGCCCTGCTAGGTGAGCAGTGGCATCCGTTGTCTACTGGGTACGTTACCAAAGGGCTGAACGGCTTCGAATGAATTTGGGGGTGGCCGATGTCCGTTATGGCCAACACGAGATTACGAAGCCTGACGCGTCAAGAAAGACGAAATTTGCTGGTAGGGTTGCTCTTTGCATCTCCTTGGATCATCGGTTTTTTGGGATTTACGTTACTACCTATCGGCTCCTCGTTCTACTACAGCTTAACGCGCTATGATCTATTGCGGGATCCCGTCTTTCTAGGAGCCGACAACTATGTAAACCTCTTTACCGATGACGATGACTTCAGGCTGGTGCTCTACAACACCTTTTGGTGGGTATTTATCAGCGCGCCCCTTGGCGTTGTATCTGCCTTCTTGATGGCACTCTTGCTCAATGCCAAAATCATCGCTCGTTCTTTGTTCAGGGCGGTCTTCTTTTTCCCATCCATTGTCCCTGTCGTCGTTACAGCGTTTGTGTGGCAGTTTCTGCTCAACGTCCAATATGGCGCGATCAACTCTACTCTTCAGGGGGTTGGTCTACCAATTATACCCTTTCTTTCCGATCCGGATTTGGTAAAGCCATCGCTGGTTTTGATTCATATGTGGTCCCAAGGCGCGGCCATGGTGATTTTCCTAGCGACGCTGCAAGATGTACCTCGTTCGCTCTATGAGGCAGCGACAGTAGACGGAGCCAATGCTTGGCATCGGCTGCTGAATGTTACCATTCCCATGGTGAGCCCTGTTATCTTGTTTAATATGGTCATGAGCTTCATCGGCGGATTCCAGTACTTTACGCTACCCTGGCTCCTGACTCAGGGAGGACCCAATAACGCCACAGAATTCTATTCGCTTTTCCTCTACCGCAACGCGTTCCTGTTCTTGCGGATGGGCAAGGCTAACGCGCTGGCTTGGATATTATTTGCAATTATTATCTTCATTACATATCTTCTATTCCGTTTTTCTGGACGTTTCGTCTATTACGCCGGTGCCAACCGGTAGAATGGTGAATGGTGAATGGTGAATGATCGTAGTGCTGTTCCTCGCTCATTCACCATTCACCATTAAGAATTCATTATTCGCAATTGAGTTAGATATTCAGGTTTCGATTATGGCAACCCAAGACATTTCCCAGGTTAATCCTGTTCAAATAGAGCAATCCCAATCGCTCTCCCGCGTTGGCAAGATGAGTACAACCGATTGGTTGCTAGGAATACTCAAATATGCGGCCTTGCTTGTCTTGGCCATTAGTTTCTTGCTCCCATTTTATTGGATGCTCTCGTCCGCCGTGAAGGATGATGTTCAGGTCTATACGGTGCCTCCCATCTGGTTTCCATCGCCCCAGCTATGGGAGAACTTTGGGAATGCCTGGACCAGCGAAAACTTCAATCTTTTCACCATCAATACGGTCTTTCGGTATGCCATTCCAGCCACGTTTGGCACGGTTCTATCGTCGGCTATGGTCGCCTATTCCTTTTCCAGAATTCAGTGGATTGGGCGCGACGTCATCTTTGGCCTGGTGCTGGCGACCATGATGATCCCGGTTTGGGTCCGGCTGGTGCCGCTCTATATCATCTTCAAGCAGTTGGGCTGGCTACAGACCTTTTTACCGCTAGTTGTTCCTCATTTTTTTGGCAGTGCATTCTTTATCTTTCTCCTGCGGCAGTTCTTCATGGCCCTGCCCACAGAACTCTCTGATGCCTCCCGAATCGATGGGGCCAATGAGTTGCAGACCATGTTCCGCGTGATATTGCCATTAGCAAAACCGGCCTTGGCTGTAGTGGCCCTGTTCACATTTATGGATGCTTGGAATGATTATTTAGGTCCACTAATCTATGTAAACGTAGAGGAGAAATGGGTACTTGCGTTGGGTGTGCAGCGGCTTCGCGGCGCAGTCTATGAGATTGGGAACACTCAATTGGCGTATCCCTATTTGATGGCGGTTAGCTCGATTATTACATTGCCTATTTTTCTGGCATTCTTCTTTGCCCAGCGCTCGTTTATTGAGGGCATCTCCTTAACGGGTCTCAAAGGGTAGTAGCGAGGACGAGCTTATTCACTATAGATCATAAGTGTGATAAGGCGCTATGACTCACTTTAAGTGCAACGCACGGGGAAAAGCTCTGTTCAACGACGGTGGGTAAGGAACCTCGTGCATCGCACTTGTCGCTTAAGTTAACGGATATGACATATAGATATATAGCGAAAATCTTCTTGGAATGCTCTAACTTCGTGGCAGACGAACCCACCCAATAAGCGAGCGATTCAAGTGAACTACCAAGAAGGCTTCTTTACAGCCCAACTAAATAGTCGTGAAACGCAACTCTTCCACCAATCTTGGTCACCTGTTGAGGGGGAGCCAAAGGGGGTGCTCATTATCGTTCATGGTCTAAGTGAGCACAGCGGGCGCTACATGAATTTGGTCAACTACTTTGTACCGAAGGGGTATGCTGTCTACGGCCTGGATCATGTTGGCCACGGTAGGTCACCAGGCACACGCGTGTTTGTGGAGCGTTTTGATCACTTTGTTGAGTCAGTTCATCAGTTTGTTGGTTTGATCAGCGAGTGGCTGCCTGGTGTCCCTCGTATATTGGTCGCCCACAGCTTAGGTGGCCTCATCGGAACAGCCTTTCTGATTGCTCACCAATCGATGGTTGATATTGCGCTTCTCTCCGGGCCAGCGGTTAAGATGCCAGAAAGCATCTCGCCTATCACTATCACTATTGGAAGAATTCTTTCTGTCATCGTACCAAAGCTTGGGGTTACGCAATTAGGTGCTGGTGGTATCAGCCGGGATCCGGCTGTCGTGCAAGCCTATCTAGATGATCCGCTAGTTTATAATGGCAAGATCACAGCACGCCTTGGCTCAGAAATATTTAAGACCATGCAGTACGTGACTGGGCATGCAGAGCAAATCACTCTTCCACTCCTCATTATTCATGGTGGATCCGACAAAGTCGTCGATCCGGCAAGCGCCAAAATGTTATATGAACGTGTCAGTTCTACAGACAAGTCACTCAAGATCTATGAAGGTCTCTACCATGAGACCTTCAATGAGGCCGAGCATCTGCAAGTTATGGCTGATGTGGAAGAGTGGTTTGAGCAACGTGCATCTGTATACTTTCCATCAAGTTCGAGGATTGATTCGGTCATTAGTAGTACAACCATCTAGAACAAGTAGACATAAATAGATGCACGGATAAGTTTGGCAATTGTAGACCGTCCTTGTAGGGCGGGCCGCGGTAGCCGTGTAATCATTTAGGCCATGCTGTACTCAGTAGATTGCAACAACGTTGTGAAATGTCATTTCGAGGAGGGACGACGAGAAATCTTTCTCCTGTAGCTCACTTAAGATTTCTCCTCATACTTCTTCGAAATGGCGCATTTCGATCTATTGGTACTATACTGCGGTCGTTTTGAAAACAGGAGTTTTCCGATGATCTACCAGAGTGACCAAACTCGTGTTTTCAGACGGAGCTGAGTATATGGCTTCTAGGAATAAGAATCTTCCCCGAATAAAAAATTCATGAAGAGGTCTATACTTTTTCCGTAAGAGAACAACCTCCTAATTTATTGGCCTCTTGCCTCAGTGACTTATTATTGCAATACAGGAAGATAGATAGATGGTACAAGCTCCTCGTCTCCGTCATCTTCACCCTCCACATCAAACTCATCTTCTGTCGCATCTACAACTTCATCGTCATCTAGCGACTGGCTCGATGCGTTGACCACATCCAAAGTAGGTACGTTAAATTCTACATGAACAGCATCTATTTTTCTGCCGGAAAACGCGCTTTCAGATCCATCAAAGAACAACGAGAAATCGCCACAAGCGCTGCTAACCCCGGTGGTGGCTGATTCGCAAACAAAGACATCCACACCGTCACCAGTCATTTTTCCTACGCCAAAGTCGCCACGGGTTGTTAGATAGATATGGCTTGTTTCTTCATCAACAGAGACGGCACGAATGTCTTCTTTGGATGTTGTATCCAAACCAACGTCGGATCCATCCAAATAATAGCGCTGGAAGAAACCGGTCGTGTTGTCACCCAAAGTTTGGGGTTTGAACAGGAAAAGATCTTCGTCCCGATTGCCGACTGTTTGACCGCTAGCGTCCTTCACCCGGGCCGTTCCTTTGGTACTGATGACAATATCGCCATTTACAAGCACATCGATAGCACTAATGTCTTCCCCGTTCTTCGTCAGCCCCACATCCGAGCCATCTAGATACATTTCAAAATTGCCAGTCGTTTCCATTCCCAGTGCGGTGGGGATAAAGCGAATGATATCCGAATCATCAATCGCTCCTACATCTGGAATAGTCGTCCTGCCAACGAAGCTGAAGAGTAGAGAACCATCGGGCAGAATTGCAAAGGCATCCACGTCCTTTGCACCACCTCTACGCAGCCCCACATCCGAGCCATCAAAGTAACGCGCCCACATGCCACTGTTGGGGTCATAGACAATAATGTCTTCATCGGCAAACCTCAAGTCACCGACGGTCCCGCCAGTGGAAGAGCTGATGTAAAGTAGATCCGTTCGTTCAACTGAATCCGGGGTCGAAAGTTGGGCGTTTATTCCGTCCACATTCTGGCCGTCGCTTACTACAATATTAGTGGCTGATTCTAGATCAGGCACGTTGTCATAGTATTCAGCCTGATATGTGGATGGACCGTTGTCAAGAAAGCCGATCCTATAAATTCCTGGTACAACTTCACCTAATGAGTAGTTACCACCACCGTCAGTATCCGTAGAGCGAATGGAATGCCACTCACCTAGACAACACAGGTCAGTGCTTTGTTGGTAGAGAGTCACTTCGATACTAGAGAGTGGCGAACCAGATTCATCATTCACGCGGCCTGATATAGTCGAAAATTGAGTCAATTGAGCATCTATACCAGTGACATCCTGACCACCTGTCACCACTATGTCGGTTGCCCCTGCTAAATCAGATACATTGTCATAGTACTCACTCTGATAAAGGGTTACGTTGTAATCAAAGAAACCGATTCGATAGGTGTCATCTTTTGGCGTAGCAATCGTGTAGTTGCCATTGACATCAGTCAGGGTCCCATTCAGGGCATACCACTGATCTGGGCAGCATGGGTCATCAAACATGGTGTAGAGTTCGATATAGATATCAGGAAGAGGCACGCCAGATTCGTCGGTTACACGGCCGGAAATCTCGGCAAGTTTGGTCAGTTGAGCATTCATATTGCTAACGGCCTGGTCTTCACTCAACACGATATCAACTGCGCCATCAATACTTATTTCATCGTCGTAAAATTCTTCTTGATACGGGGCAGGATAGGCTAGGCCAGCAAAACCCATACGGTAGGTACCGGCGGCGAGATCATCTAATGTATAGTTCCCGCCTTCATTGCTGGTCGTATCGTAAACACCTTGCCAAAATCCCGCCTCGTTTAGTTCATAAAGCGCAACATTGATCCCAGCCAAGGGCTGCCCATCTGCATCCGTCACCTGCCCAGCAATGCTACCCGCCAAAGCAAGTACATAGCTAGTTAGTGAAAGAAGAACGACAGCAACAATAACGACTGCCATTTGGGAGGCTCTCAGCAGAAACTGTGTAATCGCCTCGGGTCGAGGTCGATTGTGTATCGATTTGATCCCGCTTCCTGCATGAACGGATGATGAAGCTTGAGACTGCTTGAACTGCATAGAACTGCTCCTTACTGATTTGGTTTTGCTGGATAGCGATTATGGAATTAGGGTTGTGTCTTTTGGAGAGCAGTAAGGAGTACGGCATAAATAGCTGAACCTTATACTATCCCTCAATCGACCTTCCCTTTTCCAGCTCTGGGCATGCAAGATACAGTATACAGGATCCGCCTTGTCCAAATCTTTCAATATAACAAGAAAGCTAGCAATTGCAGGCTACAGACCTAACGATATTGTTAAGTCGGGTGCAATGGCTCTCATTTTCAAGCATTTTATAAAGGCAGAAGTCCGGCTTTTGGGAAAAGCCGGACTCCATCATCAAAGATTTAAGTTGTCTCTAAAGTACGTCCGTGCTCCATTGCAGAAGTGGCAGATAGATCGATGGGCCTAGATTCTCTTGGCTCTCCTCGTCCTCTATATCATATTGATCCTCATCTGTATCAACTGGCTCATCTTCCGCTTGATCCTGGCTCGAAGCATTGACCTGCTCTAAAGCTTCTGCATCGAAGTCAACATGAAGAGCGTCTACTTTCTTGTCGGTGAAACCTGATTCAGAGCCGTCGAGGAAGATGGAAAAATCTGCACATTCACTGTCGGTCCCTGGTGTGTCAACTTGACAGGTTAAAATATCTTTCCCTTCTCCGGTAAGCTTCCCGATAGCAAAGTTGCCCAGAGTCGTTACGTAAATGTAGCCACTCGTCTCGTCAATAAAGGCACCGCGTACATCTTCGCCACTCGTTGTACTAAGGCCGATATTGGAGCCATCTAGGTAATATCGGTCAAAACTACCTGCTGTAGTATCGCCGAGCGTTTGGGCAGAAAAGATGAACAGATCTTCGTCTTGGTATTGAACCATTTGGCCATTGCCATTCTTCACCTTGGCTGGGCCACGAGTGCTAATTGAGATACTACCGTCGTCCAGCAGATCAATAGCTGTAATGTTTTCCCAGCGTTCTGTTAATCCTACATCCGAGCCATCTAAGTACATCTCAAAGGTGCCAGCTGTGTCAAACCCCAATGAAGTTGGCACAAATCGAATGATGTCCGAACCGTCCAAATCATCTACACCAGGTACACTCGTTGCTCCTGTAAAGCTGAACAACAAGGAGCCGTCAGGCAGTAGCGAAAAGGCATCTACATCCTTGGCTCCATCCCAACCCAAACCCACGTCAGACCCATCGAAGTAGATTGACCATGTGCCGTTATCCCGGTCGTAGGCCAGGATGTCTTCGTCCTGATAGCCCATCTCACCGATTTTGCCACCGGTGGTCGAGCTGATGTAGATAACGCCAGCACTCCGGTCTGTGGGTGGTGGGTCGGTGGAGAGGGTGGCGTTGATGTTGGTTAGGTTTTGGCTGACGCCGAGTACGATGTCGGTGGCGAATTCCAAGGCCTCCGCGTTGTTGTAATATTCGGATATGCGCTCAACGTATTCGGGTAGATACTCAAGATACTCAAAGCCTAAGCGATAGGTTCCGGCATCAACGGAACCCAATGTGTATTGACCACTTTCGCCTGTAGACGTACTCCTGAGTTGAACCCAGCCGTTTGGACAACATGAGCTAGTTGTGGGAGCATACAAAGTTATATCTACACTAGCTAATGGAGCGCCCAAATCATCAGTCACGCGACCAGAAATAGAGCCAGCTGTAGCTAGCTTTGCATCGATTCCAGTTATGTTCTGATCGAATTCGACCAGAATGTCTGTGGCCGAATATAGGTCTAGAGCATTATTATAGAATTCTGATTGGTATCCGAAAAAGTTTGGATCTGAAATACCAATTCGGTAGTTTCTTGCCGCAAGACCATCAAATGAGTAGTTGCCATCTCCATCCGTACTTTCATTTTTTTCCGGATACCAATTATTAACGCAACAGGGTTCTGTACCCTGAGCATACAGTGTCACCCACATATTGGGCAACGGTGTATTCGATTCGTCAGCCACGCGGCCAGAGAGCGTTGAGTACTTTTCCAATTGAGCGTTTATATCGTTTGCATCTTGACTATTTGAAATTACGATATCGGTCGCAGATTCTACGTTTGTAGCGTTGTCATAGTATTCTGGCTGGTACTCTGCATCAAAAATGGTAGTGTCATCACTGAAACCAATCCGATAAGTGTTATCGACAAGATCGTCAATTGAGTAATTCCCGCTACTATCGGTTATTGCTGAATTATAAGAAACCCAATCATTGGTGCAGCAAGCTCCATCAGAGGCCTCATATGCATGAACAAAAATTCCGGACAGGGGTTCGCCTGCTTGGTCAGTGACGCGACCAGATATGGAAGCAAGTGGCTCGGGTATACCAAGTTGGGCGTCTATTTCCTCAACGTTCTGGCCACTGCTTACCACTATGTCGGTTGCCGATTCTAGATCAAGAACATTGTTATAGAATTCGGGCTGATATGTATATGAACTGTAATCGGCAAAACCAATTCGATAGTTCCCATCGGATTGTATAGACAATGAGTAGTTACCATCATCATTAGTATATACATAGTCTGTTGAATACCAAGCATCTGGGCAGCATAAGTCAGTACTTTGTTGGTAAAGGCTCACTTCGATACCGAGCAGTGGTGTACCCGATTCATTAGTTACACGGCCCGAAATAGTGGGCCGTTTGGTAACCTGAGCATCTATACCAGTGATGTATTGCCCCTCAACAATAAGTATATCCATTGCTGATTCTATGTCAGGTACGTTATCATAATACTCAGTTTGGTAGACGAAGACATTGCTGTCCACAAAACCAACCCGATAAGTACCTGGCCGAATTCCCTCTAACTGGTAATTCCCTTCGTCATCAGTTCGCGCGAAATTCGCCGCATACCATTCACCTAAACAGCATGGGTCGGTTTCTGGCGTATAGAGCAAAACCTCTATGTCAGGTAACGGTTCACCAGATTCAGTGGTTACACGCCCAGAGATAGTTGGCAATCTATCTAGTTGGGCATCGATACCAGTAATATCCTGGTTATTTTGAGCTAAAATATTCGTTGCCGAGTCAAAATCAGTCACATTATCATAATATTCGTTTTGATAGATGCCCTCAAAATCGCTAACAAAGCCAACCCGATATGTCCCAGCATCTACACCTTTAAACCAGTAATTTCCATTGCCATCAGTGTACTCGATTGTGACACTATTCCATTCGTTAGGGCAACATGTATCTCTACCTAGCTGATACAGCGCAACTTTATGCGAAGAAATAGGGTCACCAGATTCATCAGTTACTCGGCCTGAAATCGAAGGACGCTTAGTTAACTGGACATCGATTCCAGCTACACTTTGGCTAGCAGATACCTCAATATCAGTTGCCTCGTCCACAGTACCAACGTTATCGTAAAATTCATTCAGGTATTGCCCATTAATGTAATCAGGATTGTAGTCAACAAAGCCAACTCGGTAGGTTCCAGCAGTTACAACGCTTAATGAGTAGTTGCCCTCATCATCTGTGTCTGCTCGATTCATGCGTCTCCACTCACCATCGCAGCATGGGTCAGTGTGTTTTTGGTAAAGTTCTACTTCAACATACGTGGCGGGGTTACCGGCTTCGTCAGTCACGCGTCCAGAAATTGTTGGTGCTTTAGCCAACTGAATATTGATGCCGCTGACATTTTGTCCGATAGAGACAGAAATATCGGTTGCTGATTCTACATCAGACGCGTTGTCATAGAATTTAGATTGATAAGTGGGGGAATCATCAAAATCAACAGCAGCAAGTCGATAGGTTCCTGGCGCTAAACCACTAATTGTGTAAGTGCCACCGCCACCACCTGTAATTCCGTAAGTATATACCGACCACTCAGTCGGACAACAGGGATCAGCACCTTGTGAGTAAAGAGCTAACCGAATAGTAGATAGTACCGGCTCACCAAATTCATCAGTTACTATCCCGGAAATTGTCGGAGACTGGATCAACTGAGCATCAATAGTGATATCCTCACCATCCCCAACAATGATGTCCGTCGCAGATTGTAAACTGTATGCATCATTATGAAACTCAGTTTGGTAGAATTCGTTGAGTCGGTCTTTAAAGCCAAGACGATATGCTCCAGGAAATACTTCACTGAATGAATATTTTCCTTCAAAGTCTGTATTTCTCGCAGCCGCTATCTCCCAACTATCGGAACAACATGGATCAGCATTCAATTTATAGAGAGTAACTTCGATATTATCTAGTGGCTCTCCAGAGTCGTTGGTCACTTGTCCATTCACTGAAGAAGATTTAGCCAATTGTACATTGATATCCGTAATGTTCTGCTCACTACTGAGTGTGATATCAGTAGCAGACTCAACATCTGCTGCATCATCATAGAACTCAGGTTTATAAGGAGACGGGTAGGCCGATCCGCTAAACCCTAAACGATAGGTACCTGCTTCGATATTAGCCAGACTATAAGTACCATCGTCATTAGCACCTGTTCTCCCAAAGAACCGCCATCCCAGGTTTTCCCTAAATTCGTAGAGTGTTATGGTTACTTCTGACAACGGCTGACCATCGGCATCCGTCACCTGGCCAGAGATGCTGCCTGCCATGGCAAGTACGTAGCTTGTTAGGGAAAGAACAAGGACGGAAACGATAACGACGGCAATCTGGGAAGCCTTGAGCAAAAGCTTTGGAATAGTTGCCGGTCTAGCTCGATTGCATCTTTCTTTGAATTTACCCATCTTGTGAGCGGTTGATGAAGCGTTATACTGCTTGGACTGCATAAATTAGCTCCTTACTGATTTGGTTTTGATGGATAGCGTTGGGCATACATGACACAGTATAAACGATCTGCGTTGTTCAAATCTTTCAAAACAACAATAAAGTTGGTGGTTGTGACCCGTTTGCCTAACGCTTTTGTTAAGTTGCGGAATTATGGTTCTGGATTTGGGCATTTCAGCACCAACCATATATAATCATCGTCGAACCTCATTGCACGTGGAACGGCATGTCGCAACCCCCAACTGGCGCGTCGTACTTGTTTGAAACCCGATACAGATTAATTTATTCCAAACCAGTTAAAATTGTTATCTGGAGTATGTGTACCTAGTGGAAACACCCACCGCGGACGGTATGTTTCGTACTGTTGACGACCCCATTCTAGAGATAAAAAATTTAAAGACCTACTTTTTCCTAGAACGAGGAACGGTCTATGCCGTGAATGGTGTTAGCCTTTCTCTGGCTCGTAATTCAACGCTGGGCATCGTCGGTGAGAGCGGCTGCGGCAAAAGCGTCACGGCCCGCTCTGTGATGCGGCTTGTCCAATCGCCCCCTGGTCGGATTGTAGAAGGAGAGATTCTTCTTCATCGAAAGAGTGGCAGTGGAAGGCGAGGCGGCGATGTAGTAGATTTAGCCAAAGTTGATCCCAAAGGTCAGACGATTCGAGAGATTCGAGGCGGCGAGATTGCCATGATCTTTCAGGAACCAATGACTTCACTCAACCCGCTGCAAACGGTTGGGAACCAGATTGCCGAGAGCGTGGAACTGCATCAAAAGGTAAGCAAGAATGAAGCCTTGAATCGTGCCCAAGAGATGCTGGAGGCAGTTCAGATCAGTGATGCAGGGACACGACTAAAGCAGTATCCTCACCAATTGAGTGGGGGTATGCGTCAACGCGTAATGATTGCTTTGGCCATGTCCTGCAATCCGTCGATTCTCATTGCGGATGAGCCAACGACAGCTTTGGATGTGACGGTTCAAGCTCAGATTTTAGAGCTGATGGAGAAGCTTCAGGCTGATTTTGATTCGGCAATTATGCTCATTACCCATAACCTGGGCGTTGTTTCCCAAACCGCAGATCATGTTGCTGTGATGTATCTTGGGCGCGTGGTCGAGTATAGCGAAACTCGCGCCATATTCCACGAGCCCCTCCATCCGTACACAGAAGGTCTGCTCTCATCGGTTCCTGTCCTAGGTCGGAAGACTGGTGCTCTTAACCCAATTGAGGGCATGGTACCCAGTCCGACTTCTGAGATCCAAGGTTGTCCTTTTGCTTCCCGTTGTCCGAAGCGGATTGAAATTTGCGATGAGCAACGTCCAGAGCTAAAAGAGCACAAGCCAGGCCATTGGGCAGCGTGTTGGCTACACGAATAGAGGAATTGACGATTAATGATTGACGATTGACGATTGTTGGTAGTTAAATTCATAAGTCATCTGTGGCCTACACGGTTTACAAAACGACTCCCAATATGGAAACTAATTTCACAAGCCACGCAATTGTCAATCTGAAATCTAAAATTTTCAATATACACACATACATTTTCAAGTTTAATTGTTTAACGTCTTTTGTTTTATCTAACCATGGAGGAAATATGAAACTAAGGTATGTTGTAAATGTCCTGCTGTTAACAGCAGCACTGATGTTAATTGCAGCCTGTGGTGCAGCGCCCTCAAGCGACGCACCTGCAGGTGATGAAGCCACCACAGATTCATCTGACGGCGGTAGTGAGACAGCTGCGGCTGATGAGTCGTCTGATGGTGAGATGATGTCTGTTGCTGACATCGTACCCAGTGAGTATCCCGAACCAAATGAGATCGAAGGTGCTCGCGCGACAGAGAAATTACCTCTGGACGAGATCGTGACCTACAAAGCCCTTGACTCTTACAGTGAACCAGATTGGGTGACCGAGTTGGTTGAAGCGGGTGAATTGCCTCCGGTTGAAGAGCGGCTTCCTCTAGAGCCACGTGTCGCCTTGGCCTCTGGCATGACGGATGGCATTGGTCAGTATGGTGGTGTTTGGCGTGACTTCTCAGCCTGTCCATCAGTTGGCTTCAACCGCGGTGCGGGTCAGAGCGCCGGTTGGTTTGGCATTGAATCAGCCATCTTTGCTTCTCTGCTCAAGTCTGGTCCCATCTACCGACGTAGCGATGCAGTTGAACCGCTACCCTTCCTGGCCAAAAGCTGGGAGTGGAGTGAAGACGGTATGGAATTGACCATGCATCTGATTGAGGGTGCCAAATGGTCTGATGGTCATCCCTTTACGACTGAAGATGTCGACTTTACCTGGAATCACATGATTCTAGACCCCAACGTCAACTCACCCAAGGGTGCCAGTGCTTGGGAAATCGAAGGTGAAATGACCCAACTTGAGATCATTGATGAATTTAGCTTCAAATTCATCTTCCCTGTCGCTAAGCCAGTCTTCACCTTGTTCCTCATGGATGAAGGTGACTTCCACATCTCTCCCAAGCATTTCCTAGAGCCGCTCCATCCTGCATTTAATGAGGACACGGACTACGTTGAGTTTACAGACACAGCCATGCCGCTGGATGCTGTACCTGTTGTTCTGGGTCGCTTTGTTCCCATTGAATACAAGACAGATGAAATCATGATTCTGCGTCGCAACCCCTACTTCTGGGGCGTAGATGAAGAAGGTCAGCAGCTTCCCTATCTGGATGAGGTTGTCTTTGAGAAGGGTCCATCTGGCGTTGGTCGTACCATCAATACGCTGGCTGGTTCAGCAGATCACTCTAACCTGGAGAACCCCAGCACATACATTGAGACGCTAACTCGTGCGGCCGAAGATGATGCTCACTTCTACGTAGAATGGGGTCCCGAGTTGCTTGGTTTTGGTATCGACATGAACTACTCAACCAAGTTGGGTATCACCAGCGACCGAGATCTAGCCGTGCGTGAACTCTTCCGTGATCTGCGATTCCGCAAAGCCCTCAGTTTGGCCCTCGACCGAGAAGCGATTGCCCAGTCCATTCTACGTGGACCATTCATCCGTGGCTATGCAGGTGGCATGTTCCCAGGGTCCAGCTATTTCGATCGCAGCGTAGTTGCTTACTACAACAACGATGCTAATGCGGCCAGGGCGCTTTTGGCTGACATGGGGTTGGAAGACACGGATGGCAACGGCATTTTGAACTTCCTCGACGGGGGCGAAGACATCGTGATTGGTCTGGATACCAGTGAAGATGCTGAAGAGACCCAGACAGTTGGTGATGCCGCTGTTACACTCTGGTCTGAAATTGGCATTAAGGTCAATGCTCGCCCGCTTAACAGCGCGGCGCGCAACGATTTGAACGTGTCTGGTGAGTGGGATATGCGCGTTTCGCGCTACGGTCAGGCATACGCTGTACCGTTCACCCGATGTACAGATCTCGGTCCTGTCACCAAAGAGTATGGTATCCATCGCGAAGGTTCTGAGCCACGTGAGTTTATGGACTTTGAGTTAGAGATTATTGACTTGGTCAATGCTTTCTGCCTTGAGGCCGACCAGGAAGTACGCAACCAGCAAATGGCAGAGTACAACCAAATCTTCACCGAGAATGTCTATCAGTTGGGTGTAATCATCAGCCGCCACGGCCTGGCAGCTGCCAAACGCTTTAACAACATTCCTGCCGGTATGCCCGTCTTCATGTACCAGTGGACATGGGACAATGCAATGGCTGAACAGGTTTGGGTTGACCCAAGCGAACAGATTGATCAGATTCGTCCAGGCGTGATTCCAACGTACCAATAATTAAGATGAGTGGATGATTGAGATGATGGAGATGAGATCGAGCATACGATCTCATCTCCATCATCCTTTCATCTTCGTCATCTTATTCATCTTCAACTATGATCGGTTTTATCATTCGCCGTACAGTCGTATCCATTTTTGTGGTATTGGGCATCGCATTGGTCAGCTTTATTGTGATCCAATTGCCGCCTGGTGACTACGCGGATGGATACAAAGCATTTTTGGTGAATCAAGGTGGTGCGACCGAGGCCGAAGCAGAACAACAGGCGGCACTATTCCGCGAGCGTTACGGACTGGATCAGCCTTTACCACTTCAGTTCGTCAACTGGGTCGTTGGGATTGTCACCAGAGGGGAGTTCGGCTTCTCTTTCGCCTACAAAAAGGACGTCGGTTTCCTGATTTGGGAACGGTTGCCCCGGACGATGTTATTAGCCGTACTTGCCCACGTAGTTTCCACCATTGTTGGCATTGGCATTGGGATGTATGTGGCACCACGCCAGTACTCACTTATCGATAATTTAATGGCCTTCCTTGCCTTCATTCTTGCCGCTCTACCTCGATTCTGGATCGCCTTGGCCCTTATCTTCTGGCTCGTTTTTACTTTAGATGTAGAGCACGTAACTGCTTTTCATTCGCCCCAATATGCCCTACAGCCCTGGTTTACAGGGGAGATTAGCGATACATTTGCCAAAGGTTGGGATCTACTCAAGCATATCTGGCCTGTTGTTTTTATTGCGGGGCTAGGTGGCGTGGCCCGCAATATGCGCGTCATGCGTGGCAATATGCTAGACGAGCTGAATGCACAGTATGTCACCACAGCCCGTTCTAAAGGCTTAACCGAGGGTAAGGTAATGGCTCGCCACGCTGTGCCAAATGCGCTGCATCCTATCATCATGTACCAGGGTACCGTTTTGCCCTACATGCTGCAAGGTGAATTACAGGCGTCGATTATCCTTGGCTTACCTACCATCGGTACGTTATTGCTCTCATCTTTACGCAGCCAGGATATTTATATTTCTGCCTCTTGCCTTTTGATTTACGGGGCATTGTTGGTGATTGGCAACCTGATTGCTGACATTACGTTAGCCGTACTGGATCCGCGCATTCGTTATGCGTAGTGCGTGGTGCGTGGTGCGTGAACTGATTATCGGATCTTAGTGGTTTTTCGGAATTGTTGAGTGAAATTTGTCCCTTCTTGTTACATAAGCACAACAATTATCTGAACTAGTACATGAACGACGCACTACGAATCACTTTTCCTTATTGACAGTAATTTCACGAAAAGATACTCTACCCTATGTCCGCAGCCGTAGAACCCGTTTCAACCAACGAACTTATCGAAAAAAAAGAGAGCCATGAGTCCTACTTCCAGTTAGTTTGGCAGCGCTTCCGTCGTAGTAAGGCTGCGATTGCTGGTGGGATTCTGATTCTGATTCTATTGATTTTGGCTCTCTTTGCTGAATTTTTTTCACCCCATAATTTCTACAAAGCAGAATTAAACAATAGCTACATTCCACCAAGCCGCATTCATTTTTTTGATGAAGAAGGCAATTTGAGTCGTCCATTTGTTTACAACAAAGTCGTCACGGTCGATATGGCCACTTTGCAGCCCAAATGGGAAGAAGATACGGAAACGAAATACTATCTTCAGTTCTTTGGCAAGGGATGGGAGTGGGGATTTTTCGGTATGACCATGGAGCGCCACTTCATAACAGTAGAAGAAGGTGGGCAACTCTTCTTTATGGGAACCGAAAAGCAGGGTCGTGATCTGTGGGGCCGCTCTTGCTTAGCTGGTCGGATTTCCCTTTCTTTAAGTCTTTTTGCGACCTTGATTAGCATCAGTGTAGGTGCCGTCGTTGGCATCGTTTCTGGATACTATGGTGGCTGGATAGACAATGCCATCCAGCGTTTCGTAGAATTTGTCTCATCATTCCCACAGTTGCCTCTGTGGCTCTCATTAGCAGCGATTATTCCACGCACCTGGGACTCATTTCGTGTCTTTATCATAATGGGGCTTATCTTTTCACTCCTCTCGTGGACGCTTTTGGCTCGTGAGGTGCGCGGTAAAGTGATGGCATTTCGCGAGACAGATTTTATTCTTGCGGCCAAAGAGATGGGTGCATCTGACTGGCGCATTATTTTTCTGCACTTATTCCCCAATTCCATTAGCCATATCATCGTTGTACTCACCTTGACCGTACCACAAATTATTTTGGCAGAGGCATTTTTGAGCTTTCTCGGTATTGGTATCCAGGAACCGCTGGTCTCTTGGGGATTCTTGATGAAGGATGCCCAGACGCTGCAAACACTAGGCACCAATACATGGATCATGACTCCCGTTATCTTTATTATCGTGGCCGTATTGGGCTTTAACTTCTTGGGTGATGGATTGCGGGATGCGGCAGATCCATATGCTATTGTGTAATACTGTCCTGTAAATAAACAAAGATTTGAAGATTTCAAAGATAAAAATCTGTGTAATCTATGCAATCTTTGTTCGATTTTCATCCCTCCGTGTTGTGTCTAGACGCATGGGTATCTGCCCTGAAAATAAGCCCGCTCACTCGAGAGGAAGACTGACCGGTTTTCATCCTCCGTGGCTCATCTTGAACCATGAAAAACTATAACCGATTTGGACAGTATCGGATTTCGTTCGTCTGTGATGTATCATCTAATTTGACCTACTTGCAAACTAATTTTTCTTGGTAGCTTAACAAGACATGTTTGTTCGATGCAGCAAATCTGGCTAACCAGAAAAATCTGTTTGAATCTCAATCCGTTGTAGTATGGGCCAACACCAAATTGAGTAATCAACCATTTACTTCTGCTAAACCAAATCATTCCGCATTGAGGTTAATGATATTCATTGGCTTGAGTGCAGCGCTGTTTTTGTGGGGTTGTACGGCTATCTTACTCCAAAACCCAACGGACGAGTCCAATGCCCCGTTGATTCCTTCAGGTGCTTTCGAATCACAGGTCGAATTAGTGGGTATGGTTTTTGACCACAATGGACCAGCGGAGGGCGCCCGTGTCCAGGTTCAGGCCACTGATTTTCTGGCCGAAACGGCTGAGGATGGCTCTTTCGTGATTTCTATGCCACCTGCTACCGAGCCAATTACAGTAGTCGCCTGGAAGAAGAATCGCTACTTTACCTACACTCAGGTGATTCCTGTAGAACTAGCCCAAACCCAATCGTCCATAACCCTAACCATGAAAGCTCATCATCGGGGCGACAACCTAAATTACGAATGGGAGCCATCAGAAAACTGTGCCGAATGCCATACAGCAAACGATGAATGGCTACTTGATGCCCATAGTCAAACGGCGCGGAACCCGCGTTTTCTGACAATCTATCGAGGTACAGATGTTGATGGCAACCGTAGCCCTAACACAGGATATGACGGTGGATTTCCGGACGAGGTGGACCCAAAGAGTGCAGAGTACCACGGGCCTGGCTTTAAGACAGACTTTCCGCTTCGTGAGGGCAATTGCGCCACCTGCCACACACCTATGGTGACCAATCTGCCCACGAATAATTCATGTGCATGGTCTGGTTGCCACATGGAGACCACTCTACAGCGCTCGGATGAACTGCCCGATAACAACGTTAGCCCTTTAGCTGTTAAAGGCACTGCAACAGAAGGAATCTCTTGCGATTTTTGCCACACCATTGCCAGAGTCCGGCTTGATGAGGAGACGAGCCTCCCCAAAAACAACATGACTGGGATTCTTTCCCTAAGCATCTATCGCCCCGAACCGGGTGAACGCTTCATAATGGGGAGTACTCCCGATTCCGCCAGGGAAACAGATAGCTACAATCCAATCTATGAAGAGAGCCAATATTGCGCATCCTGTCACTATGGGGTCTTCTCCAACACAGTCATCTATGGCTCCTACGGGGAGTGGTTGGAAAGTCCATATAGCGATGCCGAGACGGGTCAAACCTGTCAGGACTGTCATATGCCCATTGCAGAGCAGTATGATTTTGTGGACGAAAAGCTGGCTCTTGCTGATATGCCGCCCCTCATTGCAGCGGTGATGGCTCAGGAAGAGCGGAACTACTTCGTTTACCCAGAGAAGGGTGGCATCTTCCGCAAGAAAGAGCAAGTACATAACCACCAGATGCCGGGAGCGTCGGATGAACGCTTCTTGCAAAACGCAGTGTCTATGGAAACAGAGGCGGTTATTCAAAATGGCCAGTTAGACGTAACGGTGAATATTTTGAATGATCAGACTGGACATCATGTGCCAACGGGCAGCCCCATGCGCAATATGCTCCTCATTATCGAGGCTTACGACAATGAGGGGACTAAGCTGGAGCAACTCAGTGGTTCGACTTTGCCAGAGTGGGCAGGAAGTTACGCAGAGATGCCGGGAAAGGGATTTGCTAAAATCTTGCGAGATCAGCTAACTGGTGAAAGTCCCACTGTGGCTCAGTGGCGCTATTTAGAAGTTGAATCAGACAACCGCATACCAGCTATGGGGATGGATTCAACCCAGGTTGCCTTTGCCTTATCTACAAACCAAACCGCACGCGTTGAAGTACGCCTCATTTTCCGACGGGCCTTCCAACAATTAGCAGAATGGAAAGGCTGGCGTGATCCAGATATCGTGATGGAAGAAGCTGTTCTGCACGTGAATAGCCCTTAAGATTATTATGTACTGAGAAATCTAATCAGTTTGTGGCAAACAGTATATAATGTCCGCATTCAGGATTCTGCGGGAAATTAAATCATTTGAATGAACATTTATGGTAGCAGATAATAACATTCTTCTTGAAGTCAAAAACCTCAAACAACACTTCCCTATTCACCAAGGTTTTTTTCAGCGCGTCGTCGGCCACATCAAAGCGGTGGATGGCGTTAGCTTTTTTATCCGTGAAAATGAGGCATTAGGGTTGGTTGGTGAAAGTGGCTGTGGAAAAACGACCGTCGGCCGGACGCTGCTTCGGCTCTACGATCCAACCGATGGAGAAGTCTGGTATACAAAACAAGATGGAACCCGAATCAACGTTGCCACCATTAGCCAACAAGAGATGAAGCCCCTGCGCCGCGAGATGCGCATGATCTTCCAAGATCCCTTCAGCTCCCTGAATCCGAGGCTCACGGTGAAAGATTTGATTGGGGAACCGCTCATCATTCACAAAGTTGCTCAGGGTAAGGAGTTGGAAGATCGGGTAGCTACATTAATGACCTCGGTTGGTTTAGATCCCAATTATATGCGCCGCTATCCTCATGAATTCTCAGGGGGGCAGCGACAACGCATTGGTCTTGCTCGTACATTGGCCCTTAGCCCCCGACTCATTGTAGCTGACGAACCTGTCTCTGCACTGGATGTCTCGATTCAGGCGCAAGTTCTTAACTTATTGCAAGAACTTAAAGAGGATTTGGGGCTAACTCTCCTCTTTATTGCTCACGATCTCTCGGTTGTTGAGCATATGTGTGATCGGATTGCGGTCATGTATGTGGGCAATATGATGGAGATTGCCGATTCAGAAGAGCTACTCTCAAATCCCAAACACCCCTATACAGAGGCCCTGGTCTCTGCGGTACCACCCGCCGACCCAGATATCCGCCTGGAGCGCATCATTCTAGAAGGCGACGTGCCAAGCCCTGCCAATCCGCCTACAGGCTGTGTCTTCCATCCTCGATGTCGCTACGCGAAAGAAGTCTGTAAGAACGAATTACCAGAATTGCGTGAAGTGTCATCAGGGCACTTTGCTGCTTGCCACCTTACGGACGAACTAACGCTGCAAGGTGTTGTAAGTAGCTAAGAACGCTTGACATTCCCATCAGTGATCAGTAGAATAGTTCTGACTTCAGGCATCGATCATCCAAGGGGTAAGACGGCATCGATAGAAAAGCAGTGCGCGCAAGCAAATAAAGTCAAAGGGGCTCGAATGGTTCAAAAGCTGCATACGTTTGGTATTGATCCTGATGATCTCACTATTGATTAGTTTAGCATAAATACGTTAACACTTGCTCCAAATCTTCTCTCTACCAGACTATTCTCTCCTCTTTTGGCCAACGGCTGCCCTAGCCCTTATCATTTTGGGCATGGGAAAGTCTGGATTTGGTGGGGGGTTGGGTATTCTAGCTGTGCCACTCATGTCCATCAGCATCTCTCCTATAGATGCTGCTGCACTTCTGCTCCCTCTCTTACTCATTATGGATGTATTCTCTATCCGCTACTACCACAGCAGATATGATGCCCACACGTTATGGATTTTGTTGCCTGCTGCGGCTGTTGGTGTTGGGCTTGGTGGCCTCTTGTTCCGTCAGTTTAGCAGCGATGAACGGCTGTTGCGAATGGGGATTGGGTATATTGGAATTGCGTTCGTGCTGATCCAGATCATGCGCAGCGTAGTTTTAGGGAAGCTTCAAGCCTATCGCATGCCAGATTGGGTCGGTCGAATCATTGGCGTCATTGCTGGTTTTACGTCTACCCTTGTTCATGCTGGAGGGCCACCAGCAAACATATATATTTTGCCTCAGCAGCTTCCCAGGGACATTTATGTGGGAACGACAGTCGTCCTGTGGACCATCGTCAATCTAATCAAGCTGATTCCCTACTCGATTCTAGGACTTTGGCAGATAGGTGACCTTTCGACGATTCTTTTGTTGGGCCCGTTCTGCTATTTAGGTGTTCAATTGGGTCTATGGGCCAACGGACGGATCAGTGAGAAGCTATTTTCACATGTGGTTTATATGCTGCTATTCTTGACGGGCCTCCAGTTGATTGTGGGGCAAAATTTGCTTGGGCTGTTATTGAATTGGGGATAGAAGGAAAATCATCATGAGTAGAGCACAAAAGCAGAACGTACCACCCAGCCAGAAGAGCGGGGCTCTTATTCAGGGCAAAACGCCAGAAGAGCAAAGAGCGCCAGAGCAGGATAGCGTAAAAAAGCAGATCGGCCCACCGGATCTTGATTATTGGGACGACATTGTTGGCCAGCGAATCAATGAAGCTGTCAAACAAGGCAAATTCGATAACCTTCGTGGAGCAGGAAAGCCACTCCCACCTAGGGGCAACCCATTGGCGGGAGACAGACAGCTAGCTTTTGATTTGATGGAAGACAATAACCTTGCGCCTCAGTGGATCAATGACCGTAAAATCGTACTGGACCTCATTGCTCAGCTTCGCACTGAAATCCAAGCGTACGCAGAACACTTTCAAGATAAGCTAAGCCACTCTGACATTGCGGAAGAGCAAGAAAAAATTCGTGAACAGTGGCACTGGCTTGTCAACCACTGGTCGGAAAAAGTACTCAAGCTCAACGATCAGATTCAAACGGTTAATTTTACTCAGCCGCCGGTGCCTACATTGGAAATCTTCAAATTACGGATAGGTGATGAACTCAAACGGGTTGGGGTTTCGGAAGAACTCCTAAATAACTGATCCACTACTGAGTACTAATTGTCAGCCCTGTCAGTGAAATGATATAGTAGTGTCAGTAGGTCGCAAATAGGTACGCCCGTGCTGCCGGAGGACATGCTCATATACGGTTGCGTTTGGTTACAGATGCGTAGCATCCTCTACCGGGTGTTTGCGCGGCTCGACAACCATAGCCATAAATTCGTGCAAACGGAGCTGCCATTCCAAAGCCCGTACTGCCCGAGGAGAAATCATCATGCGAAACATACTATGGTTAGTCCTAGCTGGGTTCATCCTCGGCTTTGCGACATCCACCATTTGGGAATGGTACTATTACCGTAGCAAAAGGATGCTCAATGGAAGTCCGATCAATGGAAATCGGAACAATGAAGATCAGCTCGCTAGAAATCCAACGACCACCGTAGATGATAAGGGTAACGGTGAAAGGGAATGGGGATCGCCTGTTGCTCAGGCCTCTACCGGCCAAGTCCCCCTACCGTCCAGGGTGATTGACGATCCGATATTACCAACGGTACCGGCTGCAGCCTACAGAAGTGAAGCGGCCTTATTGGATGATGAACAGCAGAATGGTATCCCTGATGGAAGTCCCCCTCAAGAGGATTGGCAGACTCGGAGCAAAGTGGAAGAGACGCTTGCCCGCCTCAGAGAACCTAGCCCATCACCTACCAGCTGGTCAGCTCAAAACGAGCATAGTATAGGGATTGAGCAGTCGCTAGATAGTCAACAGGTGGTTCAGCCTGAAGAAGTCGAGCCAGTCAGAGAAAAAAATCGGATGGAAGGGGGTAGTGACGAACGTATTTCATTCCGCAAAGGCCCTGTCCAATCTAGATATCGCCAGCAGCTTCAAAGCAAATTTGAGCAAGCGGCAGATTCAGCTTCTTCTACGATAGATCGAGTGGAAGCGGCCATTACGCCAGATCGTACAGAAAGGATTGACGAAGCTGAAGCAATTTCTGTGGCCATACCTATTACCAATTATGCAGAAGAGACGAGGATAGAGACCAAATCAGATCATTCAGAAGGAACACGAGAAGAGGCGGCTGAGTCTATCCCCATTCAAAATGCTCTCGAACAGACATTAGAAGAAGCATTCGAGTCTATGCCGATTCCAAATACCCTAGAAGGAACAGTGACAGAATCGGATGAAGCTGTACTCCCTCAAAATCATATTGAAGAGCCAGATAGCCAACTGGAAACGCTAGATAAGGGGAGCATGCATCTTACGGCCAGCCCAAGTTCGCAACTGACACCCAACGAAGATCCGGAGAATCGGGAGGAGTCCCCCCAGGTTGCCGATGAGATCTCAGAGGAATATCCAGATAACTTAGATCAGATAAAGGGGATTGGTCGGGTCTCACAAAAAAAGCTCTATGACCATGGAATCTATACATGGCACCAATTGAGCCAGACGGATAAAGAACGTCTGCGCGAGATTACCAATGCTTCAGGCAAAGTCAATGTTGAAGAGTGGAAAGAGCAAGCCCACATGTTGGCAGAGGCAACTGGTCGCTTGGGCGTTTCCTATAACGGTTTGCCGCCAGATGATTTAACGCTCATTCCAGGCATCACCCGGTCAATTGAAAAGCAATTGTATCGTTCTGGTATTGTTACCTACCAAGCCCTAGCTAGCTGCTCAAAAGAGCAATTAGCTACCCTCATGCCTAAAGCCCCCAATCTGACGGCCAGCACGTTCTCCCAATGGATTGCACACGCCAAAGAAGCCCAAACCTAATGAGCCATTTTCGCAATCGCCCCCCCTACAAGGAGCCACCCTTAGACCGGCAGAAAATAATTTTCCTAACAATCCTCTTCCTTGTGCTCCTAATTAGTGCATTCTACTGGGATTTTCTATAACGCGGTTGACTCATTTTAGACACGCAGCCGTTTAGCAGATTCGCTCACCGCTATGGCCATCAAAGTAGAATAGAGATTCCTCTGGAAAGGTAACCTCAATAGTATTGCCAATATTAAGGGGAATGTCAAGGGGGACTTGTGCAGCAAAATTCAAATCACCATTCTGCAAATAGACGAGCCGATTTTGGCGCGCAAAGTCCGGCTCAATGACCAGAACATCTCCACCTATACTCAACCCTGATAGGTGAGCTGAATCGCTATCACCCAGAATCGCATCTTCGGGTCTCGCCCCAATCGTCAGATGAGGATGACTAAGCAGCTGATTCGGCCGTTCATCTGACAGACTCACTGAACTACCACCCAAAGATACAGTATCTCCAGCCAACGAAGCCCCTTCGAATAGATTCATAGGAGGCGTGCCAAGGAAGCCGGCAACGAACGTATTGGCTGGCTCTGTCATAAGTTCTTGGAATGTCCCCAACTGTTCAACTTGACCGCTCCGCATCACAGCAACTAGATCGCCTAAAGCCATGGCCTCTACCTGATCATGGGTGACGTAGATGGCCGTGATGCCGAATCTGCGTAGAAGTCGCTTAATTTCTGTACGGGTTTGGACCCGCAGCTTGGCATCGAGATTGGATAAGGGTTCATCAAAGAGGAAAAGATCAGGGTTTCGCACAATTGCACGAGCGATAGCAACTCGCTGCTGTTGTCCCCCCGAAAGCGTACCTGGTTTGCGGGCAAGTAGCTGCTTGAAACCGATGCCCATGATCTCTGATGTGATGCGAATTCGTTCTTCCGCCTCTTCATCGGCCACCTTACGCACTCTGAAGAAGAAAGAGAGGTTGCCGTGACCTTCAAAGTGGGGATAGAGGGCATAATTTTGAAAGACCATGCCAATATGTCTATCTTTGGGTGGGCGATCATCCATGCATCGATCATCGTAGTAGACGTGTCCAGAATAGCCGCTTTCCAGGCCGCAAACAACCCGCAATAGAGTGCTCTTCCCACAGCCGGATGGTCCCAATATAACCAACGTCTTACCATCAGGTATGGTTAGGCTCACTTGATCGAGTGCAGCAACCAACCCATCGGTACGGGGTGGCGCTGAAGTGATTTCAATATCTTCAATAGCCTGTTCACTCTTGCCCAATGGCGACTTCGTTGGGGCAAAAGTCCGAGTAATGTTTTCTAATCGGATTGTGGACATAATGAGTTCAATTGACAATTATTCTGCAGTCGTTTTGGGAACCGTAGTATGCCGACACTCTATGCTTTGGTCGCTTTCAAAAGAATAGTTCTCCTTGAGTCTATCAAAGCGACCAAACTGCATTTTGAAAAGGAGCCGAATCTAGCAGAGAAACAAGACGATCGTTCTCGACCGGAGCCGATTATAGCTGTTCCCAATGTCAGCGAGTGATTCCTCGTTCGACGCAGTACACTATACTCAGTAATTTAATATCTAGCAGACTGCGCCAAAAGGAACGAAAATCGAACAAAGACCGCAAAGATTTCACAGATTTTCTATCTTTGTAATCTTCTAATCTGTGTTTATTTACAGGGCAGACCGCGATGGGAAGGACACCGATAGAGCCGGCTTCGGACTAAGCGACCAGCTGACTGCGGACTACTGACCCTGATTATACTCACAGCTAAGAGCATTCGACAACAATTCAATACCACATTTGTTTGGACGACGCCCAAACAAAAAGGCCGGCAAACGCCAGCCTCCTTGTTCTATTCTGCGGTCGTTTTCAAAACCGGAGTTTTTCATAGCCTCTACTTGAGAGACCAAGCTCCGGTTTTGGAACAGAGCTGAGTATAAATTGTCTATCGTTCACAGAGCCAACAGGCTCTACAGTAAAGTGCTCGACAGGTTTTAGGTGAAATCGTTCAGACCACCCACTTATGCTACAGAGCAAAGGCAGACTGAATGGATATACCAACAAGAATCGGGAGAATCGCCACAACGATCCAGAAGATCATCGTCACAAATGCAGCATAACGGGATTGCAAGTTTGCGGTGGCCGCAACGACGCTCTCCGCTCGTTCGCTCTTCCCCTTCCGTACTTCGGTAGGAGTAGCTAGATTCAATTTGCTGTAGGATTGGGCAATGCCAATCAATAGTAGCAAAGAACCAATAATAATGCTCCATGAGCTGAATCTTGCCAAGGCAACTTGCCCCATGGCACTAATTATGAGGACACCAGCCAGAAGAATGCCAGCCTCTATAATTAGGGCTGTTAACCGCCAACCGAATGGGTTGCGAATTCGCTTTCGCTGAGTGTGACCAATCGTGTGATTTGCTGCTGGAGCAAAGAATGCGCCATAAATGTCCAGAACTTTGTTCCAAACCGGGACCGCTCGGGCGTTGAGTACTTCCGCAATGCGACCGGTAGAAAGGGATCGTCCGCTGCTTACCATGAAACCCTCCTATCGATATCTAGTAGCCCTTACCATTTACTTCCTGTGGGGAGTAGAGGAATTAAGATCTACAATTGTTAAGATTATAAGGCTTTGTTGCCTTGGCCATAGTATATATCATATATAATCTGCATGGCGGAAAAGGAACACCCATAACCCTGACATCATTCCCACAGGAAGCTGAAAACCCTTGATGTGCTTCAAGGAGCTAGCGAGATTCTACCTCAGATCAATAGTCGATCCTCGATACACGTCAAAGGGCCTCATAAGTTGCTGAATTTGTGAATTACTGCATGCGGGGCGGCAACATGTAGTCACATTTGCTAAAATATATGTCAAATGAATGATTTAGCAAGACAAATAAAACCCCTAGAATCGGTATGATTCTAGGGGTCTCTTCTTTCATGCAGACAGCGTCTTGAACGTGGGGGCGTTTATGTAAATCAGTTAATGGCTTGAAAGGGATTTGGGACTATGCTGTGGCCCGAGTGAAAAGGCTACGAATCAAACCAATAACGACCATTACGACACCGCCACCTACACCACCGCTGGCAATCATGCTAATGATGCTGCCGATATCCATGCCGCCGCTACCCATGGCTGTGCCAAGTAGCGTGTTAAGAATGACGCCACCAAGACCACCACCTGCAATACCGGCAATAGAATTACCAAGAACGCCAAGGGATGAATTCTTCAGCAAGCCACCTGCTACGTTCCCGCCAACAGCACCGCTCAGCAATTGAATAATCAGAGGGAGTAAAGCTTCCATGTGTTGAATCTCCTAAAAATTTTGAATAGAGTAGATTGAAGTTTCCCAGCCCCTTGGTAGGTTTATCCGGCATCAGTAGAGTGAAGCGTAGTAGTAACACCTCGTGCCGCACATAGGCATGCTGGCTCCACGGTTGCGTTTGGTTACAGATGCGTAGCATCTTCTACTGAGAATGGCTCGACCCAGAAATGGATGTAAATCTTGAAGGCTGGGTGTAAAAGATAAAGGTTACGTCTGGAAGGGATTTTCAGAAGGAATCTGATAAGATGATGAGTCGGAGTGTTTTGACTTCCCTATAAGCATATTCGCTAGGGTGGCTAAAAGGATGACGTAAGCCAGTCAATAAGCTGACAGTAAGCCACATTAGCTGACAATTATACTCAGCTCTATGTCAAAAAAGCTTTCAGCCAACTGCTGTTAGCTGGGCCGGAGCAACCACTACATAAGCGGCCAGAATTTGGCCATGCTGCGGAATCGATTTTTATACTTACTTCTCTTAAATAAAACGTAACTGGCTAGAGCATATTGGAGGGAGTTGGGACGAAAGGAGTGCGAGTCAAAGCGCCGAAAAGAGCGGAGATGACATTGGCCCCCTGTTTACGAGCGGTAGAGATGTAACTACGGATATCACAGAAAGTAGAGGCAC